>DASZOV010000069.1:0-10758 GCA_035550595.1 Vicinamibacterales bacterium
GCTCCCGAGCTGCGTGGCTTCGTAGCGGGCGAAAAACAGGACGCGCCGCGCTCGTTCCGTGTAGCGTTCAAACATTCAGGCGTCCGCCTGAAGGCAAGCCGTTCATGGCGTTCCTCGACGCATTATACGGCATCGGTCGCATGACCGGCCTCTTCCAGGTGCAACCCGTGCGGTGCGGCCGGCCGCGCGCCGTGCGACGGACGGCCTCATGCGACTGCCGGCGGCGCGTCGGCGAGCCGTCCCCCTTCCAGCCGGACGATGCGATCGCAGGCGGCGGCGAGCGACGAATTGTGCGTGACGATGACCGACGTCAGCCCGTACTCGCGGTGCATGTCGCGAACGAGCTGCAGCAGTTCGGCGGCCGTCGCCTCGTCGAGATTGCCCGTCGGCTCGTCGGCCAGGAGCAGCGTCGGCCGACACGCGAGCGCGCGCGCGACCGCCACGCGCTGCTGTTCACCGCCCGATAGCGCGCCCGGCCGATGCTCGGCACGCTCGGCCAGGCCGACGCGATCGAGCAGCATCGCCGCCCGCTCCCGTCGCTCGGCCGCTGGACGGCCAGCGATGAAGAGCGGCATCTCGACGTTCTCGATGGCCGTGAACTCGGGCAGCAAGTGATGGAACTGGAAGACGAAGCCGACGTGCGCGTTCCGGAACCGCACCCGCTCGTCGTCGCTCATGCGATCGAGCGCCGCGCCGTCAATCGTGATCGTCCCCGCGTCGAAGCGGTCGAGGCCGCCGAGCACGTGCAGGAGCGTGCTCTTGCCGACACCGGACGCACCGGTGATGGCCACCATCTCGCCGCGCGCAATCGAGAGATCCGCTCCGCGGATGACCGACAGCGCGCCGCCCGGCGCGGCGTACGACTTGACGAGCCCCGAGACGTCGAGGAGCGCCACGCTACTGGTTCCTCAGCGCTTCGGCCGGATCGAGCCGCGCCGCCTGCCGCGACGGATACAGCGTCGCCAGCAGGCACACGGCGACGGCCGCCACGAAGATGAGCGTCACGTCGAGCGGCTGCACGCGGAACGGGAGGTACGTGATCTGGTACACGTCTCCGGGAAGCTGCACGAGGTGATAGCGATCGGCCACGACGCTCACGATGATGCCGAGGATCACGCCCGTCATCGTGCCGACCAGGCCAATCGCGAGTCCCTGGTAAACGAAGATCCGCCGGATCGTCTGCGACGTCGCGCCCATGGTCCGCAGAATCGCGATGTCGCGGCTCTTCTCCATCACGAGCAACACGAGCGAGGCGACGATGTTGAGCGCGGCGACCATGACGATGAGGCCGATCGTCGCCGAGATGGCGACCTTCTCGAGCCACAGCGCGGAGTAGAGCGGCGCGTTCAACTGTGTCCAGTCGCTGACCTCGTAGTCCTGACCGAGCTCACGTCGCAGCCGATCGCGCACGGCCGGCGCCTCGTTGAGATTGGTGAGCCGGAGCTGCATCGAATCCGGGCCGCCACGGTTCAGGAGATCCTCGGCCGTCGGGAGCGAAACGAGCGCGTACGAGCTGTCGAATTCGTAGAAGCCGTACCGGAACGTGCCGACGACCTGCAGCGCGCGCTGGTGCGGCACGAAGCCAGTCAGGGTCGGCGTGAGCTCCGACGTCACGACGTTGACGACATCGCCGACGCCGACGTGCAGGGTACGAGCGAGGTCCGCGCCGAGCACCACGCCGTCCTTCGCCTCGGGCGGACGATTGACGAGCGCGACGATCGATCCGTCGGTCATCGCCGTGCTGATGTCGGTGACATCCGGCTCGAGGAGCGGATCGATGCCCTTGAGCGTGACGAAGCTCTGCGACCCGCCCGCTGTGAGCAGCCCGAAACCGATGATGGCCGGCGCGACGCCAACGACGTCCGGTCCACGCAGCCGGTCGCGCAGCGCCGACGGATTGTCGAAGGGCGCGCCGACGCTGTTGACGAAGACGTGCGCGGTCGATCCGACGATGCGATCGCGCAGTTCACCCTGGACGCCGGTCATGAGCGCGCTCGCGATGACGAGCGCCATCACGCCGACGCCGACTCCGAGCACCGACACCGCCGAGATGAGCGAGATGAACGCCTGGCGCCGACGGGCGGTCAGATAGCGGCGGGCGACGAACCAGGGCAGCGACATCGCGCTAGCCGGCGTCCGCCGGCTCGTCCGCGTCGACCGCCGACGTCGACCGCGGCCGCATGAGCGGGAACAGGATGACGTCGCGGATCGACGCGCTGTCGGTGAAGAGCATCACCAACCGATCGATACCGATGCCCTCGCCCGCCGTCGGCGGCAGACCGTACTCGAGCGCGCGGACGTAGTCCTCGTCCATCTGGTGCGCTTCGCTGTCGCCCGCTGCGCGCTCGGCGAGCTGCGCCTCGAAGCGGCGGCGCTGTTCGACCGGATCGTTCAGCTCGCTGAAGCCGTTGGCCACCTCGAATCCGCCGACGTACAGCTCGAAGCGCTCGACCGTGTCGGGATCGTCGGCGCGCTGCTTGGCGAGCGGCGAGACTTCAGTCGGAAAGTCGTAGACGAACGTCGGCTGGACGAGCTCGCTCTCCCAGAGCGCCTCGAAGATCGTCGTCGCGATGCGACCGGCGCCGTGCGCGGGAGCGACGTCGAGACCGAGCGCCTGGGCGACCGCCGCCGCGCGCGCACGATCGCGCAGGTCCGCTTCGGTGACCACGGCCGCGTTCGGGTCGGCCGCGCGCAGACGCGCCGTGGCCGCGTCGGCGGCGGCATGACGCAGCGACAGCCGGCGGAACGGCGGCGCGAACGAGATCTGATGGCCCGCGAACGGCCGCTCGACGGTACCGCCGGTCGCTTCGACGATCGTGCCGAACAGCTCCTCGGTCATCGTCATCAGATGCCCGTACTCGGCGTACGCCTCGTAGAACTCGAGCATCGTGAACTCGGGATTGTGCTGCGTCGAGATGCCTTCGTTGCGAAAGTTCCGGTTGATCTCGTACACGCGCTCGATGCCGCCGACGACGAGGCGCTTGAGGTAGAGCTCGGGCGCGATGCGCAGGTAGAGATCGAGATCGAGCGCGTTGTGGTGCGTGACGAACGGCCGCGCCAGCGCGCCGCCGGCGATCGCCTGCATCATCGGCGTCTCGACTTCGAGGAAGCCGCGCGCGTCGAGGAATCGCCGGATCGTGCGGACGATCGCGGCGCGCGTCTCGAAGACCTGCCGGGACTCGGGATTCACGGCCAGATCGAGGTAGCGCTGGCGATAGCGCGTCTCGACGTCGGTCAGTCCGTGCCACTTCTCCGGCAGCGGCACGAGGCCCTTGGCGAGGAGCTCGACGTGCTCGGCCCAGATCGTGAGCTCGTTCGTCTTCGTACGGAAGACGCGTCCCGCGACGCCGATGTGATCGCCTAGATCGAGCCGCGAGAAGACGGCGAAGCTCGCCTCGTCGACCGAATCCCGGCGCACGTACACCTGCAGCCGCGACCGGCCGTCCGAGAGGACGAGGAAGTTCGCCTTGCCGAACGTACGAAGGCCGACGATGCGCCCGGCCGCGCGCACCGCGGGCCGCTCCCCATCGAGGGCTTCGGCGGCCATCGGCGAGAAACGCTCGACGAGCGCCGCGATCGGCGCGGTCCGCGGAAAGGCGTGCGGATAAGCCTCGACGCCGCTCGCGACGAGTTCGTCGAGCTTCGCGCGCCGCTGGGCCATCTGTTCTCGTTCGTTGGACATGCCTAGCTGTTCTCAGTGCTTTGTCGAATGGCGTCCAGCACCCCGTTGACGAATCGCGCTGACTCATCACCGCCGTAGCGGCGTGCGAGTTCGATGGCCTCGTTGATCACGACGGCCGGCGGCGTGGTGCGTTCTTCCTGCAATTCCCACGTCCCGAGGCGCAGCACGAGGCGATCGATCATGGCCAGCCGCTCGATGCGCCAGTGCGCGCTGTGCCGTGCGATGGTCGCGTCGATCGCCGGCAGCCGCTCGATCGTGCCGTGGACGAGCGTCGCGGCGAACGTCTCGACGTCGGCCGACGCGTCCTGGACGTGCTCGTGGAAAAAGACGTCGATCGCCGTCTCCGGATCGACGTGACCGACTTCCCAGAAATACAGGATCTGCAGCGCCGCTTCCCGAGCCTGGCGCCGCGGACCGGCTACGACTCGTCCCATTCGGCCCCCGCGTCGCCGGCCAGGCGCCGGTAGAGCCGCGCCATCGCCACGGCCGCCATCGCCGCTTCGCGCCCTTTGTTGGCCGGGCCCGGGATGGATCGCGCGACGGCTTCGTCCACCGTGTTCGTCGTGAGCAGGCCGAACGCGACCGGCACGCCCGTGGCCTGCGCCGTCCGCATCATGCCGTCGGCCGAGGCGCGCGCAATGTAGTCGAAGTGCGGCGTCTCCCCACGGATGAGGCAGCCGAGGCAGACGATGGCCGCAAAGCGCCGCGTCTCGGCCACGCGCTGCGCCGCCTGCGCGAGCTCGAAGGCCCCCGGCGTCAGGAACATCTCCACGTCGTCGTCGCAGCCGGCCTCGGCGAGCGCAGCTCGAGCACCGGCTTCGAGGCCGTCGGTGATGAAGGCGTGGTATTCGGACACGATGAGGGCGATGCGCATGCGGAAAAACGCGCGGAAATTATACTTCGCGGCCTTCGAGACGCGCCCCGAACGCCGCGACCACGCCGATGACGACCGCGACGGCGGCCCCGGCCGCATCGGCCATCCAGTCGTGGACGTCCGGCGTCCGGCCGTGGACGAACCGTTGATGGAACTCGTCCGTCACGCCGTAGATCGTCGCCACGAGCCACGCCTGCCAACCAACCTGCGCCGTGACGCCGCGCCACGTGCCGCCCGCCCGCGCGCGAAGCACGAGCGCCCCGAGCAGCGCGTAGCCGATGAAGTGTCCCGTGTGATCCGACATGCCGCCGGGGAGCGTCGTCAGATCCGGAATGGATGACGCTCCGAAGATGATCGCCATCTGCGCGATCGCCGGCAGCCACAGTCCCCAGGCGCGGCTCATCCGTACAGCCCGATCATGAGCCAGCCGACGAGGTAGGCGCCGACGACGAGTCCGCCGAAGATGCGAACGGCGAGCCGTACTTGATCGCGCGGCGCGTCATGGACGAGCACGCCGAAGACGACCGCCACGGCGGCGGCGAAGAGCGCCATCGCGCTGAGGTGCACCGCCACGTCAGCGCCTCCGTCCGATCGCGAGGTCGTAGACGTCGAGCACGACCAGCGCGTTGAGCAGACCGGCGGCAATGAGAAACGTGTTGCCGTACTCGTAAGTCACGCGGATCACGTCGCCCGCGCCGAACCCACCGAGTGCAGCGACCAGACGCGGCAACCCGAGCACCCACTCGGCCGCGGCCGCCAGGAACACGAGTGGTTCGGCCAGTCGAAACGGGAACAGGCGGCCGCCGAAGGCCAGACCGACCGTGAACATGCCGACGAGCACGACGAAGAAGACGACGGCCTTTTCCGTGCGGCCCTGGAGCAGATGACCGGCGCCAGGCACGAACCACGCGGCCGCGCACAACGTCAGTGGGGACGCGGAGGACGAGCGGCGATCGGGCACAGGCACGGGCGTGACGGACGGCAACGGCATCGGGCGTCAGTTTATCCGATTGACGCGGCTGATCTGGTCGCTCCAGTCGCCGAGCGTACGAGCACGAACGCGAGCGCCGCTCCGAGCGGCAGCGCGGCGACGGCGCGTTCGATCGACGTGACAGCCGCGAGGCCCGACCATTCGACGACGAGCGTCACGGCCGTGGGCAGCGCGGCCATGGCAAGCCCGGCGATCAGATGCCGATTGCGCGCAATGCGCCGGCGCCGTATCGCGAAGAGAGCGAGCACGGCGCCCATCGGCGCGGCGGCGTACAATCCCGCGCAGCGCCCGCACACCGGCCACTGCACGCCTGCGGTATGAAAGGACCGGTCCGGCCGCTGGTGACACACCGTCGACGCCATCGCATAAACGACCGTCGTCCACGCGCGCGGCTCACCGCTCATCCGTGCGACGGCGGCCGCCCCGAGCGCGACCGGCCAGACGATGGCGCCCGCGACGAGCGCGGCTGGCAGGACACGCACGAGCCGGCGCCCCCAGGTGGACATGACGGAGCGATCAGTCGAGCGCGAGCGGCCCGAAATGCGCCGCGTAGCGCGCCGCGAACTCCTGCCACGTGTAGGCGTGACTCTGGCCGCCGAGATGTTCGAGCGCGAACGTGGCGGCGACGCTGCCCATGCGCGCGCAGACGGTCGGATCCGCGCCGTGGACGAGGCCCTTCATGAAACCGCCGCGGTAGGCGTCGCCAACGCCGGTCGGATCGGCGATGCGCTGCGGCGTCACCGCGGGCACGTCGGCGCGCGAGTCGGCCGTGAGCACGGTCGATCCGTGCTCCCCGCGCGTCACGACGAGCATGCGCGTGCGATCGAAGATGTCCGACTCGGCCAGCCCCGTCTTCTTCTGCAGGAGCTCCCACTCGTAGTCGTTGCAGATGACCATCGCCGCGCCCGTGAGGCCATCCATGAGTTCCTCGGCCGACATGCGCGCGCACTGCTGGCCGGGATCGAAGATGAACGGCACGCCCATCGCGCGGCACTCGTCGGCGTATTGCGTCATCGCGCTCGGATCGTTCGGCGAGATGATGGCGAGATCGACGGGCCCGGCCGTGCGGAACGACAACTCGCTCGCGTTCGCCATCGCGCCGGTGTAGAAGGACGCGATCTGATTGTTCGCGCTGTCGGTGCTGCAGAAGAACGACGCCGTGAACGTGTCGGGGATCTCCTTGACGAGCGACGTGTCGACGCCGGCCGCCGTGAGCCAGCGGCGGTACTCGTCGAAGTCGCGGCCGGCCGTGGCCATGAGCTTCGGCCGTTCGCCGAGCAGCGCGAGCGTATAGGCGATGTTTGGTGCGCACCCGCCACGTCGTTTGTCCATGCTGTCGACGAGGAAACTCAGGCTCACGCGCGACAGGTGCTCCGGCAGGATGTGCTCGGTGAACTTGCCGGGGAACGACATCAGGTAATCGAACGCGATCGATCCAGTGACGACGAGGTGCATGGGCATCAGCGGTCCAGGTATTTGTCGACGAGGAGAGCGAGACGGGCGCGGGCCGCGGCCGGAATGGCGTCGGGCCGCGTGATGATGGCCGTCTGGAGCGCGCGGGCGCACTCGCAATCGCGCGCGATCGGCAATCGTTCCACGGCGGCGGCGAGCACGCGCTGCGCCATCTTCGCGTTGGCCGTCAGGTTGGCCACGATCATGTCGACCGTGACCGAGTCGTGATCGGGGTGCCAGCAGTCGTAATCGGTCACGAGCGCGAGCGTCGTGTAGCAGATTTCCGCTTCGCGCGAGAGCTTCGCTTCCTGCAGGTTCGTCATGCCGATGATGTCGAAGCCCGCGGCGCGGTACGCCTTCGATTCGGCGACGGTCGAGAACTGCGGCCCTTCCATGCACACGTACGTGCCGCCCCGATGGACCGTCGCGCCGGCGCCAACCGCTGCGTCGTAGAGCACCGCGCTCAGCGGCCGGCAGAACGGGTGCGCGAACGCCACGTGCGCGACGAGCCCTTCGCCGAAGAACGTGCTCACTCGGCCGTGCGTTCGATCGAAGAACTGGTCCGGCACGACCAGATGCTGCGGCGCGTAGTCCTCGCGCAGGCTGCCGACCGCGCTCGCCGACAGAATCCACTTCACGCCGAGCGACTTGAAGCCGTAGATGTTCGCGCGATAGTTCAGCTCCGATGGCATGAGCCGATGACCGGCGCCGTGCCGCGCGAGGAACGCGACCTTCCGGCCACCGAGCGTCGCGAGAACGTACGGGCCGGACGGATCGCCGAAGGGCGTCGTGACCGTGTGCTCGCGGCGATCGACGAGCTCGGCCATGTCGTACAGGCCGCTGCCGCCGATGATGCCGATCTCGGCCGAGACAGACGGGGAGGAAGACGAGGAACGGGCTACAGACATAGATGATGAGCGCCGGCGCGGCGGGAACGCGGTCAGAGGTCGATGGGCTCGACCCGCCGGCCCTTCGCGTCCGCCCGAATGATACCAGCGGCGACGCGCGGATCGTGCTCGAACAGGATGAGATGCCCGTCGGCCGCGGCCTCGCGCAGGAATTCGCGCTTGTAGGCCAGCGTGTCCATCGGATACAGGTCGTAGCCCATGATCCACGCTTCGCGCAGATGCGCGGTCGTCGGCAGCAGATCGGCTGCGAAGATCGCCGTCCGGCCGCCCGACGAGATGCGTACGATCTGGTGATCGCGCGTGTGCCCGCCCGTGCGCCACACGCTCACGCCGGGAAGCAACTCGCCGTCCTCTTCGATGAACTGCACGACGCCGGCCTCGGCGAGCGGGACGAAGTTCTCCGCCGCGTAGGACGCACGCGTCCGCTCATTCACCTCGGTCGCCGCCTCCCACTCGCCGCGGCGGATGAGGTAGGTCGCGCGCGGAAAGCGCGGCACAAGCACGCCATCGACGAGCGACGTGAAACCGCCGGCATGATCGAAGTGCAGATGGGTGGCAATGACGAGATCGATGTCACGCGCCATCAGCCCGGCGCGCGCGAGCGATCGATCGAGCGATTCGACGCGATCGACGCCGTAGATCTCGATCTCCTTCGGCGTCAGCTTGTCGCCGATGCCGGCATCGACGAGGATGTTCTTTCCGCCCGCGCGGATGAGCAGCGGTCTGAGCGCAATCTCGATGCGGTTGCGCGCGTCGGGCAGCGCCTGCCGCTCCCACAGCACCTTCGGCACGACCCCGAACATCGCCCCGCCGTCCAGGCGAATCGTGCCGTCCGAGAGCGGTGTGATCTCGATCTGCCCGATGTGCATCCCGACCTCCCGAACCGTGCACGCGACCGCGCCACCGGCCGATAATGAAGATTATGACGTGGACTTCTCTCAAGCGGCGTGCCGCCGCAGCGATTCTGACAGCGTCCGCGCTCGCCCTCGTGCCTGGCGCCGCCTGGGCGGACGGCACCGCGTTCCTCGGATTCTCTCCGACACCCGAGACGCGAGCCACCAAGGGCTTCTCCCTCGGCGTCAGCCTCATCGTCGTCGGCTTCGAGTTCGAGTACGCGAGCACGGGCGAGAACCTGGCCAAGGGCGCGCCCGGCCTCAAGACCGGCATGATCAACGGCCTCGTCCAGACGCCGACGCGCATGCAGTTCTACCTGACGGGTGGAGGCGGCTTTTTCCGTGAACGGCTGGCGGACGAGGGTGAGACGAACTTCGGCACCAACATCGGCGGCGGCATCAAGATGCCGCTCGTCGGACCGCTACGCCTGCGACTCGACTATCGCGTGTTCAACCTGCGTGGCGGCGACACGCTCTATCCGCATCCGCAACGGTTCTATGCGGGGTTGAACGTCGCGTTTTGAGACATGGTGTCAACTTCGAACTGCGAACTGCGAAGTTCGAACTGAGGACGCGCCTTCGGCGCATTTTCTTGCTCGAATGGACCACCGTTTCGAAGTTCAAAGTTCGACGTTCGAAGTTTTGCAGCGCGGCTTCTGCGTTTCTGACCTAGAGCCGCGTTCACCGTATCGTCGCCAGTCCCATTCGCTCGACGCGAATCACGTCGTCGCGTAGGCGACGGTAGAGATCGGCGGCTTGGTCGGGGGCGCCTTCGGCTACGAGCTTCATCGGATCGTAGTCGGCATCCACGACGGCGGGATCGAGGAAGAAGACGTAGACGACGGCGTCCTTCGGGGTCTCGGTGGACTTGAAGATGTGCCAGCCCTGCGCCTGCTTGGCCCGGAGCGGATCGGTCGCACGGCCGAGGATGTCGTCGAGGCGCGCGGCGATGGCCTCGAAGTCCGTGGCCCGGTCGGGACGCACGTAGAAGAAGAGCACGCCGACGCCCGACGGGAATTGATAAGCGGCGGCTGCGGTGGCCGTCGCGTTCGTGGAAGCCGGATCGGCGACTGCGGTCGTCTGGCGATCTGCGGCCACGACTGGCACCGTTGTCGCGAACATCGCCGCGATCCCGGCCGTCAGCCATCGGCGCATCTCGGGGCCCCTCGCTCAACGACGAACGGGACGCGCTGCCATGCAGCGCGTCCCGTTCCTGACTCAGCCTGGCGTGCGGGGCGTCGCCCGCCCGCGTTTACTGCGGTCCCGGCGTGCTCGGCGCGGGGGTCGTCGACGGAGCAGGCGTCGTCGAAGGCGCCGCCGCGGGCGCGGCCGCCGACGCCTGTACGGCGACGAGCGGCATCGGGATGATCTGGCCGTTGTTGATCGACGCGAACAGCTTGTCGTAGAGCGGCTGCGCCTCCTCGCGTGTGAACACCCCCGAATCGAACAACAGCTTCATCGGGTTGTACGTCGACGTCTTCGAGACGGGATCGACATAGGTGATGTACGGCTGACCGTTGGCGCCGGCCGGCGCGTCCACCTTCCAGAGCTTCATCGTGTCGCCGATCGCCTTGAGATCCGGCTTGTCGCTGGCCGACAGCCGCCCCTTGATCGTCGTCCACGCCGACTCGAAGTCCGCCGTCTTGTCCGGTTTGATGTACCAGAGGATGGCGACCGCGTCGGACGTGAACTGGAAACCGTCGTTCTGTTCGGCCGCCGGAGCCTGACCAGCCGCCTGCCCTTGAGCGGCACCGGCCTCGCCGCCCGCCGCGGGCGTCTGCTCCGCCGGCGCCTGCTGCGCCCACGCGGTCGCCGTCACCGACAGCATGCCCGCAAGCGCAAGACCCGAGACCATGCGCCGGCCTGCGACCGACGCGACACTCGACAACCTCATGAACGCCTCCCTACCAGGCGGGCAACCCTGCCCAAAAGTTTCCACACTCTACCGTACCCACGTG
>DASZOV010000070.1:0-29158 GCA_035550595.1 Vicinamibacterales bacterium
CTTCGGCTTCAATCGAGGAATGACTGCGGAAGATCTCGACCGGCGGTCCCTCGCGGGACGATTGCGCCTTCATGCTGACCCCATGCCGTCCGATCCGGTCACCTTCAGCACGACCATCGTCATGTCGTCGTGCGGTTCGGCGTCACCCACGAACGCCTTCACCTCGCGGAGCACGCGCTCACGGATGCCGGCGGCGTCCAAGCCGTGCTGGCTGGCGAGCACGCGCGCGAGCGCGGCCTCGCCGAACAGCTCGCCACCGGCGTCCATGGCCTCGGTGATGCCATCTGTATACAGCACAATCGTGTCGCCCGGCGCAAGTTCCCGCGTCCGCTCCTCGAGGAGCGCCTCGAAGCGTGCCTCGGCCCCGGGAATCCGCAGGCCCAGCACCATGCCGTCGGGCGTGACGACCTCGCTCCGGCCGCCCGAGACGACGAGGAGCGGCGTGTGGCCGGCGCGGGCGACGGTCAGCGTGCGGCGCGGCAGATCGATGACGAGATAGGTCATCGTGATGAAGCTGCGCGTGTCGAGCTGGCCCGCCAGCCGGCGGTTGACGTCGATGAGCAGGCGCCGCGGCGAAGGCTCCGCATGGCTCAAGGCGAGCATGATGCCTTTGAGCTCCGCCATGTAGAGCGCGGCCGACGTGCCCTTGCCCGAGACGTCGGCGATGAGCACGCCGAGTTGCCCCGGGCCGACCGTGAAGAAGTCGTAGTAGTCGCCACCGACTTCGCGCGCCGGCTCGCAGAGATCGGCGACGTCGAGCCCGGCCATTGTCGGCGGACCGGTCGGCAGGAGCGACTTCTGGATCTCGCGCGCGATGCGCAGCTCGTCGTCGAGCCGCTGCTTCTCGCGCTGCACGTGCAGGAGATGCTCGATGCTCGCGCTCATGCGATTGAACGAGTCGGCCAAGTCGCCGAGCTGATCGCGCGACTCGATCCGGATGCGGTGCGCGAAGTCGCCCTGCTGCACGCGCTCGGTGCCGACGAAGAGCTCGTGGACCGCCGACGTGATCGATCGCGCGAGGAGCCCACCCATCACGAGCGCCGATCCCTGGATGATGAGGAACAGCACGCCGAGCGCGACGAGGAGCGGCAGAAAGACCGTCCACCAGCTCTCGCCCACCATCGCCGCGATCTGCGCCGACTGGACCGAGGCGAGCCGGTTCGACAGCCGGCCGATCGGCGCGTCGAGCGTCACCGACAGGCCGCCCGTCTGCCCGTCTGGCCAGTTCGTGCAGTCCATGAAGGCGACCGTCTGGCGAAAGAGCGTCCAGATGCTGCGTGTCGCCGGCGGCCCGGCGACCGTACCTGCGCCGCATCCCGACGCGGCGACCGACGTCATGGCCGTGCCCGTGCGATCGCGCAGGCGATCGATGATGGTCGCGTCGACGGGCAGATCGGCGATGACGAGCCGGCGGCCGTCGACCGTCGGCGTCGCCGCGCGGATGACGAGCGCGAGGTTCGCGCCATCGTGCCGGACGATCGTGCCGGCGAAACCGCGCGCGCGCGTCACCCAGGCTGGCACGCTGGCAGGCGGCGGCTCGTCGGTCCACGGCCCGCTCACGAGCGGTGTCATCGCGGGCGCACTCGACGCGGACACGACCGCCATCGACAGACGCGGATAGCGGTTCGCGAGATTCGCGACCTTACGATCGATCGCCGCCTGAATCGCCGACGGATTGCGGCCGATCTCGATCGCCGACGTCTCGGCCACCTGGTGAACGGTCTCGATCGTGTCGGCGAACCCTTCCTGGAAGACGTACTGCGCCACGGTCATGTAGAGCAGCAGACCGCCAGTGAGCACGAACGCGAGCACGAGGACGAGCGGCACGAAGCCGAGGAAGACGTACGAGAGAATGAGCTTGCGCCGCACGCGCCAGAGGAACGCGCGCCGGCTACGCAGGAACGCGAGGGTCGTCATCCAGCCGAGGCCGATGAGACACGCGAGCGAGACGACCTTGCGGAAGATCTCGACGACCACCGGCAGCGGCACGAGCTGTTCGACGCCGTAGAGCGCGAGCGAACAGGCGCCGGCGACCAGGAAGATCCGCCCGGGAATGGTCTTCAGCAGCGGCGGGCCCGGCCGGGGCGGAGGCCCGTACGGTCGACGCTCACGCGCGGCGTCGTCGGACGCAGCAGGCATTCGTGGTGGCTCAGCCCGCGCGGGGGACGAAACGCGGCCGGGCAGGCCGCATCATAACAGAGACGCTTCGGAGGACCGCATGAGCTGGCCGCAGGACGCGGGCTTCGCCACCCGCTGCATTCACGCCGGACAACCGCCCGATCCCGCGACAGGCGCCGTCGCGACGCCGATCTACCAGACGTCGACGTTCGCGCAGGAGGCGCTCGGCCGCAACAAGGGCTACGAGTACGCGCGCACGCGCAATCCGACGCGGACGGCGCTCGAGGCGAACCTCGCCGCGATCGAAGGCGGCCGCGCGGGATTCGCCTTCGCGTCGGGCATGGCCGCGATCGATGCCGTCGTGCGCCGGCTTGGATCGGGCGATCACGTCGTGGCGACGGCCAACGTGTACGGCGGCACGTACCGGCTCTTCGAACGCGTGCTGCGGCGGTACGGTCTCACGTTCACGTTCGTCGACACGTCGGATCTCGACGTCACTCGGCGCGCGATCACGCCGGCGACGAAACTCGTCTTCGTCGAGACACCGACCAATCCTCTGCTCCGCCTCACCGACCTGACGGCCGTCGCGGCCATCGCGCACGAACGCGGCATTCCCGTCGCCGTCGACAACACGTTCGCGAGCCCGTACCTGCAGCAGCCCATTGCGTTCGGCTGCGATCTCGTCATCCACAGCACGACGAAATATCTCAACGGCCACAGCGACTCGGTCGGCGGCGCAGTCGTGGCCGTGCGCGACGAGGACATCGACTGGCTCGGCTTCGTGCAGAACGCGGCCGGCGCGATCCTCGGACCAATGGACGCGTGGCTCGTCTTGCGCGGCACGAAGACGCTGCCGCTCCGCATGGCGCAGCACTCGGCCAACGGCCTGGCGCTCGCGACGTTCCTTCGCGGCCATCGACGCGTCACGCGCGTGTACTATCCCGGCCTCGACGACCATCCGCAGCGCGATCTCGCCGCGCGTCAGATGCCGAACGGCTCGGGCGGGATGCTCGCCTTCGAAGTCGATTCGCCCGAACGGGCCCGCCGCGTGCTCGGCAGTCTGCGCCTCATCACGCTCGCCGAAAGCCTCGGCGGCGTCGAATCGCTCGCGAGCCACCCGGCCACGATGACGCACGCCTCGGTCCCGCCCGCTGAACGCGCCGCGCTCGGCATCTCGGACGCGCTCATCCGCATCTCGACCGGCATCGAAGACGTGGCCGATCTCATCGCGGATCTCGAGCAGGCGCTGGAGGAGTAGCTCCCTCAGCTCTCCGCCTTCGGCCCGACGTTCCGATCCACCCATTCGAGGTACTGCTCGCTGCCGTCGATGACCGGCAGCACGAGGAACTCGGGGACGTCGTAGGGATGACGCTCACGCAGCAGATCCCACAACGGGTCCACCTGCTCGGAGGTCGTCTTGATGAAGAGTTGCTGTTCCTGATCGATCTGCGGGACGCCCTTCCACGTGTAGACGGATCGGATGCCCGGCACGATGGTCACGCACGCGGCGAGTCCGCTGCCCACGAGATCCTGGGCGAGCGGCGCGGAGTCGAAATCGCCGGGGAGGGTGGTCATGGCCAGCACGAAGTCGCTCATGCCCTATTTTGTCCTTGTACCGGTTCCGAAAACCTGATAAGAAAGATGTCGCGCATGAACGACGACCGGCAGCCGCTCTCCGACGAACGTCCGTCCACGGGCGTGCGCGTGCGGCCGCGACCGGACGCCGCGCACGATGGTCATACGGGCCGGCGCATCGCCTGGGTGCTCGCGTTCGTCTTCGGCCTGCTCCTCGTCAATGCGATCGTCGGCGATCACGGCTACCTGGCGGCCGTGCGTGCACGACACGAACGCGACGCGCTCCAGGCAGCCGTTGCGGCCGTGCGTCTCGAGAACCAACATCTCCAGCAGGAAGGCCGGCGTCTGCAGACCGATCCCTCGGCCATCGCCGATGCCGCCCAACGCGAACTCGGCTTCGTCAAACCGGGCGAAACGCTCGTCATCGTCCGCGACGTGAAGCCGGCGCCGCCCGCGCCCGCGGCGCACTGACGCCGACGGACGCGGCCCGTGTCGACACTCATCGATTTCGTCCTGCACCTCGATCGGCATCTGCCCGATCTGGTCGCCGCCTACGGCACCTGGATCTACGGCATGCTGTTCGCCGTCATCTTCGCGGAGACCGGCCTCGTCGTCACGCCGTTCCTGCCGGGCGACTCGCTGCTCTTCGCGCTCGGCGCGCTGGCCGCCGCCGGCGGCATGAACGGCGTCGCGCTCTACGTCCTGCTCGTCGCGGCCGCGTTCATCGGCAACGCGGTCAACTACACGGCCGGCCGGCTCATCGGCCCGCGTGTCTTTCACGCGACCGATCGCCGCGGGTGGATTCACCGGCTGCTCAACCACCAGCACCTCGAGCGCGCGCAGGCCTTCTTCGATCGCTACGGCGGTAAAGCGGTCGTGCTCAGCCGCTTCGCGCCGATCATCCGTACGTTCGTGCCCTTCGTCGCCGGCGCGGCCTCGATGGCGCCCCACGCGTTCATGCTCTACAACGCGATCGGCGCGGCCGCGTGGGTCGGCTTGTGCCTGGGCGCCGGCATGCTCTTCGGCAACGTGCCCATCGTCAAGCAGAACTTCTCGCTCGTCACGATCGGCATCGTCGCCGTGTCGCTCCTGCCGATCCTCATCGAGTGGCTGCGCGCGCGATCGCGCCGTTCCGCGCTGTGAGCGTCCGTTCCCGGGCTTCGTGCCGCGCGGCAGCCCTTGCCGCGCTCGTGACGTTGGCGCGTCCTCTTCCCATCCGGGCGCAGTCCGCCACCGGATTGTCAGCGGCATCGTCGTCTGGTGAAGCGAGTGCGCCGGTCGCCGGCTGGAAGGACGGCTTCTTCGTCCAGTCAGCCGACGGCAGCAACCGGCTGGTGCTCGGTGCCGTCGTCCAGGCGGACGGCAAGTTCTCGCTCGACGATCCCTCGCCGTTCATCGACACGTTTTCGCTTCGCAAGGCACGTCTCGCCATGACCGGTCAGATCGCGCGGTATTTCGCGTTCCGCCTGACGCCGGAATTCAGCAATGGCTCGCCGACCATCACCGACGCGTATGCCGACCTCCGGTTTTCACCGGCATTCGTCGTGCGCGCGGGCAAGGACAAGACGCCCGTCGGCCTCGAGCTGCTGCTCTACGGCGATGCCGGCCGATACTTCAACGAACGATCGCTCGCCTCGCTGCTCGTCCCGAACCGCGACGACGGCGTCCAAGTCCGGGGCGACGTAGCGCGCGGCACGGTCAGTTATGTGCTCGGCGTGTTCAACGGCGTTCCCGATGGCGCGAGCACGGCGGCCGACGTGGACACCAACGGCGGCAAGGACGTGGCCGGGCGAATACAGGCGAGGCCGTTCCGCCGATCCGGCGCCGCGCGGTCGCCTCTCGACGATCTCGGGCTGCACTTCGGCTTCTCGTCCGGATCGGAACAGGGCGCGCTGCCGTCGTTCAAGACATCCGCCGGCCAGCGGTTCTTCAGCTACGCGCCGGACGCGATGGCCAACGGCCGCCGCCTTCGTCTGGCGCCAGCCGCCTTCTACAACTACAAGTCGATCGGCGTCTTCGGCGAATACACGCGCACGCACCAGGATGTCGCCAGGGCCGGCGTGACGCATACGATCGTCACCGACGGTTGGAACGCGAGCGGTGCGGTGATCCTCACGGGCGAAAAGGCCTCGAATGAGGGCGTTCGTCCAGCACGGCCATTCGACCCGGCGAAGGGTTCCTGGGGCGCGATTGAGATTGCCGCCCGCTGGGCGGCGGTCCACGTCGACGATGACGCGTTCACGTTCAATCTCGTCGCCGACGATGCCGTCCGTGACGCGCATCAAGTGTCAGTAGGTGTGAACTGGTACCCCGTGGACCACGTGAAGTATTCCCTCAGCTACGAACGCACGTCGTTCACGGGCGGCGCGACGGCACGGCCCACCGAACACGCGATCCTCTTCCGTACGCAGATAGCCTTTTAATTGTCGCGCGGCTTGACACGATTCATGGACGTTGATAGAACCATGGTCGTCCGTATGTCGCGTCACTTCACGTCGTGTCGTCTCTGCACCTGCCCGGCTTCGTGTCGGTGCGGGTGTATCGTGCCGACGACCGCGTGGTGACGTTCGAGCCGTCCTTCCGCTCGCACTGAATCAGTTCCCTTCGCCGCGCGCCTCCGTCGGCGTCCCGTTCTCATCCATTTCGTTTGAGTTGGACCGTTAGTCGCGGTCCCCGTGTGCTTCGCGAGCCGACGCATCGGCGCGGGCTTCAGTGCTCGTCTGCGCCTCTCGCCGGCCGTCGCGCACGCACGCTGGGGACCCCTTCGGAGGTTTCGCATGTCTCTCGTGTCGGCCCACCGCCATAGGCGGGCCATGTTTCGTCTCGCGCGGCGCACGTTCACGCTGGCCGCGTTCACGACGATCGTTCTTCCCCTCAACGCCCGCGCGCAGTCCGCGTCGAGCACGACCAGCAGCCAGACCACCGCGCCGGCCGTTGTCGCCGGTTGGCAGAACGGCTTCTTCGTGCAGTCGGCCGACGGCCACAACAAGCTGTCGTTCGGCACGGTCATCCAGGAAGACGGACGATTCTCGACCGACGACCCGTCACCGTTCACCAACACGTTCACGCTGCGCAAAGCACGACTCGGCATCCAGGGACAGGTCGCGAAGTACTTCGCGTTCCGCCTGACACCCGAGTTGGGCAATGGCGCAGCGACCGTCGTCGACGCGTACGCCGACATTCAGTTCTCGACGGCGTTCGGCATTCGCGTCGGCAAGGACAAGACGCCCGTTGGTCTGGAACTCCTCTACGGTGACCCAGGTTTGTATTTCAACGAACGATCGCTCGTCTCGCTGCTCGTCCCCAATCGCGACGACGGCGTGCAGGTACGAGGCGACTTGGCGCACGGTGTTGTGAGCTACGCGATCGGCGTGTTCAACGGCGTGCCCGACGGATCCAGCACGACCACCGACGTCGACACGAATGGCGGCAAGGACGTCGCGGGCCGCATCCAGGTGCGGCCGTTCCACCGGACCGGCGCGGCGACCGCGTCCGCCTTCGACAACTTCGGCCTGCACCTCGGCTTCTCATCCGGATCGCAGACCGGCGCGCTGCCGTCGTTCAAGACGTCGGCCGGCCAGCGCTTCTTCACTTACGCCGGCGCGAACGCCGACGGCGACCGCACGCGCATTTCACCCGGCGTCTTCTACTACTACAAGTCGTTCGGCGTCTTCGGCGAGTACGCGCGCACGAGTCAGGACATCACCAAGGCCGACGTGACGCACACGATCACCAACGACGGCTGGGACGCAAGCGGCTCGGTCATCCTCACGGGCGAGACGGCGTCGAACGGCGTCATCCGGCCGAAGCGGCCGTTCGATCCCGCGTCGGGCGCCTGGGGCGCGGTCGAAATCGTCGCGCGCTACGCCGCGCTCACGGCCGACGAAGACGCGTTCACGCTCGGCTTCGCTGCCGACGATTCCGTACGTGAAGCGCACCAAGCCTCGATCGGCGTGAACTGGTACCCGGTCAGCTACGTGAAGTACTACCTCAGCTACGAACGCACGTCGTTCGATGGCGGTGCAGCGGACCGACCAGCGGAAAACGCCATCCTCTTCCGCACGCAACTCGCTTTCTGAACGCGAATCGCTTCTGCCCTCTGTGCCTGAAGACCCAGGGCTCCACGAACTTCGACCACCGTTTCGTAAATGGAGATTTCGATCATGACTTTCCGTTCCTCGCTTCGTGTCGCCGCGCTCAGCGCGGTGGCGATCGCCGGCCTGGCCTCCGCGGCACAGGCGCAAACCTTACTCAACGTCTCGTACGATCCGACGCGCGAGCTCTACGAGGCCGTCAACACCGCGTTCATCAAGGACTACGCGGCCAAGACCGGCAAGACCGTCAAAATCGAACAGTCGCATGGCGGCTCGGGCGGTCAGGCCCGCGCCGTCATCGACGGACTCGACGCCGACGTCGTCACGCTCGCTCTCGCCTATGACATCGACGCCATTGCCAAGAGCGGACTCATCGATCCGGCCTGGCAGCGGCGACTGCCCGACAACAGCTCACCCTACACGTCGACGATCGTCTTCCTCGTGCGCAACGGCAATCCGAAGGGCATCAAGGACTGGAACGATCTCGTCAAGCCGGGCGTGAGCGTGATCACGCCCAACCCGAAGACGTCGGGCGGCGCAAGGTGGGCGTATCTGGCCGCCTGGGAGTACGGCAAACGCGCAGGGGGTGGCAACGACGCGGCCGGCAAGGACTTCGTCGCGAAGCTCTACAAGAACGTGCCGGTGCTCGACAGCGGCGCGCGCGGATCGACGACGACGTTCGTGCAGCGCGGGATTGGCGACGTGCTGCTCTCGTGGGAGAACGAGGCATTCCTGGCGCTGGCCGAGACGCCTGGCAAGTTCCAGATCGTCGTGCCGTCGGCCAGCATCCTCGCCGAGCCGCCGGTCGCGATCGTCGACAAGAACGTCGATCACCACGGCACGCGCGCGATCGCCGAGGCGTACCTGAAGTTCCTGTACACGCCCGAGGCGCAGGAGATCATCGCGAAGAACCACTACCGCCCGCGCGATCCGAAGGTGCTGGCGAAGTACGCGTCGGCTCTGCCGAAGCTCACGCTGTTCACGATCGACGACGCGTTCGGCGGCTGGCAGAAGGCCCAGGCCACACACTTCGCCGACGGGGGCTCCTTCGACCAGATCTACGTGCCGCAACACTGAAGCTAGAAGTGTGAAGCCAGAAGCCAGAAGGGGGTTCCGCGTTCCGGTCGCGTCCGGTCCGTGGAGTCTCGCCCCTTCAGGGGCGAGGGAACTCGGAACCGCCTTCTGGCTTCTGGCTTCTACCTTCTGACTTGACAGGGGTCTCATGTCTCCTCGTGTATTGCCTGGCTTCCGCGTGACGATGGCGTTCACGCTGCTCTATCTCGGGCTCATCGTGATCGTGCCGCTCACGACCCTGCCCGTCGAGAGCATCACGATGGGGTGGACAGCCTTTCATCGCACGCTCACCGATCCGCGCGTCGTCGCCTCGTACAAACTCAGCCTCGGCGCGTCGTTCGTGGCCGCGGTGGTCAACGGCGTGTTCGGGGTACTCGTGGCGTGGGTGCTCGTCCGGTATCCATTCCCCGGGCGCCGCGTGATCGACGCGCTGATCGATCTCCCCTTCGCGCTGCCGACGGCAGTGGCGGGCATCACGCTCACGACGCTCTATGCGCCGAACGGCTGGCTGGGCGCGCCGCTCGCGCGGCACGGACTCAAGGTCTCGTTCACACCGCTCGGGGTCACGGTCGCGCTCATTTTCATCGGCCTGCCGTTCGTCGTGCGCACGCTGCAGCCGGTCATCGAAGAGCTCGATCTGCAGGTCGAGGAAGCCGCGACGAGTCTCGGCGCGAACCGCTGGCAGATCGCGACGCGCATCATCCTGCCGTACCTCTATCCAGCGTGGATCACCGGCTTCGCGTTGTCGTTCGCGCGCGCGGTCGGTGAATACGGATCGGTCGTCTTCATCTCGGGGAACATGCCCATGCGGACGGAAATCGCGCCGTTGCTCATCATCACCAAGCTCCTGCAGTACGACTACGCGGGCGCGACGACCATCGCCTTCGGCTTGCTCGTGATCTCGTTCGTGCTCCTGCTCGCCATCAATGGCCTGCAGCACTGGACGGGCCGGCGGCTGGCGCACTGAGGCATCCATGGCAGGCTACGTTTCAGCTCACCGACACGGCGGCGCGACACTCCCCCGCCGGCGCCTGACCGAGCCGGCGTTCGTCCGCTGGACGCTCATTGGCGTTGCACTCGCGTTCCTCGCGCTGTTCCTGGCCGTGCCGCTCGTCATGGTGTTCAGCGAGGCGTTCGCCAAGGGCGTCGACGCCTATTGGGCCGCGCTCGAGGATCCCGACGCGCTGTCGGCGATCCGCCTCACCCTCTTCGTCGCCGCCATCGCCGTGCCATCGAACCTGATCTTCGGCGTCTCGGCCGGATGGGCGATTGCGAAGTTCCGATTCCCCGGCCGCAACCTGCTCATCACGCTGATCGATCTGCCGTTCGCCGTCTCGCCCGTCATCTCGGGGCTCGTCTTCGTCCTCCTGTTCGGACGGCGCGGGTGGTTCGGGCCTTGGCTCTTCGATCACGACATCAAGATCGTCTTCGCGGTCCCCGGCATCGTGCTCGCGACGATCTTCGTCTCGTTCCCGTTCATCGCACGCGAAATCATCCCGGTGATGGAAGCGAGCGGCACCGAGGAGGAAGAAGCCGCGCGCGTGCTCGGCGCGAGCGGGCTGCAGACGTTCTTCCGCGTCACGCTGCCGAACATCAAGTGGGGCCTGCTCTACGGCGTGATTCTCTGCAACGCGCGATCGATGGGCGAATTCGGTGCGGTCTCGGTCGTGTCCGGCCACGTGCGCGGTCGCACGAACACGATGCCGCTGCACGTGGAAATTCTCTACAACGAATACAACTTTCAGGCCGCCTTCGCCGTCGCGTCCGTGCTTGCACTGCTCGCGCTCGTCACGCTCGTCGCCAAGGCCATCATCGAACGTCGTCTGGCGCGATCGCTCGCATCGCCCGACGAGGCCACTGCTCCGGAGTCCGCGTAATGGGGATTGAGGTTCGTCACGTCAGCAAGACGTTCGGTCAATTCCGCTCGCTCGACGACGTGAGCTTCTCGGTCGCCTCCGGCGAACTGGTCGCGCTGCTCGGGCCGTCGGGCTCGGGGAAGACGACGCTGCTGCGCATCATCGCAGGCCTCGAAGGCGCCGACGCGGGCACCGTGCTGCTCGAGGACGCGGATGCTACACATCTCAACGCGCGCGACCGCGGTGTCGGCTTCGTGTTCCAGCACTACGCGCTCTTTCGTCATCTGACGGTCTTCGAGAACGTCGCCTTCGGCCTGCGCGTGCGGCCGCGCGGCCGTCGGCCGACCGAGGCCGTCATCCAGGAAAAAGTCCACAAGCTACTCGCCCTCGTGCAGCTCGATTATCTGGGCAAGCGCTATCCGCGGCAGTTGTCCGGCGGCCAGCGTCAACGCGTCGCGCTCGCGCGCGCGCTCGCGGTCGAGCCGAACGTGTTGCTCCTCGACGAGCCGTTCGGCGCGCTCGACGCCAAGGTCCGACAGGAACTGCGCCGCTGGCTGCGCCGGCTCCACGAGGAAATTCACCTCACGAGCGTGTTCGTCACGCACGATCAGGAAGAAGCGCTGGAACTGGCCGATCGCGTCGTGATCCTGAACCAGGGCCGCATCGAGCAGCAGGGATCGCCCGAAGAAGTCTTCGAGCGGCCGGCCACGGCGTTCGTCATGAACTTTCTCGGCAGCGTGAACATCTTCCACGGCCGCGTCGAGAACGGCCGCGCGTTCCTCGGTCCGCTTGCGATTGATTCCCCCGAGCACGCGGGCCAACCGCCGCAGCCGGCCACCGGCTACGCGCGCCCGCACGAGCTGGACCTTGGCCGCACCGACACTGGCGGCGGCCTGTGGGCGCACGTCACCGACTTGAACACGACCGGCGCGGTCGTCAAAGTCGACTTGGCCGACGACGAGGGACGCCTGATACAGGTGCAGCTCGGCCGGGACGCCTATGCCGAGCTGTCCCCTGCCGTCGGCGAACGGCTGTACGTGACGTTGAAGCGGGTGCGGGTCTTTCTCGCCGAGCAGGGCGCGCCAATGCCGCGCCACCCGCTCTCCTCTTGACGTCACAGAGGTCGATCGCTACTCTCCTCTGTGACGACCAGAGGAGCACATGACGAATCGCCGATCGGACATCCTGCAGGGCACGCTGGACTTGATGGCGCTGAAGACGCTCGATCAGATGGGACCGCTCCACGGCTACGGCCTCGCGCTGCGCATCGAGCAGATCGGCGAGCACGCCCTGCGCGTCAATCAGGGCACCATCTATCTCTGCCTCGCGCGCCTGCTGCAACGCGGCTGGATCACCGCCCGCTGGGGCACGTCCGAGAACAACCGGCGGGCGCGCTTCTACACCATCACGCGAGCCGGACGGCGGCAGCTCTCGGCCGAAACGGACAACTGGACACGCGTGGCGGGCATCATGGGCCGCGTGCTCCGCCCTGTCGAGGACCGCTGACGCCATGTGGGCCCGGCTGCGCGGCGTCGTCGTCCGGATCCGGAACTGGTGGCATGACGAGGCCGAGGATCGCGGACTCCTCGACGAGCTCGAGACACACATCAGCCTGCTCGAAGATCGCTATCGTCGCCGGGGGCATACCGACGTCGAGGCGCGGCGCCTGGCACGGCACGCACTCGGCGGCACGACGCAGCTGCGCGAGGCCCATCGCGACGCACGCGGCCTGCCGTTCGCGGACGCGGTCGCGCAGGACGTCCGTCACGCCGCCCGCGTGTTGCGGAAAGCCCCGGGCTTCACCGCCTTCGTCGTGCTGATCGTCGCGCTGGGCATCGGCATGAGCACGACCATCTTCAGTGTCGTGCACGCGGTGTTGCTCCGGCCGCTACCGTTCGACGATCCGGTGCGACTCGTCTGGATCGAGAACGATCTCGGGCCGACCGAGTCCGATCGCACCATCCAGGTAGGACATCTGATCGACCTCCAACGCACGAGCTCGACCTTCAGCGCCGTCGCCGGCTATGAGGCGCTCAAGCGTGGCGGCGACCACACGCTCGTCGGAACGGACCGTGCCGTGCGCGTGACGACCGTCGGCGTGACCAGGGACTTCTTTCCCGTGCTCGGCGTACGCCCGTCGATCGGCCGGCTCTTCACGGCGGCGGAGTGTGAATGGAACGCTCCGCACGTCGTGCTGCTGAGCCACGCGCTCTGGCAGCGCGACTTCGACGCGGCCCCTGATGTCGTCGGGCGCTCGCTGACGGTCGACGGCGCACCGTCGACCGTCGTTGGCGTGCTGCCGGCGTCGTTCGATTTCTCGATCTTCGAGCCGGGCGCACGAGTCGATCTGTTCGTGCCCTATCCGCTGAGCGCCGAAACCAACCGCCGGGGCAACACGATGTACCTCGTGGGCCGCCTCGCGCCCGGTACGACGCTGCCCGCCGCACGGGCCGCCGTGCAGGCCCTCGCGTCACGATCGGCGGCGGGCACGGGGCGGAATCGCTTCCTGCCCCGCCTGACGACGCTGCGGGATCACGTCAGTGGCACGTACCGGCTGCCACTGGCCGTGCTCGCCGGCGGGGTCGCCCTCGTGCTTGGACTCGTCTGTGCGAACGTGTCCAGCCTCCTGCTGGTTCGCGCGACGGCTCGCCGACGCGAGATGGCGGTTCGAGCAAGTCTCGGTGCGGGACGAGGCCGGCTGATCCGGCAGGCATTGACGGAACCCTTGCTGCTGTCGGCCGCAGGTGGGGCGCTCGGCACATCGCTCGCCACGCTTGGGACGCGGCTGTTGGCGAGGCTGGAGGCCCTCCAGCTCCCCTTGCGCCACACGGTGGACGTGGATCCCACGGTTCTCACGTTCGCGCTGCTGTCGACGGTCGCCGTCGGTCTCGGTGCCGGTGTGCTACCGGCCCTGCGCATCACCAGTTCCGCACGCTGCCCCGATCTTCGAGAAGGCGCCCGCGGGATGTCGGACGATCGTCGAACCCTCGCCACGCGCCACGTGCTGATGGCCGGCGAGATCGCACTGGCGTGCATCCTCCTCGTTGGCGCAGGCCTGCTGACTCGCTCGTTCGCACGCGTACTCGCCATCGATCTCGGCTTCGAGCCGCGGGACGCGATCGCGCTCCGTGTCGATCCTGGCCTGGGATATTCGGACGCGGAACGTACGCGGCAACTGATGTATTTCGACGAGCTGCTCGGTCACGTGCGGGCCGTCGGCGACGTCGAGGCGGCCGGACTGACCGACTCGCTGCCGCTCGGCCACAATCGTGTGTGGTCGGTCACAGCCGCAGGACGCGTCCCTCAGCAGGAGGCGACACCCAACGCGTACGTACACGTGGTGAGCGAGGCCTACTTCCGATCCATGGGGATCCCGCTTCTTCGCGGGCGCGACTTCACCACCGCGGACGACCGCGCGGGCGCCCGCGTCATCATCGTCAATGAGACACTCGCGCGCGGGCTGTGGCCGGACGGCCAGGCGTTGCACCACACCGCGATCGTCGGCGGCATCGCGCGCGAGGTGATCGGCGTCGCCCGGGACGTTCGTCTCGTCACGCCGGAACGATCGGCCGGACCGGAAATGTACCTACCTGTACGGCAGGAACCGGACTACAGCGCGATGTATCTGGTCGTGCGCGGGAACGGCTCGACCTCCGACATGCCTGCCGTCGTCCGACAGGCCGTCACGCGCGTCGACGCCTCGCCGCCCCTGAGCGATGTGCGGTTCATGCAGGACGTCGTCGACGAAGCCCTCTCGCCCCGCCGCCTCGTCGTGGTGCTGTTCGCCGGATTCGGCGGCTTTGCGCTCGCGCTCGCCTGTCTCGGCGTCTACGGCGTCGTGTCCTATTCGATCACGTGGAGGAGCCGGGAGTTCGGCATCCGGATGGCTCTCGGCGCGTCGGCGCGCCGTCTGACGCGAGCGGTCGCATGGCAGACACTGCGGCTCGCGGCGACGGGCCTCACGGTCGGGTTGGCAGGTGCGTGGTGTCTGGCGTACGTCATGCGCGGACTGTTGTTCGGCGTGACGAGCACCGATCCCGTGACATTCGGCACGGTCATCGTGTTGCTCGCCGGAGTCGCTGTCGGCGCCACATTCCTGCCGGCTCGCCGGATCTCTCGCATCGATCCCGCGGTCACCCTCAGGGACGGCGCCTCGTAGTCGATCACGCCGTCGAGAGGGACGAGCCGTCAGGGCCCACACGTCGATGCTGCCGAGTGCGGAGCGGCGTTTCGGCATGCCGCGGCGCTCGGCAAGGCCGACTGCGCATTTCGGCGTTACCGCGCGGCGTCGATGACGCTCTGGCCGAGCACGCCGAGAATACCAAGGGCGCCGATGACCGCGAGTGCGGCCACAATCCAGCGCGTCAGCGACGCGTGCTTGACGAGCCGCGACACCAGCGGGATGTTGACCAGCGCGCTCGTGAGCGAGGCGAGCATGGCCGCCATGCCCGCCGTGTGCGGCGGCAACGTGCCGGAGGCGCCCAGCGCAGCGGCCGATGCCACGGCGCTGGCGCTCGACACCATGCCGCCAACGGCGCTCACCGCGTAGAACGCCGAGTCGCCGAGCGCCCGCTCGGCCAGCGTGCCGGCGATTTGCAGCGCGAGAAAAATGAGACCGAACTGCAGCGCGGCGCTCAGTGAGAACGGCGACCGCAGCGACGTGGGTCCGGCCGTGTGATCGACGGCCGCGTCAGCCGGCGGCCGCGGCCCACCGATGAACGCGATGGCGACGGCGCCGATGCACATCAGCGCGAACGGCACGAGCGTGCGCGCCAGCGCGAGCGGCGCGAGCAGCGCCAGGATGACCGCGTTCCGCAGGAGCATCGCGCCCGTCGCGAGCAGCGCGCCGCGATAGATCGCCGGATCCCACACGGCCCGCGGCCCACCCTCGGCGCGAATCGCGAGATCCGCCACGGCCGCCGTGCTGTTGACCAGGCCGCCGAGGAAACTCATCACGGCCAGCCCGCGGTCGCCGTACAGCTTCAAGAGCACGTAGTTCATGAAGCCGAGCGCGGCGATGAGAATCACCGTGACCCAGGCTTCGCGCGGATCGACGAGCTGCCACGGATCGACCGCGCCCGACGGCAGCACGGGATAGACGACGAACGCCAGGATCGCGAGCAGGACCGCGGACCGCAGCTCGGACTCGGTCAGCGTCCGCGTGAAGCCGACGAGCGGCTCTTTCCACGCGAGGAGTGCAGCCGTGACGACGCCGAGCACGGTCGGCGTGAAGGTGTGTCCCTTGCCCGCGAGGATCCCGATGAACGTCGTGACGACGAGCGCGGCCGACGTCGTGAGCTCGGCGCCCTCGCCCGTCCGGATCGTCTCGAGGTTGAGCAGGACGACGAGGACGCCGATGAGGCCGAGCGAAGCGAGCGCGTAGGTGTCGCCGAGGAGCGCGCCGATGGCGCCGAGCAGCGCGGCAAAGGCGAACGTGCGAAGCCCGGCCTCCTTGCGCCGCCTCTCACGCTCGATGCCGATGAACAGCCCGATCGCGGCCGCCAGCGCGAGCCGCAGGAACGTCGGGGCGTACGGCCAGTGGATGGCTGGCGCCAGCATGGTGGCAAGCACTATAGAAGGCCGCGACGGCCTCGGCAACCCGCAGTCTACCGTCGCGCATCGCGATGGCTTCGCACCGTCGAGTACGATAGTGACACGTGCCGTTTCGTCGCGATCCACCCGTCGCCCGCTTCCCTCGCCACTCGCCCACGCATCATCGCGACGCGCCGGGCGCCTTCGACATCATCGGCGACGTCCACGGCTGCGCCGCGGAGCTGAGCGATCTGATGACCGCGCTCGGCTACACGCGTGACATCACCGCCGCATGGCGCGCGCCATCGGGCCGGATCGCGGTGTTCGTCGGCGACTTCGTCGATCGCGGACCGCGCAATCTGGACGTGTTGGAGACGGTCATGCACATGGTCGCCGCTGGCAGCGCGAAAGCGGTGGTGGGCAACCACGACTTACGGCTCGAACGTTACTTGAAAGGACAGGCCGTCTCACTCGATTACGGACTCGACGTCACGGTGGCCGAGATCGACGCTGCGTCCGCGGACACGCGCGCGCGCATCCTCGCGTTTCTCCGCAGCCTGCCCAGTCACCTCGTGCTCGATGGCGGCCGTCTGGTCGTGGCGCACACGGGTCTGCCCGAACGGCTGCACGGCCGCGCGAGCAGCCGCTTGCGCCAGCTCGCCGCCTACGGCCCGCCCGGCGCCGCGGATCCGACCGATCCGACGAAGCGTCATCCCTGGGTCAAGGACTACGCAGGCGCCGCGGCCGTCGTCTACGGCCACACGCCGGTGGCCGAGCCGATGTGGACACGTGGAACCATCGACATCGATACCGGCTGCGTCTTCGGCGGCCGCCTCACCGCGCTCCGTTGGCCGGAACGCACGTTCGTGTCCGTGGCGGCGCGCGCGAAGTACGCGGAGCTTGGGCGCGCCTTCTGATCACGCGAAGGGCCTCACGCGAAGCCGCGAAGGCGCGAAGAACAAACTAAAAAGATGACACCGCGAGGCCCCGAACGTAGCGAGGTCGCCGAAGCGCGTAGCGTTGGGGGTGGGGCCCCAACGCATTGCAAAAAAGATGACTCGCGAGCGTGGCGAGGGCGCCGAAGCGCACCAAAAGAAGCCCGCGACGCAGGAGCGGCGCTGAGCGGGCGAGCGGGGGTGGGGCCCCGCGAGCAGTCAATAAAAGATGACGGCTACCCCCCCTCCCCTAAATACGCTTCTCTCACCCGCGGGTGCGTCGCCAACTCGGCCGATGCGCCTTCGAGAATCACCCGTCCCGTTTCGAGCACGTATCCCCGGTCGGAATGCTTCAGCGCGGCGTTGGCGTTCTGCTCGACGAGAAGGACCGTCGTGCCGGCGGCTTTGATGCTGTCGATCGTGTCGAAGATCGTCTGACAGACGAGCGGCGCGAGGCCGAGCGAGGGCTCGTCGAGGAGAAGCAGACGCGGCTGTGACATCAGCGCGCGCGCCATGGCGAGCATCTGCTGCTCGCCGCCCGACAGCGTGCCCGCGCGCTGCTTGCTCCGTTCCTTCAATCGCGGGAACAGCGTGAAGCTGCGCTCGAGCCCGGCCGCGACGGCCGCGCGGTCGTGTACGAGGTACGCGCCCATCTCCAGGTTTTCGCGCACCGTGAGGTTGGCGAACACGCCACGGCCTTCGGGGGACATCGACAGTCCGCGCGCGACGAGCTTGTGCGCGGCGATGCCCGCGATGTCGTCGTTGTCGAAGAGAATCCGTCCGCTCGCCGGCGCCAGCAGTCCCGTGATCGCGCGGAGCGTCGTCGACTTGCCCGCGCCGTTGGCGCCAATCAGCGTGACGACTTCGCCCGCGTTGACCGTGAGCGACACGTCACGCAGCGCGTGAATCGCGCCGTAGAAAACGTTCAGGCGATCGAGAGTGAGGAGCGCGGTCACCGTGAAGTTCCTCTCATCCCGCGCCGAGGTACGCGCGGATGACGTCCGGATTCCGCTGGATGTCCTCGGGCGTCCCGACCGCGATGACCTCGCCGTAGTCGATGACCTGCACGGTCTCGCAGATCCCCATCACGACCTTCATGTTGTGCTCGACGAGCAACACCGTCAGATGGAACTCGTCGCGCACGCGACGGATGAGATCCATCAGGTCGGTCGCCTCCTGCGGATTCATGCCGGCGGCCGGTTCGTCGAGCAGGAGCAGGATCGGATCGGTCGCGAGCGCGCGCGCGATCTCGAGCCGCCGCTGGCTGCCGTACGGCAGCGCGGTCGCGCGTTCTTCGGCGTGCCGTTCCAGATCGAACATCCGCAGGAGCGTCATCGCGCGATCGCGCATCTCGCGCTCTTCGGCCTGGTGACGGCGCGTCCCGATGAGCGCGTCGGTCAGCCGCTGCCGGCTCCGCAGGTGCCGCGCAGCCATGACGTTCTCGATGACCGTCATGTCCGCGAAGAGACGGATGTTCTGGAACGTGCGTGCGATGCCGAGCCGGCAGATTTCGTGGGGCGCCGCTCCGTCGATCCGTTTGCCGCGCAGCCGGATCTCACCTTCGGTCGGATCGTAGACGCCCGTGAGCAAATTGAAGACCGTCGTCTTTCCCGCGCCGTTGGGACCGATGACGCCGTAGAGCGCGGCCGGCGCGACGGTCATCGACAGATCTTTCACCGCCGTGAGGCCGCCGAAGCGCTTCGTCACGCTCTTCAGTTCGAGCACGGGCGCGGAGGACCTCACGGCGCTAGCCACGGCCGTCCTCTTCTTCCTCGCCTTCCCCGAGCGCCGACCGCGGATCGCCGGGCGGCTCCGGCGTGCGCGCTTTCGTGTCGCCGGCTTCGGTCAACGCGACCGGAATGCGGCTCCTATTCGGCCACCGTAGCCAGTGCCAGCCGAACTCGCGCCGGCCGAGCAGACCTTGCGGACGGAAGATCATCATCAGGATGAGGAGCAGCGCATACATCACCATGCGCAGCCCGGGGAACTCCTGATCGAACCCGCGCAGCACCTCCGGCAGAATCGTCAGCGTCGTCGCGCCCAGGACCGCGCCCGTGATCGACCCGACGCCGCCGAGGACGATCATGACGATCACTTCGATCGACTTCACGAAGTTCAGGTTCTGCGGGTTGAGCGGATTGGCGAAGAGCTGGCCTGACAAGGCGCCCGCCACGCCGGCGAGCGCGGCGCTCACGGCGAACGCCATCACCTTGTGCCACGTCGTGCCGATGCCAATCGCCTCGGCGGCCACCTCGTCATCGCGGATCGTGGCGAGCGCGCGGCCGAAGGTCGACGCCGTCAGGTTCCGCACGATCACGATCGTGAGGATGGCCATCGCGAAGATCCAGAAGAAGTTCGTGATGGGAATCGCGTCGGTGAAACCCGTCGCGCCGCCGACCGACGGGATGTTCAGGATGATGACGCGAATGATCTCGCCGAAGCCGAGCGTGACGATGGCGAGATAGTCGCCCTTCAATCTCAGCGACGGAATGCCGACCGCGAGGCCCGCGAGCCCCGCCGCGACCGCGCCGCCGATGAGGCTGACGACCATCGCAATCGATCCGCCCACGGCGTCCGTGACCCCGACGCCGAACCAGCCCGTGATCGCCGCGCCGTAGTAAACCGTCAGGTACGTGCCGACGTACCCGCCGACGGCCATGAAGCCCGCGTGGCCGATCGAGAACTGTCCCGCCACGCCGTTGATGAGGTTCAGGCTGACGGCGAGTGTGATGTTGATGCCGATGAGCTCGATGACGCGCGCGTAGTAAGGATTGATCTGGAAGTCGCCGAAGCCGTGCTCGAAGATCTGATTGAGGCCGAGGAGCACGACGAGCGTCGCCGCGGTCCAGGCGAGTTTCTGCGTCGGCCGCATGCGGTCAGACCTTCTCCCCCGTCGGCGTGCCGAGCAAGCCCTCGGGTTTGAAGAGCAGGATGAGGATCAGCACCGCGAACGCCACCGCGTCCCGATAGGTCGAGTACGCCGTCGCGCTGAGCCACGTCTCCATCAGGCCGATGATGAGCCCGCCGAGCATCGCGCCCGGAATGTTGCCGATGCCGCCGAGCACGGCCGCGACGAACGCCTTCAAGCCGGTCATCAGGCCCATCAACGGATCGATACGCGGAATGGCGAGCGCGACCATCACGCCGCCCGCGGCCGCCATCGCCGATCCCAGCGCGAACGTGAAGGCGATGACGAGGTCCGTGTTGATGCCCATCAGCTTGGCGACCGACAGGTTGTAGGACGTCGCCCGCATCGCCTTCCCCATCCGCGTGCGGTGCACGATGAACTGCAATCCGAACATCACGACGATCGCGACGACGATGACGAGGAGGTTCTGGTTGGTGATCTGCGCGCCGGCCACCGTGTAGGTTTCGGACCGGATCATCTGCGGGAAAAAGCGCGGCGTGGCGCCGAAGACGACCTGTCCGCCGTACTCGAGCAAGAGCGACACGCCAATCGCCGTGATGAGCGACGTCAGCCGCGAGTGGTGCCGTACGGGCCGATACGCCAGCCGCTCGATGAGGATGCCGGCCACGGCGCAGAGGATCATCGATCCGATCGTCACGGCAATCGCGCCGGGCACCGAGGGGTGCGCGTCGAGGCCCATCGCGTTGGCCAGGTAGTAGCCGGCGAACGCGCCCAGCATGTACACGTCGCCGTGCGCGAAGTTGATGAGGCGCAGCACGCCGTACACCATCGTGTAGCCGAGCGCGATGAGCGCGTAGATGGCGCCGAGCGACAGCCCGTTGATGAGTTGCTGGATGAGATTCGTCATGACAGCGCGCGAACGGCGGCCGTGCCGGCGGCGCCGGCCGTCACTCGGCGTCCGGGTTGATGGTCGTCCGGTAGACGAAGGTCATCTTGCCGTTGGCGTAGGTCACTTCCTGGACGACCGCGGGTTTGTCGACGTTGCGCTGCGCGTTCATCTTCAGCCGGCCGGTGACGCCGACGACGTCGGCCGTGGCCAATGCGTCGCGCACCTTCGGCCCGTCGGTCGAGCCGGCGCGCGTGAGGGCATCGGCGAGCACCTTGATGGCATCGTAGCCGAGCGCGGCAATCGAGTCCGGCTCGTGGCCGTAGGCTTGACGGTAATCGCGCACGAACGTCTGCACGATGGGATCGGGGTTGTCGCCCGAATAGTGGTTGGAGATGTACGTGTTGTTCAGCGCCTCGCGCCCATTGGCCAGCGAGTTCCCGACCCAACCGTCGCCGCCGAGGATCGGCATCTTCATGCCGAGCTCGCGTGCCTGCCGCACGATGATGGCGGCTTCCTGGTAATAGCCGGTGTCGAAGATCACGTCCGGCCGCTCGCGGCGGATGGCCGTGAGCACGGCTTTGAAGTCCGTATCGCCCGCGCTGTAACTGATCGGATCGAGCACCGTGCCGCCGAGGGCCGTGAAGTGCTGCTGGATCGACTCGGTGAGGCCGACCGAGTAATCCTGGGTGATGTCCTTGAGCACGGCGGCGCGGCGGGCGTGCAGGTCGTTGTAAGCGAACCTGGAGAGCACCTCGCCCTGGAACCGGTCGGTGAAGCACACGCGGAAGATGTAATCGCCCGCCTCGGTGACCCGTTCGTTGGTCGAGGCCGGCGTGATCATCGGCACGTGGTAGCGCTGCGCGACGGGCGCGACCGCGAGCGATCGACTGCTCGCCACTTCGCCAATCAACGCGACGACTTGATCCTGCGTGATGAGCTTGGTGGCGGCGTTCGAGGCGTCTGGGGGGCGGCTCTGGTCGTCCTCGACGAGCAGGGTGATCTTGCGACCGCCTAGCAGGCCGCCGGCCGCGTTGATCTCGCGGACCGCCAGCTCGCTGCCCTCGCGCGACGACTGGCCGAACGAGGCGCCGTCGCCGGTGAGCGAAGCGTACAGCCCGACGCGGATGTCGCCCGTGTCGCCGCCGGACCGCGCGCCCTTGCGCTCGCACGCGGCGATCGACGCCACGCCGAGCACCGCCGCCCCGACGACGAGCCCTTTCATCCAGCTTGCGCGCGCGTGAACGGTCATGAGCTCCCCATGCGTGTCCGCCTGCTGCGGCCACGGAAATTCACGCGGGATCTTAGCGTGGCGCGCCGCAAACGCCAAGGCAAAGACACGGATCGCCGCGCGAGACGCCTCATCGGAAATCACGGCTCGCGATCGGATCGGGCGGCGGCACGCCCTCGGGCATCCAGAGCCGCTCGGCGATGAGGTGCATGACGCCGTGTTTCGATTCGATCGTGCCCGTGACGCCGAGCCAGGACGCCGTCCGAGCCAGCACGGGAAAGGCGTCGAACACGCGCTCCCACAGGACGACGTTCACGAAGCCCGTTTCGTCCTCGAGCGTCATGAACGTCACGTTGGACGCCGTGGCCGGCCGCTGCCGGCAAATCACGAGCCCCGCATAGCGCACGACGGCGCCCGGCCGCCTCTGCCGTACTCCCCGCGCGTCGGGCAGACCGAGCCGCCGCAGCGCCGGACGCAATGCCGCGAGCGGATGCCCGCGCACGCTGTGCAGCGACGCCGCGTAGTCCCACGCCACCGCTTCGCCCGCATCGAGCGGTAGAAAGCCGGGCACGGCCTCCGCACCGGGCAGGACCAGCGGCTGCCGCGCCTCGCGCGCGGCCACGGGCGCCTCCCACAACGCGCGCCGCCGCGACTGGTCGACCGTGTCGAACGCGCCGGCCCCCACGAGACGCCGCAGCGTGCCTTCGTCGAGATCGGCCCGCCGCGCAGCGTCAGCGATCGAGGTGAACGGCCCATCCGCGACGCGCGCCGCGACCAATCGCGCCGCCGCAGCCTCACTGAGGCCCTTCACGAACCGTAGCCCCATGCGCACGGCCCATGCCGGCGTCTGGCCCACGGCCGGCGCCGGCCGCGCGCCGCTCGCGCCCACAGCCTCCGTCGGCGTCTCGCGCATCTGGCCCGTGCCTCCCACCTCTTGTAGGGGCCGGCCCCCGTGCCGGCCCGTCTCCCGATCGCCATCGACCGCGGCCGGCTCGAGCGTCGCGTCCCACTCGCTCATGAGAACGTCGATGGGCCGCATCTCGACGCCCTGTCGCTTGGCGTCCTCGACGATGGTCGCGACCGAGTAGAAGCCCATGGGCTGCGCGTTCAGGAGCGCGCAGGTGAATGCCGCCGGAAAATGACAGCGCAGGTACGACGCCGCGTAGCTGATGAGCGCGAACGACGCGGCGTGGCTTTCCGGAAACCCGTACTCGCCGAAGCCGCGGATCTGCTGGAAGACGCGCTCGGCGAACTCGGGCGCGATGCCCTTGGCCTGCATCCGCGTGATCAATCGCTCGCGGTGCCGTTCGAGCCGGCCCGATCGCCGCCATGCGGCCATGTCGCGACGCAATTGATCGGCCTCGCCCGGCGTGTAATCGGCCGCGACGATCGCCAGGCGCATCACCTGTTCCTGGAAGAGCGGCACGCCGTACGTCTTTTTGAGCACGGGCTCGAGCGAGGGATGTGGATAGACCACCGGCTCCTCTTTGTCGCGCCGGCGCAGGTACGGGTGCACCATGCCGCCGCTGATCGGACCCGGACGCACGATGCTGATCTGAATGACGAGGTCGTAGTAGTTCTCCGGCTTGAGCCGCGGCAGCATCGACATCTGCGCACGCGACTCGATCTGGAAGACGCCAATCGTCTCGGCACACGTGATCATCGCGTAAGTGTCCGCGTCGCCCTCCGGGATGGTCGCCATCGACAGATGCGGACCGCCATGCGTGTCGATCAGCCGGAAGCAGCGATCGAGCTGAGACAACGCGCCGAGCGCCAGGATGTCCACTTTGAACAATCCCACCGCCTCCACGTCGTCTTTGTCCCACTGGATGACGGTGCGGCCTTCCATCGTGGCGTTCTCGATGGGGACGAGATCGTGGACCGGCTCGTGGCCGAGCAGGAATCCGCCGGGATGAATCGATAGATGCCGCGGCGCATCGAGCAGCGCGCGGCTGAGTTCGACGAGATGCCGGTGGAGTGGCGCCTTCAGATCGAGGCCCGCGTGCCGCAGCGCGTCCTCGTCAATCTCTCCGTAATGCGAAAGCAGCTTCGCGAGCCGATCGAGCGAAGTCGCCGGCACGCCGAGCGCCTTGCCCACGTCGCGCACCGCCGATCGCGGCCGGTAGCGGACAACGTTGGCGACCATCGCGGCGTGGCTGCGGCCGTACTTCTCGTAGATGTGCTGGATGACCTCTTCGCGCCGCTCGTGCATCACGTCCAGATCGATGTCCGGCGGCTCGTCGCGTTCCTTCGAGAGAAAGCGCTCGAAGAGCAGGTCGATCCGCCTCGGATCGACGGCTGTGACGCCGAGCGCGTAGCAGACGATCGAGTTGGCGGCCGATCCGCGGCCCTGACACAAAATGCTCCGCGACCGGCAGAACGCGACGATCTCGTACATCGTCAGGAAATAGCCGCCATAGTCGAGCTCGTCGATCAATGCGAGCTCGCGTTCGAGCTGCGCGGCGATGGATGCCGGCACTGCTCCGTCGAAGCGCGTGCGCAGTCCCTCGCGCGCCAACTGGTGCAACCAGGCCGACGACGTCAGTCCGCCGGGCACGCGCTCGGCCGGATAGCGGTAGCGCAGCTCGCTGAGCGAGAAGGACGCGCGCGCGGCTACGTCGAGCGTCCGCGCGACGGCAGCCGGATCGTCGGCGAAGCGCGCCGCGAATGCCGCCGGATCGGCGAGCGCGTGATGCGCGTTCGGCGCGAGTCGTCGGCCGGCCGTGTGCAGGGTGACCTCGTGCCGCAGACACGTGAGCACGTCCTGCAGCGGCCGGCGCGCGCGATCGTGATAGCGCACTTCCACGGCCGCGACAACGGGCAGCCCGTAGCGCGCGGCTCGCGCCCGCAGCCGCGCTTCTTCGGTCACCTCCGTGTCGCGGTGATGACGCGCCGCCAGCGCATACAGCCGATCGCCGAACGCCTCGCCGATCGGTCGCGCGATGGCATCCGGATCGGCGCCCGGTCGCACGAGCACGCTGCCTTCCCCACCCCACAACGCCAGCAGCCCCTCCGCGTGCGCGCAGACTTCGCTCCAACTCACCTCCGACTGCCCTTTCGGTCGACGCTGGCGGCCGATCGTGAGAAGTCGACAGAGATTCGCGTAGCCGCGGCGATCGGCGGCGAGCAGCACGATCCGCGAAGCCGTCTCGGCTGGCGTCTCAGCGCCCACCGTGACTTCGGCGCCGACGATGAGCTTCACGTGCTCATCGCGCGCCGTGACGTGCGCGCGAACGATGCCGTAGACGCCGTCGCGATCGGTCACCGCGATGGCCGGCAGTTCGAATCGCGCAGCTTCGAGGACGAGCTCTTCCGGATGACTCGCGCCTTCGAGGAACGACCCGTTGCTCTTACACCAGAGCGGGACGTAAGTGGCCGTCATTCCACGCGTCCCTGCCGCCAGCCGTACGCCGCGCGGCCATCGGTGTAGATCCACCACAGGTCATCGTCTTCAGTGCGCGCGAAGCCGTAGCGGCGGGAAACGCCGTTCTCCCACCAGTGACTCGACACGTCGTACGGCCCCATGCGACGCACGATGTGCGCCGCCTCGGCGTGCGTGATCGGCACGGGCGACGGGAAGAATCGTCGCACGAGCGATCGCGCCGCCACCACGCGCGGCGACGCGGTGGCCGGCACGCGCTCGCACGGCACCCAGGTGAACTGCAGCGCCGGCACGTGCGCGTCGTCCAGTCGCGCAGAAACGACGCGCGTCTCGCCCAGTTCCGCGCGAACGCGTGCGAGCGCGCGATGGGCGCGTTCGGGATCGCGCATCCCACGTGGCAGCAGATGGCCCGACTGCGGCTCGGTCGCCGACGCGCCCGCTCCCACGCGCACGGTGACGACGCCGGCCGGGAGCGACAGCGTGTCGAGCCGCAGGCGCACGAGCGACACAAGCGACACGGCGTCGAGCGACGGCGCCGCCGGGCGCACGCACTCGCGCACGGTCGTCCGGTTGTCGAGCACGAGCGTCAGGTGGATCGCGTGGACGGCGTGCGCGCGACGGGCGGCCGCGACCAGGATCGCGTCGAGGACGCGTTTGATCGGGAAGATCAGCCGATCCACGTCGCGGACCGGCGCGTCGAAATGGACCTGCCGATCCAGCGGATCGCCAGCCGGCACGGGCACCAGCGGCGACCAGTCCACGCCGGATGCGCGGCGGTGCCAGGCCGCCACGTCCGCGCCGAAACGCGCGGCGAGTCCGCTCGCGGGTAGTTGCAGAAAATCCCCGACCGTCTCGACGCCGAGCACGCGCAGGCGCGACAACACGTCGGGATCGAAATCCAGCTTTCCGAGCGACACGCGTTCGACGGCATCGCGTTCGGCCGCAGGATCGGCGCAGATGACGAGGCCCGCGCGCGCGGATCGCGCAAGCGCATAGACGCCGAAACGTGTCGTCCCCACGGCCACGCGCGCCACGAACGTGTCGGCCGCGAGATCGGCGCGGATGGCCTCCGCCCAATCGTCCAAACGCGGATAGAGGCGATCGAGGCCGCTCGCGTCCAGCCAGAACACGCCGGGCGACTCGGATGCCGGCTCGATGTGCGGCGAGTACCGACGAAGCCGCTCGACGATCCGGCCGACGCCCTCGTCGACGACCGACGCCGGCACGGGCGCCGCCTGGAGATCGGCGGCAAAGGCCAGCGCCGCGGCATACCGCTGCCCGACCCGCACCCCGGTTCGATGCGCCGCTGCATTGACGAACAGCACGAGCGCCTGCGGCCGATCGGCTTCGACCACGGCGGCCGGACCCGCGCGCCAGGCGGGCCGCGTCCTCAGCAAAAGCTGAAGCGGCAGCGACGGCACGTCAACGCAGGCCAGCCGGTCCACGACACGTCTCCCGATGCGACCAGCCCGCGGCGTGGCGCTTGTCCTTGAGCACGCGGATTTCGATCTCGTACGCCCCGTCGTCGCGCGATGACGGGCGGGATGCGGCTTCGGCGCGCAGCGAGATCAGCGAGTCGAGCGACGCGGCCTCGGTCGGCTTGCGCGTCAGGATGAGCACGACGGCATCTTCGGCGCGCGCCAGACTCAGAAGCCGCGTCAGAAGCGGCACGGGCAGCGACGCGGCGTGCGGCTCGACGTCCGACAGATCGAGGACGACCAGCCCGAAGCCGCCCGATCGCACGAGCGTGTCCGCGGCGCGACCGGCTGTCCTGGCGTCGGGCGCACAGACGACGGGCAATGCGCCGAGATCGACGCCGCCCTCGGCCACATCGGGCGGAAAGAACATGCTGCCCTCGAGCTGCACCCACGCGGCGCGATCGCCGGCCAGTTGCGCCTCGAGCACGAGGCCGAACGCCGTCGTCAGATGCGCGGCGGCATGCGCGGCCGACAACTCGACGAGTCGTCCCGTCAGCTCGCGAAATCCCCAAGCAGGCGCCGTTGCCGGCTGCCGTTCCGGGACGTCCAACGCCCGTGCGGTTGCGAGTCCCCTTGAGCCTGAAGGCCCAAGGTTCCACAGACGTGTTTTTCCTTCCGTGGAGCCCTGGACCTTCAGGCCCAGGGAAAACCTGGCCGTCAATGCCATGGCCGGTACAATAGCGAAAATAAAACGAAAGTAAAAATGACCGTTTCGAGGCCGGAAAACCGGGCCAGAAGCGAGCCTGGCGCGGTGAGCGATAGGATGTGGGCCGAAGGAGCGGACATGAGCGACGAACTCGAAGGACCGGATCTCACGGCGGGCCTCGCGCTGGCCGACATCGCCGACGGCGCCATGGTGAAGGGACACGCGCACGGCGAAGCCGCGCTGCTCGCCCGGCGCGGCGACCGGTTCTTCGCGATCGGCGCGACCTGTACGCACTACGGCGCCTCGCTCGCCGACGGGCTCGTCGTCGGCGACACCGTGCGGTGCCCGTGGCATCACGCGTGTTTCAACCTGTCGACCGGTCAGGTGATTGGCGCGCCCGCGCTCGACGCCGTGTCCTGCTGGCACGTCGACGTGCGCGACGGCCGTGTCGCGGTCGGTGCGCCCGTGCGGCACACGCCGTCGGCGCCCGCATCGCGGCCCGAGTCGGTCGTCATCGTGGGCGGCGGCGCGGCGGGCAACGCCGCGGCCGAGATGCTGCGGCACGAGGGCTATGACGGGCCGATCACGATGATCAGCGCCGACACGGCGCGGCCCTGCGATCGGCCGAATCTGTCGAAGGGCTATCTCTCGGGCGCGATGTCGGCCGAGACCAATCCGCTGCGATCGGCGGACTTCTACTCCTCACAACGGATCGATCTGAAGCTCGGCGCGCGCGTGGCATCGATCGACACGGCGAACCGCCAGGTGATCCTCACCGATGGCACGAAGCAGCCGTACGGCGCGCTGCTCCTCGCGACCGGTGCCGAGCCGGTGCGCCTCGACATCCCGGGCATCGATCGCCCGCACGTCCACTATCTCCGCACCGAAGCCGACAGCCGCGCCATCGTCGAACGCGCAGGCACGGCAAAACATGCCGTCGTCATCGGCGCAAGTTTCATCGGACTCGAGGTTGCGGCCTCGCTGCGCGCGCGCGATCTCTCAGTCACCGTCGTCGCGCCCGAGACCGTGCCGATGGAAAAGGTGCTCGGCGCCGAAGTCGGCGCGTTCATCCGCGGCCTGCACGAGCGCCACGGCGTCACGTTCCATCTCGGGACGAAGCCCGCGTCGATCCAGGACACCGAGATCACGCTCGACAACGGCACGCGTGTGCCGGCCGATCTCGTCGTCGTGGGCGTCGGCGTGCGGCCCGCCGTGTCGCTCGCCGACGAGACCGGACTCACGATGGATCGCGGCGTGCGCGTGAACGAGTATCTCGAGACGAGCGCGCCGGGCGTCTTCGCGGCCGGCGACATCGCGCGCTGGCCAGACCGGCTGACGGGTGACGCCATCCGCGTCGAGCACTGGGTCGTGGCCGAACGCCAGGGCCAGACGGCCGCGCGCAACATCCTCGGCCGGCGCCAGCGCTTCGACATGGTGCCGTTCTTCTGGACCGAGCAGTACGACTTCACGCTCGCCTACATC
>DASZOV010000071.1:0-29511 GCA_035550595.1 Vicinamibacterales bacterium
TGGCCGGTGGTGCTCTATCACCACTGGCACGGCGACGAGTACGCGCTCGGCAAGACCGAGCTCTTCCGGCGTGAGCACACGCCGGAAGAGCCGGGACCCACGCTCGCGCGGCGTGGGTATCTCGTCTTCGCCATCGACGCGTACGGGTTTGGTGAACGGCAAGGCCAGGGACCCGGTGGTCCAGGCGAGACCGGGCGCGAGGAAGAGCTGAGCGCGAGCAAGCTCAACCTATGGTTGGGCCGGACGCTCTGGGGCATGATGCTGCGCGACGATCGGATCGCGCTCGATTACATCTGGTCGCGTCCCGACGTCGATCGCGCGCGCATCGGCGCGATGGGCATGAGCATGGGTGCCACGCGCACCTGGTGGCTGATGGCGATCGACGAGCGTGTCCGCGCGGGCGTCGCGGTCGCGTGTCTCACGCGCTATCAGAATCTCATCGCACACCATGCGCTGGCCGCGCACGGCATCTACTACTACGTGCCCGGCGTCCTGCAGGACTTCGACACGGAAGCCATCGTCTCGCTCATCGCGCCGCGGCCGGTGTTGTTCCTCACCGGCGACCGCGACGCCGGTTCGCCGCCCGACGGCGTCCGCACGATCGCCTCGACCGTGCGCCGAGTCTACGATCTCTACCGCCAGCGCGCGCACTTCTGCAGCCGTCTCTACCGCGGCGTCGGACACGACTATCTGCCGGAGATGTGGGCGGAGACGATGAGGTGGATGGACCGGCACGTGGGGAAAATGCCCGCGTCGACGCGCCGCGGCACGCGATAGGGCGGCCGTTGGTCAATGGTATGATCGCGACGATTCGCACCGCCGCCCCTGCACCCGTCCATTTCTGGAGCTTCGCCGTGCCGGCGGAGCGAACCGTCGAGTCCTGACGCCGCGATGAGCCGCGAAGTTCCCTTGTCCCATCCGGCCCTGGCGCGCACCGCGCCCGCGCCCGAACCGCCCTCGCGGCTCGCGGGGTGGGGCGGCACGTCGGTGCCCGGCGTCGAGCTGCGATCCGAAGATCTCGAGCGCGTCACCAAACAGGTCGCGCTCACGCGCGGACTCGGCCGGTCCTACGGCGATTCCTCGTTGCCGCCGCCGAGTCGTCCCGTTGCCGCGGCCACGCCGCTCGCCGACCGGCTGCTCGCGTTCGACGAAGCCACGGGCCGCTTGCGTGCGGAGGCCGGTTACTCGCTCCACGATCTCTTTCGGACTTTTCTTCCGCGCGGCTGGTTCACGCCCGTCTCGCCCGGTACGCAGTTCGTGACGCTCGGCGGCATGGTCGCGGCCGACGTCCATGGCAAGAACCACCATCGCGACGGATCGTTCGGCCGGCACGTCCACGCGATCCGGCTGCGCGTCGCGAGCGGTGAGATCGTCGAGTGTTCGCGCGAGCACGAGCCCGATCTCTTCCGCGCGACGATCGGCGGCATGGGGCTCACCGGTCACATCCTCGAGGTCGAGTGTCAGCTCGTGCGCGTGCCCTCGCCGTGGATCTTCGGCGAGAAGCAGCGCGTGCCGAACATCGACGCGTTCCTCGCGGCGCTCCGCGAGGCGCGCGATGCGTGGCCGTTCACCATGGGCTGGATCGATTGTCTGTCGCGCGGCCGCGACCTGGGACGCGGCGTCCTTATGTGCGGCCGCTGGGCGGAGCCGAGCGAGGCGCCCGAGCGATTTCCGCGACAGTTACCGAGTCCGACCGTGCCGTTCACGTGTCCGTCGTGGGTGATGGGCCGCACGGTCGGCCGCACGTTCAACACGGTCTACTATCACGCGCACCCGTCGAAGCCCTCGCGCGGCATCCTGCATCCCGAGTTCTTCTTCTATCCGCTCGATACCATCCGTCACTGGAACCGGCTGTACGGCCGTCGCGGATTCACGCAGTATCAGTGCGTGCTGCCCGAGTCAGCCGGCCCGGCCGTCATGCATGAGTTACTCGCGCGGATGGCCGAATTCGGTGCCGCCTCGTTCCTTTGCGTCATCAAGGACTGCGGCGCGGAAGGCGAGGGGATGTTGTCGTTCCCGATGCCGGGCGTGCTCGTCGCGCTCGACTTACCCATTCGCGACAACACGCAGCAGGTCGTCGACGCGCTCAACGAGTTCGTGGCGTCGGCGGGCGGCCGCATCTACCTCGCCAAGGACGCGTTCACGCGCGCCGACCACTTCCGCCGCATGGAACCGCGCCTCGACGCGTGGCTCGCGATCCGCCGCCGCTGGGACCCGACCGGCTCGCTGCGCAGCGCGCAGTCCGTGCGCCTCTTCGGAGACCGTCCGTGACCGTCGTCATTCTGGGAGCGACCAAGGGGATCGGCCGCGCCGTTGCGCGCGCCATGGCCGCGCGGGGCGATCGGCTCTTTCTTCTCGGCCGCGGCGCCGACGACGTGCAGCGGAGCGCGAGCGATCTGGATATCCGTGCTGGCCGATCCGTCGTTGCGGGCACCGCGGTGTGCGACTTGGCCCGGCCCGAGACGTTCGTCCCCGCGCTCGACGCCGCAGCCGCTGCGCTCGGCAAGGTCGACACGGTCGTCGTCACCGCCGCCGAGTTCGGGACGCAGGTCGCGCTCGAGGCCGATCTCGACCGCGCGCAGCAACTCCTCACCACCAACTTCGCCAACACCGTCACGTTCTGCGAACACGCGCGCCAGCGCCTGCTCGCCCAGGGCGGCACGCTCTGCGTCGTCAGCTCGGTCGCCGGCGACCGCGGCCGCAAGCCCGTCATCCTGTACGGCGCGGCCAAAGCCGGTCTCTCGCACTATCTCGAAGGCCTCGACCACAAGTTCCGCTCCGCCGGCCTGCGCGTCGTCTGCGTCCGCCCCGGCTTCGTCAAGACCGGCATGACCGCCGGCCTCAAACCTCCACCCTTCGCCGGCGAGCCCGAGTCCGTCGCCCGCGACATCCTCCGCGGAATCGACCGCGGCCAGCCCGTCGTCTACACACCGCGCATCTGGCAACTCGTGATGCTCGTCATCCGTTGGTTGCCGAGAAGCGTGATGAGAAGGATCGAGTTCTAGGTAGGCGACAGGGGATTAGGGCGAAGGATCGGACAGGGCCTCGCGCGAAGGCGCGAAGATCGCGAAGTAGGCCGTATCTCTTCCGTGCGCCACGGCCAACCACTACTCGGCACACGGCCTCACGGGACTGCAGGGACAGGAACCGCCCACTCTGGTGCTGTGCGGCTCGCCAGCCAGAGGATGAAATCAGTCGGCGGCGGCGTGCCGCCGTGTCGGCGCAACAGCTTGGCGCACTGTGCCCGATGACCGTGTGAGTGCAGGCACACTTGTACGAAGGCCTGGGCCACGGAACACCGACCGCCGGGGATGAGATCGCTTTCGAGCATCCGCGCGAGATCATCCTCGGTGGCCGTCGACAGCCACGCGGCCTGCTGCTCATGAGTGGTGCGGTACCGCTGAATCAGCACGTCGAACGAACTGGACGGTTGCGACTCGCGTTCGACATCGAACGGCAATCCGAGAACGCTGGTCAGCCAGAACCGATTGGCGAGCAGGACATGATGGAGCAGCTCACGCAGCTCCGCGTCAGCGACCGCGGCGTCGTTCTGCCGAATGGCACCGAGCAGCGCGGCGTTTGCATATCCGTTGTGCTGAACCAAATCGCGCAGCATGTCGAGCATGCGACATCCTAGCAGACGTGATCCGCGGTCCTAGGAGAACGGATGTCGTTGAGCAACGCGAGCCCCTCCGTCCTTCGCGTCTTCGCGCGAGGCCGTAAGGATCACTCCACCCGAAGGGTCGACGCTGGATCGATACGCACGGCACGCAGGACGGGTGCGAACGCTGCCAACACTGCCACGACGACGATCGCAAGAACTGAAGAGGAGACGTACATCGGATCGAGCGGACTCAACCCAAACAGTCGTGCCGTCAGCCAGGCGGAGCCGATGTAATACAGCCCTAGCCCGACCACGAGGCCGATGCCACACCGGCCTCCGAGCCACTTCGCGAGCAGGAATGCGATGTCGCGTTTCGACGCGCCGAGGGCCAGCCGAATCCCGAAGTCCCGTGTGCGATCGTAGACAACCTGACCGATCGTCGACGCGACGCCGAGAAATCCGAGGACGATGCTGAACCACGCCATCGCCCCGGAGAGCGTCGCTACGAGGCGATCCTGACCCAGGCGGTCGTTCACCTCATTGGCGAGGGGTTGCAACGTGGCGATGGGCACGCCGGGCGCGCTGGCATCCACAATCTGGCGGATGCGCATGATGCTCCCAGCGAGGTCGTGACCGGCACGGACGAAAATCGTGTCGCCTGGTCCAGGTGGGGTCAGGCGATAGAGCGCGGGCGTGGCGCTGCCGCGAACAGCACTCGGCAAGGTATCACCGACGACCCCGACAACCGTGACGTCCGTCACGGCCAAACTAAAGCCACCCGAATGATTCGTGTACTGGCCGAGTCCGAGTCGACGGCCAACGGCGGCCTGTGCGCCGAACAGCTCCGCGGCGAGAGCGCCGTTGATCACGAGAGGCGTCGTCGTGCGTGGTGCCGTGTCCTGCCCGGGCTCGAAGAGGTGACCGGCCACCAGGGGGATACGGAAGACGTCGAAGTACCGATCACCAATGTAGTGAACGAGGACGTTCATCCGGCGTGCCGTCGAGTCGGTGTCCGTGGTCACCTGGACGACTTCGCTCCCTCCCCCAAACGGAGAATCGCCTCGCGCCACTTCACCAATACCCGCCTGTCGAAGGGCGTCGGTCACCGTGTCGACCAGCGCGCTCCCCTCGGCGCGTGTATGGCCGGACCTCGCGGGATCCAAGGTCAGCTCGACGACGGACGCGTAGTCCAAGCCAAGATTGGTCGTCAGCAGATTGCGCAACGAGCCCGTCAGCTCCGCTGCCCCGGCCACGAGAACGAGCGACAAGGCGATCTGAGCCGTCATGAGCCCTTGTGAAAGTCCCCGTGATGGCGCCGTCGTTCGTCCATTGCCGTGTGTGACCATCAGGCCAGCAGTCGTGCGAGAAGCGATGAGGGCCGGCGCAACAACGGCTGCGAGCGTAGCTGCGGCGGCAGCAATGACACAGAAGACGATCGCGTCGGCGCCGACGTGCGCGGTGAGCCCCGGCGCCTCCTGGAACAGACGAAGACGATTGGCGAAGACGAGGACGATGGCCGACGCGAGCAGGAGGGCCAACACTGCGCTGAGTGCTGCGATCCCGAACGCCTCGACCAGGGCACTTCGCACGATCGCCCAGGGACCGGAGCCGATGGCGAGGCGAATCGCCGTTTCGAAACGGCGCTGATGGGCTCGCATCAGCATCAGGTGCGCCGCGTTCGCCGAACCCAGGAGCAGAAGAAGAATGGCGGCCGCCATCACGAGCCAGAAGAGATCGCGCGCGGACCCCTGCGCCGCGTCCTCGACCAGACCTCTGTCGACGAAGGGCACGAAAGCCGTGCTATAGGCACCCGTCGAGCCTCCGTCGAGGTACGCCTGCTGGAGTCGTTCCTGAAGGAGGCGAAGATTCGTTCCTGGGCGAACCCGGCCGATCGCAGCGTGCATGTTCGACGTGCCGCCGGTGACGACGCGCTCGCTGCTCATGGGCAACCAGAGATCGGTGTCGCCGATCCGTGTTCGATGCCCCCAGCCACGGAAGTCGCGGACGACACCAATGATCACGAACGGCTGCTGATTGATCAGCACCGCGCGACCAATCACGTCGGGGGTGCCCCCGAAGGTCCGCTGCCAGAGCGCGTCACTGATCACGGCGACGTGTGCCGTCGCGTCAGCCAGATCCGACGGGCTCGGAAGACGCCCGTTGAGTGCAGCGACGCCGAGGGTGCGAAAAAAATCCTCGGTGACGAAGTCGCTCTTGACGAACGCGGCCGGCAGATCCGCGGCCGAAAGCACGAGTGAACTGCCGCAACAAAAATTGGCCACGTCCACGAGACCGAGAGGACGGCCGGCTGTCCGTAAGGTCGCGAGTGCCGAGCGATCAACAGATCCGGACGCGGTCTTTTCGGGCGAGTAAAACACCAAGCTAACGAGCTGGTCAGGATCCCGAACACCCGCGACCGGCTGAAAGAGGACCGGACTGAATACCGCGTACACGCCCGTTGCCGTTCCGATGCCGAGCGCGAGGGCCAGCACCGTGGCCGCGGTCAATCCGGGCCGTCGGCGGAAGCCGCGAATTGCTTCTCGTCCATCTCGGCCGAGATTCGAGATCCAGGAGAAAACCGCAGGCAGCATAAATGGCTCCGAACGCGCTCAACGCCGCGGCGGTCGCGCGGCGGTAGGGCGGCCACAGGGGGCCGCCCCTACAGTGGGAAACGGCCCTGTCTGTCGCTGTCCGTCCCTTCGCGCTCTTCGCGCCTTCGCGCGAGACCGCCGATCCTTCACGCTCTTCGCGTAAGGCGGGCCGGGGCAATCGCAGGGCGGGCACGTGGCCCGCCCCGCGTCATGACGTTACGCCTCCAGCGCGCGCCGGCAGTACGCCACGCACTTCTGCACTTCCTTGACCGCGTCCGAGCCCTCGGGGATCGCGTATTCCAGCTCGATTGTCGCCGGCATCGTCCAGTGGTTCTTCTGGACCGTCTGCAGGATCTGGGTGATCGGCGTCTCGCCCCTACCCCAAGCCAGGTTCAGCGCGCAGTGCGCCGGCGTGGTGCGGTCCTTCAGGTGGAAGCTCGCGATCTTCGTGTGGAACGTGTTCAGGAACGCGAGCGCGTCGCCGCCGCCGGCCACGAAGTGGCCGAGGTCGACGTTGGCGCGATTGCCTTCGGACAGCGCGAACGCCTTGTCGAAGATCGTCATGCTGCCCTGGGTGTGCGTGTGGTACGCGACGTACACCTTGTGCTTGAGCGCGAAGTCGCCGAGGCGCTTGAGCTGCGCCTCGTCTTCGGTGAGCTCGAGCGTCGTGTGCGTGCAGCCGAGCGCCGACGCGATGTTGAAGATCACGTCCACCTCGTCGTCCGACATGCTCGTGTTGAGCATCTTGACGGCGTAGATCGAGACGCCCGCGTCGTTGTACATCGTGCGCAGCGCCTTGACCTTGTCCATCGAGACGGCGAGAAGCCGCGCGCGCCGATCGGCCGCGGCCGCCTCGGCTGCGGCGCGCTGTTCCGGCGTCTGCGTCCCACGTCCGCCTCGTCCCGCTCCGCGTCCACCGCCGCGCGCGGCCGCCGCGAGTCCAGCCGCGGCCAGGTTGTCGGCATTGGGCTCGACCGGCGCGCACGCCACGCCGTTCCAGGAAGCGGTCAGCGTGGCCGGATCCGGCGCGCCACGCCCGCCGCGGCCGGCGGCACCGCCCGCGCGTCCGCCACCACGTGCGGAGCCGCCGCGAGGTTCTGACAGCCCGAGATACTGCTCCACGGGCCCGCCCATCAATTCGATCGCGTTGATGCCCGAGTCGACCACGTACTTCAGCGTCGCCTCGGCACTCTGGTCGGGCATGCTGCGAAAGCTGTAGGTGATCGTGCCGACCTGGACGCCGTTGATCAGGGAATTCGGCCGCGCCTGGGCGAGCGCCGCGCCGATGACGGTCCGGTCGAGCAGGGCAATCGCAGGAGCCGTGGCAAGCGCCAGCTTGCCGAATTCACGTCGTGTGTAGCGCATGGGAACATCCTTCCGATGACTCGTCCCGCGGCGGCCCAACCCGACCGCGCGGGATCGTCATCCTCTTGGTCTCTACCGTCTGTGTCCTGCCCCCTGCCCCTCACCCTTCGCGTCTTCGCGCCTTCGCGTGAGACCTCGTCGTGTCCGCTACGCCGCCTTCGCTACTTCGCGTGCCCGGCGAACCAGTCCTTGATCGGCCCTTCGAGCGTCTTCAGATCCGGTCGATCGGCCGCGATGCGCTGCGACTCCTGCCACTCCTGATTCAAGTCCCCGAGCGACACGTCCGACCCGTCGCGCACGAAGATCGGCAGCTCGTGGACGTCGGCCCGCACCGTCACGGTGCGGCCACCGTCATAGACGACGCCCGGCTGCCAAGCGCTTCTCCAGCGCGAGCCGGAGGGTAGATACACTTCCTGCGTGCGCTGGCCCTTTTCCCAGATCGGCGAGACGAGGATGTCCGGCCCGTAGAGATACGTCCACCAGTTCGTCCACGCGGCGGGCGCGGCCGGATCGACGAGGAACAGCGGTCGCACGATCGGCATGCCCGTGCGGTGCGCCTCTTCCGCCTGGCGATAGCTGTAGTCGGCGAGCCGATCGTGCAGGCGCGCGTAGAGGCGCCAGGTCGCAATCAGCGTCGCGTCGTAGGCGGGCGGCCGTGGCGCGTTCCAGAAGCCGACGTTGCGCGTCGGGCCCACTTCCATGATTGGCGTGAACGCGGAGAAGGCGAGCCAGCGCGAGCAGACTTCCTGCTCCATGAGCTGCTGGTTGTAGCCGCATGTATCCGATCCCCAGTTCGGGTAGCCCATCACGGCCGCGCGCTGCACGGCGACGATCGACGCGCGCAATCCTTCCTGCGTGCCACCGATGTCACCGCCCCAGAACACGGCGTCACGCGCCGACCCGGTATAACCAGCACGCGGCATGGCCACGAAGTCCTCGCCGCGGTACTGACGTGCCACTTCCGCCGTCGCCTGCACGTACATCGCTGGATACACGTTCCGAATCTCGTGCATCGTCCGTCCGTCGTGGACACGGCCGGTCAGCGTCTCCGGAATGTTCTCCTCGGATCGATCGAGTTTGAAGCCGGCGACGCCGAGCTTCAGCAGTTTGGCGACGCCCGCCTGCCAGAACGCGCGCGCCTCGGGGTTCGTGAAGTCGATGAGCGGGTAATTCGTGCCGTTGCGCGTCGGCTGCATGTCGGGCAGACCGTAGCCTTTCGCGAGCGCCTCCTGAGCCATTCGCCCGTTGACGAACGGCGCGATCCACAGGAACGTCTTCGTGTGCAGGCTCTCGAGCCACCGCACCATGGCGGCGAAGTGCGGCAGGCGCGCCTCGTCGATCTCGAAGTCGTCATAGCCGATGGGCCCCGGTCCCCACGGCCGATCGATCCAGTAGACCGCGTTCGGGATGCCGAAGGCGTGCATCATCATCACGTCTTCCATGACTTCGGAGTTGAACGGCGCCGTGACCGGCGTGCCGTCGTAATACGTCGAGCGCTCGGTGTGCTCGTCGCGCCAGCGCCATGGCGAATACATCCACCGCGGCGGTAGGAACGCCGGGCCCGCATCCATCGCGTGCGCGCGGACGATCGAAGCCGAGTCGTCGGCGGTGTAGATGGTCGCGTCGACTTCCGGTCCCTCGAAGGAGACCTGCACGCGTGCCGGATCCGCGGCCGCGAAGTCGATCGCACCCGGCCACGTGCTGTGCACGTCGATCCCGTAGCCGCGAGACGACAGATAGAACGGCGCGTAGATGGCCGTCGTGGGCTTGACGAGGACGTTGACGTGTTGCCCGCGCAGATTGAGTGCCGCTGTGATGCCCGGCGCCCACGATGCCTGCTGCGGACCATCGACGACGCGTTCCATGAGGCCGGTGTAGGACTCGCCGGCGGTCGCGTCGAGCGAGAAGCCCCATTGCGTGATGCCGTCTACTGGCGTGGCCGCGAGTTTCAACGCGAAGCGGCCGTCATCGCCCGGCGTCACCGACAGCGTCACGTTGCGGCCATCGGCCGTGCGGACCTGACCCGACCAGCCGCTCGAATCGGTGACGTTGGCCGATGCCGTGAGCGAGGCGGGCAGCATCACGCGTCCGGCAGCCGTGTCGTAGAACAGACGGTCCATCGTGAGCGCGTGCGCGTCCGCAGGCGTCCGAGCCGCGATGTGAGACGACTGAATGACGAGCCGCGCGCCGTCGTTCCCAGCCGCTGGTTGCGGCGCCTGCGCTGCCACTGCGGCCACGACCGTTGTACCCAGCCCCAGGACGAGCGCAATCCCTGTCGTTCGTCGCATGCGAGTGTCCTCGTGTTTCAGTTCGTGCGGCCGGATTGTCCATCGCGCCGCTGACATTGTCCAGCGGTCGCGCTGAAAAAAGCAGACAGGCCCCGATCTCTCACGCGAAGACGCGAAGACGCGAAGGGGCAACTTTAAAAAAAGTTGACACCGCGAGCCCCCGAGCGCAGCGAGGGCGGCGAAGCGCACTAAAGAAAAGTCCGCGAAGCCCGCGACGCAGGAGCGGCGCTGAGCGGGCGAGCGGGGGTGGGGCCCCGCGAGCGGACAAGAAAAGATGGGCCCCAGCGCATTGCCAAGAAGATGACTGGCGTTGGGGTGGACCCCCAGCGCGCGGCAAAAAGATGACTAGCGTGGCGCCGCCGGCTGTTCCACATCCGCAGGCGGAGGTGGTGGGGGAGGCGGTGGCGCCGGTCGCGCCTGCTGATCGGGCGGCGCAGGTGGCGGTGGTGGCGGCGGCGGTGGCGGCGCTGGCCGCGTCGGATGATCGGGCGGAGGTGGTGGTGGCGGAGGTGGTGGTGGCGGGGGGGGTGGCGGCGGAGGAACGTCATCGTCCTGCGCCGTGCCAGCCGATGCCAGTTTGGTGTCGGCCGACCGCTCCGGCGTGGCCTGTGCACTGTCCGCGCGAAGACTGATGACACCAGCGTTCGGCAACTGGGCGCTGGCCTCAACGCGAACGGCCGACCGCTCACTTGCCGTCACGTCGGCCATCGTCGCGCTCGTCGCTCGAACGATCGGTGTGCCGCCAAGGCCAGCGGTGACGAGTACGGCCGGCACGAGACCAGCGGTGAGCAGAGGCGTCGTCGCGATGACGCTCGCGCGCCGGACGGGCGCCGGTGCCTCGAGAATGCGGCGGATGCGCGCGAAGAGAGGACCATGCGTCGCGGCGAGCGCCGCGCGCGGTGCCGCGGCATGCGTCGCAAGATCGGTGAGCGCCTGCGCGTAGGCCGCGCGGTCGCCGACCGTCGCAATCGCCAGGTCATCGCAGCAGCACTCGCGATCCGCGCGAACGCGAGCCGACAGCCACCAGACGCCAGGATGATAGAAGAGCAGCGCTTCGATCGCCGCTTGCAGCACGTTGACGATCGCGTCGTGACGACGGATGTGGGCGACTTCGTGCGCCAGAATCGCGTCGACGTCAGCCTGTGACATCGCGGCGAACGTCGTCGGGACGACGATCTTCGGCCGGAGGCAACCGACGACGGCTGGGCCTGCAATCGTGGATGACTCGACGACGACGACCGGACGCGTCACGCCCAGACGATGGGCGAGCCGCACGGCGGTCGAATGAAGAAACGAGGGAGCTGGTCGGCTGTGTCGAACGTCGCGCCGGGCGACCATCCAACCGCCGATGAGTCGCACGGAGCATCCAATGACGCCTGCGATCCAGACGGCCACGACGCCAGCGGCCAGCGTCGTCAAGAGGAGTGGCGCGACGTCCGCTCCCATCTCGCTAGTTGCCGTGCCACCCGCAATGGCCATCGGCCGCAGCAGCCACGCCGCCGTGATGACCGGCATGGCGGCGAAGACCGCGAGCGTGACGAGGCCGGCGGTGTAACGCGCACGCGGCGACGGCCGCGCGACGCGCATCCACGCGGCGGTCCCGAGCGCCAGAAAGGCGCCCTGCCAGAAGGAGTGAAGGAGCGCGCGGGCGAGCGCGATCGTGAACGATGTCGGAAGCAGGAGATCGGGCATACGGGCTCCTTGCGCCGTGAGGCGTTATTTCCGTGTCTTCCAGTGCGTGTCGAGCAGCTCGCGGATGGCCGCCAGCTCCTCGGGTGACGTGCGATGCGTGCTGAGCGCGTGCAGGACGAGCGAGGCCGCCGATCCGCCGAACGCGCGCTGAATGACGTCGGCCACGATCTGCCGCCGCGTCCGTTCCGACGACTCGGCCGCCGCGTAGACGTGCGAGCGCGCCGACCCGTCGCGCGTGACGAGGCCCTTGTCCGCCATGATCTGCAACAGCTTCAGCGTCGTCGTATACCCCGTTCGCCGGGAGCCGGCGAGGGCCTCGTGTACCTGCCGAACCGTCGACGGCCCCCGCTCCCAGAGCACGCGCAGGATCGCGAGCTCCGCGTCGGTCGGCCGGGGACGGGCGGTGCGCGCCATGAATGTGAGTATACGAATAGTTTCGTATGTGTCAACGAAATAATTCGTACATGAGGACACGGACAGGCCCGCCGTCGTCGCGCGAAGACGCGAAGATCGCGAAGGGCAGAGGCAACGCAGGACAGCCCACCGCCGCACGTTTCGACACCGGAGGCCCCGAGAGGCCCCGAACCAGGAACCCAGAACGCGGCGCCCCGCAACGCCGCGCCGCCCGAACCTGCACCCCGGAACCCTGGAACCTGGAACCCGGAACCCTCGTCCCCCTATATCCCGAACCGCGGATTCACGATCGCATTGAAGATCGACCCGAACGTGTACGTCAGTCCGACCGACACGCGGAAGTGGTAGTTGCTCTCGAGCTCGCGGAGCTGCAGCAGGATCTCTTCCGGCGTGGCGCCGCGCTGCGGGAGCGAGATCTGGTCGTGGATGCGCTCGGCCTCGGCGTCGGCGTCGAACGACAGGCCACGCGCGATCCGGACCGAGGCGCCGCCGCGCAGTTCCAGATGCGTCAGGCTCAGGTCGTGCAGGTACTGCGACCACTCGACGTGCGCGTCCAGCGTGCCCCAGGGCTGACGTTGATCGAGCGTGGCCGAGAACTCGTGCCGGCCGAGCGTCTCCTCGGCCTTGTCGTAGATCGTGCGCTCGTCGTACACGGCGTGCCGGACGCCGACCGAGTACTCGATGCGGAGCTGGCGCGTCGCGTACTGCGAATAGGGGAACACGTTGACCTCCACGGCCGGCGCCACGCGCGTGCGGTGCCGGATGTTGTCGTAGGTCGAGCGCTCGACGTCGCCGTCGAGCCCGATCGAGACGTGTCCGTTCACGCTCCGCGCGACGAACCACTCGAACGACCGCTCGTGCCGCCGCACCCGCAACACCTCGTCTTCACCCGCGTCATCGTCGATGTCGTAGCGCTCGCCCTGCTCGTCGACGTGCAGTCCGAAACTCAGTTTCCATCGCGCGGTCACGCGATCGGCGGTCGTGTCGAACGAGGCATGCCATTCCTGGCTCGACGCTTCACCCTCGCGTCGTCCATCGCCGTGGATGCTGTAGACCCACAGGTCCCACGGATCGTCGCGGGCCGCCGTCGCGGCCGGCGACGGCCCGGCCTCGACCTGGACGGCGAGGCCGTCGGTCGCGCCCTCGCGTGCGAGGTAGTCGAGCAGTCCGATCCGAATGACGTCGAGGATCGCGCGGCGCCGCACGTCCTCGGGCGCGCCCGGCTCGGACGTCACGTGCAGTTCCTCGTCGACGCCCGCCAGCCGTCCGCGGCCGACGAAACGCAGGACGACCTGCCGGCCGCCGCCGCCCGTGCCCTGGCGGCTCGAGAGAATCTGGATGTCGGCGTCTTCCGGCCGCCGCACGAAGTCGACCCAGTCGATCGCGTCGCGTACGAACTGACCGAAGCAGTCCCCGCAGTCGAGCGCGACCCGCAATCGATTCGGCGCGTTCGCCGGCGTCGCGGTCGATGACGCCTCGACGGGCGCGGCATCCGGCGACGACGTTGTCTGCGCCTCGACGGGCGAGAGCGCGAGGCATGAGAACACGAGGACGAGCAATCCGGCTGCAGGGAGGCGCATCGACGCGCTTATAGCAAGCCGCCGATGAAGAATCGGTGAAGCGCGCCGGCCGGCGCGACTTCATCAGCGCTTCATCGAGCGGGCGATACAATGACGACTCGCGTTCTTGCCCGTCTCATGAACGTCTCTGCCGCGATCGTCGCTGCGCTGTGGGTCGCCCTGGCCGCTTCGACGGCCGCCGACGCGGGGCGTGTCCACGCGTTCGATCGTGATGCGCCGAACCGGCCGCCCGCCGGCTTCGTGTTCGCGGCCATGCGTCAGCCCGACGCGGGCCGCTGGCGTGTGCGTCGTCAAGGCTCGACCGGCGTGCTCGTCCACGATGCCAACGCGGCGGCGGATGGCTACGCGCTCGCCGTCGAGGATCGTCCGCCTGGCCGGCCGACGTCACTGTCGGCGCGCGTGCGTCTCGAAGGCGGCGCGCGGGCGGGCGGTCTCGTCTGGCGGTACGTCGACGACCAGAACTACGACGCGCTCGTGCTCGACCTCCGCCATGGCACGCTCGCGCTCTACCGCGTGCGCGACGGCAATCGCGTCCGCGTCGAGTTCGAGGACGACCTCGAGCTCGATCCCGCCGGCTGGCACGTGCTGCAGGTGAAGTTCGACACCGACGCGACGCGCGCCTCGATTGGCGGCGTGCGCGTGTTCGCCCATCACCACGACGACCGCCGGGCCCGCGACGCGTCCTCGGGGCGCATCGGGCTCGTCGCGACCGGCGACTCGACGGTGGCCTTCGACGACCTGCGCGTCGAGGCCCGCGAGGAGGATCACGATCGATGAGACTGCTCGTCGTCGAAGACGAGGCGGACCTGCGCGAGAGCCTCGCGCGCGTGCTCGTCGACGCGCACTTCGCCGTCGACGAAGCCGCCGACGGCGAGGACGGGCTCTTCCGCGCGCTCGAAATCGACTACGACGGCATCGTGCTCGATCGCCTGCTGCCGCGCCGGTCAGGCGACGCCGTACTCGCGGCGCTGCGCGCGGCCGGGCGGACGGTGCCCGTGCTGCTGTTGACGGCGCTCGACGCGGTGGAAGATCGCGTCGCGGGCCTGGATCGCGGCGCCGACGACTATCTCACCAAGCCGTTCGCAGTGGACGAGCTCGTCGCGCGTCTGCGTGCGCTCATCCGGCGCGCGGCCGGTACGCCCATGCCGGCCGTCGTTGTCGGCGACGTCGAGGTCGACCTCGCGCGGCGGCGCGTTCATCGCGGCGGCGACGAGGTCGAGCTGACGAGCCGCGAATTCGATCTCCTCGAAGTCCTCGTCATCCATCGCGGCCGTGTGATGAGCCGCGCGGCGCTCGCCGATCACCTGTATGCAGAGGATCGCGACCTGCTGTCGAACGCGATCGACGTGCACGTCGTGTCCCTCCGGCGGAAGCTCGGCGCGGATCTGATCCGGACGCGTCGCGGGCTGGGGTATCTCGTCGATGCGTGAGTCGCTCCGCGCGCGTCTGCTCGTCTGGCACACGGTCACGACCACGCTCGTCGTCGCGGTCTTCGGATCGGCCGTGTGTTACCTGGCGTGGCGCGATCGGGTGACGGACATCGACGCCGCCCTGGCCGCGCGCGCGGCGATGCTCGCGCGCGCCGTGCGTCCGGCTGGCGGCGATCGCGTGGACGTGCTGCTCGGTCCGCCGCTTCCGCCCGGGCCGTACGAGCACGCGATCTGGTCGGTCGACGGCCGGCTGCTCGACCGCGCTGGGACGAGCCTCGTCGCGTGGCCCGATGCGCCCGGGCTTCGTACGCGCGAGGGCCGGCGCGAGCGGACCGTCGTCGCCGCCTCGGGCGTGCGGATCGTGGTCAGCCGTGATCTGGCGTCGGTCCGTCAGGCGGTCTGGGCGCTGGCGGCGCGCCTCGCCCTGGTCGGCGCCGGCGTCGTCGCGATCTCGATGGCGTTCGGCTGGCTGCTCGCGGGCCGGCTGCTCGCACCGCTCGCGCGTATCGCCGCGACGGCGCGCCGGATGATGGTGGGCGATCTGGCCGCGCGCGTGCCGGCCGCCGGCGAGCGCACGGAGCTGGACCAGATTGGCCGCGCGCTGAACGGCGCGTTCGACCGGCTGCAGGCAGCGATCGACCGCCAGCGCCGTTTCACGGCCGACGCGTCGCACGAGCTGCGGACGCCGCTCACGGCACTCTCGACCGAGACGCAATGGGCGCTCGCGCGCGACCGCACGCACGACGAGTGGCGCCGGTCGCTCGGCGTCTGCGCGCGCGCAGCCGCGCGGATGCAGGCGGTCGTCGAGCGGCTGCTCGCGGTGGCTCGCGGCACCGCCGCGTCGGACGCGCGCGTGGCCGTCCGCCTCGATCGGCTCGCGGCCGAGGCTGCGTCCGATCTCGCCTCGCTCGCCGATCACCGCAGCGTCGCGGTGCGCGTCGTCGTGCCCGCGCTGCCGGTCGTGGGCGATCCCGATCGGCTGCGCGAGGCGCTCACGAACGTCGTCGCCAACGCCATCCACTACAACCACGAGGCCGGCGACGTCGTGGTTGTCGGCCGCCGATCCGGCGGACAGGTCGAAGTCGCGGTTGCCGACACGGGCGCTGGGATCGATCCGGACGACCTGCCGTACGTCTTCGATGCCTTCTATCGCGGTCAACACGCGCGGCGGCAGGATCCGTCCGGCGCCGGCCTCGGGCTCGCCGTGACGCGCGCGATCGTCGAGCGCCACGGCGGCGTCGTGCGCTGTGCGAGTCATCCAGGCCGCGGCACGTGCGTCACGATCTCCGTACCCGCGCATATCTGAACTCAATGGCGCCTCGACCCTTCAGGGTGGGGGAGAGCCACCCTTTGTCACACTTTTGTCCGGGCCCGCGTATTATCTAGGCGACGAGTCGAGTTGTTTTCGTTCGAGGTGCTTGATGCGATTCAAGATTGGTCTGGCCGTGGCGGGCGCGTGCCTCACGGCATCCATCGCGGTGCGGCTCGGAGCGCAGGCGCCGCCCGCTCCGCCGGCCACGCCCGCGGCAGGACAGGGCGCCGGCCGCGGCGGCCGTGGCCGCGGTGGTCCCGCGACGTTTCCCGCCCAGCAGCGCGCCGCGGCCGATCCGGCCATCGTCGCTCGCGGCAAGGGCATCTACGAGATCAACTGCAGGGCGTGCCATGGACCCGACCTGCGCGGCGGCGATCAGGGCGGCCCGAACCTGCTGCGGTCGCAGGTCGTGCTGGGCGACCAGGACGGCGAGCTCATCGCGCCCATCGTCCACGGTGCCCGCGCCGACAAGGGCATGCCGGCGTTCACGCTCTCCGACGATGACGTCAAGGCGGTCGCGACCTACATTCACGACGTGCTGCGGTCGGCCCGCGGCCAGGGCGCGCCGCCGCCCGGACCGCCCGTCGTGCTGAACATCGTCGTCGGCAACGCGCAGGCAGGGCAGGCTTACTTTCAGTCCAAGTGCAGCGCGTGCCACTCGGCGACCGGCGACCTGGCCGGCCTCGCCTCGCGCATCGCCGATCCCGTCACGCTCCAGAACACCTGGGTTGCCGGCGGCGCGGGCGGCGGACGTGGCCGCGGCGCGGGCGCGGGAGCCGAGAATCCTGTGACGGCCACCGTGACGCTGGCGTCCGGACAAACGGTCGAAGGCCGGCTCGTGCGCCTCGACGACTTCATCGTCACGATCGATCCGGCGAACGGCCTCGAGCGCACGTTCGAGCGTCATGGCGATCTGCCGAAGGTCGAGGTCCACGATCCGCGGGCGCCGCACCGCAATCTGCTGCCGACCTACACGGACAAGGACATCCACGACGTGACGGCTTACCTGGTGACCCTGAAATGACTGCGAAGACCCTGATTCTCACGACGTCACTCGTTGTCGCGCCGATCGCGCTCCTCGCGGGACAGAACGCCGCGGCGCCAGTCCCCACGCCAGGACCGAAGCCGGCGGCCGCTGGGCTGCCGCCCGGCAACCAGGGCGGGTTGAATCCGGCCGACATCTACAAGCCGCTCGCCGACGAGTGGCCCACCTACTCAGGCGACTACACGGGCCGGCGCTACAGCCTGCTCACGCAGGTCGATCGGGAAACGGTCAAGCACCTCTCGCTCGGCTGGGTCGGCCAGATCACCGCCGGCGTGCCGGCCGGCGGCGGTTTCGGCCGCGGCGGCGGCGCAGCGACGATCGTCGGCGGCGAGGGCACGGGCGAGTTCGGCAACGGCTCGGCGGCCAACATCAAGGGCGCCGTGCTGCAGGTCGGCGGCGTGCTGTACATCTCGGCGCCGGACAACGTCTGGGCGCTCGACGCGCACGACGGCCACGAGCTCTGGCACTACTTCTGGAAGACCAAGGGCGGCACGCACATCGGCAGCCGCGGCATGGGGATGTGGCACAACTACCTGTTCGTCGAGACGCCGGACGACTATCTCGTCTCGCTCGACGCGCGAACGGGCGAGGAACGCTGGCACACGGTCATCTCCGACTTCGATCAGCAGTACTTCTCGACGATGGCGCCGGTCGTGGTCGACAACCACGTGCTCGTCGGGACGGGCAATGACCTCGATTCACCGGGATTCCTGCAGTCGTTCGATCCGGAGACCGGCGCACTGCAATGGAAGTTCTATACGGTGCCGATGAAAGACGGCGATCCTGGCCTCAACACCTGGCCGAACCTCGACGCGGCACGGCACGGCGGCGGGCAGGTGTGGATCCCCGGCTCGTTCGATCCCGAGACGCGTCTCTACATCTTCGGCACGGGCAACCCGACGCCCGGCTACACGGGCGTCGGCCGCAAGGGCGACAACCTCTTCACGTGCACACTCATGGCCGTGCACGTCGATACCGGCAAGATGGCATGGTACTTCCAGACGTCGGCGCACGACACGCATGACTGGGATTCCGCGCAGACGCCGATCCTCATCGACGCGGTCGTCGACGGCAAGCCGCGCAAGCTCGTGTCGACCGCGGCGCGCAACGGCTACTTCTTCACGGTCGATCGTGTGACGGGCGAGCACGTCGTCACGACGCGCTATGGCAGCACGACGAACTGGGGCAAGGGGCTGCGGCCGAATGGTGTGGTCGAGCCGGATGCCGGCAAGGAAGCGACGATTCCGGGATCGCTCGTCTCGCCGGTTGAAGGTGGCGTCACGAACTGGCCACCGCCGGCTTACTCGCCGGACACCGGGCTCTTCTACATCCAGGAGCACAACGGCTTCAACATCGTCTACCTGACCGATCCCGATCCGCGCGGGTCGATGGGACTCGGTGGCAAGTCCGTGTTCAACCTCGGGTCGCTCGGTGATTACCTGACCGCGATCAATCCGACGACGGGCGCGATCGCGTGGCGGCACAAGTTCGAGGGCGGCGGAGGTGGCGGGCTGCTCACGACGGCCGGGAAGCTCGTGTTCTCGGGCGACGGCAGCGGCAACTTCGTCGCGTTCGACGCGACCAACGGCAACCCGATCTGGCACAGCCGCATCGGCAACATCTCGAATGCGCCGGAAACGTACATGCTCGACGGCCGCCAGTACGTGCTCGCAGCCGTCGGCGACACGCTCTACGCGTTCGTCATGAACTGAGCGGCAAACTTCGAACTGCGAACTTCGAACTGCGAACGAAGGAGGCGCCTTCGGCGCGTCCTTTGAAATTCTCGTGGGGCCCCGACCTTCAGAGTCGGGGAGAACCGGGAACCCATTTCGAAGTTCGAAGTTCAAAATTCGAAGTTGACAGCGGCAGCCGAAGGCGCCCTTCAGCCCAGCCCTGCCGTGCAGCACAACACCGCATAGGCGACCTCGCCGCCGGTGACGTCGTTGTGATCCTTGATCACCGCGTCGGCGAGCAGGTTGTTCACCGTGCCGGGCGCGAACGTGTACGCGTGGCCGACCGAGCCGAGCGTGGCGTCGTGGCCGGTCGCTTCGGTGGTGTGCTGCGCGCCGTTGCGACCCATGCCGCCGTACGGGTCGTTCTCGTCGCCGAGCGCGGCGGCGATCTCTCCCGCCAGCCGCGACGCCAGCGGATAGGCGACGCCGACCGCCTGATCATTCTTCGTGTGCGTGATGATCACCGGCCCCGAGACGCGTGCGTCGGCGAGCACCGTCCGATAGAAGCCGGGCTTGCCATCGCCGTAGTCGCCCGAGAGCGCGTTGTGCGAGAACGCGCCCTGCAGCAGCGAGATCGTGACGTCGTGCGAGTGCGGCGCCAGGCCGGACGCGGCGGCCGTGACGAGCCGCGCGCCGAAGCTGTGGCCGACCAGGTGCAGCCGCACCGTGGGGGTCGCCTTGCGGCACGTCGCGAGCACGGGAGCGAGTCCCTTCGATCCGACGACGCCTGCGCGATCTTTCATCTGGTAGTAGGTCGCGTAGTTCGCGATGCGCCGCGCCGCCGCTTTCGCGCCTGACAGCAGATCGCCGAGCCCCGCCGCCCCGCCCGCCGATCCCACGTCTGTCGCGCCGCCGCTCCCTCGGCCCACCGGCGCCTTCACCGGCTGCGCGAGATTCGTGAACAGCGTCTCCGCGTCGTCCTCGAAGAAGTGTGACGACCCGTCGTCACGTTCCTTCGCCGACGGGCCGCGGCCCACGGCCTGCCGGATCGCGTCGACGAACGTCTGGCGCGCCTTGGGATCGTGTTCGATGTCGCCGAGCGCCTTGATGGCGCGGTCGATCGCCTTGACGCGCGCCGCCGGCCGATCGTGGCCACCGAGCCGCACGGGATCTTCCTTCAACGCGGCGAGCACCCGATCGAGGGCGTGGTCGTTCGCCGTGGTCGCCGACGCGGCGCCGCCGCCGGGGATGAGATCCGAGTCCGCGAACTTCTTGCTCGGCCAGAACACCTGGCACGCGGCGTACGTGCGGCCCGCGAGCCGCTTGATCGCCGCCGGCGCGTTCGCGTCGGCCGCGTGGTCGAAGATCGCCGACACGTTGCCGAGGAGCGCGTCGTAGAGCGCGCGCGCATCCGCCATGTCATTGTTCCAGCCGTGCGACACCACGAGCAGATCGGTGACGCCCGCGAGACCGGCCGCGAGCGCGTCGACCTGCGCCTTCTTGTACAGGCTGCCCGTCTTCGTGAACTCGACGTCGAATCGTACGATGGCCATGATCGCCTCCCGTGATCAGACGGACTGGATCGCCCGCATCAGGTCGACCAGCCCGTGCCCTTCGAAGTACCGTTCGCGTCCGAGCGTGAGCGCCGACGACGTGAAGACCTGCTTCACGTCGAGCGGCTTGCCGATGAACTCGCGGCGAATCGACAGGAATGCGGCGATCGCGCCCGAGACGTGCGGCGCGGCCATGCTCGTCCCGCTGTCCTCGATGTAGTAGGCGACCTCTGGTGCAGGCGTGGCGCTGCCGGTCGCGGCGGCCGCCACCGGGTCGGGGCGCGTGGACTTGAGCGCCGCGGCGAGCCGCGCGCCCGTCGCGCACGACGTGATGCGCTCGCCTGGCGCGACGAGATCCGGCTTCAGTCGGCCGTCACCGGTCGGTCCCTTCGACGAGAAATACGACACGCCGTAGGTGTGCGGCGAGTCGCGGTGCGTGGCGCCGACCGTGATCGCGAGCTCCGCGTTGCCCGGATCGTTGATCGTGTTCGAGAGCCCAACCTTCGTCGCGCGCGTCTGCGCGCCCACGGTGCCGTAGCCCGTATTGCCCGCCGCGGCCACGACGACGACGCCGGATTGAACGAGACGGTTGACTTCGGCGCAGACGGGACTCTGGCCGCAGGCGAACATCTCGGCGTCGAAGTCGTAGCCGACGCTGAGGTTCACGCCGTGGACGCGCAGCATCTTCGGGTTGTCGTTGAGGCTTTCGCGGATGTAGGCGAGCGCGCGGATGATGTCGCTCGAGCGGCCGCCGCCCTCGGCGTCGAGCACGCGCAGGCTGATGAGCCGGCACTCGGGCGCGACGCCGTGAAAGAGCTCGGCGTCGTGATGGGCGACCGCGTCGTAGTCGCGCGACGTCGCATCGCCGGATTCGTTGGCGCGATAGACGCGCTCGAGCGCGCAGACCGTGGCCGGCGCGTCGGCCGCGGCAGGGCGAGGCGCGGCGCCGGCGATGATGCCGGCGACGTGTGTGCCGTGGCCGAACTCGTCGGTGAGCGCAGCGGCGACGTGCGCGTCGATGCGCGATCGCCGCTCGTCGGCGCTGATGCCGGGCTCGTCCGGATCCGGCAGGAGCGCGCCTTCGGTCGCGAAGCCCGCGAACGTGCCGGCGGCGGCGACGAACGACCGGTGCAGATCGCGCACCTCCGGTGCCTCGACGAGCGTCGTCGCGCCCGTGCGGAAATGCGGGTGCGTGCGGTCGATGCCCGAGTCGAGCACGGCCCAGACGACGCCGCGGCCGGCGGCGTCGTAGGACCGGAGCGCCGCGTCGGCTTTGATCGTCGGCATCGACCGGTAGATCTGGCTCTTGACCGGGAAGTCCGGCCACAGCTTGTAGATCGCGCGGTGCTGCATCGGATCGATCTTCACGCCCGGCTTCGATTCGGCGCGCGCGGCCGCGGTCGCGCGCCGGCCATCGGCCGCCAGGAGCGCCTGCCATTCGCGTGGCGTCATCTCGCCGCGGTAGTAGGTGTGTGCGATGCGGACGAGCGGCGGCGCCTTTGGCGCGACCTCACGGTAGAGCGTTTCCAGCGCGCCGGCCGCGCCGACCAGGCCCTGGATGTGCTGCAGGTTCAGCTCGATGACGTACGGCCCGCGCGCTTCGGGCGTGTCGCCGAGCCGCCATTCGCGACGCTTCGCTTCGTCGTACAGTTCCGGTGGCGCGAACATCTTCGAGAAGCGATCGGTGAGCGACGGCTCGCGATCGCGAGGGGCCGTGCGCCTCGGCCGGCGTGTCGCAGGGCGACGCGGGCGTTTCGTGGGACGCCGTCGTGTGGATTTCGCCATAAGGATGAAGAGTCTACGTCGGAAGGAAAAGGCGTTGGCGTTGTCGATGCGAGCGCCTTCGAGCTAGGGCCGCGCGCCGTCGCGTGCCGCCGACCGGATCGCCGCCCGGACGGCAACGAACGTCACCGCGCCCCACGCCGCGAGCGCGAGGAGCGCGAGGAACACGATCGCGATGGGATGGCCGGCGATCGCGATGATCGGGCCGAGACGCGCGAGCGTGTCGCCGAGCGCGCCCACGCGTTCGAGCGGCTGGCGAAGCTGTCCGAGATCGTTCATCGGCGCGCGAAGACTCGCCACGTCGGCCAGCGTCGTCTGGAGCGACGACACGCGATCGAGCGACGGCTGCAGCGCGGCGACGCTCTCGAGACTCGCGCGCATGTCGGCGACGTGCGCGAGCGGATCGCGGAGGCCGGCCGCGGCGTCGAGGCTGGGCTGCAGGCCGACGAGTCGCGTCATCGGCGCGTCGAGTCCGGCCAGGTTGCGCATCGGGCCGTCGAGCGCGGCCACGCCGGTGAGCGATGGACCGAGCGCGGCCACGGCGGTCATCGGTTGCTCGAGTTGGCCGACGTGCTGCAGCGCCGGCACGAGCGCGCCCGTGCCCGTCGTCGATTCGCGCACGGCGTTGGTGTTGTCCTTGATCGTCGCCGAGCTTTCGGCGATCGCATCGGAGTTCTGTCGAACGGCTGTCGCGAGCGAGCAGCCGGCGCCGCCGGCGACGATCGCCAGCGCCACGGTCACGTGCACGATGTTCGTCGTCATGAGTCGCCTCGCTGGTAGGTCGCGGCAATCGCGTCAGCCGCCTTCTCGCCAATCATGTAGACGGCGCTGACGATGAAGAGTCCCGGCACGCGGGGGAAGACCGACGCGTCGACGACGCGCAGGCCTTCGGTGCCGTGGACGCGGAAGTCGCCCGACAAGACGCCGCCGTCGTCGCGATCGCCGATGCGGCACGTGCAGGACGCGTGATGGCCCCAGGCGTGATCGCGGGCAAAAGTCGTGAGCGCGGCGTCGCTCTCGACGTCCGCCCCGGGGAGTTCCTCGCGCGCGACGAGACCATCCTCGGCGAGCCGACGCGTGAGCGTGCGCACGAGCTTCATGCCGGCGACGACCGCACGGAGATCGTCCCCCGTGGCGTCGCTGCCTTCTTCGAAATACCGGAAGTCCACCACGGGCGTGTCGAGCGGGTCGGCCGAGCGCAGTGTAACGGTACCGGCGACGTTGTTCGTGTGTCCTTTCAGCACGACCCACGTGAGGCAGTTCGGATTCTTCGGCAAGCGCGCCGAGTAACCGGGCTCGTAGCCCTGGAAGTCGGCGAGGAGCGCGTAGCAGAAAAGATCGGGCGAGGGCAGCCCGGGACTCGATTCGGCAATCGCGCAGAGGAGTGATCCGTTCGTCGTGTACACGCCGTCACGGTGCGCGGACCACTGCTGGTACTGCGCGTCGCCGGTCGTGAACGTCGCGCCGTCGAGCGCGCTCCACGCGTCGAACGCCATGCGGTTGACGATGCCGACTTCGTAGCGATCCTGGAGATGACGGCCGACGCCGGCGAGATCGACGCGGACGGGAATCCCGTGCTGGCCGAGAACGTCGGCCGGCCCGATGCCCGACAGCATGAGGAGCTGCGGCGTGTTGAAGACGCCGCCGGCGAGGATGACCTCTCGCGCGGCGCGGACCTGCCGCAAGTCGCCGGGCATCGCGTTCGGCGACGGATGCGCGCGATAGAGCCGTTCGCCCTTCCGATACTCGACGCCGACCGCGCGCGTGCCGTCGAGGAGAACGCGTGTCGCGAGCGCGTCGGTCTCGATCCGCAGGCGATCCGGATAGCGCGCCTGGACGTCGAGCAGGCGCTCGCGCGCGCCGACGCGCACGTGGTCGCGCGTCGAGAGCGGCGTGTAGCGAAGACCGACGGCGCCCGCGCGCGCGGCACGCGCGTCGTTCGGATCCGCGGCGCTCTTCCAGCGCGCGGGATCGCCGATGGCCGGGCCGAAAACGCCGGCGCCCGCGGCGATCGAGTCGAGAATCGCGCGGCGGAGATCGCGGCCGCGCATCGCGGCGCGCGGCACCGCGTGTTCGACGTCGAGCCAGCCCGACCAGCCGTGTCCGCTCGGATTCAGGCCGACGCGCGCGAGCGCGCGCTCCCACGGCCGGTACCGACAGCGCTCGACGCGTTGGAAGTACGTCCACATCCGGTCCGCTTCCCACGATCGATCGCCCGTGATGTCGGCCAGCCCGTTCCAGTCCGCGTCGTGCGGCGCGACGAAGATCATCGCGTTGTGCGCCGTGCAGCCCCCGAGTGCCGCCGCGCGCGGATACCAGACGCCGTCGACGCGGCGGCCATCGAACGTCTCGCGGTACTTCGGATCGCGCCGCTGCTGCGCGTCGTCTGAGTAGTGGCGCACCCAGAAATCCCAGCGCATCGCCGGATTCTCGGTGGCGAAGGGATGGAACGCCGGCACCGTGTAGTCTTCGGGCCGCTCGTCGGTTGGAAGCGTCGCCCCGTCGCGGCCGGCTTCGAGCACGAGCACACGGAAGCCGCGCTCCGCCAGTCGCGCCGCCACGGTTCCACCGCCAGCGCCGGACCCGACGACGATGAAGTCCGGCGTGAAGGAGGAGGTGTCGGTCGTCGCGTCCTGCGTCGCAGCCGTTTGCGCATCCGCGGGCGTCGCAGCGCCCCGCGGCGACGAGCCCGGCGCCGCGCGCGTCTGGCGGACAGCCGCCATCGCGCCCGCGGCCGCGCCGATCTTCAGCACGTCGCGGCGCGTCACGCCGTTCCGATCCTGGTGATCGCTCACGTCAGAATGTCTCGATGAAGGCGATGAGCGCCTGCTTGTCGGCGTCGCTGAGCGGCGCCTCGTCCGGCTGCAGGCTCGTGCCGAAGTAGTGGCCTTTGTTGACCACGAAGTCCGGACACTTGCTCGTCGCGAGCAGGCCGTTGACGAGGACCGGATCCGCGAAGATGTCGCGGCCGTCCTCGACGTCGTGCTTCAGCACTTTGAGCAGATGCACGAGCTCCTTCTGCCGCGCGCGACGCTCGGCGTCGGGGAGATCGGCGCCCGTCAGATCCGCGTTGGCGAGAAGGCTGACGGGAAAGCCCTTCGGGATGGGCCCGATCGTCAGTTCGCCGTTGCGGAAGAGGAACGGGAACGTGCGCTGACCGAAGCCGAGGAGCGGTCGCAGCGGCGGCGGCACGTAGCCCGAAGGCACCCAGATCGAGCTGTCGGCCGTCGTGCGATCGATCACGCCCACGCCGGGCTCGTTGTCGTTCGCGAAGATCGCGTCCTTCGGCCGCCGTTCGGGCCAGAGCAACTGTTCCATCGCGTCGTGGAAGACGCCGACGCGCGCGTCGACCGACGGGCTCGGATTGAAGCGGCCGAGGCTGTTGTTCTGGAAGAAGGGCGCCGTCGACCATGCGCTGATGAGCGACGGCGGCCGGATGAAGCCGCGTCCGCCGCCGGGCAACGTGAACTCGGACGAGGCGCCGGTGATGGGATTGCGGACGGTCATCGTGCCGACCGAGGGCAGCGACTTGTAGGACTGGGACGAGAAGTTGTCCCAGATGTTGCCGGCAATCGCGTTGGTCGCGACCGGACTGCACGCGTTGGTGCCGACGAGCGTCACGGGCACGCGTAGATCCGTCGAGAGATAGTTGTCGTCGAGGAAGTGATCGTCGAGGACGATCGCTGTCATCTGCCGCTTGAAGTCGTCGGTCTTCGTCCACGTCCAGTAACGATCCCAGCACGAGAGATAGTCGCGGCCGTTGCACGCGTTGAAGTCGAGCCCGGCCGGCAGCGGCGGCAGCTTGCTCGAATGGCAGCGCGCGCAGTAGTCGGCGAAGACTTCCTTGCCGCGATGGAGCGTGGCGGCGTCGGCGTCGAGGTACGTGCCGCCATCGCGCACGTCCTTCAAGTGGTGCGGCGCCGTCGTGTGCAGGAAGAACGTCGCCATGTGGATCGATTGCGCTTCGGTCGCCTGCCAGTAGACCGAGTTGCGTTCGGCGGTCGCGATCGGAATCGGCGTGATCGGCCGGCCGCCGATGAGCGGCTGGAAGTGCAGCAGCCACTCCTCGCTGAAGAGGCCGATGTTCAGGTAGACGCGATTGAGCGCGCCGAGCGCGCCGACCGAGTCCGACCCGTCCTTGAGCACGCGCGGCGTCCACACGGTGCCGGGCGGCGTGAAGAACGCGGCCAGCGGATCGGTCGCCGGGACGTAGTCGTTGAACTGCCGGTTGTCGCGCTCGCCGCCCGCGATCGTCTCGCGGCCGAACTGGCGCGCGAGCGCCATGCGCGCCGGCAGGTCGTAGACCGCGTTCATCGTGCGCGGGTTGTTGATGTTGTCGCTCGAGACGAGCGACGTGTCGAGCGATCCGGGCCGCGACGTGTGAAAGAGCTGGTAGAAGTAGCTGCCCTTGTTGAGGTCGCCCTGCCAGTTGAAGATGCGATCCACCCAGAAGTACTGCGCGCCGACGTTCGAGCTGAGATCGGCCCACGCCGGATGTTCGGGATCGGCCGGCGCGTGGATGGGATTGGGCCCGACGTGGCAGAACGCGCACGACATCCCGACGCGATACGGCTTCACGAGATCGCGCGAGAGGTAGTAGCTCGGATCGCGGTAGTAGCGCTCCGCGTTCCAGTTCCGTTTGGCCTTCTCGTCGAACGCCGGATTCGGGAAGAGCCGCAGCCCGACGATGCCGGTGGGCTCGCCATAGTACGACCCGACGGGCACGGTCGTGCCGCGCGCGCCGAGGCGGACGCCCGGATATTTCGTCGCGTCGGCAAACGGATCGGGCGCGCACGACGGATCGCGCTGATCGATCCAGAGGCCGAAGTGATTGGGATCCGGACCGGTCGGTTTGGTGTAGCACGGCTCGTTGACGAGTCCGAGGTACGTCCAGCGCGTGTCGCGCGTGTAGGGCAGCGTCGAGTGCGACGAGATCGTCTTCAGCAGATCGAGCGTGCCGAAGCTCGTCGCGGAGATTTCATCCCAGAACCGATCGTTGCCGCCCGTCCAGACGAGCCACATGTTCCGGCCCATGACGTCGCCGCGATCGAGCGTGACGCCGCCGTCCATGTCATGGAAGTAGTCCTCGTCGGCCGGGGGAAACGACGCGACCGTGCGTCCCGCACGCAACGCTTCGTCTTCGACATGGCCGGGGACACCGGGATGCGAGCAGCCGGCGAGCGCCGCGAGGATCGCGGCCGCCGCGGCCGAACGGACGACCTTCAGACGCGACGACCAGGATCGAGGGGCCATGCCCGGGTCTCCTGCTGCTGGGGTGCCGCGTAGAGTAGCACGGCCTTGCTCTCAAACGGTGGGTGTGCTTGAATGTCGCCGCTCCTCCCAGCATTTGCCTCCCACACGAGGGGAGGCCGCATGCCGCTGCTCCCTCGTTCCTCCGAGGACGTGGGGCGTCTCGCGGCGTCGTTCGCGGTGTTCGGTAAGACCGTTTCATTCGGCGAAAGCCCGTCCGAGGTGTCGCCATGTCCGATGCGATCTTCCAGCCGCTCGCGTTCAGGAATCTCACCGTCAAGAACCGCGTCTTTCGGTCGAACATCGCCGGACGCCTCGACAACTACGACGGCACGGGCACGCAGGCCCGGCTCAACTGGGAGCTGAAGTTCGCCAAGGGCGGCGTCGGCGCGATCATCTCGTCCTACGTGCCCGTGCTCATCATCGGCCGCATCATGCCGAACTACGCGACGATCCACAGCGATCGGACGACGCCGTTCTGGCGCAAGGTCGGCGAAGCGGTCCACCAGCACGACTGCAAGTACATCCTGCAGCTCAGCCACGGCGGCCGGCAGCGCGACATCCCCGGCATCGAGTATCCGATCGGCCTGAGCTCGACCGACACGCGCGATCCGCTGCACGGCTTCGAGTGCACGCGCATGACGCTCCAGGACATCAAGGACACGGTCGCCGCGTTCGCCGAGGGCGCGCGACGCGCGCGCGACGCGGGGCTCGACGGCGTCGAGCTGCACGGCGCGAACGGCTATCTCATCACGCAGTTCCTCAGCTCGGCGATCAACGACCGCACGGACGAGTACGGCGGCTCACTCGAGAACCGCGCTCGCTTCGTCGTCGACATCGTCAAGGCGATCCGCGCGCGCGTCGGACGCGATTTCCATCTGCAGATGAAGATCAGCGCGGTCGAGCACGCGAACGACCTGCTGTTCCTCAAGCTGCGGCTCGAAAAGGCTGGCAACACGATCGACGAATCCATCCAGGTGTGTCAGTGGCTCGTCGCGGCCGGCGTCGACGCGATTCACGTGTCGACCGGCAGCTCGTTCCCGCACCCGAAGAATCCGGCCGGCGCGGACCTGCCGATCGACGTGCTCGGCCAGACCTACGAGCAGCTCGCGTCGAGCGGCCACGACACCTTCCGCAACCTGCTGCTGTTTCGCGGCAAGGTCACCGGCGCCGCGTTTCGCAAGGCGTGGCTCGACGCCGGCGTGCCGGCTGACAAGATCGAGGGCGCGCTCCTGCCCGACGCGCGCGCGATCAAGCAGGCCGTGACCGTGCCCGTCGTCTGCACGGGCGGCTTCCAGACGGCGTCGGTCATCCGCGCCGCGATCGATCGCGGCGACACGGACGCGGTGAGCATGGCGCGGCCGCTCGTCGCCAACAATGACCTCGTGCAGCAGTTCGCCGCCGGCCGCGATCGCGCGGAGAAGCCCTGCACCTACTGCAACAAGTGCCTCGTCCACGTGGTCGAGCACCCGATCGGCTGCTACGAGGAAAGCCGCTTCGCGAGTCGCGAGGCGATGCTCGCCCAGATCATGTCGGTGTTCGATCCGCCGGCCTTTGTCTGAGCTGGAGCGCGTCATGGCCGGATCGTCGTTCTGGACGACGTGCCGCAGCGTCGTGCGCTGGGCGCTCTGGGCCGCGCTCGTCGTCTTTGTCGCAGGTGCGATGTGGGTGGCGGTGTCGATCTCGGTCGATCGGCCGGTGACCTACTCGGACATCGTCGAGCACTTCAAATACGGATCGATTGGCAGCGAGCCGGGCGTGTCGCTGCTCGCGCCGGTCGGCGGTGCGCTGCCGCCGTATTGGGTGTTCCAGGCGCTGCCGTCGGTCTGCCGCGACAAGCTGCCGGGCGGCTACGCGTCGCTGGGCTTCGTCATGGAACCCGGACACGATCTGCCGGTGGGCGTCGGCCGCCGGCGGCGGCTCTGGATCGAT
>DASZOV010000072.1:0-5285 GCA_035550595.1 Vicinamibacterales bacterium
CTTCGAGGTCACCGAGAAGATGCTCGCGCACTTCATCAAGAAGGCGCACAACCGCACCATGTGGGTGCGCCCGCGCATCGTCATCGGCGTGCCGTCCGAGATCACGCAGGTCGAGAAGCGCGCCGTCAAGGACAGCGCCTACCGCGCCAAGGCCAGTGAGGTCTACCTCGTCGAGGAGGCGATGGCCGCCGCCATCGGCGCCGGCATGCCGATCGAAGAAGCCTCGGGCAACATGGTCGTCGACATCGGCGGCGGCACGACCGACATCGCCGTCATCTCGCTCGCGGGCATCGTCTACAGCAAGGCGATCCGCGTCGCCGGCAACGAGATGGACGACGCGATCATCCAGTACATCAAGAAGACGTACAACCTCCTCATCGGCGAACGCACGGCTGAGCAGATCAAGATGGAGCTCGGGTCGGCCTTTCCGCTCGAGGAGCGGCTCACGATGGAGATCAAGGGCCGCCATCTCATCGAGGGCGTGCCGAAGACGATCACGATCTCGGACGAAGAAATTCGGGAGTCGCTCGCCGAGACGGTCAACGTGATCGTCGACGCCGTGCGCGTGGCGCTCGAGCGCACGCCGCCCGAACTCTCGGCCGACATCGTCGATCGCGGCATCGTGCTCACGGGCGGCGGATCGCTGCTCAAGAATCTCGACAAACGCCTGCGCGAGGAAACCGGCCTGCCGGTTGCCATGGCCGAAGACCCGCTCTCGACGGTCGTGCTCGGCGCCGGCAAGATGCTGTCGAACTTCGAACTGCTGCGAAAGATCTCGCTGGATTGAGTGGCTGACGCACTTCTGGCTTCTGGCTTCGAACTTCTAACTTGATCCCGGCCACAGGTACTCAGGTACTGAGGTTTCCTGTACCATGTGGCCGGACGTCCCTTTCGAGGCCACGTGCTCCGCCGTCCCACGCTGTCGCTGCTCGTCGTCACCTGTCTCGGACACATTCTGCTCATCTCGGCCCAAGTGCAGTCGAGGAGCGGGCTGCCGATCGTCGAGTCGCTCGCCTTTGACGGCTTCGCGGCCGTGCAGCACGTGATGACGGGGATCGGTCACGGCATTCACGACGTCTGGGCGCACTACCTGGCGCTGCACGGCGCAGCGGTGGAGAACGACGCGCTGAAGCGACAAGTGTTCGATCTCTCCACGAAGCTCGAAGAGTCGCAGGCGCTCGCCGCGCGCACGCACGCGCTCGAAGAGGCGCTCGGCCTGCGTGCGACGCAGGCCGTGCCGACGCTGACCGCGCGCGTCATCGCCGGCAATCCGTCGCCCAGTTCCTGGACCGTGACGCTCGACCGTGGATCAGACGATGGCGTGACGCCGGACATGGCGGTGATCTCGGCGCGCGGCGTCGTCGGCCGCGTCATCGCGCCGCTCGCGCCGCACGCGGCGACTGTGCAGCTCCTCATCGGCCGGCAGGCCGCGGCCGCGGTCACCTTCGAGCGCGCGAACGCCGGTGGCATCGCGCTCGGTGGCGGCAGCGAGCCGGTGCTCCGCGCGGAGTACGTCCCCGTGCTCGCCAACGTGCAGGTGGGGGAGCGCGTCGTCACGTCGGGCCAGGACGGCATCTATCCATCCGGGTATCTCGTCGGCGTCGTCGAGCGCGTGGTCGCGCCCGGCACGCCGGACCGGCAGATCGTCATCCGCCCGGCCGTCGATTTCTCGCACGTCGACGTCGTGCTGATCGTCCTCGCCCGTCCGGCACCGGCGACAGGCGGACCGTCGTGAAGCTCACGGCCATCGTGGCGACGGTCGTCGTCGCGGCGCTCCTGCAGGTCGCGCTCGCGCGCTATACGGCTGGCGGCCGGCTCGTCTTCGACTTCGTGCTCGTGGGCGTCGTCTTCGCGGCACTCCAGTGGGGGCCGGTGGCGGGGATTCTCGGCGGCACGATTGGCGGGCTACTTCAGGACGTGCTCGCCGGCGGCATCGTCGGCGTGGGTGGACTGGCGAAGACGATCGTCGGCTGCGGCGCGGGCGTCATCGGCACGCAGTTCGTGCTCGTGCGTCCTTCTGCACGGATGATCATCGTGGCGGGAGCGACGCTCGTGCACCGGCTCATCGTGTTCGGACTGCTCGCGCTCATCGATCAACACTGGCCCGGGCTGCCCGTCGGCGCTATGCTGGCGGAGACCGCGGTCAACGCGATCATCGGGCTCGTGGCGTTTCACGTGGCCGGGGCCATGCCGGGCCTCGTGGCGCGGCAACGCGCGAGCCGGCGATCGACGTTGAGCCGACGCCGCTGGTAACGGCTTCCCATCCCATGCTCAGCTCGTTCGACGACCGGCGCGTGAACGACGAAGGGCGGCTCCTCGCCCTGCGCATCGGGTTCGTCGTCTGCGTGTGCGCGCTGGCCGTCGGCTTCTGGGTATTGCAGGTCGTCCAGAACGCCAAGTACGCGGAGATGGCGGAGAACAACCATCTGCGCGCCATTCCGCTGCGCGCCCCGCGCGGCGTGCTCTTCGACCGCAGCGGCCGCGTCCTCGTCGAGAACCAGAACTCCTTCACGATCGCCATCGTGCGCGAGCAGGCCGTGCACCTCGACGAGACGGTTGCGCGGCTCGCGTCGATCACGGGCGTCGATCCGGCGCGCGTCCGCGACGCCGTCGCGCGGCACCGGCGCGAACCGCTCTTCCGGCCGCTGCCGGTCATCGAGCACGCGTCGTTCGCGCAGGTCGCGGCCGTCGCGGCGCACCGGCTCGAGCTGCCGGAGGTCGTCGTGCAGGAAGTGCCGACGCGCAAGTATCCCGACGATCTCGCCGCGCACCTGTTCGGCTACGTCGGCGAAATCCAGGAGGCGCAGATCAACTCGGCCGAGTTCGCCGGCGCCAATCTGCAGCCGGGCGCCATCGTCGGACAGGCGGGGCTCGAGAAGACCTACAACAGCGAGCTGATGGGCACCGACGGCAACCGCTTCGTCGTCGTCAACAGCGTCGGCCGCGAGATGGACGAGCTCGAGAAGGAAGAGCCCGTCGGCGGCGAGCGGATGGAGCTCACGATCGACTACGACCTGCAGCGCGCGCTCGAGGACGGCTTTCGCGCGGGCGGATACGCGGGCGCCGCGGCGATTCTCGATCCACGCAACGGCGAAGTGCTCGCCATGACGAGCCTGCCCGCCTACGATCCGAACGACTTCGCGACCGGCATCGACAACCAGACGTGGTCGTCGCTCACGAACGACCCACGGACGCCTCTGACCGATCGGCTCGTCCAGGGCAAGTACTCGCCGGGATCGACGTTCAAGATCGTCATGGCGCTCGCCGCGCTCGACGAAGGTCTCATCACGCCGGACTACCAGGTGTACTGTCCCGGATCCATCACGCTCTACGGCCACACCTTCCACTGCGACAAGCGGCAGGGCCACGGCATGCTCGACCTGCGCCATGCCCTCGAGCAGTCCTGCGACGTCTACTTCTACAAGCTCGCCAGCATGATGAAGATCGACGACATCCACGAGTACGCGGCGCGGCTCGGCCTGGTGGGCAAGACCGGCATCGATTTGCCGGGCGAGGTCGACAGCCTCGTGCCGTCGACGGCGTGGAAGCTCAAGACGACCGGCGATCGCTGGTATCCGGGCGAAACGGTCTCGGTTGGCATCGGCCAGGGCCAGGTGTCGGTGACGCCCATCGCACTCGCCACGATGATTTCGGCTGTCGCCAACGGCGGGACCGTCGTGACGCCGCACTTCGTGCGCGCCGCCGACAACGGCCATGGGTGGCAGACGCTCCCGCCGCCCGCGCCCAAGTCCGTGTTTCCATTCCGGCCGGACGTGCTCGCCCCGGTCCGCGACGGCCTCTGGATGGCCGTCAACGCCGCCGGGACCGCGACGAGCGCGCGGATCGCGGGGTACGACGTCGTGGGCAAGACCGGAACCGCGCAGGTCGTCTCGCTGCAGAACAAGCGCGACACGTTCGAGCACCGCGATCACAGTTGGTTCGTGTTCTACGCGCCCAAAGACCATCCGCAGATTGCGGGCGTGATCTTCGTCGAGCACGGCGGATGGGGCGCCACCGCGGCGACGCCCATCGCACGGCACGTGCTCGAGACGTTCTTCGCCAAGCAGGAAGGCAAGCCGTTGCCACCGGCGCCCAGCCAACGGCCGAGTCCGGCGTCTGCGCCGACGAAGACCGCAGGTGGAGCGACGGTCCCGCCGCCCGCTGACCGACCGACACCGGCGGCATCCGCCGGTACGCTCTGATCGTCTCGTGTCACCGATCCTCGCCGCCTCCGATCGTTTCTCCTGTGTCGAGGCGCAACGGCCAGCGGCCGTCGCGTCTTCTCCCGTGAGCCCCGCGCGTTGATCGACCGGCGTCTGCTGCCGCATCTCGACTGGCCGCTCATCGCGGCCGTGCTCGCCCTCACGCTCGTCGGCGTGTCGACGATCTACAGCGTCACCTGGGATCTCGTCGCGGGACAGCCGGGCGCGCGCTTCTGGTCGCAGGTCTATGCGGTGCCCGTTGCCGTAGTCGCGCTCGTCGTGTGCCTGTCGATCGACTACCGGACGCTCGCGCAGCGGTCGCTCGTCATCTACGGAGGGCTCGTCCTCGCGCTCGTCTACGTCATGTTCTTCGGCGTCGTCGCTGGTGGATCGCGGCGCTGGATCAGCCTCGCCGGGTTCAGCCTGCAGCCGTCGGAGTTCGCGCGGCTCGTCGTCGCGCTCGTGCTCGCGATGTTCTTCGGCGACGGCCGCCGCACGGCGCGGTCGCTCCGCGACTTGGCCACGGCCGGTGCGCTCGTCGCCGTGCCGTTCCTGCTCATCGTCCGCCAACCGGACCTCGGGACCGCGACCACGCTCGCGCCCGTGTTCCTGGGCGTCACCTACATGTCCGGCCTCCGGCTGAAGTGGATCTGGATGGGCGCGCTCGTGTTGCTCCTGCTGTCGCCCGTGGTCTGGCGGTACGGCCTGGCGGATTACCAGAAGGAACGCATCGCGACGTTCCTCGATCCCGGCAAGGATGCGCGTGGGGCCGGCTATCAGCAGATCCAGGCGCGGATCACAGTGGGATCCGGCGGGTTCTACGGCAAGGGCTTCCGGCAGGGCACGCAGGGTGGATATGGCTTCCTGCCGGTCGCCGACAACGACTTCGTGTTTTCGGTCCTGGCCGAGGAGCAGGGGTTTCTCGGCGTACTCGTGGCGCTGGGGCTGTATCTGTTCGTGATCGTGCGCAGCCTCGACGCCGCCAAGCTCGCCCGCGATCGCGTCGGCGCGCTGCTCGTCGTCGCCATCGTGTCGGGGTTCGGGTTCCAAGTGTTGTACAACATCACCATGTCGGCGGGCCTG
>DASZOV010000073.1:0-6350 GCA_035550595.1 Vicinamibacterales bacterium
CGACGCGCTCGCGCGCGCGTTCGGCGAGCGCCAGCGGGCGCTCGCCGGCGACGAAGCGCGGCTGCGCTCGCTCGAGCAGCTCGAGGCGAGCCGCGCGACGTTCGGCGCCGCCGCGCGGCTGCTCCTGGCCGATGCCGCGAGCGGCATCGGCCAGCGGGGCGCGCTCGCTGATCACTTGATCGTCGAGCGCTCGTACGAGCGCGCCGTCGAGGCGCTCGCCGGCGACCAGCTCCAGCACGTTCTCGTCGATCGCCTCGCCGACGTCACGGCGGCCCTCGCGCGTCTCGCCGAGCGCGACGCCGGCCGCTGCGGGTTCGTCGTCCTCGAAGATGCGGCCGAGGCGCCCGCCGACGCGCCGCTCGTCGTGCCGCCCGGCGCCCGCGCGCTGGCCGACGTCGTGCGCGCCGTCGGTCCGCACGCGGCCGTCATCAGCCGCCTGCTCGGCCGTGCGCTCGTCGTCGACTCGGTCGCCGACGCGCGCGCGATCGCCGCCACGGCGTCAGTGCCCGTCGTCACGCGGCAGGGCGAAGTCTTCCGCGGACACGGACTCGTCGAAGGCGGATCGCGACGCGACGCGCGCGGCATCCTCGAGACGCGCGCTGAAGTGGAAGCGCTCGGCGAGCGCGTGAAAGCAGGAGCCGGCGAGGTCGCCGGCATGACGGCGACCCTCGCGGAGCTGGACGCGGCCATCGCGGCCGGCGTGGCCGCGCTGTCCGCCATGGGGACGGAGCAGCACGAGCACGAAAAGCGCCTCGTCGCCCTCGAGGCGCAGGCGACGCGCGCGGGCGACGATCGTGTCCGCGTCACGCGCCGGCTCGACGTCGTGGCCACGGAACGCGCGCGGGCTGAAGAAGAGCGGACCGCCGCGGCGGCCCGCGGTGACGAAGCGGCCGCGGCCATCGAGACGCACGAAGGGCAGCAGCGCGACGCGCAGGCGAGCCTGGATCAGGTGTTCGCGCGCCTGCAGGCCGCGCGTGACGAAGCCGAGGCGCGGCTGCGTCTCGTGACCGAGAGCCGTACGGAGCAGGCCGCGCTCGTCGAGCGCGCCGCCGCGCTCGACACCGAAGTCGCGCGCCTGGACGAAGCCGCGCGCGAGCTCGAGGCGCGGATTGCCGCGCGCACGGCCGAGATTCAGCAGACCGAGACGCGGCGGACGGACTTGTCGGCATCGCTCGTCGAGACCGAACGCCGGCTCGACGAGAACATCACGTCGCTCGAAACGCTGAAGGTCGAGATTCGCGAAAGCGACGAGCGCGTCGGCAGCCTGCGTGCGGAGTTCACGGCGCGCGACCAGGAAATTCGCACCGCCCGCCACGACCACGACGCGGCCCGAGCCGTGGTGGCCGACCTCGACGTGTCGCTCGCGCGCGCCAACGCGGATCTCGCGCATCTCCGCGAGACCGCCGTCGAAGCTGTTGGCGCGCCGCTCGACGAAGTCGTCGCGGCCGTGGCCGCGCTCGATGCATCCGGTGGCCTGACGCCGCCTCGGATGCGTGGGAGTGCCGCTGGATCTGCCGAGGTCGAAGAGGAGGAAGACGTCGAGTCCGGCGACGCCAGCAGCGTCGCGGCGGTTGCCGCGAGCGAAGGTGTCGATACGGACGCGCAAGACGCCGCAATCGCGGTCGCCGTCGATGACGAGCCATCGACGGATCCCGCCGAACCCGCGGCCACGCCCGAAGACGTCATCGCGTGGCTGCGCGGCAAGATCGATCGGCTCGGTCCTGTCAACATGATGGCGATCGAGCAGTTCGACGAGCTCGAGACGCGCCACGCGTTCCTCACGACGCAGCGTCAGGACCTGCTCGACTCGATTGCACAAACCGGCGAGGCCATCCGCAAGATCGACAAGACGACGCGCGAGCGGTTCGCCGAGGCGTTCGAGGTCATCAATCGCCATTTCGAACAGACGTTCATGACACTCTTCGGCGGCGGCCGCGCCGGGCTGACGATGATCGATCAGGAGAACGAAGCCGAGAGCGGCATCGACATGATCGCGCAGCCGCCGGGCAAGCGCCTGCAGAACGTGCAGCTCCTGTCGGGCGGCGAGAAGGCGCTCACGGCCATGGCGCTGATGTTCGCCATCTTCAAGTACCGGCCGAGCCCGTTCTGCCTGCTCGACGAGATCGACGCGCCGCTCGATGACGCGAACATCGGCCGGTTCGTCGAGATGCTCGAGGGCATGCAAGCGCACACGCAGTTCATCCTCATCACGCACAACCGCAAGACCATGGAGATCGCCAAGCGTCTGTACGGCGTCACCATGGAGGAGCCGGGCGTGTCGAAACTCATCTCGATCCAGCTCAACTGACGGACGCTCCGATGGCCGCACGCCGGCATCGACGTCGGGGCCAGGCTCGGCGATGAACGAGTCGAAGGCCGCGCGTTACCAGCGACTCCGCCGCCGGGCGCGCTCGGCCAGCGTCTTGTCGACCGGCGCGATGCTCGCGCTCGTTGCGTTGACGCCCGTCGCCGGCTGGATCGCCGGCCTCTCCGAGCGCATCGTGCGCGGGTGGCCGGCGCCCCTCGCCGCGAGTGGCGCGCTCGTCGGCGTCGTGGTGCTCGTGGCTATCGCCTGCGAGATCGCCGCGCTGCCGGCCCTCGTCTATCTCGCGGTCAAGGTCGAGCGTGCCTACGGTCAGCCGCAGGCAACCGTCGAGGACGTGATCGCCGGTGAGTTGCAGGGCGCGCTTCTCGTGCTGCCGCTGGCAATTGGCGCGGCCGCGATCGCCGCCGGTGCCGCCGCGCTCGTGGGTGCGTGGTGGTGGACGCTCGCCGGAGCCGGAATGGCCGTGGCCGCGGCGGTGGCGGTGCGCGTCGGGCCGGTCCTGTTCGCGCGCGTCGCCGGCGTGCGCCCGTTCGCGCGCCGCGATCTCGCGGCGCGGCTCGAGGCGCTCGCTGCGACATCGGGCGTCCCGCTCAGGGGCATCGACGAATGGGCCGCGCCCGATCCCGCACGCGCCTCCGCGATGGTGCTCGGCGCCGGGCGCGGACGGCGCGTCGTGCTCTCGGCCGAGATCGCGCGGACCTGGGCCGACGACGAGATCACGGTCGTCGTCGCGCACGAGCTGGCGCACCACGTCTATCGTGACGTGTGGTGGACGCTGGCGCTGGATGCGGCGTTGTGGACGTGTGCGTGTGGCGCGGCGGATCTGGTGCTTCGCGTGGCGGGACTGCCCATTGGCGGCGCGTCAGGCGAGGCGTTTCTCGCGCGACTGCCCGCGGTCGCGTTCGTGGCCGGACTCGTCTGGCTGGCGGCGACGCCCATTCGGCACGGCCAGTCGCGCCGCCAGGAGCGGCGCGCCGATCGCTTCGCGCTCGAGTCGACGGGCCATGTCGAGGCCTTCGGCGCGGCGATCCGCCGCCTCAGCGCGCGTCATCTCGTCGAGGATCGGCCGTCGCTCGTCACGCGGTGGCTCTATCACCGTCACCCGCCAATCGCCGATCGGCTCGCCCTCGCCGAGACGTATCGCCGGTCGACAGGCCAGTCGGCTTCGGACGTCGATTCCCTCGTCGCCCGCTAGCCGGCGCGCGCCGGCGTCACGTTACTTCGCGGGATCGACGACGAGGAAGCCCTGCATGTCGCGGCACTTCTCGTCGATCGTCAGGCTGCAGTAGAAGCGGAAGCGGCCGGGCCGATCGGCGCGGAAGTCGAACGAGACGGGCTTGCCCGGCTCGGCGCGGCGCATGATGCGATATTCGTTGATCGTGAAGCTGTGCGGGATGTCCTCGGTCGAGAACGTCACGTGCACGAGGTCGTTCTGCTGGACGTGGATCTCGGCCGTGTTCGATCCGGCGACCGAGAACGCGTACTTGCGGGCGACGACGGTGAAGTCACGGCGGGCCTGGGCGACCAGCACGACGCCGGCGACCGTGACCGCAGCCAGGGCCGCGGCGATCACCAGGAAGATGGGACGGGAGTCGGTGCGGTGCACGCGCTTCGACACGGGACCCTCCTCACACTGAGACGTAGTACGTGGTGCCTCGGCCGGGGGAGGTGCCGCATGCCACGAACGTCCGGTCGTCTTATCGTCCGGAGGGGCCGGACGGATGAGACAGAACCCCGCGCGCCGGGGCATGACCGGCGCGCGGCTGGGACGAGTGCGATTGTAGCAGTTCAGTGACGGCGGGGCGGACGGCCGCCGCGGTCGCCACGCGGCCCACGATGGCCGTGGTCGCGCGGGCCGTCGCCGTCGGGCGCGTCATGGACCGGACGCGGATCGCGCGGTGACGTGCCCTCGTCGGGAGCGAGCAGGACCTTGCGGCTGAGACGCACCTTGCCGGACGGGTCGATGTTGATCACCTTGACCATCACCTGCTCGCCCTCTTTCAGCTCGTCGCGCACGTCCTTGACGCGGTAGTTCGCGATCTCGGAGACGTGCAGCAGGCCGTCGACGCCGGGCATGATCTCGATGAAGGCGCCGAAATCGGTGATGCGCTCCACGCGGCCCATGTAGGTGGCGTCCAGCTCGGGCGTCGCCGTGAGCTCCTTGATGATGGCGAGCGCCTTGCTCGCCGCGGCTTCGTCGCTCGACGCGACGTTCACGCGGCCGTCGTCTTCGACGTCGATCTTCACGCCCGTCTTCTCGATGATGCCGCGGATGGTCTTGCCGCCCGGTCCGATGACGTCGCGAATCTTCTCGGTCGGGATGCGGATCGTCACGATGCGCGGCGCGTAGTTCGAGATGTCGGGCCGCGGCGCGTCGAGGACGGTCGCCATCGTGTCGAGGATCTCGAAACGGCCCTGCTTCGCCTGCTCGAGCGCCTTGCGCATGATGTCGAGCGTGATGCCCGACACCTTGATGTCCATCTGCAGCGCCGTGATGCCCGTGCGCGTGCCGGTGACCTTGAAGTCCATGTCGCCGTAGTGATCCTCGGCGCCGGCGATGTCGCTGAGCACGGCCCACTTGCCCGACGCCTCGTCCATGACGAGGCCCATCGCGACGCCGGCCACCGGCGCGCGCAGTGGCACGCCGGCATCCATCAACGCGAGCGACCCGCCGCAGACCGACGCCATCGACGACGACCCGTTGGATTCGAGGATGTCGGAGACGACGCGGACCGTGTAGGGGAACTCCGTGTCAGATGGGATGAGCGGCGTCAGCGCGCGTTCGGCCAGCGCGCCGTGTCCGATCTCGCGGCGGCCCGGGCCGCGCAGGAACTGCACTTCGCCGACCGAGAACGGCGGGAAGTTGTAGTGCAGCATGAAGCGCTTGTAGCTCTCGCCGTCGACGAGCTCGATCTTCTGCGCGTCGTCTTCGGTGCCGAGCGTGGCGCTCACGAGCGCCTGCGTCTCGCCGCGCGTGAACACGGCCGAGCCGTGGACGCGGGGCAGCACGCCGGTCTCGATCCAGATCGGACGGATCTCGTCGAAGCGCCGGCCGTCGAGCCGCTGGCCGCGCTCGAGGATCTCGTCGCGCATGACCTTCTCTTTGAGGCCCTTGAAGACGGCCTTGGCCGCGCGCCGGCGATCGGCGTCTTCCTCCGGAATGCTCGCCAGCAAGTCGGCCAGCACGGCGTCGACGCGGCTGTAGTTCTCGAGCTTGTCCTTGAGGCGCATCGCGTCGGCGAGCGGCCCGTAGACCTTGGCCTCGACCTCGCGCGCGACGTCGGCGTCGATGGACTTCACGTCGACGGTCTTCTTCGTCTTGCCGACTTCCTGCTTGAGCGTGTCGATCTCGGCGACGATCCGGCGAATCGCCTGGTGCGCGGCGTCGAGCGCGCCGATCATCTCTTCCTCGGTCGCTTCCTTCGCACCCGCTTCCACCATCACGATGGCGTCGTGATGGCCGGCGACGATGAGGTCGATCTTGCTCTTCTTGCGCTCGGCGAACGTGGGATTGATGACGTACGCGCCGTCGATGAGTCCCACGCGGACGCCGGCGATCGTGCGCGTGAACGGCACCGACGACAGCGACAGCGCGGCCGAGGCGCCCGTGATCGCCAGCACGTCGGCGTCGTTGTCGCGATCGGCCGAGATGAGGAGCGCGACGATCTGCGTCTCGTAGCGCCAGCCGTCGGGGAAGAGCGGCCGGATCGGCCGGTCGATGAGCCGGCTCGTCAGCACTTCCTTCTCCGCGGGTTTGCCCTCGCGCTTGAAGAAGCCACCGGGAATGCGCCCGGACGCGTAGGTGTACTCGCGGTAGTCGACGGTCAGCGGGAGGAAATCGATGCCCTCGCGCGGCGCAGCCGCGTGGCAGGCCGTGACGAGCACCATCGTCTCGCCCGATCGGACGACGACGGCGCCGTCGGCTTGTTTGGCGAGCTTGCCGGTCTCGATCGAGATCGTGCGCGCGCCAAGGGTCACTTCTCGTGTGTGCGTGGTTGGCTTCATGGCAGTTCGGGAATCCGGG
>DASZOV010000074.1:0-66186 GCA_035550595.1 Vicinamibacterales bacterium
GTTCCACTGTGGCTGCCATGGGGCTCCTTGGCGACGCGCCGGAGAAAGGGGCGACGCGCGCTGGACTCGTCGCGATCCTAGAAGCATGCCAGTCGACTGTCAAGCGAAAATCTGTCTTCATGTGCCTGTATCCTTAGACAGTTGAACGGCTTATCGAGACGTCAGACTTTCGCCTGCCGTCCGGAGGCTGGCAGTTTCTGCCAACCTGCGCCACCGCCGATAGTGCGGATTCTGCCACGCCGCTGTGACAGGGAAGGACAATGAGGAAATGACCGAGATTCGCGTCGCCAGCGCCGGCGACGCCAACGCGCTGGCCAGGCTCGTCAACACCGCGTACGAAGTCGAGCAGTTCTTCGTCGATGGCGATCGGACGAACGCCGAAGACATTCGGGCCGAGATGGCGCACGGCACGTTTCTCGTCGCCGCTTCACCTGACGGTCATCTCGACGGCTGCGTCTACGTCTCGGCACGAGACGCGACGGGATATTTCGGCATGCTGGCCGTCGCGCCCGATGCGCAACGCCGCGGCCTCGGCCGCCGCCTCATCGCGGCCGCCGAGGATTGGCTACACGCCGCCAATCGCAACGTCGTCCACATCCTCGTCGTCAACCTGCGTGAGGATCTGATTGCCTTCTACGAGCGGCTCGGGTACGCGCGCGTCGGCACCGAGCCGTACGTGCATCGCCCCGTGAAGCAACCGTGCTGGTTCGTGCGGATGGAGAAGCGCCTCGCCTGAACTTCTGGCTTCTGGCTTCGAACTTCTGACTTCGAGAGGAATCCGGAGGAATCCGGGGCGAGCCGTCAGCGACCCGCCCCGGATTGAACGAACGTTACTTCTGGCTGGGGCTGTCGTCGGCCTTGAGATCGCCGAGGACGTACTGCATGCCGGCGAGCAGGTGCTCGAGCATCGCCGGGTTGTTGTAGTAGATCGTCTCGCTGTGGCCGAGCGCCTCGTAGAAGACGCGGCCCTGACCGTCGCGGCGGATCCAGCTCAGACCGTAGTCGTGATCGGTCCGCGGATATTCCTCGAGGCCCTTCTGGCAGTCGGTCATCTGCGAGTAGTCGATGCTCGTCAACACGTGGACGTTCTTGCGCGACCAGGAATCCTGCGCGAAGGTGTAGACCTCGTCGATCGTGTCGAACGACTGGCCCTTGAACGGCGCGTTGATCGGGTTGGACGGGTCGTCGATCTTCACGGTGATCGGCGACGGATACAGCCAGTGGAACTTGAAGTAGCCACCGATCATCTGATCCCACGCCGGCCAGAGCGCCTGACCGCCGCCGCCGGGACCGTCGTTGCGATGCGCGCACGGGGGCAGCGGCGTGAAGTTCGCCCGTCCGCCGCGTGCCGCGTTGCCACCCGCACGACCACCGGCTCGACCCGCACGGCCCGCTGCGCCAGCGCGTGCCGCGCCACCGCCGCCGCACGACGCGCCGTGGTACGAGTCGCCCGTTGCGTGGATGCCGGCGACGCCCTTGCCGTTGCGCACGAAGTCGAGCAGCGCCTGGCGCCGCGCGTCGGTCGTGGCCTGATCGTTCGGGTCGTCGAGGAAGCAGCCCGTCGTGCTCGACAGGAAGATGGCGTCGTACTGCTTCAAGTTGTCAGCGGTGAAGACGGCGGGATCCCACGCCGTGTCGGTCGTCCAGGCGCCCGTGTGCTTGCCGAGCTCGTCGATCGTGCGCATGGCGAGGGGAATCGATGAGTGCTGGAAGCCGGCCGACGGAATGCGCGAGAACAGCAGCACCTTGCGCGGCTTCTCCGGCGTCGCGGGCGGCTTCGCCGGCAAGATGCCGACCGTGGCCTGCATCTTCGTCACGTCGCCCGGACAGGCTTCTTTCGGATTCTGACTACGGCCGCCGCAAGGCTCATTGAGCCCGCCGCCGCCTCCGCGTCCGCCCCGACCTTGCGCGGGCGCCGCCGGCTGCGCACCAGCCGCTGGTGTCTGTGCCTCCATGCCGACGCCGGCCGCCAGCAGAGCCGCCGTACAGACGGCCGCCAGCAGCGGCGCAGTTGAACCTTTCACTTTCATGACGCCTCCTCTGCGGCATCCTCCGACGCCGCACGTGTCCCCGAACCTGCCGGCGCACCGAGCCCGACCGTCTCTTGGACCGACACACCATATCACCGCTCCCGCACCCCCGGAGACGCGCGTGCGAGGCCTGCGCAGGCCGAGTCTCCACGTGCGCAGACATCGCTCGACGCGGCGCCGCGGACGTCGCGCGATAGGATGATCGGTCGTGAGCCCTTTCGCCGATTTCCGTCCGCGCGCCGTCATCTTCGACCTCGACGGCACGCTCGCCGACAACATGGCCTGGCACGCGCGCGCCTTCGAGGCGTTCGCCGCGCGTCACGGTCTACCGCCCGTGACGATGGAGCTGCGCCGGCAGATCGACGGCAAGCGCAACTCCGAGATCTTTCCCGTGCTCTTCGGCCACGCCATCTCGAAAGAAGACGCCCGGCGTTTCGAGGATGAAAAGGAACGCACCTACCGCGAGCTGTCGAAGGGCGGCATCCGGCCGACGGCCGGCGCCGTGCGTTTGCTCGACTGTCTGGCGGCGCGTGGCATCCCGGTCGCCGTTGCCACGTCCGCGCCTGAGCAGAACGTCGGCCACACGATCGCCGAAATCGGGCTCGCCGATCGCTTCGTCGTCATCGCCCGAAGCGATCAGGTCGCGCACGGCAAGCCGGCGCCCGATGTGTTCCTGCACGCCGCGGCCCGACTCGACGTCGATCCTGCCGCGTGTCTGGCGTTCGAGGACGCGCCGATCGGCGTCGCGGCCGCGCGCGCCGCGGGCATGCGCACGGTCGCGCTGACGTCGACCTTCACGGCCGATGCCTTCGTGAGCGCCGCTCAGCCGCCCGATGCGGAATACGCGGACTTCGACGCATTCCTCGCCGGCGACGGCGCGTGGCTGCTCGATCCGGTCGAAGTCTGATCGTCAGCCGGTCGCGTCCGGCGTGCCGGCGATTGGCCGCGATCCGCCGAAGAGCGATCGCAGGGCGCGCACGATCCAGCGAAACAGCACGACGGCTATGGCCAGGCAGCCGAGAACGAAGGCCGCGGCGACGAACGGATGCTGCGTCGCGACCCACGTCACGGCGACAGCCAACACGTCTTCAGCGGAACTCAGCGCGAAATTGGAGAACGGTTCGGGCGAGAGCGACACGGCCGCGCGGGTCGCGGTCTTGCCGCCGTGCGCGATGAGCGCGATGAGGCCGCCGCCGATCGTCGCGGCGACCTGCGCGCCGGGTGACAGGTGCGTGGTCGCCGCAAAGGCGAGGAGCGCGCCGGCGGGGACGCGAACGAACGTCTGGAGCGCATTCCAGATGAGATCGAAGACAGGAATCTTGTCGGCGACCAGTTCGACGACGAAGAGCGCCGTGCTCGCGGCGATGACCCACCAGTCGGCGAGCGGACCGAGCGACGCGGGCAAAACGAGCAGGCCCGCGCGCGACAGCAGGCCGAGCGTGGCCACCGTCGCGTAGACGTTCAGTCCCGCGGCGAAGCTGATGGCGATGGTCATCGCCACCAGCTCGTCCGGGGAAAACGTGGGGAAGCGGATCGGCACGGGCGCCGGCCGGACTCAGGCGAGCGCGCGATAGATGAGGAGCAGCACGATCGTCCCGACGACCGACATGATGAATCCCGCCGGATGGCCCTTCTTGTAGAGGCCGACCAGTTGTCCGATGAAGCCGCCCAGCCAGCCGCCAACGACGCCGAGGATGGCCGTGACGATGATGCCGCCTGGATCGATGCCCGGGACCAGCAGCTTGGCGACGACTCCGACGATCAACCCCAGAATGGCGTGCCCAATCATGTGCAGCATCGGATGCTCCTTCTCGAGGACGACGATCGACGTGCGAACGGTTCTTCTGGCGAACGATGCGGCGGAGAGCCGCGACTAGCCGCCGAAGATCTTGCCCAGCATGCCGGCCAATCCGCCGCCGGCCGCGCCGCTCGCGTCGGCCGGGCTCTGATTCAGCGTGGCGCCGAGCATGCCCATCAGGCTCGGTCCGATCGCCGAGGCGAGCGAGCCGCCGAGTGATCCGCCCAGCGCGTTGCCGAGCGCGCTGCCGGAAACGCCCGCGTTGGTCGCGGCCGTCGTGGCGTGATTCGCGAGCGCGCCCATCACGAGCGCGGCGGCCATGGGCAGCATCTTCTTGAGCACATCCGATCCGATGCCGGTTGCCGATGACGCCTGCGCCGCGACCTGCCGGCTGACGTCTTTGCTGCCGAACACGTGTCCCAGGATCGCGTTGCCATCGTCGACCGTCGACGGGTTGGCGAGCGTCGACGGATTGTCGACGTACTGCTGGTGCGATCCGTTCGTGAGCGCCGAGACGAGCGACGACAGGCCGCCTTCGCTCTGTGCGTTCTGCTGGATGCCGGCCGCGAGCGCCGGGACGAGGGCGGAAAGCGCCGACGTCGTTTCGTTCTGTCCCAGCCCGAACTGGGCGCCCAACTGCTGGACGGCGGCGCCACCCTGGGCACCGAGAATGGAATCGAGCAAGCTCATGAGGCCTCCTGAACGCTGAATGGCGAACGCTTGACTATGTCACGGGCTCACGACGTCGGCGTCACGATGGAACGGCGAGCCGGTCGGGCCCCTCGATCCAGGGCACGAGCGCGTGTGCACGGGAACGAGCCGTGGCAGCGAGCGCCACGGCGGCGGGCTTCGTCACGACCAACGACATGCGCTCCTCCAAGATGACGACGCCGGTGCATCCGGGCACCGGCGGGACACGCACGGAACGAAACAGGGGCATTGTCGTCCTGCGTCTCGACGAGCGCAAGCCGTTTCTTGGATCGCCGGCGCGGCCGCGCCGAGACGGCTCCAGGCCGTGGGACGCCGCTTGATAGAATCGAATACGCCGATGACACGCATCCTGGTGACGAATGACGATGGCTATTTCTCGCCGGGAATTCACGCGCTCGCCGATGCGCTCGCGCCGCTCGGTGAGGTCGTCATCGTCGCGCCGGGGACCGAGGCGAGCGCCGTCGGTCACGCGCTGACGCTGCGTCGGCCGCTCAGACTCGAGCGCGTGCGCGAGCGCGTCTACGCCGTCGACGGGACGCCGACCGACTGCGTCAACATCGCGCTCGCCGAAGTGCTCGACGCGCCGCCGGCGCTCGTCGTCTCGGGCATCAACAAGGGGCTCAACATCGGCGACGACGTGACGTACTCGGGGACGGTGGCCGGCGCGCTCGAAGGCGCGCTGCTCGGCTACCCGGCGATCGCGGTATCGCTCGAGTACGCGACGGGGGAGTGGAACTTCGGCCCGGCCGCGTCGCTGGCGGCTGCGCTCGCCGCGTCGCTTCTTGCCTCGCCGCTGCCGTCTCGAACGTTCCTCAACGTGAACGTCCCGCAGGGTGTGATTCGTGGGGTTCGCACGACCGTGCAGGCCCGGCGCAATCACATCACGAAGGTGGATCGACGCCTGGATCCGCGCCAGCAGCCGTACTTCTGGATCGAGGAGGCCGAGGATGACTGGCTGCCGCACGATCGCTCGGATTACCAGGCGATTCGCGACGGCTACGCGTCGGTGACGCCGCTCCAGCCCGACCTCACCGACCACGCGGCACTGGACCGTGTCGAAACGCTCACGGAGAATCTCGGCTCTGGGGTAAGATAGTCCGGTTGTCGGGGCGTGGCTCAGCCTGGTAGAGCACTCGGTTCGGGACCGAGGGGTCGGTGGTTCGAATCCACTCGCCCCGACCAACACATCCACTTGGCCGCATTTCTCACAGGATTTGCGGCCTTTCGTGTTTCAGGGCCCTTGCGAGATGCGGGCGAAGACCTTTCGTCAATCCGATGAACGCCTGGTTCGCTGGCCTGGCGAGCCCGCCCATCAGAGTTGAAGGAGAGCCAGCCCGGGTATGCGTTCGAAATGGCGCAGATTCGTCCGCAATGGCGACGCTCGAATCGAGAATCAGTCCCACGCGGGCGAGGTGAGTGGTTCGCGGTGGCTGCCGAACACCGCTTCGAGGTCCCGGCCGAATTCGCCGTCGAGTGTCACACTCGATCCGCGCTCCTTGGCGAGACGAAGGGACTCCGACAGCAGACGAGCATGGGGCACGATCGGGCGCATGACCGCCACAGCCTCGGCATTCCGTTCGATCACGACTTCGGCTCCGGCGCGTACGCGTGCCAGGAGCGACAGAAAGTCGTTCGCCGCTTCGGCCTCAGACACGTGAATCGCCTCCTTGCCCATCGAGCCTATTGTAGCCCTCTACTGGCGTTACTCGATGCCAAAGGACGGTTGACGAGGAGATTCCGATAAACTTGGTCTGCAATCGACGCGTGGTCGGTTGAGGGCCTTTCCATTCGTGAAGAAGATCGGCTTCCTCTCATTCGGACACTGGGCGCCGTCGCCGCAATCCGCGACGCGGTCGGCGGCCGATGCGCTCCTGCAGTCGATCGACCTCGCGGTCGCGGCCGAGGAGCTGGGCGCCGACGGCGCGTACTTCCGCGTCCACCACTTCGCCCGTCAACTCTCCTCGCCGTTTCCGTTGCTCGCGGCGATCGGCGCGCGGACGCGTCGCATCGAGATCGGGACCGCGGTCATCGACATGCGGTACGAGAATCCGTTCTACATGGTCGAAGACGCGGGCGGGGCGGATCTCATCGCGGGCGGACGCCTGCAACTCGGCATCAGCCGCGGATCTCCCGAACAGGTCATCGACGGCTGGCGCTACTTCGGCAACGAGCCGGCGGCGGGGCAGACCGACGCGGACATGGCGCGCGGTCGTGCCGAGCAGTTCCTGGATCTCCTGCGCGGCGAAGGCTTCGCGAAGCCGAATCCGCATCCGATGTTCTCCAATCCTCCGGGACTGCTGCGAATCGAGCCGCACGCCGAGGGATTGCGTGATCGCATCTGGTGGGGCGCGAGCTCGAACGCGACAGCCGAATGGGCCGCGACGCTCGGCATGAACCTGCAAAGCTCGACGCTCAAGGACGATGAGGACGGCCAGCCGTTCCACGTGCAGCAGGCGAAGCAGATTCGCGCGTACCGCAAGATCTGGGAGGCCGCGGGCCACGCACGCACGCCGCGCGTCTCGGTGAGCCGCAGCATTTTCGCGCTCGTCGACGATCGCGACCGCGCCTACTTCGGTCACGACAAGCGCAGCGAGGACTCGGTCGGCTGGATCGACGCGAAGACGCGCGCGATCTTCGGCCGCACGTACGCCGCCGAGCCGCCCGCGCTCATCGAGCAGCTCGCCACGGACGAAGCGATCGCCGAAGCGGACACGCTGCTCCTCACCGTGCCCAACCAGCTCGGCGTCGAGTACAACGCACACGTCATCGAGTCCATCCTGCGATACGTCGCGCCGGCGCTCGGTTGGCGCTGAAAAAGATCCGCTCGTCCAATCTTCAGGGCTTTTTGCGGGACTTCTTCGATCGGCTTCAGGCCGCGCTCTCTATACTCTGCGCATGGAGAGACACGTGGCACCACACTCGATGAGGAGATCGCGGCTTCAAGCTCGCCACGGGCGTAGCATGATCGTGGAGGGAGACCACCATGCCCACGATCGGATTGATTGGCGCCGGACACATCGGCAGTCAGATCGCCCGGCTCGCCGTCGCGAACGGCTATGACGTCGTCCTGAGCAACTCTCGCGGACCGGAGACGCTCGCCGCGCTCGTCGAGGAGCTCGGCCCGCATGCGCGCGCCGCCGCGCCCGTCGACGCCGCCCGTGCGGGCGACTTCGTCGTCGTCACCATCCCACTCAAGAACTATCGGAGCGTTCCGGCCGAACCGCTCACCGGCAAAATCGTGATCGACACGAACAACTACTATCCGCAGCGGGACGGCCACATCCCAGAGCTCGACAACGAATCAGCGACGACCGCCGAGTTGCTGCAGGCACACCTGCCGGCGTCGAAGGTCGTCAAGGCGTTCAATCACATCTATGCGGCGGAGCTGACAACAGACGGACAGCCAGCCGGCACGCCGAACCGCCGCGCGCTCGCCATCGCGGGTGACGATCCGAAGGCCAAGGCAGCTGTCACGCATCTGCTCGATCAATTCGGGTTCGATACCGTCGATGCCGGACCCCTCAAAGAAGGCTGGCGGTTTCAGCGCGACACGCCCGGCTACGGTCCACGCCGCACAGTGGAAGCGCTGCGCCGCGATCTGGCCGCGGCCAGGCGCTACGCGGAGATGGGGAAGTAACCGTCAGACGCTCATTCCAGCCGCAGCACGTGCGGCGTTTCCACGAATGTCTCGATATCGAACGCCGGCGCCGCGTACGGGCGCCGGTGGAAGACGCGCAGGCACGTAGCCGCGGCGAGGATGGTGAGGGCAATTGCGCCGGTACCGGCGAGCGTTTCGTGCGCGGCCCATTCGAGTTCGGGGAGCGTGTGCGTCAGCACGACGAAGCCGACCAGATACGCTGGCCACCACACGCGGAGATTGGCGTGCTCGGGACGCCATGGGCGGCGGTGCGGCAGATCGTCGAAGTGCCAGAGCGACAGCTCGACGAGGAGCGCGCCGACCGCGGCCATCGCGATCGCGTGTTGAGCGGCCATCCGCCAATCCCAGAGCCAGGCGTGAAGGCACGCGAAGCCGATGACCATCGGCACGACGCAGGCGGCGTACAACGCTCGCCAGAGTCCGGACCTGAGCACTCGGCCCGGCGCGTCGATGATGGGCACGATCCACGCGGCGCGAAGGTCGGCGGGCATCGAGATCGCAATGCGGGCGCCGCCGATGACGAGCGCCAACGCCGCATAGGACAGCCCGAACGTCGTCGCCGTCGTCGGCGATTGCCCACGTGACGTCAATGCAATGAGCGCCGGCACGAACCATGCGCCGATCACGCCGAGCGCGGCCGCGAGCACGAAGCGCAACCGTTCGACGCGGCCGATGGAGATGAAGAAAAACTGCGCTGACGCGCGCCGCGCGGGTGTCGGCGAGAGCCGGCGTGCGATCCAATCGGCCGCGGCGCTGACGACACCGGCTCTGCCACCGTCTTCCGGCGTCTCGACCACGCGAGCCATGATCCGGCGGTAGGCCGCGGCGTACGTCAGAACGGTGATCGCGGCCACGGCGGCGAACGCGATGAGTGCGGTCGTGGCCAACCGCGTGAACACGGGATCCGCACCGCCGAGGATCCATTCCTCGAGTCCGAGGAACCAGACGGGTGGCGTGAGGAGCAGCCACGGCGCCGGTGCGACGACTCGTCCCGGCTGATTGAAAGCCGCGACGCCATCGATCACGCGTCCGACGTGCGCGAAACCGATGATGACGGCGGCGACGAGCAGCACCTGCAGAACGGTCGAGATCCGTCGAAAGGCCGCCGGTCCGGTCAGCACGAGCGCCAACCCGTGCGCAGACGTCACGCACAGGAAGACGAACGCACAGGCCATGACGGCGGCGAGGAAGTGAGCGAACGGACCGAGCAGCGCGAGCCGCCACGTCGCCGCCTGGTCCGAAAGGATGAGGCCGTAGAGTGCCGCGGACACCGCGTGCATCGCCGCGGCGATGCTGAAGATGTAGATCGTCAGCGCGCCAAGCTTTCCGAGCACGACGGTGCGGCCTCGCACGGGCAGCGAGCCCAGAATCAGCCCGTCGCGACGCTCGATCATCAGGCTGTTCCAGACGAGCGCGGCGATGGCGGCGGCCGCCATCATGCCGAAGACGATGAGCCGGGTCTTGTCGGGGCGGGAAAGCAGGCGCAGGGCGTCCGATCCCTGCATCAGCACGATCAAACGATAGCGGCTCATGAGCGCCGCGGGCATGAGTGCGAGAGGACCCGCGAAGAACGCGACGAGCCAGAAGAAGCTCGCGGTGAGATCCTGCGAGCCGCCCGTGATCTCGTTGTCGAAGAACCGCCGCAGGAACGTGTGCGTCAGCGTGCGGATCGCTGCACGTTCCGGCGGCAGCCGGAGGGGTGGTCGCGTCACAGCCGCACCGCGCCGATGAGTGCGTCCGCCGTGGCGCTGATGTCATGCTCCACGGTCAACTGCGCGAAGACGTCTTCGAGCGACGGCGCGTGCGCCAGTTCGCGCAGGCGTGCGGCCGAGTCATCGGCGACGATCTCCCCGGCGCGGAGAATGATGACGCGCGTGCTGATCTTCTCGATCGTGTCGAGCTCGTGCGAGCTGTAGAAAATCATCCGTCCGTCGGCCGCGAGCGACCGGACGACTTCGCGCAAGAGCAGCGCCGTCGACACGTCGAGTCCGGACACGGGTTCGTCGAGCACGACGATGCGAGGGTTGTGGAGCAACGCCGCCGACAGCAGAATCTTCTGGCGCATGCCCTTCGAGAACGCGGCCAGCGGCGCGTGGAGATCGCCGTCGAGCCCGAAGATGCGCAGGAATCGCTGGATCTTCGCTTCGAGCGGGCCTTCGTCGAGCCCGCGCAACCGTCCCGTCAAGCGCAGGTATTCAGGGCCGGTCAGATACGTATAGACGTGCGCTTCCTCCGGCACGTAGCCGATCTGCGCCTTGTACTCGATCAAATGCTCCTGCACGTCTTCGCCGTCGAGCAGGATGTGGCCGTAGGTCGGCGGCATCAGTCCGACCAGCATCTTCACCGTCGTCGATTTGCCGGAGCCGTTCGGCCCGAGATAGCCGAGCACCTCTCCGGGGGCGACCGAGAAGTTCACGTGCCGGACCGCGGTGATGGCGCCGTAGCGTTTCGAGACGTCCCGGACTTCCAGCACGGTCTCCTCCAGTCGCCGGGCCGGCACGGGGGCCAGCCCCTACAAGTCGTCGGGCACGAGGCGGCAGCGATGCACGACTTCCGCGGTCGATGTGACGTTGGACACCCGTTGTCGCGAAACGTTCGGTGCCTATTCCTGACGCAAGGCCGTCGTCGGGTCGATGCGCGTGGCGCGGACGGCGGGCCACGCACACGCGATGAGTGTCACGACGATGACGAGTCCTACGACTGGCGCAAGGGTGAGCGGCTGCAGAAGCTGATGCCCGTTCGTCGAGCCGACGAAGATCCGCTCGAAGAAATACAGGCACGGCAGACTCGCGGCGAGGCCGAACGTCACATAGGCAAACGCGCGCCTGAACACGAGCCAGACGACGGCGCGAGACGACGCGCCGAGCGCCACGCGAATGCCGATTTCCTGCACGCGCTCTGTGACCGACTGGGCCGTGACCGCATAGAGTCCGACGATCGCGAGCAGGAACGCGATACTGGTGATCGTGAGGAGGATGTCGGCCGACACGCGGCCGTTCCAGTTCGCCTCGCGCAGGGCGCTGGCGAGCGGCATCACGCGATCGAGCGGCAAGTCACGATCCAAGCCGGCCACGGCCTGACGCACCGCATCGCTCGCAGAAGCGGGATCGCTCGTCGTGCGAAACAGAAGGGCGGTCGCCACCGCATCGTCCTGGTCGGGGACGTACGCGATCGGCACGGGGATGTCGCCGTCGCGGAGGTTTGGCGCGACACCGACGATGACGCGCCATGCCGGAGGCGTCGTCAGGTCGCGAGAATCTCGCAGCGCGATCCGTTCGCCAACCGCGGCTTGGCCGGCAAAAAACGCATCGACGAACTGCTGGTTGACGACGACGCCTTCGTGGCCGGGGCGCTCGTCCTCGACGGTCAGGTCACGACCCGCGACAAGCGGCACGCCAAGCGTGTCGAAGAACCGCGGTGCCGCGGACGTCCGGTACGCGAGCGGATTGTTCTCGCTCGGTGCCTGGCCTGGCAGGATCACACGCTGGCGATCGTGACTTGGCGGCACGTCCGGCGACGCGGTCATCGACGAGATGTTGCCGATCCCGGCCATCCGCGTGCGGAGGGCGTCGTAGAAGCGGCGGCGATCGTCGGGCGTGGCGTACCGTGGCGGCGGCAACGCAAGGTGTGCGACGAGAAGCGGTCCCGGATCGATCTCGACGCCCGGCTTGTCGTCAATCAGTTCCCGCCTGATCGTCATCGAGACGTTCGTGAGCAGGACGAGCGTGAGCGCCAGTTCGACGGCGAGGAACGTCACTCTCCAGAACCGCGTCCGACGTCCGCCTGACGTGTGGCGCCGGCCATTCGCCAGCGCGCCGTTCACGTTCGCCCGTGCACCCTGCAGTGCCGGCACGAGACCGAAGACCAGGACGCTGACGACGCACGTCACGATGAGCATCGTCAGCACACGACTATCGATCGTGAAGTCGATCCAGTAGGGCAGCGGTGATGACGCCGGGTAACTCCACGCGAGCAGCCGGACGGCGGCGACGGAGAACGCGAGCCCGGCCAGGCCGCCGAGCGCCGCCAGCCATGCGCTCTCGATCAGCAACTGCCGGACAATGCGCGCACGTGTGGCCCCGAGGGCGAGGCGGACGGCGACTTCGCGCGAGCGCACGGCCAGACGTGCGAGTAGGACGTTCGCGACGTTGGCGCAGGCGACGATCAGGACGAGGATGCCGGCGGTTAGAAATGCCAGCCAGACCGGGTCGGTGATCGTGCCGTTGAAATGGTCGTTGATCGGCACGGCATCGAAGCGGACGTCGCGGTGGCTTTCCGGATAACTGGTCTCGAGTCGACGCGCAAGTGTTTGCAGCTCGGCCTGGGCATCGCTCGGGTGCGAGGCATCCCGCAGCCGGCCGAACACCGCGAACGACCGCGCGGTTCGCGGCATCGTAGTGACGTCAGGCATGGCCGCGAGCGGCAGCCAGAGATCGGCCCGGCCGGGGAATCGAAATCCGTTCGGCATCACGCCGACAATCGTCGTCGTGACGCCGTTGATGCGCACGACGCGGCCGATGACCGATTGATCGCGATGGTAACGAGACGCCCAGATGACGTCGCCAATCAGCGCCGCCGGCGCGGCACCAGATCGATCGTCATTGGGCTGAAACGCGCGACCGGCGATTGGTGTGACGCCGAGCATCGGAAACGCCGACGCCGATACATAACAGCCGGCGACACGCTCGGGCGCGTCGTGTTCGTCGGCGAGGCTGAGCGGCGTCGTCGCATAGGCCGCGAGATCCTCAACCGTCCGCATCGATCGACGCAGATCGATGAAGTCCGGATACGCGATGCCGGCGGACGAGCCGTCGCGGGCGTGCGTACTGAAGAACAGGACGCGGTCGGGCGCGGGAATGGGCAGGCCGCGCAGGCAGATCGCATTGACGATCGTGAAGAACGCCATGCTGACGCCGATGCCGAGACCCAGGCCCCCGACGATGAGCAGGGTCGATGCCGGACGGACGGTCAGCAGCCGCCGCGCCATGCGGAAGTCGTGGCCGAGCGAGTCGATGAGCGGCCAGCCGCGCTGGTCGCGATAGGCCTCCTTGATCTGATCGAGGCCACCGAAAGCGCGGCGCGCGGCGGCTTCCGCTTCCGCGCGGGACAACCCGCCGTCGACCAGATCGTCGGCGAGGTCATCCAGGTGCGCGCGCAATTCGTCGTCGAGCGCGCGGTCGCGCGCCGAGCGGCGGAACAGGCCGGCGACGCGTGCGAGCCAGACGCGGAGCGTGGTCATCGCCTCACGCGTCCTGATTGAGCAGCCGCGACAGCACGTCGACCGTTCGCGTCCAGTTCTCGGTGGCGGCGGTCAACTGTTTCCGACCGGCGGCCGTGATCGTGTAGAAGCGCGCACGCCGGTTGCGCTCGCTCACGCCCCACGTGCCCTTGATCCAGCCCTTCTGTTCGAGTCGAAGCAGCGCGGGATAGATCGTGCCCTGGTTGAGCGCCAGCGCGCCTGCGGCGACCTGCTCGATGCGGCGCGCGATGCCGTAGCCGTGCAGCCGGCCCATGGTGGCGACGGTCGTCAACACCATGAGGTCGAGCGTGCCGTAGGGGACATCGGTCGAGGTCGGGGGCATGGCACTCCTTTAGTCCGACGGACAACAGGAGCATAGCGCGCCATAGTCAGACAGGCAAGAGGAAAGTGCCGCAGTATGCCGATGCGCTGAATATGGCCCGGAGGTGGCATCCTGCTGCCATCACGGAGCGTGCGACGTGTTCATCGAAAAGCGGCGAGGCTCGTACCTGATCTCCACCGACCCCGCGCGGCTCGACGCGCGCGTGATTCATGCCTGTCTCACGCAGTCGTACTGGGCGGCGGGCATTCCGCTCGACGTTGTCGAACGCGCCATTCGCGGGTCGCTGTGTATCGGGCTGTACGACTACGGCCAGATGGAAATTGCGCAGCCGGACATCTATCGCCGCCGCGGCGACATCGAAAACTGAGACGGCGTCGTGCGCGCTGCCGGATACGGACCATTCACCGGTTGACCGGATACTCCTGCACCCAACTGAAGCCGCGCGAGAGAAGCTGGAACTTCGCGTGGTCGAGGCGATCGGTCTCCATGTGGACGCGGCGGCCGTCGAAGGTGCCGTCGAAGGCGAGCCGCTCGGGATCGGACGACGTCAGCTTCAGCGTGCCGCGGATTCTTCCTGGGCCGCCGAGCATGAACGCCTTCGCAGCGTCGTCGTACTTCGCCGGGACGTACAGCGGCGTGTCGTCCATCTGCCAGAACACGAGGGTGCCAGGCGACTGAATGACGACGCGCCGCCAGGCCTGCGCGTCGGTCGCGAGCAACGGCCGGTCGGCGCCGTCGACCGTCATGCGCGTGAGCGTCCAGATCCCATAGAAGGGAGGCTTGGTCGCGCCGCTGCCGTACGCACGCCAGCCCTGCTCGGCGCCGAACCAGCCGATGGCGACGAGACACAGCCCGAAGACGGCCTGGACGACGGTCGATCGCCAACTCGCGCGATGCGCGAAGACGGCCGAGGCGAGCCGCTTCAGATCCGGTGCGAGCAGGAACACGGCCATCAGCACCAGGTGAAACGAGAACAGCTTCACCGGCACGTCGTACGTCATGTTGAGGGTGAACACCTCGATCGTATCAGCGAGGCACAGCAGGGCGCCGAGCGTCGTCGTCTGCGGCAGGAAGAGCAGCGCGCCTCCGGTCAGTTCCGCGAGACCAACGAACCGCTCGTACGGAAAGGACGCGCCGATCGACGCCCACAGGACACCCATCGGCGAGAAGTGGCCGTACGGCTCCAGCAGTCGCGTCAGCGGCGGCGCCGGCATCTGGAGCGGGATGAGTTTGACGAAGCCGTAGGTCAGCAGCGTCGACCCGAGCGCGAACCGGACGACGAGCCGCAGCCATCGGAACGCGCGCGGGTACGCGTCGCGGTGCCTGTCGACGATCGACCAGATGAGTGTGCCGACGATCGCCGCGAGCAGCAGCGTGAACACATGGAGCCAGTCGAAGAGCGTGTCGCCGCTGCCGCTCGCGATCCGGTGCGCGGTGACGTGGAAGACGTGTTGGCCCGTCCACGAGATGAGCCCGTCCGGCCGCGTGTAGGTCGAGAGCCAGGAGCCCACGGCCGGCAGCACGCTCGCGAGCATCTGCGTCGTCCAGATGAACAGGACGAAGTAAATGGCACACCACCGGAAGACGACTCGCGTCGCCAGAGGCCATCGCGCGGCAGGGGAAGCCATCATGACGGCGCAGTCTACACGTCCGCCGCCGGCGACGGCGTCCCTCTGGCGAGGGATGCGCTACGATGAGCCCGTCTTCCTCACCGGAGCCCGCCATGCCCGCTTATGTCGCTCTGCTTCGTGCCATCAACGTCGGCGGAACCGGCAAGCTGCCGATGACCGAACTGAAGGCGATGTGCGAGACCTGCAGTTTCACCAAGGTCCGCACGTACATCGCGAGCGGCAACGTAGTGTTCACGAGCGCGAAGCGCGAGGCGGCGGTCAAGGCCGCGCTCGAAAGGGCGCTTGCGGCCTATGCAGGGAAGCCGGTCGGGGTGCTTGTGCGGACGGCCGAGGAAATGGCCGGCGTGCTCGAGGCCAATCCATTTCCGAAGGCCGCGCCCAATCGCACGATGGCGATCTTCCTCGACGCGCCGCCGCCCGCCAATGCCGCCGTGGACGTCAGGAACCAGACGATCGAAGAGATCCGTCTCGGACGACGGGAGATCTACGTCCACTACGGCGAGGGGATGGGGCAGTCGCGGCTCGTGATTCGCGCGGCGAAGACGGGCACCGCGCGCAACATGAACACCGTCGCCAAACTCGCGGAGCTCGCCGCGAGCCTGTAAAAGAACGCACGCAAGCGGCGAACGTGCTCGCCGCTTGCGCGTGGCGTTGGATCGGTCAGGCGGAGGGATGCCGGCGCGTCTGTTTCAGATAGCGGCCGGCCTTCTCGAGCGCGATCGACTCGGCTTCCTCACGCGTCGATCCTTCAGCGCGCGCGAATCGCGCACCGGGGTCGACGTTGTCGATCATGCAGTAGTAGCGATCGCCGATGCGGTAGGACACGACGTTGATCGGCCAGCCGCCCAGCTCCTGCCGCGTCTCGCGGAACTCCTCGCTCCGCAGTGTGTCGGTTGCCGTGGTCACCTGTTCGCCGCTCATTTTTCCACCGGCGCGCCGACGAGGTTGCCCCATTCGGTCCACGACCCGTCGTAGTTCCTGACGTTCGTGAAGCCGAGCAGATACTTCAGCACGAACCACGTGTGGCTCGAGCGCTCGCCGATACGGCAGTAGGCGATGACGTGCTTGTCGGCCGTCACGCCCTGCGCGCCGTACAGCGCCGCCAGTTCCTCACGACTCTTGAACGTGCCGTCGTCATTGGCCGCCTTGCTCCAGGGGATGTTGCGCGCACCAGGAATGTGTCCGCCGCGCTGCGCCGTTTCGGGCAGTCCGGGCGGCGCCAGGATCTCGCCCGTGAACTCCTGCGGGCCGCGCACGTCGACGAGCACGGTGTCGCTGCGTTGATAGGCCTGCTGCACGTCGGGCAGGAGCGCGCGAATCGACAGGTCCGGATCCTTCGCTTTGTAGGTGGTGGGTGTGGGCGCCGCCGTCTTCGTGTCGAGCTCGCGTCCTTCGGCCAGCCACTTCTTGCGGCCGCCGTCCACGATCCGTACGTCCTGGTGACCGTAAATTTTGAGCTGCCAGAACGCCCAGGCCGCGAACCAGTTGTTATTGTCGCCGTAGAGCACGATGGTCGTGTCGGGCGTGATGCCGGACTTACCGAGCAGCGCTTCCAGCTTGTCCTTCGGCAGGATGTCGCGCACGACCGGATCGGCCAGTTGCGTGGTCCAGTTCCAGCCCACCGCGTTCGGCACGTGCCCCTGATTGTAGGCCGTCGTGTCGACGTCGACCTCGACGAACCGGACCTTCGGATCCTGCAGGTGCGCTGCCACCCAGTCCGTCGTCACGACTACTTCGGAACTGCTTGTCGTTGCCATCCCTACCTCCATTACGTGAAGTCGACCGCGCGTCCGCGTGCGCCTCGAACCGGCGCGCGCCGCGCGAGGATTGCCGGGACCGCGCAGGGCGTCGTGCGGTGCCCGTGCGAGTGCTCGAACGTCCGAGCCCGGCCTCGCGGCGTTCGACTGATGTCAGGAAATCGAGGTCCCCCGGACGGCCGCAGGCCTCCGGGGCGTGGTACAGCCGCAACGACAGCGTCGCGTCCGCGTGTCGCGCGGGTGGCGCGTCTCCGCGAGGGGAGCGGCAGGCAGCCACGTCAAAGTCTGGAAGGCAACGCGCATGGTGATCGACGGTCCCGGCCGGCGTGTCCGGCGATACAGCGGATGAACGATCCCAGCCAGTTTATCGCACATTCCAGCCATCGAGCGACGGGCGGCGACGCGTGCGCCGTCAGTCATTGAAATGTCGGCCTTCCGTCACCGGCGTGACGTAGCCGGCACGGACGGCGAAGTCGCCAATGCGTTCGCCGGGCAGGTGCTCGACGGCGTAGCGCGCGAAGAGCCCGTCGAGCGCACTCAGGATCGCAGGTTCACCCGCGTTCTCCAGATACATGCGGTTCAGCCGCTCGCCGTGCGCGCCGCCGCCGAGATACAAGTTGTACTTGCCGAGCGCGCGACCCGTCAGCGCGATCTCGGCGATGTACGGCCGCGAGCAGCCATTCGGGCAACCGCTCATGCGGATCGTGATCGGCTGCCGCTCGAGTCCGTGCCGCGCCAGGCTCGCTTCGAGCTTCGTCAGAAGCGACGGCAGGTAGCGCTCGCTCTCGGCCATGGCGAGCCCGCACGTCGGCAGCGCGACACACGCCATCGCATTCAGCCGAAGGCCGCTCCGGTCGTTGAGGGCTAGCAGGCCATGTTCGCGGACGATCGCGTCAATCATCGGCCGTGCCTCCGGCGTGACGCCCGAGACGATGAGGTTCTGGTTCGGCGTGAGGCGGAAGGTGCCGGTGTGGACGCGCGCGAGCGCACGCAAGCCGTCCATGATCGCGGTCTCGCCGTTCACGACGCGGCCGTTCTCGATGAAGAGCGTCAGATGGTCGTGGCCGTCGCGGCCGTGGACCCAGCCCACGGCATCGGCGTTCGACGTGAAGTGGAACAGGCGTGCCGGCGCGAACGACTGGCCGAGCCGCGCTTCGATCTCGCCGACGATCCAGTCCAGGCCCTTGTCGTCGATCGTGTACTTGAACCGCGCGTGCGCGCGGTCCGCGCGGTCGCCGAAATCGCGTTGCACACTCATGACCGCATCGATGACGGGCATGACGCGATCGACCGGCACGTACCCGATCGGACTCGCCAGCCGCGGATAGGTGTGCGGCGCCGAGTCGGTGCGGCCCATGCCGCCGCCAATCACCACGTTGAAGCCGACGAGCCGCCCGTCCTCTTCGATCGCGATGAAGCCGAGATCCTGCGCGTAGATGTCGATGTCGTTCGACGGTGGCAGCACGAAGCCGATCTTGAACTTGCGCGGCATGTACGACCGGCCGTAGAACGGCTCTTCGGGCTCGGACGAGGCGACGCGTTCGTCGCCGTACCAGATCTCGTGATACGCGCGCGACTTCCACGTGGCGTGTTCGCTGGCGCGTTTCGCCCAGTCGTAGATCTCCGCGTGCAGGGGCGACACATCCGGATTGACCGAGCACATCACGCCGCGCGTGTCGTCGCCGCAAGCCGCGATCGTGTCGAGCAGCACGTCGTGGAGACCCTGAATCGTCGCGCGGAGGTGGTGCTTCAGCACCCAGTGAAATTGGATCGTCTGGCGCGTCGTGATGCGCAGCGTCTCGCGCCCGTGCGCGCGCGCCAGCTCGTCGAGCTTCAGCCACTGCGCCGGCGTGCACACGCCGCCCGGCAGCCGGACCCGGATCATGAACATGTAGGCCGGCTCGAGCTTCTGCCGGCGCCGCTCGTCGCGCAGATCGCGGTCGTCCTGCTGGTAGACGCCGTGGAACTTGAGCAGCTTCGGGCCCGTCCCGGGCACGGCGCCGGTGATTCGATCGAGCAGGCCCGTCGCGATCGTGCCGCGCAGTTGCCGGCTCGAGGCCTTCAGCGTTTCGTCCGGGCTGAGCGCTTCGAGCGGCTGCGACAGGTCGTGGCGGCGATCGACGGCAGCGTGTGGCGTCAGCATCGCGAAAACTCCGTCAGTACACGTCACGTTGATACCTATGCGACTGCTGGAGCGTGTGGACGTACTCGACCGCCGCGTCGCGATCACGTCCACCCGCGCACTCCACGATCGTGACGAGCGCCTCGTCGACGTCGGGCGCCATCCGCGTCGCATCGCCGCACACGTACACGTGGGCGCCGTCCTCGAGCCAGTCGAAGACGGCGCGCGCCTGCTCGACGAGCCGGTGCTGCACGTACACCTTGTCTGCTGCGTCCCGCGAGAAAGCGACGTCCATCCGCGTCAGGACGCCGCGCTTCAGCAGATCCTGCCATTCGACCTGATAGAGAAAATCCGTCCGGAAGTGTCGTTCGCCGAACACGAGCCACGACCGCCCAGCCGCGCCGCGCGCCTCGCGCTCCTGGAGAAACGCCCGATACGGTGCGACGCCAGTGCCCGCGCCAATCATCAGGATGGGGACGTCGTCGTGGGGGAGCCGAAAGTGCGGATTCGCCTGCACGTAGACGGGAAGCGTCTCGCCCGTTGCGCAGCGATCGGCGAGATGGCCGGACGCTACGCCCGTGCGTTCGCGGCCGTGCAGCGTGTAGCGGACGACCGAGACGGTCAGGTGGACTTCGTCCGGCACTGCGGAGAGGCTCGAGGCGATCGAGTAGAGACGCCGCGTCAGCGGTCGAAGCGCTTTCAACAACGTCTCGGCCGAAATGCCTGGCGCCCGATAGCGTTCGACGAGATCGATGACGTGGTGCGTGCGGATGAGCGCCGCACGCTCCGCCGCGCCCTCGGTCGTCGTCAGCCGCCGCAGATCGTCTGCGCCGGTGACTTCCGTCCAGACGTCGATGAATCGCGGTGTCACCGTCGCGATCTCGTAGTCGCTCGTCAATGCGTCGGCCAACGTTGTCGTGCGCTTCGCGAGTGTGACCGGCGTGTCGCCCGATAGCGCGAGGCACTCGATCAATTGATCGACGACTTGCGGGTCGTTGCGTACGACGACGCCGAGCGCATCGCCGGGAGTGAAGGTGAGTCCACCCTCGGGAAAGGAGAGCTCGACGTGACGCGTTTCCTTCGTCGACCCACGGCCGGTCAGGACGAGGTTGCCGACGACGGTCGCCGTGAGGGGATGTTGACGATCGACCACGACGGCCGCCGGTGCGACGGCAACACGACCGTCGCGCCCGGCGGCGACACTCGTGGGCGATGCTGAGGAAGCGAGTGTGGCCAGGACCGCGTCCGTCCAGCTCGATGCGGGGGCATCGAAGTCCACGTCGCAGTCGATCCGCTCGTGCAGGCGTGCCGCACCGAGCGCCTCGAGCCGGCGGTCGAGCCGCTTGCCCGCCTCGCAGAAATGTTCGTACGACGAGTCGCCGAGCGCCAGGACGGCGTATCGCAGGTCGGACAGCCGCGGCGCTTTCGGCCCTTCGAGGAATTCGAAGAACGAGGCGGCCGGTTGTGGTGGATCGCCGTCACCGTGCGTGCTCGTGATGAGAAGCACGTCGTCGGCGTCCTTGAGACGCCGCGGCATGTACTCCGCCATGTCGATGGCCGACGCCGGCAGACCGAGTGCGCCCGCGCGATCCGCGAGTGTTCGCGCCAGCGCCGCGCTGTTACCGGTCTCGCTGCCGTACAGAATCGTCAGCGTGCGGACGGGCGCAGCCGTCGCGGACGCGATTCCCGGCGATGGCTCGTCGAGTACGGCGCCGCGGCTGACGCCGCCGAGCGCGAAGAGATAGCCGCTCACCCAGAGCGCCTGCGCCGCGCTCAGCGACGTGGCCAGCGCTTGCAGATCGTTCCACTGACGGGACGTGAGGATGTCAGGCCGGATGGTCGTAGGGGCTGAAGGCAGGTCGACGGCCTGGGTCATGCCCGACCGCCATGGCGTCGGCCACGCACTCGATCGACCGTCAGTCCAGAACGCGCGTGCATACCGTGCGATCGATCGTGGCATCGCGATTCGACGTGGGGCAAATGAATGTTCTTGCAGGATGTTCCAACTTTTTCTGCTGGATAGGCCGCGTGCGGTCGGTCGTGGCCGCCAATCGGAGTACGATCGCGGCGGCGCGCGTTGGCTTCAGGCGCCGCGGATCACGGCATGGACATCGATCAGGCCCGGACGTTTCTCGCCATCGTCGCGCAGGGCAGTTTCGCATCGGCGGGCGAGCAGTTGCACCTCACGCAGACCGCGGTCAGCGCACGAATTCGAACGCTCGAGGATCAGTTGGACGCGCGACTGTTCGTCCGCGACAAGTCCGGCGCGCGGTTGACGGGCGCCGGCGAACGTTTCGTCCGCTACGCGACGGCGCTCGTGCGCGCGTGGGAGGATGCGCGCCAGCAAGTGGCGCTCCCCGCCGGCCGCGACCGTTCCGTCGTCATTGGCGGGGAAGTCAGCTTGTGGCAGCCGCTCCTGCCGGAGTGGCTGTTGTGGATGCAACGTCATTGTCCCGACGTCGCCGTTCGCGTGGAAGTGGAGATCGCTGATCGACTCATCGAGCGCGTGCAGGAAGGCACGCTCGATCTCGCCGTCGTCTACGGCCCGTCGCAGCGTCCAAATCTCGTCGTCGAACTCCTGATGGAAGAGAAGCTCGTCATGGTGACGACCGATCCTGGCGGGCAGTGGAACGCGCCGACATACGTGCACGTCGACTGGGGTGCTGCGTTCAATGCCAGTTGCTGGGCCGCGTTCCCGGAGCTGAGCGGACCGGGCGTCTCGACGTCGCTTGGACCACTGGCGCTCGAGTACCTCCAAGCGTCGGGCGGCTCCGGATATTTTCGTTCGAGCGCGGTGCAGGAACTCGTGGAGCGCGGCCATTTGTACCGCGTATCCGGCGCGCCCGAGTTCTCGCACTCGATCTACGCCGTCTATCCGTCGTGTGTCGGTAACGAGACGCTTGATCGCGTGCGCGAGGGGCTGCGCGCGTGCCTGCCCGTCCGCGAGCCGCGCGCGTAGGTCGCAAGGCCGCGCGGCGCTAGTCGTCGCCCCGCGCGAGTCGCGTGACGAACGGGCGCACGCCGGGCGGCAGCGGAATGCTCGAGACTTTCGCGAAGAGCTGCACGGGGTCGATCGTTTCGTTCACGATCCCTTCGAGCACGCGTCCGATCGACGGCGATGCCGCCGCGCGCCGCGCCAACAAATCGCCTACCCACGCGGTCGCGAGCACGTGTTCCGCGATTTCATATCCGCGATATTTCGGTTTCAGCTCCGCGGCAATGGCGGCGGGATAGCGCTGCAGGCATGCCTCGTCGCCAGTCTTCAGATACTCGAGGACGACCCGCGCGGCCACTTCGGCGCTTTCCATGGCTTTGCCGATGCCTTCGCCCGTGAACTGGAACGTCGTGCCGATGCTCTCGCCGATGCGCACGACGTGGCCGACGGTCATGGCTGACTCCTTGAGTCCGCAGCGCAGCCGCGCGCCTTTGGGGGCGGCCACGAACGCGCCGTCGGCCATCAGCGCCTTCGCGAGCGGGAATGACTCGAGGAACCGCGTGAAGTGAACGCGCAGGTTGACGCCGTCGGCCGCGCGCCGGCGGAACACGCCGACGCCGACGTTGTACTCGCCGCTGGTCAGCGGGAAGATCCAGCCATAACCTGGCAGGATCGCGCGATCCAGCGAGAGGATGAGGCGATCGATTTCGACCGTCGATCGCACGTAGCCGCGGATGGCAAGTCCGTCGGGGCGTCCCATCGGCAGTCCCAGCCGGCCGGCGAGCACGACATCCGCGCCGGTCGCGACGAGGACGACACGGGCCGTGAAGGGGCCGACACGCGGCGTCGTGTGTGGGTCGTCGATTGACGTGACGGTGAGCTTTTCGAAGGTGGCGCCGGCCGCGATCGCGGTCTCCACGAGGAACGCATCGAAGTCGACGCGCCGGATCGTCACGAACCGCGCGGGGATCCGCACTTCGATCCGGCTCGCGCTGAACCCGGACGCGGCGTCGACCACTCGTCCGCGCCGGCTGACCTCGTCGAGCAGGCCGAGCCGATCGAGCACGCGCAGCGCGTCCGGTGTCAGCGCGTCGCCGCAGACTTTCTCGCGCGGAAAGTCCTTCTTGTCGCAGAGCAGCACCTTTGCACCGGCGCGCGCCAGCACGATCGCCGCTGTGGCACCGGCCGGTCCAGCACCAATGATGGCGACGTCCCACGGTTCGTTCATGATCGATGGCCGCGCGACAGGTGTCGAACGCCGCCCGGCCGCGCAGTATCGCAAAACACGATGACGCGCTTCAAGACGTGTGCAGCGACGGGCCCCGCCAGGCGCAGAGGCATTCGATGCACGTCCATGACCGCGACAGGCGGAGCCACCGCTACAATGACACCGGCCTGAGGGAGACGTCGCGCGCGGCGTGCCATCTTCGTCAGGTCATCGGACGTCGATAGGCGACGTCCTGACGTGAGCGAAGGATGGTGGGATGCCGCTTCTGCAGATTGTGACGGCCAGCGTGCGTGAGGGACGGAAGGGCGGCGCGGTGGCCGCGTGGTTCGAGGGCCAGGCGCGCGCGCACGGCGCGTTCGACATCGAGATGATCGATCTCGCCGAGGTCAACCTGCCGATGCTCGCCGAGCCGGAGCATCCACGGTTACGCCATTATCATCACGACTACACGAAGGCCTGGAGCGCGCGCGTCAGCCGTGCGGATGCGTTCGTCTTCGTCACACCTGAATACAACTACTCGCCGGCGCCAGCCCTCCTGAACGCGCTCGACCATCTGCTGCACGAGTGGGCGTACAAGCCCGTCGGCTTCGTGAGCTACGGCGGCGTGTCCGGCGGCACCCGCGCCGTCCAGGCGACGAAACTCGTCGTCACGACGCTGAAGATGATGCCGCTGCCCGAGGCGGTCACGATCCCGTTCTTCACGCGCTATCTGAACACGGAAACCGATGCCTTCGAGCCCGAAGACAACCAGGCGCAGGCCGCGGCGACGATGCTGACCGAACTGCGGCGGTGGTCCGACGCGCTGCGTGTGTTGCGGGCGCCAGCGGGATAATCTCGAGAAAACCACACGGTAAGCTGTGGTAAACTCCGCGCCTCGAACGTCACCCCTGAGATAACACCGCTATGCAGACCCGCAATGTCTACCGTGTGGTCGTGGGTATTCTGGCCGTCGGCGTGTCGCTGTCGGCGGCCGGTTCGGTGTCGGGCACGGTGTCCTTCAACTCGAAGGGCCGGGCGTTGACCGTGACGCCGAAATTCGTGGCGTACGTGACGGGACCTGACGACCTCGCGTCCGGTGGCGTGAAGGCGGCGCTCACGTTCGACGCACCGCGCCTCAAGGCGTTTTCGCGCGCGCGTTGACGCCCCCGGTGCCAGACGCCTCGTCATATGGACTTCGTCGGCAGCGCGCGGCCGCTTTCCGATGACGGTCTCGCGGCCGTGACCGATGCGCTCGGCGCGTCGGCGTCGGCCATCTGGGCCGTGCTCAGTGTCGAAACCCACGGCTGCGGCTTCCTTCCGGACCGCCGGCCAACCATGCTCTTCGAGCGCCACGTCTTTCACAAACAGACCGGCGGCCGGTTCGACGCGTCGCATCCCGCGATCAGCGCGCCCAGTCCAGGCGGTTATCTCGGTGGCGCGAACGAATACACACGACTCGACGAGGCGCTGACGCTCGACGCTCACGCCGCGCTCAGCAGCGCATCATGGGGACTCGGCCAGATCATGGGCTTCAACGCGCGGCTCACCGGGTTCAAGACGCCAGAAGCCATGGTCTCGGTGATGATCGACAGCGAGGACGCGCAGCTTCAGGCGATGGCCCGCTTCCTTCAGGCGCGCCATCTCGATCGGCCGCTCGCGCGCCGCAACTGGGCCGAATTCGCGCGTGGCTACAACGGCCCGAGTTACAAGAAGAATCAGTACGACACGCGGCTCGCGGCGGCCTACGCGCAGTATGCGCGCGGACCACGGCCGGATCTATCGGTACGCGCGACGCAACTGTTCCTGACGTTTCTCGGATATGCCCCTGGCATTGTCGATGGCATTCTCGGCAAACGCACGCGCAGCGCGATCGTGCTCTTCCGCGAGGGCGAAGGATTGGGATCGTCCGACCGCGTCGACGAGACGCTCATCGTCTCGCTGGGCGCCGCCGTCAGCCGGCTTGGGGCAGCCGTGCGCGTGCCGGCCTGACGCACCTCGCCGACGGTGGCGGCGAAGGCCGTCGACGCGTGCGCGCCCAAGGCTCCGCGGCACACTGTCGTGCGACGGCGAGTCGCTATAGGCTAGGGCGTCATGACGCGGAAGCTGCTGGTCCTCGACGTCGCCACGCTCCATCCCGACGCCGTACGCGCGCACATGCCGTACCTCTCGAGCCTGGCGCAGACCGGCGCCCTGCGCGCGCTCGAACCGAGTTTCCCCGCGCTGAGCTGTTCCTCGCACGCGACGATGCTGACCGGCGCGCCGCCGCGCGTGCACGGCATCGTCGGCAACGGCTGGTACGAACGCGACTATGCCAGCGTACGGATGTGGCAGCGCTCGAACCACCTCGTCAGTGGTGAGCCGCTGTGGGAAGCGGCCCGAAGTCGCCAGCCCGGTCTCCGCTGCGCCAATTTGTTCTGGCGCCAGTGCGCCGATTCGACCTGCGACACGATCGTCACCGAACGGCCGGCCTACTGGGCCAGCGGACGGAAGACGTTCGATTTCCACGCGACGCCAGCCGCGCTGCACGATGAGCTGACGACGCGCATTGGTGGCCTGCCGTTCCCGCAGTTCTGGGGGCCACTGGCCGGCGTCGAGTCCACGCGATGGATTCTCAAAGCCGCGCAGCACGTAATGCAGACGCAGGCGCCCGAGCTGCTGCTCGTCTACGCGCCCTATCTCGACTACGACGCGGAACGCTACGGGACCGAGACGCCCGAGTGGGCAAAGGCCGCCGCCCTGATGGACGTCGAGGTGCGGCCGCTCATCGACGCCGCGCGCGACGAGGGACGCGACGTCGTCGTCGTCTCGGACTACGGCTGGGCCGCCGTCGATCGGCCGATCCTGATCAACCAGGCCCTGCGCCGCGCGGGCCTGCTCGAAGTGGAGCGCCTCGCGAACGGCGAGCGGCTCGAGTGTGGCCGATCGCGCGCCTTCGCGGTCGTCGACAGCCAGATGGCGCACGTGTACGTCGCGGACCCGCAGGACGTCGGTCCCGTGCGCGCGCTCATCGAAGGCCTGGACGGCGTGGCGCGCGTGCTGGACCGCGAGGCGCAGGCGACGCTCGGTATCGACCATCCACGATCGGGAGATTTGATCGCGCTCGCCGACCCGACGTCGTGGTTCGCGTACCCGTACTGGCTCGCCGACGCGGATGCGCCCGACTTCAAGCACTGCATCGCGATCTTCGACAAGATCGGCTGGGATCCGACGGAGATCCTGTTCCGCGCGGGCGCATTCGGCGGCCGGTTGCGGCTCGGCGTGCGCGCGCTGCAGAAGGCGCTTCGCCTTGCCGTGCCGTTCGACGTCATAGGTGGGGATCCCTCGAAGGTGCGCGCCGCCAGGCGCACGGCCGGCGGCGCCGGCCACCAAGGCCCGGTCCTCATCACGAGCTGGCCGCTCGAACAGGACGCCGCGGTCCCGATGACGGCGCTGAAGAACCTGCTCCTCGATCGCATATGCGCCAGCACGTGACCGGCGACGAGACGACCGACGCCTTACCCGTCCTTCGCGATCTTCGCGCCTTCGCGTGAGGCCCTCGCGGAGGCCCGACGAGTTATCGTTCCCGTGATTGAAGCTTGGCGAGCAGGCGCAGCATCTCGAGATAGAGCCACACGAGCGTCACGAGCAGGCCGAAGGCGCCGTACCACTCCATGTACTTCGGCGCGCCGCGTCGGGCGGCCTGATCGATGAAGTCGAAGTCGAGCACGAGGTTCAATGCCGCGATGGCGACGACGAAGACGCTGAAGAGGATGCCGAAGGTGCCGTTCGAGTTGACGAGCGGCACCGCCACGCCGAACATCCCCAAGATGAAGCTCGCGAAGTAGACGAGTGCGATCCCGCCGGTCGCGGCGACGACACCGAGCCGGAACCGGCTGCTCACCTGAATCAGGCCCGCACGGTAGCCGACGAGCAACACGCCGAGGGTGGCGACGGTCAGGAGCACGGCCTGGCTCGCGATGCCCGGATATTGCCGGTTGAACACGAGCGAGATGCCGCCGAGCGCCAGGCCTTCGCACGCGGCGTAGAGCGGCGTCGTGTAGGGCGCCCACGCCTGCTTGAAGACCGTGACGACGGCCAGGACGAGGCCGCCGATGACACCCGCCATCATGAGTCCACCGAGCGCCGGGCTCTCGAGGCCTCGGCTCCACGCCCAGCACCCGCACGCGAGCAGAACGAGGAGCGAGAGCGCGGTCTTGTTGACCGTGCCCGTCACCGTCATGCGGTCGGCGCCGAACGACGTGTCGGCGCGAGTGAACGTCTGGGGCTGCAGCGCGGGATTCCCGGATCGCCAAGTCATGCACGCGATTGTCACTCGTGCATGCGCGAGAGGCAAACCCCGAAGGCCGCGAGGCGCGCGGACGATGGGACTACGCCGCGTCTGGCGGCACGGGCATCGTCACGATCGAGGCCGACTTGCCGGCGTCGAACCAGTCGGCGACGTCGCCCGCGCGCGTGGCCGGCACGCTGCGCGGCTCATCGAGACGCACTTCGATCGAGACGCGCGGTGGTCGTCCGGTGGGGCGTGCGCCGGCTTCCGTGGAACTGACGAAGGCAGCGGCTTCCGCCTTGGCCGCGGCGACGGCCGCCATGATGACGGGATCGGCGTCGGGCCCCCACGACTTGACCGCCATGCGGAGCGCGCCCGCGGCCAGTGCCCGATCGACCCATGTGCCCGTGGTCTCGGCAACGGGCGGTCCGATGGCAGGCGTGTCGGTCGCGTGGCCTTCGATGCAGACGCGCGCGCCGGCCGTCGTGCGGATGTCGAACACGTAGACGACTTCCAGCCGGCCGTGTTCGCCTCGCAACGCGGCTTCGACAATCGCGGCATGTTCGGCGGTGAGCGCCGCGCGGAAGAGCGCGGTGTACGGCGGCAGTCCTGCGGGCCGGACGTCGGCAATGGCCACGCGCCCGGCCGGCGTCGCCAGCACGAGCGAGGCGCGGCCGATCGTGATCGGCGCGGGCGTGAGCGCAATGGGATCCGCGCTGCCGGCCGCCGCCTGCGCTGCCGCGCGAACGGCGTCGAGCCGCGGCGGGTCGATGTCGAGCTCAGCGGCCGCGTGCAGCAGGCCACCGCCCGGCATTTTGAACATCACGAGCGTCGGATGCCCGTCGGGCGCCAGCTCCGGCTGGACGCGCGGCACGACGTAGTAGAGCGACGGACGTTCGCCGCCGAGCACGTCGACGCCGTCGTGATGGACGAGGAGGGGAAGCGACGGCACTGGGCCTCCTGGCCGCTTGCGAGAATGTAACCGCGTGTCGATTTCATCCGGCCGGCGTTGCGGCCGTCGTTCTCTGGAGCACCCGCGTCCGCGCCGCACGCCGATGGCGACGGCAGCGCGAACGTCGCGCACGGGCCGGCAGCCTCCATGCAGAAGACTTGCCAGAACGCGCAGGCTCGGGCAGTGACGCGACGTGTCGCGCCGCGATCAAAGCGCGTAGAAAATGTCACGGTGGCCACACGTCCGTGTGTCGTTTTCTGCGTCGGCCCGTCGCGTCCGATGCCGGCCGAATGGTCGCACCGCGCGTCTGAGCACGTGAAACGGCGCCACGCGAGCGTCGTCTTCAGCTTCAGACATCAATCAGGCGGCGCTCGGCCCGCGCCCCGCAAGGAGTGAGGGAGATGATGAAACGTGTGCTTCTGACCGGGATGGTAACGGTCGCCCTGGGCCTCGTCGTTGTCGCCGCGCAACAGCCGCCGGCCAGTCCGCCAGCCAAGGCCACCGTGGCCGTGGGCGGCAAGACGCTCACGATCGACTACTCGGCGCCGTCGGTGCGCGGGCGAAAGATCTTTGGTTCCGGCGGCCTCGTGTCGGGCGATCCCACCTATCCCGTCTGGCGTGCCGGCGCGAACTCGGCCACGGCCTTTCATACCGATGCCGACCTCACAATCGGCTCAGGTGCGCACGCGCTCGCCGTCCCGAAGGGCGACTACACGCTGTTCGTCGACGTCTCCAATCCGGACGCGTGGACGCTCGTCGTCAACAAGCAGACGGGGCAGTGGGGCCTCGACTACGACGCGAAGCAGGACCTCGGCCGCGTGCCGATGACGATGAGCCGGCCGGCGACGCCGGTCGAGCAATTGAAGTACACGCTCACGGCCAACGGCTCGAACGCCGCCACGCTGCAGCTCGCCTGGGAACAGCACGCCGCCACGGTGCCCATCGCCGTCAAGTAGCGCGCGGGTCCGTCCGGCCGTTTCCAGTCCACGAGCGCGCGCATGCGGCCGGTTGACGCCGTTGTCCTCGTCCTGACGCTGTCGTTCATCGTCCTCTACGGCCTGTGGCGGGGACGGTCGAGCGACAGCGTCAACAAATACCTGCTCGCCGGGCGGTCGATGCCCTGGTACGTGGTCGGCCTGTCGATCATGGCCACGCAGGCGAGCGCCGTCACGTTCATCTCGACAACGGGTCAGTCCTACGTCGACGGCATGCGATTCGTGCAGTTCTACTTCGGACTGCCGATCGCGATGGTGATCCTCTCGTACACCGCGGTTCCACTCTTCAAGCGCGCCAACGTCTACACCGCGTACGAGTACCTCGAGCGCCGATTCGACAGCCGCACGCGTTCGCTCGTGAGCGTCGTGTTCCTCATCCAGCGCGGCCTCGCGCTCGGCATCACGCTCTACGCGCCCGCGGTCGTGCTCACGGTCATCCTCGGCTGGTCGGACTCGACGACGACGTTGCTCATGGGCGTGGTCGCCGTGGCGTTCACGACGCTCGGCGGCGCGAAGGCGATTGGCTGGTCGGATTTTCAGCAGATGATCGTGATGACGGTCGGCCTCATCGCGGCGCTCCTCGCCGCGGTCTGGCTCCTGCCCGGCCATGTGTCGTTTGGTGACGCCGTCAGCCTGGCGCACGCGGCGGGCCGGCTGAACGTCATCACGACGACGCTCGACTGGAACGATCGCTACAACCTGTGGAGCGGCCTCATCGGGGGGACGTTCCTGGCGCTCGCGTACTTCGGCACGGATCAATCGCAGGTGCAGCGATACCTGACGGGCCGGTCGATCGCCGAGAGTCGCCGCGGTCTGCTGTTGAACGCGGTGGCGAAGGTGCCGATGCAGTTGTTCATCCTGTTCATCGGCGCGATGGTGTTCGTCTTCTACGTCTTCCAGCGGCCGCCGCTCCTGTTCCAGCAGGCGGAGCTCGATCGCGTCGAAGCGCCTGGAGTTGCCGCCGCGTATGCGCCGATCGAACAGCGCTATGACGCGGCGTTCGACGCGCGCCGCGCGGCTGCCGATGCGCTCGTCACCGCGCGGCACACGGGCGACGAGGCGGCGTGGGCCAGCGGCGTCGCGCAGTACCGCCAGGCGCAGACCGACGTCGAGCACGCGCGGACCGATGCCGCGGCACTCGCCCGATCGGCGGGCGGTACGGGCGGGAGCGACACGAACTACATCTTCCTGACGTTCGTCACGCGCCATTTGCCGGCCGGTCTCGTCGGCCTCGTGCTCGCCGTGGTCTTCGGCGCGACGATGACGGCGATTTCCGCCGAGATGAGCGCGCTCGCCACGGTCAGCGTCGTCGACATCTACAAACGCCATCTGTACGCGCGTGGATCCGATCATCACTACGTCAAGGCGTCGCGCGTCGCCACGCTCTTTTGGGGCGGCTACGCAGTCATGAGCGCGCACTTCGCGAAGGGGCTCGGCTCGCTCGTCGAAGTCGTCAACGTGCTCGGATCGCTGTTCTACGGCGGGATGCTGGGTGTGTTCGTCCTGGCGTTCTTCTTCAAGCGCGTGAACGCCGTCGGCGCGTTCATCGGCGTGCTCGCGGGCGAAGCCGTGATCTTCGCGTGTTGGTATTTCACCGACATCGCGTTCCTCTGGTACAACGTCATCGGCTGCGTGGTCGTCGTGATCGCCGGCGTGCTGGTATCGGCCGTGACGCCGCGGGTTGCCGCGAAACCGGCGTGACGGAACTTCGAACTGTGAACTTCGAACTTTGAACGGAGGAAGCGCCTTCGGCGCGTTTTCATTCGGAAAAGATGCGCCGAAGGCGCCTCATTCGTTCGAAGTTCACAGTTCGAAGTTCGAAGTTGACCCGCGCACTCTTACTGGATCAGCTCAATCGTCACCGACGCGCCGTAGGCGGGTTCGCCGGACTGCGGGTCGATGGCGTCGCTGGCGATGAGGACGTTGCCTTCGGGCCAGTGGACTTCGAGGTTGCCGGGCTTGATCGGCGCCTCGCGCAGGCGGCCGGAGAACTGGCCGGCGGCCGATCGTAGACGGACCGGCGTGCCGTCGCTGACGCCGAGCGCGGCCAGATCGCTGGCGCTCACGAGAATGTCCTCGCGCGCGGCGCCTGTCAGCGGATCGACTGGACGCTGAACCATCGAGTTGAACTGTTTGCCGCGCCGCGTCGACGCGAAGAAGCGATGAGGGTCGGGCTGCTGGCGCACGAGCGTTGCGGCCGCGAATCGCGCCCGACCGTCGGGCGTCGCGAACGTTCCACCTTCGAACAGCACCGGGCCGCCCCATTGCACCTGATCGCCCTGCGCCTGCAGCGTCTCGATGCCGGCGTAGCGCGGAATCGCCTGGGCGATCTCGTGGCGGATCGCCGCGGCATCCGACAGGCCAATGCGATCGACGCCGAGATCCGGCCGCACGCGCCGCATCGCCTCGCGAAACACCCACCATTCGGGCTTCGCCGATCCGATCCGGCGTCCCGGAATCTCCGGTGAGTAGATGATGCGGCGTTCGGTGGACGTCTCCGTGCCGCCGCCGGGCGACTCGTAGCGCGTGACCGCTGGCAGGACGAGCACGTCGCCGTCGCTCTCGACGAGCATCGACGACGACAGGACGATGTCCTGGTGGATGCGGAGGCGTGGCCGCCGGAGCGCGGCGCGCGATCGCGCCTCGTCGGGCACGGTCTCGAGAAAGTTGCCGCCGACGATCCAGAACAGGTCGACGTCGCCCGCCGCTGCGTGGTCGATCATCTCCATCGTCGCCCAGCCGGTCGTCGTCGAGACGGGCACGCCCCAGAGAGCGGACCATCGCGCCGCGGCGTCAGGCTTCACGTTGGGCACGCAGCCGACTTCCGCGCCGCCTTGCACGCCCGAGTGACCACGAATCGGCACGAGTCCGCGGTGCGGCCGGCCCAGGAGGCCGCGCGCGAGGCCGATGTTGATGAGCGTGGCAATCGTCTCGACTCCGTGCGCGTGTTGCGTCAGACCCATCGACCAGACGAAGACCGTGTTCGGCCTCGCGATGAGCTGTCGGGCAAACGCTTCGATGTCGGCGCGCGAGATGCCGGCGTCCGCTTCGATGGCCGCCCAGTCGGTCCCGAGCGCCGCCGCGCGAGCCGCGTCGAAGCCGCTCGTATGCGCCTCGACGAAGGCCATGTCGATCCCGTCCGCTTCGATGAGCGCGCGGAACACGCCGATGAGGAACGCGAGGTCGCCGCCCGTGTTGACGTGGACCCACTCGTCGGCCAGTGCCGTGCCGGCGACGGCGCTCGAGACGATCGACGGAATCCAATATCGCTCGAGTCCCGGCTCGCGATACGGGTTCACCACGATGACGCGCGCGCCGCGACGCTTGGCCTCGTAGAGATACTTCGTCGTCACGGGCTGGTTGTTCGCCAGGTTCGAGCCGAAGAGCACGATGAGATCCGCGCCAATCCAGTCGCGATAGCTGCACGTCGACGCGCCGTAGCCGAGCTGGCGCGTCATGGCCGTCGTCGACGCGGCGTGACAGAGGCGCGCGGAGTTGTCGACGTGGTTCGTGCCGAAGACGCGCGCGGCCTTCTGCGCGGCGTAGTAGACCTCGTTCGTGATGCCGCGCGAGGTGAGATAGAAGGCCATGCGCTCCGGCGTCGTCTCTGCGTGGCCGCGCGCGATGCGATCGAGCGCCTCGTCCCAGGTGATGACGCGGAAGCCGCGCTGGCCGTGCTCGCGGATCATCGGCTCGGGCAGCCGGCCGAGCGCGCGAAGCGCCGCCGACGAGCGCGTGGTCAGCGTCGAGACGTCGGCGAGCACTCGCGGGTCGAGCGCGGGGGCCGTGTTCAATCGCATCAGCTCGAGCCGCACCATGCAGAGGTGCGTACCCGTGATCGTCCAGTCGCGCACGCCGCTCGTGCCGAGCGCGCAGCCGTCGCACGTGCCGCGCGTGAGGATGCGCCACGCGAACGGCAGTTCGTCGCGGTTCTCCCACAGAATCTTCGCCATCTCGCGATAGTGGTGCGGCTTTTGACGACCGAGTCCGAACGGGCGCATGGTGATGCGGGAATGGTATCCTGCCGGCTCGCTCATGACCATCGACGCCGTTCGACCGTTCGAGGTCCTGCAGGTGAACGGCGCCACGCGCACGCCGGCGTCCGATCGCGTCGCCGCCGAGGTCGCGCTCGAAGTGCGACTGAACGGCGAGCCGTTCGCCGTCGTCATGCGCACGCCCGGCGATGACGAGGCGCTCGCCGCCGGGTTCTTGTTCAGCGAAGGCGTCGTCACGCGGCGGGAGGACGTCGTCTCGATCGCGGTCGATGCCGCGGCGAACATTGCCGATGTTGCCCTTTCGCCGAGCCGCGCGACCGACTTGCCGCGGCTGTTAGCCGAGCGGCGTCAGGTCGCGACCAGTTCGTCGTGCGGCATGTGCGGCCGCCGATCGCTGGATCTGTTGCGAGTGGACGTCCAGCCGCTTGCCGCTACGTGGTGCGTGGAGCCGGCCGTCATCTCGTCGCTGCCCGACACGCTTCGCGGCGCGCAGCGTGCCTTCGACGAGACTGGCGGACTGCATGCGGCGGGCGTGTTCACTCCGGCGGGCGAACTCGCGGCGGTCGCCGAAGACGTCGGCCGTCACAATGCCGTGGACAAACTCGTCGGCCGCGCGCTCCTCGACGGCCGGCTGCCGCTATCGGACGTACTGCTGTGCGTCAGCGGCCGAACGTCCTTCGAGATCGTGCAGAAAGCGCTCATGGCGGGCATCGGGCTCGTGGCTGCTGTGTCCGCACCATCCAGCCTCGCCATCGAACTGGCCCGCGACAGCGGCCTCACGCTCCTCGGCTTCGTCCGCGGCGAGCGGTTCAATGTGTATGCGCATGTGGAAAGAATTGGAGCGCGTTAGGCAAGTTGGAAGTGGGAAGCCAGAAAGCCAGAAGTTCTTCGCGCCTTCGCGCGAGGCCGTGCAGCCTGTCATGTCATCTTTTTGCAATGCGCTGGGCCCCACCCCCAGCGCTACGCGCTTCGCCACCCTCGCGACGCTCGGGGGCTCGCGGTGTCATCGTTTTTCTTACTTCTGGCTTCCTACTTCCAACTTGACGTTGCCCTTATCTCAACGTCACGCCCACCGTCACCCATCGTCCCGGCATCGAGACGCCGATGATCTCGTGGTAGTCCTCGTTGAGCAGGTTCGAGCCGCTGATGAAGAGATCGGCGTGGCGCAGGTGATGGGTGAGGCGCGCGCTCACGAGATCGTAGGACTGGCCGTCGTTGCGGTGGCGGTGGTCGACGTTGACGGCCGCGGCGAAGCGCGGGCCGAGCGGGACGGCAATCGATCCGCCGCTCTGGTGGCGCGCGTACTCGTTCACGTACTTGGACAGCAGATCGAGCGTCGGCGCGTCGACCGCGAGTCCCGCGTAGTAGACGCGCACCATCGCCGCGTGCCAGCGCCGCGTGACGCTTGCCTCGAAGCCCGTCGACGTGACGTCGCGAATGTTCGCCGACCGCCAGAGATCCGCTGGCGTCGCCCGGACCCAGTCGATGACGTCACGGTCCCACCGGCGGAACGGCGAGAAGGAGATCGTCCACGGCCCCCGCATCCAGTCCGCGCCGCCGTCGACCGACCAGCCGTGTTCGGCTCTGAGGTCCGGCGTGCCCAGTTGGGCCGGATCCGAGTAGTACAGCTCGGTGAACGTCGGGATCCGGAACGCGTGGCCGGCCGATGCGCGCAGGCGGAGGTCGGACGTCACGCGCGTGACCGCCGAGATCGACGGGCTGACGTCGTGTCCGAACGTCGAGTACGCGTCGGCACGCACGCCGGCCTGCACCGTGGTTCGCGACGCGACCGGCCACAGGACTTCCGCGAACGCGCTGCCGTGCGCGTAATGGTGATCGCCGAGGTTGGACGACACGACCCAGTCGCCGCCATCATCGGTGCCGATCGTGAGCCGGCGCCCGGCGCCGAGGTCGCGCGTCGCGGTGACGCGCGCGTCGACGGCGTTCGTGTGGTGCAGGTTCTCGGCAAAGCCGGGTTGATTGATGTCCCAACGGAAGTGATCGTCGTGATGCCGGCCGTCGCCGTGCACGACGACGGTCCAGCCGCTGACGGCGTGCTGCCAGGTGGCCGCTCCGAGCGTGAGATCGGTCCATTCCTTCGACGGCGAATCGCCGTAGAAGCCGTCGGCGCCGAACGCGCGCCGTTCGTGGCGCACGTCGATCGTGAGATCCGGCCGCGGATCACCGCGCAGCGCCGCGCCGCCTTGCGCGAACTCGCGGTCGAACGTGAAGCCGCTGCTGCGGCTCGCCCAGCCGGTGAGCGCCCAGTTCGTGGGCAGTCCCATGCCTGACACTGATCCCTGCGCCGAGACGTAGCCGTACTGTCCGCCCTCGACGCTGCCTTCCGCGTACTGACCGCGACGGCTGATCACGTTGATCGTGCCGCCGAGCGCGTCGGTGCCGTGTTCGGCCGATGCCGGCCCCGCGACGACTTCGATCCGATCGATGCCGGCGACGGCCATCGGGATTTCACCGTTGTTGTGTCCGGTCTGCGCGTCGTTCAGCCGGATGCCGTCGACGAGCACGAGGTTCTGGCCGAACGTCGCGCCACGGATGGAGAAGTCGGTCTGCACGCCTTCGGGACCCCGCGCGCGCGGGTCGACGCCGGGCACGAGGCGCAGCGCGTCGACGATCGACGTGACGCCGAGCGCATCCAGATCCTCGCGCGTGACGATGGCCGTCGAGCGCGACACGGCGTCGAGCGATATCGGCGTGAGCGTCGACGTGACGACGACGGTCGTCGAAACTTGGAGTGGCGGCGTCGCCGTGCTCTGCGCGGCGGCCACGACGGGCATGGCCAGCGCGACGATACTGGCGGCGGCCACGCGCGTGGCCGCGCGGGCGAAACGACGGCAGGTGACGATCATCTGACGGGAGCTCCTGGCGGTCGGTTGGAGGACGTGGTGGTCGCGGCTCGCGGCCGCAGGCCACCGTGTCGGCGCCGCGCGGCTATACTAACGCGATGCTCGCGGCACGTCGGTTCATCGTCAAAGGGCGCGTGCAGGGGGTGGGGTTCCGGTACTTCGCCGAGCACACTGCGCGCGCGGAAGGCATTGGCGGCTGGGTGCAGAACCAGCCGGACGGATCGGTCGAAGTCTTTGCCGAAGGTGATCGCCCGTCGGTCGATCGGTTCGAAGCGAAGCTGCGGCACGGACCGCCCGGGGCGCGCGTCGACAGCGTCTCGGTCGATGACGACACGCCGTCCCCCCGACTGGGCGAGTTCACCATCCGACCGTGAGTCCGACGAGCGAGGCCGTCATGCAGGCGTTGAAACAGCGTATTCGACACGTCCCCGATTTTCCGAAGCCCGGCATTCTGTTCTACGACGTCACGACGCTCCTGCAGGACGGCGAAGGGTTCCGGCTGGCGGTCGACGAGATGTCCACGCCGTACCGCGACGCGGGCGTGGACATGATCGTCGGCATCGAGAGCCGCGGGTTCATCTTCGGGTCGGCGATTGCCGACCGGCTGCGCACGGGCTTCGCGCCGGTGCGCAAGCCGGGCAAGCTGCCGTCGACGACGCGCCGCGCGTCGTATGCGCTCGAGTACGGCACCGACGCGCTCGAGATTCACGACGATGCCGTCAAACCCGGCCAGCGCGTGCTCATCGTCGACGACCTGCTCGCGACCGGCGGAACGGCAGCGGCCACCGTGCGGCTCGTGCGAGATCTCGGTGCGGAGGTGCTCGGCGTGCAGGTGCTCATCGAGCTCGTCGCTCTGAAGGGCCGCGACCGGTTGAAGGACGAACGGGTCGAGGCGGTGTTGCAGTACTGACGGGTCGTGGAAGGCGCTCGTCAACTTCGAACTTCGAACTGCGAACTTCGAAAGGGGGCGAGGATCGTTGAGGCGGCTGGCGCGGCGAGTGGAATAACGGCACGCCGCGTCTGACACGTCGAGTGCGCCCGTAGCTCAGATGGATAGAGCACCGCCCTCCTAAGGCGGGGGTCGCCCGTTCGACTCGGGCCGGGCGCACCAACTAACGTAAAATATCGGGATTCGCGGTCCGGCGGGCGGAACGCGTGAGGCGATCGCGGGGAAACGCGCAGCATGAAAGCCAGCGAACGGCACCAGCTCAAGCAGAACGAGTTCGTCGAGACGACCATGCGCGTCACGGCCTGGGCGCGCGAGCACCAGAGCCAGGTCATGCCCGTGGCGATTGCGGTGCTGGTCATCCTGGCGGCCGTCGGCGGCTACGGCTTCTGGCACAAGCACCGCGCCGATCGTGCGGGCGCGCTGCTCGGCGTCGCCACGGCCATCGAACATGCGCCGATCGCGCCGCCGTCGAACGTGCCCGGCGCCAAGCAGGTGGCCGGCACGTATCCGACCGAACAGGCGCGGAGCGAAGCCGCGCTCAAGGCGCTGCAGGACGTCATCGACCAATATCCGTCGACGAAAGCGGCCGCGGTCGCGCGTTATCAGATGGGGGCGGAGTATCTCGCGCTCAACCGACCCGCCGATGCGCAGAAGGCGTTCGAAGCGGTCGCCGCCGACACGGGGGCGTCGTCCATCTATTCCGCAATGGCGCGCATGGGCGAGGCCGAGGCGCTGATGGCGGCGAACAAGTACGACGACGCCGCGAAGATCTACACGGATCTGGCGGCACAGCGCGACGGCGCGATGCCCGTCGACGGGGTGCTGATGCAACTCGCCTCCGCCGAGCAGCAGGCCGGCAAGACCGCCGACGCCCGCGCGACCTACAAGCGCGTCGTCGACGAGTTCCCCGACTCGGCCTACGTCACCGACGCCCAGCAGCAGATCGCGGCGCTGAACTAAAAGTTAGAAGGTCGAAGCCAGAAGTTGACGCGGCGCCTTCGGCGCGGTGGAGGCCTACCGATCGCGTCCCGCCGTCGCGCGGTACGTCAACAGCTTGTAAACCAGCTTCGCGGCGATGAAGTTCGGCGATGCGAGGCCGGGGATGGGGCAGAGCTCGACGACGTCGCAGCCGATGACGCGGCGGCGTTCGAAGGTGCGGCGCAGGAGCGTCGTCAGTTCGCGCCATGACAGACCGCCCGGCTCGGGCGTGCCGACGGCCGGCATCAGACCGGGCTCCAGTCCGTCGAGATCGATCGTCACGTACACCGTATCCGATAGCGCGTCGACCGCGCGGGTGATCCACTCCGCGTCATCGCGCATGTTCCAGTCGTAGAAGATCGTCGTGTCGAGCGACGGCGCGAGCACGGCTTCCTCGGCCGAGATGTTGCGGATGCCGACCTGTACGATCGGCGCGAACTCGAGCGTGCGGCGCATGGCGCACGCGTGGCTGTGTCGCTCGTCGAGATAGGCGTCGCGCAAGTCCGCGTGCGCATCGATCTGCAGCACGCTGAGTCCGGGATGCCGCTCGGCCGCCGCCGCGACGATGGGCGACGTGATCGAGTGCTCGCCGCCGAGCGTCACGAGAAACTTGCCCTCGTCGAAGAGCGCGCCCGTCACGCGGCGGATCTCCGCGATGGCGTCTTCGAGCGCGAGCGCCGACAGATCCAGCTCGGGCAATGTGAACATGCCACGCGGATGGACGTCGGCCTGCATCTCTTCATCCCACAACTCGACCTGCGCCGAGGCGAGCAGCAGCTCGCGCGGGCCGTGGGCGGTGCCCGAGACGTAGGACGTCGTGCGGTCGAACGGCACGGGAAGAATGACGGCGGCGCTGTCCTCGAACGAGCGAGGCTCGGGCAGCGCGCCCCCGAACTGGTGTGGTTGGGTGCGGTCGTACTCGACGGGGACGGACATCAAGGCTCCTGGAAACGGTTGTCGGCGAGCGGTTGGCCGTTCATGACGAGCACGCGGCCCGACGCATCGAACTCGGGGTGCACGCGCTTGGCGGCCGTGCCGTGCGCCGTGGACTCGAGCGCGCTCACGAGGAGCGGCAGCGCAATCGTCGCGTCGGCGTAGACGGCAACCTTCTCGGATTCCACCGAGAGCTTGCCCCAGCTCTGCGCCTCTTCGAGGCTCGAGCCGCTGGCGCCGCCGAAGTGGGGCACGTCGGTGCCGATCTGGATGGCGTACCGATGGCCGTTGACGCGGTCGTCGAAGAACTCGGCCTGGACGCTCGCCTGGTTGATGAAGTTCTTCGGCGTGCCGCCGCCCAGCACGACCGTGGCCGTCGACGGCCGGCGGATGATGATGTTGGCCGACTCGATGATGTCGCCGATGACGTCGCTCATGCCGGCTCCGGCGTCGCGGTGCCGCGCCTGCGACAGGCCCATGCCGATCGACGAGTCGGCGATCGCGGGACAGAAGATCGGGACGTTCGCGCGGTACGCGGCTGTCAGGATCCCGTCGTGCTCCGTATCGTGCCAGAGCTGTTCGCCGAGCTTGTAGAGGAACTCGCGCGTCGTGTACGGCCGCCGCTCGAGCTTCAGCGCGAAGCTGGCGATCCACTCGTCGTTCTTGCAGAACTCGTCTTCGCTCGCGAGCGTGTCGTACACACGATCGATCCGTTCGGCCGCGAGCGCCGCGTCGTCGAGCGACGGCGAGCCGATGAAATGGCGGCGCCCACGCGTCTCGTGCAGGTCGTGGTAGAGGTTCGCACCCGTCGAGACGAGGCAGTCGATGTAGCGCCGCTCGATGAGGTGCGCGATGACGAGCCGCAAGCCGCCCGCCGACAGTGCGCCCGCCAGGCCGAGGAAGATCGTCGCGTCGCTCGCGAGCATCTGTTCCCAGATCCGCCGCGCGCGGCCGAGGTTGCGGCCTTGGAACGAGATGCGTTCGAGTCGATCGACAACGGCATCGGCCGACAGGCCCGATTCGACGACGAACGGCTCGACCGGGCGACGGAGGAAGCGGGACTTGCGTCGGCCCATGACGACCTCGCTAGCGCGCCAGAGCCGCGATCGGCCCAGCGACGAAAAATGATCGGCCAGCGGCGTCGTGCGCGGCCAGGAGCGAGGGGAGCGTGCCTTCAGTCGCGGCGGTCGCGGGCGTGCGGTACACGCCGCGAAGGAAGTCGAAGTCGCCGGTCGGCGAGACGCGCACACCGGCGAGATCCGCACGGCTCACGACGACGTTGTTGCGCGCCCACAAGCTGATCATCGGCGCATCCTCGGCGATGAGCCGTTGCGCCTCGATGTAGAACGCGCGCCGATCGGCGTCGGTGAGCGCGGCGCTGGCCGCGTCGAGCGCCCGGTCGACCGCCGGGTTGGAATAATGCCCGCGGTTGAACCCGATGGGCGGCACCTGCGACGAATGGAACACGCGTCGAAGGATATCCGGATCGGCGACCGATCCGCCCGTGAAGATCATCGTGTAGAGCTGGACGTTCCCCGAGACGACGTCGGCGAAGAGCGTGGCGAACTCATAGGACCGGATGTCGAGTGCGATGCCGACCTCGCCGAGCTGCTGCTGGAGCACGGTGGCCTGCAGCCGATAGGCCTCCGACGTGGACGTCTTCAACGTGAGCCGGAGCCGCGGCTTCGGGCCGTCGCCGTCCGGATCGGGATAGCCGGCCTCGTCGAGCAGTGCCCGCGCGCGAGCCGGATCGTAGGTGAACTGGAACAGATCGTCGGCGCGCGCCCACGACGTCTCGGGGAGCATCTCCGCGGTCTCTCGCGCCCTGCCGCGCTGCAGATAGTCGACGATGGCGCGTCGATCGATCGCGTAGCCAATCGCCTTGCGCACGCGCACGTCGCCGAGGATCGGATCCCGCAGGTTCATTCCGAGATAGGCGTAATCGAGGCCAGGTCCGGTGGAAACGCGCAGGCTTGGTTCGCGCGCCAGGCTCGCGACGAGGTCCGGCGACAAGTCGTTCACGACGACGTCGACGTCGCCCTTCCGCAACTCGAGCCCGCGCATCGTCTCGTCGGGTACGACTTTCAGGACGAGACCCGCGTTGGCCGGCGCGCCGCGGTAGTAGCCGGCGAAGGGCGCGAGCGTGACGTGATCGTCCGGCACGAACTCGACGACGCGATATGGACCGCTGCCGACGGGCTGGCGCGCGGCTTCGGCGCCGGTGCCGTCGGGCACGATGCCGACGTTCACGAGATTCGCGGGAAACGATCCCGATCGCGTCTTCAACCGGAACGCGACCGTGTAGCGATCGACGATGTCGACGGCGGCCAGGTCGCGATAGGCGCCCTTGCGGCCGGAGACGAACGTGGGATCGAGGAAGCGACGGAACGTGTAGGCGACGTCCGCCGACGTCATCTCGAGGCCGTTCTGGAAATGCACGCCCGCGGGAATCGTCGCCGTGTACGTCTGGAAGTCCGTCGTCTCGAAGCGCGTCGCGAGCTCAGGCACGGGACGGAAGTCCGGGCCGAAGCCGAGCAGCGAGCTGAACACGAGCTGGTGCACGCGCTGTGACGTCTCGTCGAGGCCGATGCCGGGATCGAGGTTGATCGGCGAGTTCGCGAGACCGACGACGATGACATGGGGATCGCGCGGCGGCGCGGCGCACGCGGCGGCGGTCGCCGCGAGGGCCAGCGCGGCCAGCGCGGCGCGCGTCACGGCTCGGCCTCGCGCTTGAGCGCGGCGATGAGATTGAGCGCGTCGATCGGCGTGAGCCGATCGACGTCGAGCTGGCGGAGCCGCTCGACGACCGGATGTGGCGCGTCGGTGGCCTGGAAGAGCGGCAACTGATGCTGGTCGGCGGCCGGCGAGCCGCTGAGGCTGGGGCGCCCGCCGCGCGCGAGCTCGTCCTGCTCGAGCGAGCGCAGGATTTCGCCGGCGCGCCGCACGACCGACGCCGGCAGGCCCGCGAGTCGCGCGACCTGGATGCCGTAGCTGCGATCCGATCGGCCGGGCACGATCTTGTGCAGGAACACGATGTCGTCGCGGAACTCACGCGCGGCGACGTGATAGTTGGCGACGCCCTCGAGCGCGTCGGCCAGATCCGTCAGCTCGTGATAGTGCGTGGCGAAGAGCGTCTTCGGCCGTGCGCGATCGCCCGAGGCGAGATGTTCGGCCACGGCCCACGCCAGGCTCAGGCCGTCGAAGGTCGCCGTGCCTCGGCCGATTTCGTCGAGGATCACGAGGCTGCGCGAGGTCGCCGCGTGCAGGATCGCGGCCGTCTCCTGCATCTCGACCATGAACGTCGACTGGCCGCGTGCGATGTTGTCGGACGCGCCGACGCGCGCGAAGATGCGGTCCACGATCGCGAGCTTGGCCGAGCGCGCCGGGACGAACGATCCGGCTTGCGCGAGCACGCTCAGGAGCGCCACTTGGCGCAGGAACGTGGACTTGCCGCCCATGTTCGGGCCGGTGAGGATGATGAGCTGCTGCGCGGCGTCGAACTGGACGTCGTTCGGCACGAACGCGCCGCCGACGTGCCGCTCGACCACGGGGTGACGCGCTTCGGCCGCGACGAACTCGTCGCCGTCGTGCAGGAACGGCTTCGTGAAGTTCGCGGCCGCGGCCGTGTCGGCGAGCGCCGCCAGCACGTCGAGAGACGCGACCGCGCGCGCCGTGTCGAGGACGCGCGGCGCTTCGGCGGCGACGCGGCGGACGAGCGCGTCGAAGATCTCGAGCTCACGCGCCGCGATGCGCTCGTCAGCGCCGAGAATCCGATCCTCGTATTCCTTCAGCGCGGGCGTGATGAAGCGTTCACCGTTGGCGATCGTCTGCTTGCGGATGTAGTCAGCCGGGACGTTCGCGAGGTTGGCCTTCGAGATCTCGATGTAGTAGCCGAAGACGCGGTTGTAGCGGATCTTGAGCGACGTGATGCCAGTCCGCGCGCGCTCGGCGTCTTCCATCTCGGCGATCGCCGTACGCCCGCCGCGGCTCGTCGTGACGAGCACGTCGAGCTCGGGGTCGACGCCCTCGCGCACGAGACCGCCATCGCGCGCGAGCGCGGGCGGCTCGTCGACGAGTGTCGACTCGATGGCCTCGCGCACGTCGGTGAGGTCGTCGATCTCGGCCGCGAGACTGCCGATGAGCGGCGCGTGCAGATCGGCGACCGCGGCCTTCACGCGCGGAAGCACGGCGAGCGACTGCGAAAGCGCGACGAGGTCGCGCGGGCCGGCCGTGCCGAGCGAGACGCGCGACACCAGCCGCTCGAGGTCGTGCATCGCCTTGAGCGTCTCGCGCAGCTTGCCGCGCTCGACGCCGCGAAACGCGAAGTCCTCGACCGCGTCGAGCCGATCCTGGATGCGCGCGAGCGTCACGAGCGGGCGCACGAGCCACTGCCGCAGGAGGCGGCCGCCCATCGACGTGACCGTGCGATCGATCGTCTCGAGCAGCGACCCGACACGGCCGCCGTCGACGCCGTCGACGACGTTCAGGTGGCGAAGTGTGACGGGATCGATGCGCAGCGCGTCGGCGGCGACGCGAAGCGAGATGTCGCGTACGTGCGAGAGCTCGGTCCGTTGCGTGTCGCGGAGGTAGGCGAGCACGGCGCCCGCCGCGGCGACGGCCGCCTCGGCGCGATCGAGGCCGAAGCCGGCGAGCGACGCCGCCTGGAACTGCTGGGCGAGCCGCTCGCGCGCGCGCGGCGGGTCGAACGTCCACGCGTCGACGCGCGTCAGCCGACCACTGTCCGGCAACGTACCCAACGGCGCCAGATCCGCGTCGTCGGCCGCGAGAATCTCGCGCGGGCGGAGCAGGCTGAGCTCCGCGGCGAGTGCCTCGGCCGCACCCGCGCCAGCGAATTCCGCGGCCGCGAACTCGCCGGTCGAGACGTCGAGGAAGGCGAGTCCCCACGGCCGACCCGACGGCCCGGGCATTGCGATGGCGGCGAGAAACGCGGGCTCGCGCGCTTCGAGATACGACGCGTCCGCGAACGTGCCCGGCGAGACGACGCGCGTGACTTCGCGGCGGACGAGTCCCTTGGCCTGCTTCGGATCCTCGACCTGTTCGCAGATGGCGACGCGATAGCCCTGGCGCACGAGCCGCGACAGGTACGTGTCGAGCGCGTGGAAGGGCACGCCGCACATCGGAATCGCGCCCTGCGCGTCCTTGGCGCGAGACGTCAGCGTGAGGTCGAGTGCGCGCGAGGCGACGAGCGCGTCCTCGTAGAACATCTCGTAGAAGTCGCCCATGCGAAAGAAGACGATTGCGTCGCGATGCTGACGCTTCGCGTCGAAGTACTGGCGCATGGCCGGCGTGGCCGAGGCAGCCGGAGTGGGCGATGGCGTAGGCGATGTCACAGGCGAGCCGTGCGGCAGACGATACGCGCGGGCGGAGGTGAAACTCCGCGGAGTATAACATTGCCGCGATGGTCATTCTCGCGCTGGAAACCGCGACACGTGCCGGGAGCGTCGCCATCTGGCAGGACGGCGTGTCGGCGGCCGCGGCCGGCGATGCCTCGCGCACGCACGGCGAGCGGCTTCCCGGTGAGTTGACGCGCTGGGCCGAAACGCACGGCCGCTCGATCGCCGACGTCGATCTGTTCGCGGTCGTGTCCGGCCCTGGATCGTTCACGGGCTTGCGCGTCGGCATCGCGGCTATTCAAGGGCTGGCGCTCTCGGGCGGCCGGCTCGTCGTGGCCGTGCCGACGCTCGATGCGCTCGTCGAAGCGTGGACTTCGTCGCCGTCGCCAGATGCCGACGCCTCGATCGTCGTGCCGTGTCTCGACGGCCAGCGCGGCGAAGTATTCATCGCCGCGTACGACCACGGTGTCGTGGACGCGGACGGACACGCGGCCACGCTCATCGAGCCCGCGGCGCTCCGAGCAGCGGATGCCTCCGCACTTCTGGCCGAACGCGCCGGCACGCGCGCGGCGGTCATCGTCGGCGACGGCGGACGACGCTTCGCCGATGTGTTCACGTCCGCGCTGCCGCAGGTACGAATCGTCGACGCGTCGATGACGCTCGCCGAGGCCGCCGTCCGCATCGCGGCCGCGCATCCCGATCGCGCGACGGCGCCGCACGCGATCCGGCCGATCTATTTGCGCCGGCCCGACGCGGTCATCGCGCGCGAGCGCGCGGGGATTTCGCCCGCGCCGACGCCGCGCTTCACCGTCCGTCGCCTCGAGGGCGATGCGGATCTCGGCGCGGTCGAGGCGTTGCAGCGACGGACGTTCACCAATCCCTGGGGCGCCGAAGCGATCCGCTGGGAGCTCGAGCACACCGACGTCGCGCGGCTCTACGTCCTCGACGCGCCCGACGGCGCGCTCATCGCGTACTGCGCATGTTGGATGGTGTTCGACGAACTGCACCTCAACAGCGTCGCCGTCGACGAACGCTGGCGGCGGCACGGCGCGGCGCGGACGCTCCTCGTCCATGTGTTCGCCGAGGCCGCGGCCGCCGGCGCGCGGTCGGCCACGCTCGAGGTGCGCCGGTCCAACACGGCGGCGCTCGCGCTCTACGAAGGGCTGGGATTCAAGGTCGAAGCCGTGCGGCGCGACTACTATCAGGATCCGCGTGAGGACGCGCTGATCCTCTGGAACCGCGCGATTGCCGGCGCCTGATCCTTCGGCGCGTGAGGGCCCGGACGCGCGTCGCGCCTCGTGCCATTCGTCCGCGTTTGTGGTACGTTCGGCACACCGGCCAAGCCGGTCACCGCGCGGCCGGCTTCCAAACCTGGATCCACGAAGGAGGCGGAGCATGGCAGACGCTCAGAGCTCGCTCGATGGCATGCAGTCGGTCGAGGGGTTTCGACCCGATGACGTCCTCGGACGTCTGATGTCGGAGCACCACGACCTCGACGAAGAGATTCGCCGCCTGTCCACCCTCTCGTATCCCAGCGATCAGCAGCAGTATCGGGAACACATGTTGAAGAAGCAGAAGCTCGCCCTCAAGGATCGCATCGAGGCGCTCGTGCGCGATCGCGCCATGCCCTCGGGTGGCGACCTGGTGAGCCGGTAGTCTCGTCGTGCGCGCGGCGGGCTGGTCGGTGGGTGATCTCCTGTCGCGCGCGCGTCCGTTCCGCCTGTCGTGAAGATTGACGCCGCTGCGTGGCCATTCGTCGCGGCGGCGGCCATTCCCGCGGTCGCGGTGGCGTGGTGGTCGGGGCCCGTGGCTCTGGCGCTCCTCGTCGTGCCGCTGGCCGTCGCGCTGTTCTTTCGCGATCCCGCCCGGCGCGTGCCGGCCGACCCGTCACTCGTGCTCTCACCCGCCGACGGCGTCGTCATGCACGCGGGCCCCGCTCGCCCGGACGAAACGCCGGCCGGCGACTGGCTGCAGGTGACGATCTTCCTCTCGGTGCTCGACGTCCACATCAACCGCACGCCTCTCTCCGGCCGAGTGCTCAGCGTTGCCTACGTACCCGGATCGTTCCGCGCGGCATTTCGCGCGGATGCACATCGGAACGAGCATTCCGAGATCTGGCTCGACCATGATGGAGTAGTAATCGTGGTGCGACAGGTCGTGGGCCTGCTGGCCCGGCGCGTCGTCTGCCGCGTGGCTGCGGGAGACGCGCTTGCCGCGGGCGAGCGCATCGGGCTCATGAAGTTCGGATCGCGGATGGATGTGTTCGTGCCCGTCACGGCGGCGCTCGCCGTCGCGCGGGGCGACCGGGTGCGCGGTGGCGAAACCGTTCTCGCGCGCCTGGCCACGGAGAGCGTCAATGGCTGAGTGGTCCGGTTCGCGGCGCATCGCGCAGGACGCGCGGCACTATCGCCGCGGCGTCTATCTGTTGCCGAGCATCTTCACGGTCGGCAACATGTTCTGCGGGTACGCGTGCGTCATGTTCGCGATGCGCGGCGAGCTCGTCACGGCGGCCCCGTTCATCGGCATCGCGGTCGTGCTCGACATGCTCGACGGGCGGATCGCGCGCATGACGAACACGGCGAGCGCGTTCGGGCTCGAGCTCGATTCGCTCGCCGACATCATCTCGTTCGGCATCGCGCCCGCGGCGCTCGCGTTCGCGTGGGGCCTGTCCGATCTCGGGCGCCTCGGCTGGGCCGCGGGCTTCGTCTATCTCACGGCCGCCGCCATGCGCCTCGCGCGCTTCAACATCCAGACGACGACGCAGGTCGACAAGCGGTATTTCGTGGGCATGCCGTCGCCCCCCGCGGCGGGCGTCGTCGCGGCGACGATCTTCGCCTGGCCGTATCCGATCGGCGGCGTCTGGCAGGCCATCGCTGCCGTCATCGTCGTGCTCATCCCGGCGGGGTTGATGGTGAGCACGATCCGTTTCCGCAGCTTCAAGACGATCAACTTCGGATGGAGCCCGTCCTACATCAAGATCGTTCTGCTCGCGATGCTCATCGCGCTCATCGCGACCGAGCCGCGCATCACGCTCGTCATCCTCTCGTACGGCTATCTGCTCTCGGCGTTCATCGAGATGGCGCTGGGGCGGACGAAGCCGCATCGGGAGGAGCCGCCGGCGCGACCGGCAGACGCACCGTAATCGTCGTCCCGCGTCCCGCCTCGCTCGCGAGCGTGATGCGGCCGCCGATGAGCTCGATGTTGCGGCGCGCGTTCGCGAGGCCGAGGCCGGAGCCGCTGGTCTTGGTCGAGAAGTAGGGCTCGAACGCACGCGCGACGGCCGTCTCGTCCATTCCCACGCCGGTATCGGCGATCGTCACTTCGACCATTCCGTCATCGTCCCGACGACCGGAGACCGACAGCTCGCCGCCGGTCGGCATGGCCTGCACCGCGTTCTCGACGAGATTCGTCAGCGCGCGTGACAAGAGCGTGCGATCGCCGCGAATGGCGGGGAAGTCGGCCGGAAGATCGACATGGAACGTCACGCGTCCCGCCAGGCCAAGGCGATAGGGACCGACGATGGCATCGACGAGCGCGCGGAGATCGATCTCCTCGAGACGCGGCGTCGGCTCGCCGGCGAAGTTCGCGAACTCCGACGCAATCCGGCGGAGCAGCCGCACCTGGCCGAGCACGGTCTGCACGCACTGATCGAAGACCGCGCCGAGCGGGCGGCCGTGGTCCTCGTGCACGCGGTTCAAGTGCTCGGCCGCGAGTTGAATCGGCGTGAGCGGGTTCTTGATCTCGTGCGCCACCTGCCGCGCCATCTCGTTCCAGGCCTTCAACTGATTCGTACGGGCAAGCTCCGCCCGCTGCGCCACGAGCGTGGCCGTCATGCTGTTGAAGTTGTCGACGAGCCGGCGCAGCTCGTCCGCCGTGTCAGCGACGATGCGCACGTCGAGGCGGCCGGCGGCGATCTGCCGCGTCGCGCGCGTGAGACGCGCGACCGGATCGGCGATGCGGCTCGCGAGCCACGCGCCGAGCGCGGCGGCGAAGAGCACGACGAAGACGGACCCGACGAGCACGCCGCGGTCGAGCTCGTCCAGCTCGCGTTCGATCTCGCGCTGGCGCGGCGCGAGCGGCACGGTCAGCACAGCATCCGGCCCGCGCGCCGGCACGGGCGCGGCCGCGACGAGGTACGGCGATCGTCCCAGCCGATCCTCGGCGACGTAGGTCGGCAGCCGTTCGAGCGCGATCGTGCGGTAGACGCTCGCCGGCGTGCGCGTCGGGAGCAAGCCCTGGTAGAGATCGCGCTGGCTCGTCGCGACGAGCTCCGATCCGTCGAACAGGTTGACGTCCTGATCGATGACCTGCCGGATCCAGACCATGACGTCGTCGGATGGCGGGACCGGCGGCTGGCCGGGCGGCTGATCGGTGGAGGCGACCTGCTCGAACACGCGCTGCGCGACGCTCACGACGCTGCGCGCCTCGGCTTCGACGTCGCCGCGGAACTTCGTGCCCATGTAGGCGCCGAACGCCAGCGCGAAAGCGAGCACCGGGCCGACTGCGGCAAGGACGAAGAACAGGAAGAGCTTGCGATAGAAGCTCGTCCGCACTTCGTGGAAGAGGCGGCGCAGCGGTGCGGGCCGCCGGGAGAACGGCGCCGAGATCGTGCCCGCGATCTGGATGACGATGAACAGGACGGCGGTGAGCGCGGCGAGCTCGGCGAGCCGCGTCGCGTGATCGAAGAGGCCCGGGATCGGATAGCCGAGCGCGTAGATGCCCGCGCGGTTCTGCGAGAAGTACACGCGGTAGGGCCGGCCCTCGGTCTCGAGCGTCGCCCAGAACGGCGCGCCGGCGCCGTAGATCTGCTGGAAGAGCGCCGGCGAAATCGACCATGCCGCGCGGTCGGTATCCGACACGAAGATCGGCTGCAGGCTCCAGCCGTACACGACGAGCTGCAAGTCGGGCAGCCGTGGCTCGGATGCGCGCGACGAGTCGCCGGACGTATCGAGCAGGTCGTAATACGGATTCTGCGACGGCAGGAAGGGCAGCGCCTGGTAGTCGCTCGGCGCGACGTGGACGACGACCGCGCCGACCAGGTGACCGCTGGCGTCGCAGACGCCGCGCTCGGCGTGCAGCATTGGCCGATCCACGGTGCCGAATCGCGTCACTTCGCCCGAGACCGACCACGTACACCCCGATCCCGACCAGGTCGGCGCGCGGTTGAGGTACTCCGGAAAGTTCAACGCGAAGCGGCTGATGAGCGCGCGATTCGGGCCGTACAGCTCGATGTCCGACGTGACGCGCGTGCGCGACAGCCCCGTCTGGCTCCAGACTCGGGACGCCGTCTGGTACTCGAACGGACGCGGATCGCGGACGAGATCCGCGAGACCGGCGAGCCGATCGATGTCGCGCTCGGCCTGCACGAGATCGGACCGAAGCTGTTCCGGCTGATCCGCGACGGCGGGCGCCAGTTCCGTCTGAATCACGTCGCGCGCGGTCCGGTCGGCGATGAACGCGGCCATCGGATAGATGGTGACGAGCGGCGCGACGAGCGCGAGCAGGCCGAGCCACAGGCGCATCGACTCGGTCGTGCGGCGGTAGTAGCGGCGCAGCCGTCTGGCGGCGAGCGCGAAGGCGACAGCCGCGGCGGCCATGCCGATGGCCGGCAAGGTCGGGAGTCCCATGGACCGGCCGGTCGTCACGTGCTGGACGACGATCGTCGGCACGACCCACAAGCCAATGGCCACCAGGGTGGCCGGACGAGGCGGCATCAGACGCCAGCGCACGGCCACGCCGGCGAGCAGCGACGCCACGGCCCAGCAGAGCGCGAGCTCGAGGATGAGCACGCTCCAGATGTCGATGAGGCCGGTCGTCGAGAACGGGAAGAGCGCCGACTGCCAGCGATCGAGCGAGAGCGATGTGATGCGGCTCGACAGCAGGTGCGAGATGAGCGTAATGGCGCCCGCGAGCGCCGCGCCGGCCAGGAGATGTTCGATCGCGAAACGGATCGGCTCGGCCGCCGGCTGACGCCGCGATCGGCTTCGCCACCACCACGCACCGGGCACGAGCACGGCAGCCGCGAAGAGCGCGCTCGACGTGAGACAGGCACCGACCGGCGCGGGCGCACCGAGCACGAGCGCCAGTCGCGCGAGTGCCGTGGTCGCGACCCCGAGGATGGCGAGGGCCAGGATCGACCAGCCAATCCACGCGCCGGTGCGCGCCGCACGACGCCGGTGGTCGAGCACGGGACCGAGGAACCACAGGAGCGCGGCCGCCAGCGGCACGGCCGCGGCGGCGATCACACGCCGCCGGAATGCCGCACGGCTCGCGGCGATCTCCTCGGGCGCCACGTGAACTTCGAGAAGTGGCGCGCCCGTCGGACCGTCGATGACGAAGCCGTGCGCGGGCGGTTCGGCCGCACCAGCACCTTCGTACCGCGACAGGAACGTCACCGCGCCGAAGCGCGTGTCGAGACGGTTGGAAGAGGCGAGCACCGTCTCGGCCGTGGCGACGCCGATGCGCTGGCCGTTGCGTTCGATGGGCTCGACGAAGACGAGTCGCGTGCCGGACGGCCCGGGCGCGGCGAAAAACGCGCGCGGCCCATTCAGCCGATCGCGCCGCAGGTTGGTCGCCGGGCCGTCACTCCACGCGAGGACCCGGTATTCGCCCGCCGGGCCCGACGGCACGTAGACGTTCGCCGAGATGGGACGCGTGGCGCCCGCCGGCGGTGTCAGTGCGGCCAGCTCGGCGAAGAGCGCGGTGAGCTCGTCACGCGATCCGGTCGCCGACGCGACGAGGTCGCGTTCTCCCGCGACGCGTTCGGCGATCGTCTGGAGCGACGCGGCTTCCGCCGTGAACTGTTGGCGCACGGCCGCCTCGAGGTGGCGCGATGTATCAGCGGCCGTCGGCCCGAACACCGCCAGTTCGTACGCCGTCCCCGACAGCCCGATGACGAGGGCGGCAGCGCCGGCATACGCCAGGAGTCGAGTGGATGGGGACACGTGTCGAGCGGGGCGCGGCAGTGTCGCGAGAATACCAAAAACCGCAGTGCTATACTCGCCGGCCCGTGTCTCGTGCCGCCGGCCGCGATAGAGGCCCGCTGCCCCTCCTCGCCGCGCTCGAACGCGGCGCCGTCGTCGTTGCCGTCAACTGGCCCGTCGTCCTCGTCGATCTCGCTATCGAGTCTTTTTATGAGCTCGCGCTCGCCGTACCCATCGTCGGCGGCGCGGTCATGGGCGCGGCGCTCATGGGCGCCGACGTGGGCGACATGCTTCGCGCCGGCCTGCCCTCGACGGCCGATGTCGTCATTGGATCGCTCGCCGCGGCCCCCGAGGCGCTCGTGTCATTTCTCGCGGCGGTTGCCGTCGTCGCTTTCGGTGGCGAGGCGCTCATGGCGATCGTCAAGGCCGGTACCCTGCACGTGATCGTCGTCGCCGAGCGTCGGCTCGCGGCAGGCCGCGGCTGGCGCGGCGGGACCGCGTCACTGGCCGAAAGCTGGGCCTGGAGCCTTCGCCGTGTTCGCGACGGCATCGCGCGTTTCGGGCGCCGCATGCTTGCGCTGGCTCTTGCGTTGGCCGTTGCCGACTTCGTCGTCGGCGTCGCGTACCTCGCAACGCTCGGCGCCAGCTCGGGGCTCGCCGCCGATGCGACGTGGACGGCTGCCTGGCCGCTCGCCGTTGTCGCCGCCACGAGTGTCGGCGTCGTGCTCGTGGCCGCGATCAAGCTCACCTACGATCTGCTGCGCGTCGTCATCCTCACCGACGACTGCGGCGTCGGCGACGCGCGGCGCCGCCTCGCACGGTTCGTCATGGCGGACGCGCGGCAGGTCATCGGCATCTTCAGCGTGCTGGGATGCGTGACGGTCGTCGCGACGATGCTCTCGGTGCTGGCTGCTGCCGGCCTGGCCGTCGTTGCCTGGATGCCGTTCGCGAGCGTCATCGTCGTGCCGCTGCAACTGGCCGCGTGGATCGTTCGCGGTCTCATCTTCGAATATTTCGCGCTGAGCGCCGTGTCCGCCTACCAGACGCAATACCGCCGTTTTTCGGCAGCCGAGGGCACGATCGCCGCCGAGCGATCAACGCGATCAACGCAGCTTGTGCTTGTAGACGACGACGGCGCGATCGACGGGGGAGACGGTGAGAAGCGCCATCCACCCGCCGTCGGGGGCGACGGCAATCGCCTGGAGTGACGCCGACGGCTGCGGCTGATCGGTGATGGCCGGCTTGGGCGGCGTCGCGGTGGCCGACGGCTTCTCGGCGCGCGAGAGCGCGAAGACTTCGTCGGTCACGAGCGGCACGAGCATCTCGGTCGGCGCCGTGAGTGCGGGGCCGGCGAGCGCACGCCTCGGCAGGATGTCGACGCGTCGCATCGCGCCATTGCCGCGATCGAACAATCGGACGGTGTTGTCGAAAAACACCATGTAGACGAGGCGGTTGTCGAGCGCGGGCGCGCCGATCGCGGGGACGCGCACGCGATAGCACCAGTCCATCCGGCCGCCGTCCTGCGTATAGGCGCAGGCTGGTCCTTCGCTCGTGCCGAAATACACGCGGTCGCCGTTGGCCACGACGCCGGTCGGCGTCATCGCGATCGGCACGCGCCAGTTCACGGCCCCGGTTTCGAGGTTGAGCGCGGCCATCGTGTGGTCGGCGAGCGCCACGACGACCGAGTTCACGCCATTGGCGAGCGGCACGATGGCGGGCGAACCGACGTCCTGGCGCCAGAGTTGTCTGCCGTCGTCCGCGCGATACGCGCGCACGTCGGTCGCGGTCGAGACGATGATGCGTCCGTCGACGGCGAGCGGGCCTGCCGCAGGCACGGCGCCAGCGACCGCCGTCGTCCACACGACCGTGCCGGTCGAGGCATCGACGGCCGTGAGCGCCTTGTCGCTCGTGGCGAAGACGATGCGGTCGAGCGTGGCGAGTGGGGCGGATGCGGCGACCGGCGCGGTCCATACCGGCGTGCCGTCCGCAATGGCGAATCCCGCCATCGGATCGTCGCCGCCCGCGACGACGACGCGCATGGGCGTCATCGCGACGTAGCGCGGTCCGCTGAGCGAGACGGGATGCATCCACGCGAACGAGAACGCCGGCTTGGCGGCTTCGGCCGCGGCCACTTGCGCGGCCGTCGGTAGATGCGCTGTGAGGCCGACGCTGATCAACGGGAAGCCGGGTGGCGGGGGGAGATGCGCGCGCGTGCCGACATCGAACGGCAATGGCGGCGTCGTCGGCTCTGGCTCAGCCGTCGACATGCCGGGCGGCGCCGGCAACGTGACGGTTGAGGCGCTCGGTGGCGTCGGTGCGGGAACGGTCTGCCCGTTCGCTTGCGATCGCAGGACGACGGTGGGTAACACCAGAACGGCCGCGAGAACGAGACCCCCACATATCGTGGTTGCGACACGCGCCACCCGCTTATAATAGCGGCGTTCGTGCGGGGCTTCGGCCTCGTCCTTGCTTCCATCCCATCGCCGCGTGACACATCAGACGATCATCGTTCTCGATTTCGGCTCGCAGTACACCCAGTTGATTGCGCGCCGGCTGCGCGAGCTCGCCGTCTTCTCGGAGATCCTGCCGCCGACGACGACGGCCGAGGAGATTCGGCGGCGCGCGCCGGTCGGGATCATCTTCTCCGGCGGACCGAAGAGCGTGTCCGAGCCAGGCGCGCCGAGCGTCGATCCGGCGATCTTCGAGATCGGCACGCCCGCGCTCGGCATCTGCTACGGCATGCAACTGCTGACCGACAGGCTTGGCGGGACGGTCGAGCGAGCGCCGCACCGTGAGTACGGGCTGGCCACGGTCTCCTTCGCGAAGGATGCGCCGCTGTTCGCCGGGCTGCCTGGCGAAGCGCGCGTGTGGGCGAGCCACGGCGACTTCGTCGCGCGGGCACCGGAGGGATTCGAGGTCGTCGCCACGTCGTCGAACGCGCCGGTCGCGGCCATTCAGCATCCCAGGCGCAAGCTCTACGGTCTCTTGTTCCATCCAGAGGTCGCGCACACCGAACACGGCACGGACATCCTGCGGAACTTCGCGTTCGGCGTCTGCGGCTGTCGCGGCGACTGGACGATGGCGTCGTTCGTCGAGGAGAGCATCGGGCGCATCCGCCAGCAGGTGGGCGACGGCCGCGTCGTCTGTGGACTCTCGGGCGGCGTGGACTCGACGGTCGCCGCCGTGCTGCTGCACCGCGCGATCGGCGATCGGCTGACGTGCATCTTCGTCGACAACGGGCTCTTGCGTCTCAACGAAGCCGAGCAGGTGCGGACGCGGTTCACACGCCTCGGGCTGCCGCTCGAGTTCGTCGACGCGTCGGATCTGTTCCTCGAGCGTCTGGACGGCGTGAGCGATCCAGAGCGCAAGCGCAAGATCATCGGCGCCACGTTCATCGACGTCTTCGAACGACGCGCGAACGAGCTCGGCACGTTCGACTTCCTCGCGCAGGGCACGCTCTATCCGGACGTCATCGAGAGCGTGTCGGTCATCGGCCCGTCGGCGGCGATCAAGAGCCACCACAACGTCGGCGGCCTGCCCGAGCGGATGAGGTTCAAGCTCGTCGAGCCGCTGCGCGAGCTGTTCAAGGACGAAGTGCGCGCGGTCGGCACGACGCTCGGGCTCGAGGACGAGTTCGTCTGGCGCCAGCCCTTTCCGGGCCCCGGCCTGGCCGTGCGTCTGCTCGGTCCTGCGACGCGCGATCGCCTCGATCTCCTGCGCCGCGCCGACGCGGTCGTCGTCGACGAAGTACGGAAGGCGGGATGGTACCGAAGGCTCTGGCAGTCGTTCGCCGTGCTCCTGCCCGTGCAGAGCGTGGGCGTCATGGGCGACGGCCGGACGTACGAATATACGGTTGCGATTCGCGCGGTCGAGAGCAAGGATGGAATGACGGCCGACTGGGCGCGGCTCCCGCACGACCTGCTCGCCGCCATCTCGTCGCGCATCGTCAATGAGGTGCGCGGGATCAACCGCGTCGTCTACGACATCAGCTCGAAGCCGCCGGCGACGATTGAGTGGGAATGATGGCTCAGGACTTCGTCCATCTGCACCTGCACACCGAGTTCTCGCTGCTCGACGGCGCCTGCCGCATCGGCGAGATGCTCGATCGGGCCGCGGAACTGAAGATGCCCGCGGTGGCGGTGACCGAGCACGGCAACATGTTCTCCGCGGTCGCGTTTCACGACGCCGCACGCAAGCGCGGGATCAAGCCGATTCTCGGGTGCGAGGTGTACGTGGCGCCGGGGGCGCGCACCGATCGGTCCGGCACGCCCGGGGAAACGGCGAACCATCTCGTCCTGCTGTCGGAGACGAGCGAGGGCTTTCACAACCTCATCAAGCTCGTCTCGTCGGGATACACCGACGGGTTCTACTACAAGCCGCGCATCGACAAGGATCTGCTCGCCGAGCACGCGAAGGGCCTGATCGGCCTCAGCAGTTGTCTCAAGGGCGAGGTCGCGACGCGCATCAGGACGGATCAGCAGCAGAAGGCGATCGAAGCCGCGTCGACCTATCGCGACATCCTCGGCGCGGGCAACTTCTTCCTCGAGATGCAGTACCAGGGCATCGAGGAGCAGAAGCGCGTGAACACCGGCCTGCTGCCCATCGCCCGCGATCTCGACATGCCGCTCGTCGTCACCAACGACGTCCACTACCTGCGGCAGACCGATCAGCACCCGCACGACATCCTCCTCTGCATCGGCACGGGCAAGAGCGTCAGCGACGAGAAGCGGCTGAAGTACCACGGCGATCAGTTTTTCCTGAAGACGCCCGAGGAGATGTGGAACGTCTTCGGCGACTATCCCGAGGCGCTCGCCAACACCGTGCGCATCGCCGAGCGGTGCGACGTCACGATCCCCAAGGACAAGTCCTATCTCCCGGACTTCGACGTGCCGCCGGGCTTCACGGTGGATTCGTATTTCGAGCACGAAGTCCGGCAGGGCTTTGCGCGGCGCCTCGAACGGTTGCACGAACTCGAGAAGATGGGTGAGCTGCGGCGCACCTTCGCGGAATACGAAGAGCGGCTGGCGTACGAGATCGCGCTGATCCAGCGCATGAAGTACTCGGGGTACTTCCTGATCGTCTGGGACTTCATCCGCTACGCGCGCGATCACGACATTCCGGTCGGCCCGGGCCGCGGCTCGTCGGCGGGCAGCCTGGTGGCCTACTGCCTCAAGATCACCGACGTCGATCCGCTGCACTTCGACCTGTACTTCGAACGCTTCCTGAATCCTGAGCGCGTCACGCTGCCGGATATCGACGTCGACTTCTGCGAACGGCGCCGTGGCGAGGTCATCGAGTACGTCACGCGGAAGTACGGCCGCGAGAACGTCGCGCAGATCATCACCTTCGGGACGATGAAGGCGAAGGCCGCCGTCCGCGACGTCGGGCGCGTGATGGAGATGCCCATCTCGGAGGTCGATCGCGTCGCCAAGCTCATCCCGAGCGCGCTCGACACGACGCTCGACTCGGCGCTGGCTGACGTCCCGCAACTGAAGGATCTCGAGAAGAACGACACGCGCGTCAAGGAGCTGCTCACCGTCGCGAAACGCCTCGAAGGCATGACGCGTCACGCGTCGGTCCACGCGGCGGGCGTCGTCATCGCGCCTCAGCCGATCACGGAGTTCGCGCCGCTCTACAAGAGCCAGAAGGACGACGGCGAAATCACCACGCAGTGGCCGATGAAGGAGATCGAGCGCATCGGCCTGCTGAAGATGGACTTCCTCGGTCTCAGCACGCTCACGCTGCTCGACGACGCGGTGAAGCACATCAAGGAGACGACGGGGGAGACGATCGATCTCGCCGCGTTGCCGCTGGATGACGCGAAGAGCTATCAGATCTTCCAGAACGGCCAGACGCACGGCGTCTTCCAGTTCGAGAGTTCGGGCATGCGCGACACGCTCCGCAAGGCGAAGCCGCAGTGCCTCGAAGATCTCATCGCGCTCAACGCGCTGTATCGTCCGGGGCCGCTCCGCGGCGGCGTCGTCGACGACTACATCAACCGCAAGCACGGCCGCGTCGAGATCAAGTACGAGCTGCCGCAGATGGAGCCGCTCGTCAAGGAGACGTACGGCGTCATCGCCTATCAGGAGCAGGTCATGCGGCTCGCAAGCGAGCTGGCCGGCTTCACGATGGGACAGGCCGACGAGCTGCGCCGCGCGATGGGCAAGAAGGACGCGGCCAAGATGCAGGCGCAGCGCGACGGCTTCATCAAGGGCTGTCTCGAACGTGGCATCGCCGAGAAGAAGGCGACGAAAATTTTCGAGTACATGGAGTACTTCGCGGGCTACGGCTTCCCGAAGGCGCACTCGACGACCTACGCGCTGCTCGCCTACCAGACGGCGTACCTCAAGGCGAACTACCCGCGGCACTTCATGGCGGCGCTGCTGACGATCGAGTCGCAGAGCTCCGACAAAGTCGCGCTCTACTTGGCCGAGTGCCGCGACCTGGGCGTGCCGGTGCTGCCGCCCGACATCAACGCGAGCCGCTGGCAGTTCACCGTCGAGCCCGACGGCGTGCGCTTCGGCCTCGGCGCGGTCAAGGGTGCGGGCGAGAGCGCCGTGCGGTCGATCCTCGACGCGCGCGAGACGTTCGATGGCCACATCAGCTCGATCTTCGAATTGGCCGAACGCATCGATCTGCGGCTCGTCAACAAGAAGGTGCTCGAGACGCTCATCAAGGCCGGCGCCTTCGACTCGCTCAATCCCGCCGGCCGCGAGGACTACCGCGCGTGGCGGCCGCGCCTGCTCGCCGGCGTCGATCGCGTCCTCGACCACGGCAGCCGTCATCAGAAAGACCGCGATCAGGGCCAGTCGCGTCTCTTCGGCGGCGATCTCGATGCCGACACGCGGCCGTCCGACGAGGCCGCGCTCGCGCCGGTCACGCCCTGGTCGGAAGCCGAGGGGCTCGCGTTCGAGAAGGAATCGCTCGGTCTCTACATGAGCGGCCATCCGCTGCAGCGCTATGCGGACGTGCTCGCCGCGGCCGGCATCCGGCGCCTCGCGGAGCTGACGCAGTCGGAAGCCGACTGTTCGCTCGCGGGCATCGTCACCGGTCTCCGGCCGCTCAAGACGAAGCGCGGCGATCGCATGGCCGTGTGCATGCTCGAAGACGAGGCCGCCAAGGTCGAAGCCGTGATCTTTCCGGAAGCCTTCGCGAAGTACGGTCATCTCGTCGTCGACGACGCGATGCTGCTCGCGAAAGGGAAGTACGAGCGCGACGAGGAGACGAGCCGGCTCGTCGTTGCGGAAATCACGCCGCTCGAAGCCGTGCGCGAACGCACGGTCCGCGAAGTCGAGATTCACCTGCCGGGCAAAGGGCTGGGGCGGGCGGCGATCGAAGAGCTGGCCACGGTGCTCGATCGCTATCCGGGCAGCCGGCGCGTGTCGGTGCTCGTGGATCTGAACGGCGAAGTGACCGGCAGTTCGCGGCGTGTGCGCGTCCGCGCGGCGACGGCACGACGGATCAAGCCGAGCGAGCAGCTCGTGCGCGACGTCGAAGCCGTGTGCGGCAAGGGCGCCGTCGTCTTGAAGTAGCGGGCCGATCTGCGGCGGCCGGCCGCGTCGCCGGCGCCATGCGAGGCTTATGGCAGAACTCCTGGATTTCGAGGAACCGATCGCGGTCCTGCAGAAAGAGATCGAAGCGCTGCGGCTGATGCCCTCCACGCCCGAGCGGCTCGCCGCGATCCAGCAGCTCGAGGATCGGTCGACGAGCCTGCGCGTCGAGATCTACGCGACGCTCAAGCCGTGGCAGCGCGTGCAGGTGGCGCGGCATCCGAATCGGCCGTGCATGCTCGACTACGTCGAGCGCCTGTTCCAGGAATTCACCGAGATTCACGGTGACCGCCGCTTCGCCGACGACACGGCCATCGTCGCCGGGTTCGGCTTGTACCACGGGCAGCCGGTCGCCATTGTCGGCCATCAGAAGGGGCGCGACACCAAGCAGAAGATCTACCGGAACTTCGGGTACGCGCGGCCGGAGGGCTATCGCAAGGCGATGCGCGTCATGAAGCTCGCCGAGAAGTTCCACGAGCCCGTCATCGTCTTCATCGACACGCCGGCCGCGTATCCGGGCATTGAATCCGAGGAGCGCGGCGTGGCCGAAGCCATTGCCGTCAATCTACGCGAGATGGCGCTGCTAGACACGCCGATCGTCGTCGTCGTGTGTGGTGAGGGTGGCAGCGGCGGCGCGCTCGGACTCGCGGTCGGCGATCGTGTGCTGATGCAGGAGTTCGGCATCTACAGCGTCATTCCGCCCGAGGGCTGCGCCGCGATCCTGTGGCGCGACGCGCAGCGCAAGGTGGAGGCGGCCGAGGCGTTGAAGATCACGGCGCCCGACTTGCTGGCGCTCGGGCTCATCGACGAAGTCGTCAAGGAGCCGCCCGGTGGCGCGCACCTCGATTACGACCGGGCCGCGGCGCTCGTCGACGAGGCGGTCACTCGACACCTGGCCGACCTCCAGGCGATGACGCCCGAGGCGCGGCTCGACGCGCGCTACCGCAAGTTCCGTGACATGGGGCACGCCGGCCAGTCCTTCGTGGACGAGGGCGCGCCCGCTGGTTCGCGCGCGCCCGGACAGGCGGGCTGATGCGGCGCCGCCTCTGGGAGGACGTGCCCTGTGACGACGCGTCCGCCGGACGGATGGCGGTCGATCTCGGCGTGCCGCCCGTCATCGCGCGACTCCTGTGTCAGCGCGGCTTCGTCGACGCGGACGCGGCTCGGCGTTTTCTCGCGCCAGATCTCAGTCAACTGCACGATCCGTTTCAGCTCGCCGGCATGCGCACGGCCATCGATCGGATCATGGGCGCGATCGCCCGCGGCGAGCGCGTCGCCATTCACGGCGACTACGACGTCGATGGCGTGACGGCCACCGTCATGCTGCGGCGCGCGATCGAGCTCGCCGGTGGGGACGTCATCCATTTCGTGCCGCACCGGCTCGAGCACGGCTACGGCCTGCAGCCGGCGACGGTCGAACGCCTGCACGCGGCGGGCGCCCGGCTCATCGTCTCGGTGGACTGCGGGATCCGCGCGGCGGAAGCAGCCGCGAAGGCCGCGGAAATTGGGGTCGACCTCATCATCACGGACCATCACGAGCCGGGCGAAGCGCTGCCGCCGGCCTTGGCCGTCATCAATCCGAAGCGTGTGGATTGCAAGTATCCGGACAAACGGCTGGCCGGCGCGGGCGTGGCGCTGAAGGTCGTGCAGGCGCTCTTCGCGACGGCCGGACGCGGCCCCGAGATGCTGCCGCCATTCGTGAAGATTGCCGCGATCGGCACGCTCGCCGACATCGTGCCGCTCATTGGCGAGAACCGCGTGATTGCGCACTGTGGTCTGCGCGCGCTCTCGGTGGGGCCGCACAGCGCGGGCATCGAGGCGCTGCTCGCCGAGAGCGGCCTGCTCGGGCGCGAGTTGGACAGCATGCACGTCGGGTTCGTGCTCGCACCGCGCCTGAACGCCGCCGGGCGGATGCATTCGCCGGATCTGGCGGCCGATCTGCTCCTACTACGCGGACGCGATGACGACGTCCGCGGCCGGGCGCGTGAGTTGGCGCGACAGTTGTCCGAGCAGAACGCGCGGAGGCAGGAAGAAGAAGCGACGATTCTGGCCGAGGCGCGCAAGGTCATCGAACACGATCCGGACGTCGGCGGTCAGAACGTGCTCGTCGTGGCCGGCGACGGCTGGCATCGTGGCGTCATCGGCATCGTCGCGTCGAAGCTCGTCGAGGCGTACCACAAGCCGACGATCGTCTTGTCGGTCGAGAACGGCGTCGCGCAGGGATCGGGACGCAGCATTCCCGGCTTCGATCTGCTCGCCGGACTCGAGTCGTGCGCGGACGTATTCCTGCGGTTCGGCGGACACAAGATGGCCGCGGGCATGACGCTCACAGGCGATCGCGTGGACGAGCTGCGACGTCGACTCGCCGCGCGTGCCAACGTGGAGCTCTCGCCCGACGACCTCGTGCCGCGGCTGCGCATCGACGCGGAGATGGCGCTCGGTGAGATCTCGGGTGACGTCGTGCGCGTCCTGGCGCGGCTCGGACCGTTCGGCATGGCGAACCCGAAGCCCGTGTTCCGCGCTGCGCCCATCGATCTCGTCGCGCCCCCGCGCAAGTTGAAGGATCGACATCTGTCGCTCGTCGTGAAGCAGGCCGGCCGCTCGTTCCGCGCGATGGCGTGGCGCGCGGCCGATCGAGAGGCCTATCTCTCGGCGCACCGGTACGGCCTGGAGCTGGCCTATTCGCTCGACGAGACGGAATATCGCGGCGAGCGGCTGACCGAGCTCACGGTCGCCGACCTGCGCGTGCCCGACGGAGCGCCGGCGTGAGATGGCAGACCGTCGCGCGGCGGCTCGTCGCGGTCGCTGGCCTTGGAACGGCCGTGGCGATCTATTTCTACACGCGGCCTCGCCCGGCGCCTGCACCACCGCCCGTCGCCGCCCCCGCCGATCCGACGGCCACGGTTCAAGCTGGTGCGGGCGTTGACGCCCGGTACCGCAACGACACGCTCGAGTCGAAGATTCAATACACCGGCATCCGCCAGTACTCGGACGGCCGCGTGGGCTACGAGAAAGCGCGCATGACGCTCGCCAACGGCACGACGCTCGCCGGCGACCTCATCGAGTGCCACGGCAAGGCGTCCAAGGGCGACGTGCCGGGCGAGTGTACGCTCACCGGCCACGTGTCGTTCGAAGGACCGACGACCGATCCGGTTGCCTTCAGCGGTGCGTCGGCCACCTACAGCGACGCCACCGGCGTCGCGACGATGCCCGGGCTCGTGACGTTTCGTCGCGGGCGGATGTCCGGGACCGGCACCGGCGGCACCTATCAGCGCGATGCGAGCGTCTTCACGCTCGCCGCCGACGCGCACGTGACCATCGCGCCCGGCTCGGCGGGGGAGAGCGCCATCGACGCGACGTCGCACACGATGACGTTTCAGCAGACGGACAAGTCCGTCATCTTCGATCAGGACGCACGTCTGGCGCGTGAGGCCGATACGATGACGGCGTCGCGCGCGACGCTCTATCTCTCCGACGACGAGCAGACGTTCAAGACGATCGAGCTGCGCGGCAGGTCGTCTGTCGCGCCGCTGCCTGGGCGGACGTCGGACCTGCCCGAGATGCGCGCCGACGACATCGATCTCGGGTTCTACGACGGCACGACGTCGCTCCAGCGCGCGCACCTGGCGCGCCAGGCCGTGCTCGTCCAGACCGGCCAGCAGGGCCGGCGATCGATCGAGGCACCGCAGATCGATCTGGCCATGGCCCCCGACGGCAGCACGCTCACGCACCTGGAGGCGAATCCCAGCGTCGAAGTGAACACGCCAGCGTCGGCCGACGTCCCCTCACGCACGATCACCGCTCGCACGCTGGTCGCGACGGGCACCGACAGCGCGGGGTTGACGGCCGCGGTCTTCGACGGGAGCGTGCGCTTCGTCGAGACCGTGCCCGGGGCGAAAGGCGCGGCGCCGTCGAAGCGGACGGGCACGGCGGCGCGGCTCGCGATGAAGATCAAGGGATCGCTCGACGCGATCGACGAGGCGACCTTTCAGCGCGACGTGCGCTTCACCGACGGCGACGTCGTCGGCGACGGCGACATCGGCATCTACCGCGCGGCCAAGGGCGAGCTCGAGCTGCGGCCCGCTGACCAGAACGCGCGTCGCCCGCCGCACGTGACCGACGGCTCGATGGTCGTCGACGCGGAGGAGCGCATCATCATCGCGCTCGACTCGCACGATCTCTCGGCGTGGCGGAAGGTGAGCACCGTGAGCCGCGGTGATGCCTCCGCCAAGGGATCGAACGACGACGCCGGCATTTTCAACACCACCGATCCGGTGTACGGATCCGCCGACGAGTTGATCTATCAGGCGGCGAAGAACTCCGCGCAGTACACCGGCACGACCGACGCGCCCGCGCGCGTGCGCCAGGGTGACGACAGCATCATCGTCGGACACGTGATCGACATCGTGGACAGTCGGAACTTGAAGGCGAGCGGCGCGGTCGACTCGACGTTTCTCATGACCGACAACGCCAAACCGAAGGCTGGTGCGGCGACGGCTGGCCCGACGAAGTACCATGCGACGTCCGACACGCTGACCTACGACGACGACGCACGGACGGCGGTGTTCGAGGGTGAGCCAGCGGTTCTCAAGAGTGCGGACGGGCAGACGACCGGCAAGCGCATCACGCTGCTGCTCGAACCCGAAGCGCGCAAGCTGCGGCAACTCGACGCGAACGACACGGTCCATGCAACGCTTTCGGACGGTCGCGAAGCCTACGGCGACACGTTGCGGTACGATGCGCGCGCGGATCAATACACGCTGGTGGGCCATTCGCTCGCGCTCCTGACCAAGGACGCCGATGGGACCTGTTCGGTCGCGACCGGAACGACCGCGCATTTCGCGGGCGAGCTGGGCGCACCGTCGTTCCTCGATGCCGAGAATCCGGCCGGTTCGTCCACGCAACCCAAGCAGCCGTGTGTGGCACCGGCCGGGACCAAACGCTGATGGCGACGCTGCGCACCGAAGATCTCACCAAGTCGTACGGCGGCCGCACGGTCGTGCGCGGCGTCTCGCTCGATGTCTCGTCGGGCGAGGTCGTCGGTCTGCTCGGGCCGAACGGCGCGGGCAAGACGACGACATTCGGCATGGTCGTCGGGCTGACGGGGCCAGATGCCGGACGCGTGCTGCTCGACGACCACGACATCACGACCGATCCGATGTACATCCGCGCGCGCAAGGGCGTGGGCTATCTGCCGCAGGAGCCGTCGATCTTCCGCGGGCTGACGGTCGAGCAGAACATCCGCGCGATTCTCGAGACGCTGCCGATTTCGAACGCCGAACGCCGGAGCCGGCTGACCGATCTGCTGTCGGAACTGGGGTTGACGCCGCTCGCGCGATCGCGCGCCTACACGCTGTCGGGCGGTGAACGGCGGCGCGTCGAGATCACGCGTGCGCTCGTCAATCGTCCGAAATTCATTCTGCTCGACGAGCCGTTCGCGGGCATCGATCCCATCGCGGTCGCCGACATCCAGAAAATCGTGGTACATCTGAAGGACCGCGGCATTGGCGTCCTCGTGACGGACCACAACGTCCGCGAAACGCTGAAAATCACCGATCGCGCGTACATCGTGCACGATGGCGTGATCTTCCGGAGCGGCACGCCGGACAGCCTGGCCGCCGACGACGACGTGAAGCGGATTTACCTCGGCTCGGAATTCCGGCTGGACTAAGATTGGGATCGCACCAGAGACACGACGTCTGATGGCCATTCAGCAGAAGCTCCACGCCAGGCTCGTTCAGAAGCTCATTCTGACGCCATCGCTCCAGCAGGCGATCAAACTGCTGCCGATGTCCACGATTGAGCTCGCTGAACTGCTGAACCAGGAAATGGTGGAAAATCCGCTCCTGGAGGAGATGCCCACCGAGGATCCGGTGACGCAGGAGGCCGCGCAGACGACCGAGGCGCCCGAGGCCGAGAAGAAAGAAGAGAACCGCGACGACACCTGGGACGACCAGGACTACGAGTACTTCTTCGGCGAGTACCTCGACGACGGCTACCGGCCGCGGCAGCCGCAGGAAGTGAAGGAACTGCCGCCGATCGAGAACACGTTGTCGAGCAAAGGCTCGCTCGCCGATCACCTCGCATGGCAGCTCAACCTGCAGACGGTCGACGAGACGGTGCGCGACATCGGCGCGGCCATCATCGGCAACATCGACGACGACGGCTATCTCGTCGCGTCGGTCAACGAGATCGCATCGCTCGGCGGGTGGGACGTGACCGCCGTCGAACAGGCGCTCGAGCACGTGCAGACGTTCGACCCGGTCGGCGTCGGCGCGCGCGACCTGCAGGAGTGTCTGCTGCTGCAGATCCGGCACCTCGGCCTGGCGGGCACGCCGGCCGAGACGATCGTGCGCGACCATCTGCGGCTGCTCCAGAATCACCGCATCCCCGAGATCGCACGCGCGCTCGGCGTCGATCCCGAAGACGTCAAGCAGCACATCGACGTCATCCGCAATCTCGATCCGAAGCCGGGATCACGCTACAGCCCGGCCGACTCGCAGTACGTCATCCCGGACGTCTACATCGTGAAGACCGACGATGGGTACCGCGCGGTGTTGAACGAGGATGGTCTACCGCAGCTTCGCATCAGCCCGGTGTACCGGCGTTTGCTCGACAAGGGCGGCGAAGCGTCGGACGAGACGCGCGCGTACGTGAAGGACAAGTTCCGCGCCGCACTCTGGCTGCTGAAGTCGGTCGATCAGCGCCAGAAGACGATCCTCAAGGTTGCGACGAGCCTCATCAATTTCCAGCGCGCGTTCCTCGACCACGGCATCGAGCACCTGCGGCCGCTCGTCCTGCGTGACGTGGCGAACGACATCGGCATGCACGAGTCGACGGTGTCGCGCGTCGTGAACAACAAGTACATGCACACGCCGCAGGGCGTCTACGAGCTGAAGTTCTTCTTCCACAGCGGCATCAGCAGCTCGTACGGCGAAAGCGTGTCGTCGGTGACGATCAAGCAGCGCATCCGCAAGATCATCGAGGCCGAGGAT
>DASZOV010000075.1:0-3952 GCA_035550595.1 Vicinamibacterales bacterium
ACCATCGTCTCGCCCGATCGGACGACGACGGCGCCGTCGGCTTGTTTGGCGAGCTTGCCGGTCTCGATCGAGATCGTGCGCGCGCCAAGGGTCACTTCTCGTGTGTGCGTGGTTGGCTTCATGGCAGTTCGGGAATCCGGGACGGGGAATGGGTCCGAAGGCGCTCTTCGCGCGGCCGACGGCCGCAGGCCTCCCGACGGGATGACGCGGGCATCTACTTGCGGATGCCGAGCTTCCGAATCAGTTCGGCGTAGCGGTCGGAGTCCTTGCGCTTGAGGTAATCGAGCAGCCGCCGGCGCTGGCCGACGAGCTTGAGCAACCCGCGACGCGAATGGTGATCCTTGACGTGCGTCTTGAAGTGTTCGGTGAGGTAACTGATGCGCTCGCTCAGAATGGCGACTTGCACTTCCGGGGAGCCGGTGTCGGAGTCATGCGTGCGGTAGGTGCCGATGAGCTCCGTCTTTCGATCGTTCGTCAACACGAGGTGCCCTCCACGAACGGTCCAGAGCGCGTCGAGACGCGAGACCAGACCGCCGTACAACAGTGGCGTTTCCAGTGGATTGCCACAAAGAACAGATGTTATCCGAGGACGGAGACCGGATGCAAAGCCCCGCCTCGGGCCACGGCGACCGCCACGAGCGCGCCGTCCGGCCCGCGCACGCCAACCGGGCCGGCCGCGGCGAGCGAGGCGGCGCCGCCCGGTTCCAACATGGCCGGCCCCACCGCGTTGCCGTGGCGGATGCGCGAGAGCCCGGCGGGCGTCACGGTCACCGCCGGCAGATGCGCGACGGCGGCCGCCGGCGTCAGCACGCGCGCGGCCAGGCCTTTCACATCGAGTGTGGCGAGCTCGTCGGCGGGCAACGCGTCGGCGACCTCGAACGGTCCGTGCCGCGTTCGCCGCAGCGCCGCGAGATGGCCGCCACAGCCGAGGTGCGCGCCGAGATCGCGCGCGAGCGCCCGCACGTAGAAGCCCGACCCGGACGCGACGCGCACGTGCGCCAGCGGCGGCTCCCAGGCGAGCAGTTCGATGGCGTGCACCGTCACGACGACCGGCGCGAGCACCACGGGCTTGTCGCGCCGCGCAAGCTCGTACGCGCGCCGCCCGCCGATCTTCTTCGCCGAGTGCGACGGCGGCACCTGCTCGTGGACGCCGCGAAACGCCTCGAGCGCGTCGCGAATCGCCGTCGCGTCGGGCAGCGCGTCCGACGTTTCGCCGATCGCCTCGCCCTCCGCGTCGTCGGTCGTCGTCGGGAAGCCGAGGCGGATCGCCGCTTCGTACGTCTTGTCGCCGCCGGTGAGGAGCGCCGCCAGTCGCGTTGCGCGGCCGAGCACGAGCGGCAGCAGGCCGGTCGCCATGGGGTCGAGCGTGCCCGTGTGCCCGATGCGGCGTTCACCCGACACGCGGCGGACCCAGGCGACCATGTCGTGCGAGGTGGGCCCCGCGGGTTTGTCGATGAGCAGTACGCCGTCCATGAGCGTCCACGCGATCCACCGGCGACGGCCGGTGAACGTCCGCGTCTAGCGCAGCGCGTCCTCGATCGCTTTGATGACGGCGGTCTTGAGATCGGCGAGCGGACCTTGCGCCGTGCAACCGGCCGCATTGCGATGGCCACCGCCGCCCCAGCGTGCCGCGACGGCGCGCACATCGACCTCGCCCTTCGAGCGCAGGCTCAGGCGATACGTGTCGGCGCCCTGGCGTTTGAAGAGCGCCACGGCCGACACCTCGCGCGCGGCGAGCGGCAGGTTCACCAGTCCTTCGGTATCGTCGATCGACGCCCCGCAGCGCGCCAGCAGGTCGTCGTCGAACTCGAGGATCGCGAAGCGATTGCCGTGGTGCAGTTCCATCGCGTCGAGCAGCGCGCCCGTGAGCTTGACGCGGCCGATGGAGAAGCTGTCGAAGATGTCGCGCGAGAGCCGTGCCGGCTCGACGCCCGTCTCCGCGATACGGCGGCAGATGTCGAACGTGCGCGCCGAGATCGGCCCGAAACGGAAGCTGCCCGTGTCGGTCGCGAGCGCCAGATACAGGTGCGAGGCGATCTCGCGCGTCCAGGGCACGCCGAGCGCATCGATGATGTCGGCGACGAGCTCGCCACAGGCCGCTGCCGACTCGTCGAACCAGTTCACCGCGCCGTACATCGTGTTGCCGAGGTGATGGTCGACGTTCACGAGGAAGTAGCGATCGAGTCCGGCGACTTCAGGCCGCGACGGGTCGCTGCACTCGAGCAGCACCGCGGCATCGGCCGGTCCGTCGACGGCCGACAGATGCTCGATGCGATCGACGCCGGGAAACGCGCGGTAGGGCGCCGGGACCGGATCGCGCAGCACCACGCGCACGCGCTTGCCGAGATGTTCGAGCGCGAACGCGAGCGCGAGCGACGACCCGATGGCGTCGCCGTCGGGCCGCGCGTGCGAGGTCACGATGAACGACGCGCGGGCGCGGAGCGCGTCCACGACGGCGTCGAACGGGCGCGCGCTCACGCGTCGCCGTCGCTTTCGTCGGTACGAGGCGCGGCGTCGGCTGCAGACGGCGACGCCGGTTGATCGGGATGGCTCGCCGCGGGCGTGTCGCCGGCGGGCGCCTCGTCAATCGGTCCGCGCGCCTGACGCTCGGCTTCGAGGTCGAGCAGGACGCGTTCGATGCGGTCCTGGTGTTCGACGCCGCGATCGAGCTCGAAGCGCAGTTCGGGCACGCGCCGCAGCCGCACGCGATCGCCGAGGTGCCGGCGCAGGAACGGCGTCGCGCGGTCGAGCGCACGCGCCGTCTCGCGTCGCGCGCGCTCGTCGCCCATCGTCGTGTAGTACGCACGCGCGAGCTGGAGGTCGGGTGAAACCTTCACGCGCGTGATCGTGACGAAGCCGACGCCAGGGTCGTGGACCTCGCGCGACAGCAGCACGGCCAGTTCCTGACGAATCTCTTCGCCCACGCGGTCGGGACGGATGCCTCGGGCCATGAGAGGGACGCGTGAGCCGCGCTCAGACGGTCTGCGCCACCTTTTCCATGGCGAAGACTTCGATGATGTCGCCGACGTGGATGTCGTTGAAACGATCGAGCGCGATGCCGCACTCCATCCCCGTCTTGACCTCGCTCGCATCGTCCTTGAAACGGCGGAGTGACGCGAGCTTGCCCGTCCAGACGACGACGTTGTTGCGGAGCAGCCGCGCCTGCGTGTCGCTGCCGCGCACGATGCGGCCTTCGAGCACCATGCAGCCGGCAACCGTGCCGGCCTTCGGGGTCTTGAAGGTCTGCCGCACTTCCGCGCTGCCGACGCGCGTTTCCTTGACGGTCGGCTCGAGCAGGCCGGCCATGGCCTTCTTCATCTCGTCGGTCACGTTGTAGATGATCGAGTGCTGCCGCACGTCGACTTCTTCGCGGTCGGCGACTTCGGCGGCGTTGCGATCCGGCCGCACGTTGAAGCCGATGACGATGGCGTTCGACGCGGTGGCGAGGAGCACGTCCGACTCGTTGATGGCGCCGACGCCCGAGTGGATGATGCGGATCTTCACGCGGTCGTCGCTCAGCTTGCTGAGCGTGTCGGCCAGCACCTCGGCCGAGCCTTGCACGTCGGCCTTGATGATGATCGGCAGCTCCTTCACGCCACCTTCCGCCATCTGCTGCTGTAGCGACTCGAGCGTGAGGCGCCCGCCCCTGGCCCCGAGCGCCTTCTCCTTGGCCTGCGCCTGCCGGTAGGTGACGACTTGACGCGCCTTGATCGGATCGTCGACGACCTGGAACGTGTCGCCGGGGCGGGGCAGTGACGACAGGCCGAGCACTTCGGCCGGCGTCGATGGGCCCGCCGACTTGATCTTGCGGCCCATGTGATCGAAGAGCGCGCGGACCTTGCCGTCGACCGTGCCGGCGATGAACAGGTCGCCCTCGCGCAGCGTGCCGTCCTGGACGAGCACGTGCGCGACCGGGCCGCGGCCGCGATCGAGCTTGGCCTCGAGCACCGTG
>DASZOV010000076.1:0-12163 GCA_035550595.1 Vicinamibacterales bacterium
TGCATGTATTAGGCACGCCGCCAGCGTTGATTCTGAGCCAGGATCAAACTCTCAAGTTAAAGGCGTCGGCTCCGGCTCTCACCGGAGCACAACTCTCGCACCCGAAAGCCTTCGGCTCTTCGGATTGATGTCTGTCAAGTAAGGCAGTTCGCCGTCCCGACTCCCGAAAGAGCCGGTTCAGCGCTGCCCGCTGATACTCGACGGGCTGTGCTTGCACGTTCTATCTAGTTTTCAAAGAACCGGACTGACCCGAATTCCGTTGTTCCCCTGTCCACTCTTTGGACCGAGGCGCAACCTTTCAAATCTACGTCAGCGCGCTATTCGCTGTCAAGCGTTTTCGTGCCGCGCTCACGATTTCCGGCCGCCCACGGAACGACGCGTGTCCGCGCCGCCCGCCTCCGACGACTCGACCACCCCGCAATGCGCCAGCCCCAACGGAGCCTGGCCCCACGCCGGATTGTCGATCCGCAAAGCCCAGGAACCCGAGAGTCGAAGACGAACTTCGCCGCGCTTGCGCGCGCCCCTCGCGTGGGCTGGGAGCAGTCACCTGGGCACGCCCGCCGCCGGACACCTCGGAAGGCGTCCATCTGGCCGAGCGTCACCCGGGTTTGTCAGTCTATCGATGACAACCGGAGTTGTCAACTCAGCCGATCATTCGAACACGATCCGCACGGCGTGGCGCCCGGCCTCGAGCACGACCGACCCGCGGGCCTTGGCCACGCGCGTCTTCACGCCCGTCACCTTCTCCCGATCGACCCGCACCCCGCCCTGCTGAATCTTCCGGGCCGCCTCGCTCGTCGACGAGGCCAATCCCGCCTCGGCCACGAGCTTCGGCAACCCAATCGAGTCCTCGGCCACCGAGACCCGAACCTCCGGCAACCGGTCGACCGCGAGCTCTCCACGAGCGAACCTGGCGTCAAAAGCGGCCGCCGCGGCGTCAGCCGCGGCCGCCGAATGGAAGTCGGTCACGATCACGCGGGCCAGGTCCATCTTGGCCTGCTTGGGATGGAGCGTCCCGGCCGTCACCGCCTGCCGGCGCGTCTCGATCTCGGCCGGGCCGAGGTCGGTCAAGAGCACGTAATAGCGCCACATGAGCTCGTCGCTCACCGACATGACCTTGCCGAACATCTCGTCAGCCGGCTCGGTCACGCCAATGGCGTTGCCGAGGCTCTTCGACATCTTCTCGACCCCATCCACCCCCTCGAGCAGCGGCGTGGTCATCACGACCTGCGGCTCGAGACCGTAGGCCGGCATCAGGTCGCGGCCGACGTTCAGGTTGAACAACTGGTCGGTCCCGCCGAGCTCGACGTCGGCCTCGAGCACGACCGAATCGTAGGCCTGCGCGAGCGGATAGAGGAACTCGTGGATGGCGATCGGCTGTCCGGCATCGAAACGCTTGCGGAAATCGCGCCGCTCAAGCATCTGCGCGACGTTGTAGCGCGCGGCGAGCCTCACCCAGCCGGCGCTGCCGAGCGGATCGAGCCACTCGCTGTTGAATCGGACTTCGGTCTTGTCTGGATCGAGGATGCGGAACACCTGCGCCTGGTACGTCCGCGCATTCGCCGCGATCTCCTCGGGTGTGAGCGGCGGACGCGTCTTCGATCGCCCCGTTGGGTCACCAATGAGCGCCGTGAACGCGCCGACGACGTACACGACACGATGCCCGAGGTCCTGGAAGTGCTTCATCTTGCGAAGGAGCACGGTGTGGCCCAGGTGCAGATCCGGCGCCGTCGGATCGAACCCGACCTTCACCGTCAGCGGCCGTCCACCTGCCGCGCGGCGCTCCAGCTTCGCACGAAGCTCCGCCACGCGGACGACGTCCACGCAGCCCTTGGTGAGATACGCGACCTGTTCGTCAATCGTCATCGCACGCTCGCCGATCGATGTTCCTGCGGCCCGAAGAAAACGACACGCCGCCCCTCGACGCGCCAGCCACCGGCCAAGAGCCGGGCCACGGCCTCGGGATAGATCTCGTGTTCCACCGTCAGAATGCGCGCCGCGAGGTCGTCGACCGTGTCGCCCTCGAGCACCGGCACGGCACGCTGCAGGACGATCGGACCCGCGTCGAGCTCGGGTGTGACGAGATGCACCGTAGCGCCGGCAATCTTGACGCCGTGATCGATCGCCTGTTGCTGCGCGTCAACGCCGGGAAACGCGGGCAGCAGCGATGGATGGATGTTCACGACCGCCTCGGGAAACGCGTCGCAGAACGTGGGGCCGAGCACGCGCATGAAGCCGGCGAGACAGACGAGGCCCACGCCGCGCTCGCGGAGCGCCGCGACGAGCGCGCGGTCGTAGTCGGCACGCGTCGCATAGCCGCCATGAGACATGACGAGCGTCTCGAGGCCCGCCGCGCTCGCGCGTGTCAGGCCCGCGGCCTCGGCGCGATTTGCGATGACAACGCGAATGCGCCCGCCGAGCCGGCCCGCGGCTTGGGCATCGATGAGGGCCTGGAGGTTGGATCCTCGGCCGGAGATCAGGACGGCGATGTCAGGAGTGTCAGTCATCTTCTTTGCAGTGCGCTGGGGCCCCACCCCCAGCGCTACGGCGCTTCGCCACCCTCGCTGCGCTCGGGGGCTCGCGGTGTCATCTCTTCCTCACTTCTGGCTTCAAACTTCCAACTCGCCGCTATCGGGCATCGCGCTTGCTATGGAGGCAACCGGAGGCCTCAATGTCCGACCGCGCTCGCCCGCTCCCTGCTCGCTACTTCCACGTCGCCCATCGACGCGATTCCAATCATTCGCGCCTCTGCAGCCGCGGGGATTATCGGATCTTTCTTGCTGCGCTCACCAGCGCGTTCGCAGCCGCTCGCATGCGGCTCGTGGTCTACTCGCTCTTGGGCGACGACTGGCGGTTCGTCGCGGGTCCGACGACCTCGCCGGCGCTCGCGGTGCTCCTTCGGCGGGTAACCACTGCTCATCGCCGTGCCCGACGCCACCGCGCGACGCTGGCTGACACGTTCGACGTCTCGCCGCTCGCGACGCCGGACCTGCTGATGCGCACCTGTCGCGACGTGGAACGTCAGGCGTTCGCGGCCGGGCTCGTCCGCCGCGCCGAGGACTGGCCGTGGTGCAGCCTCGCCGCACGACACGCGGCGGCCAGCGCGACGCCGCTCGTCTGGACGCCGTTCCTCACCTCGGCGATGTGGCGCGACTACGTACAGGACGCCGCGTCAGACGACGTGTCCGATCGCCCAGGCAGCTTCACCAGCCGCGTGCAATTCGGCCAGGAGCGCCGCCGTGTCGCCGGGCGCACACACGATCACGAGCCCAACGCCCATATTGAACGTCCGGAACATCTCGGCATCGTCCATGCTGCCGGCCTGCTGCAGCCAGCGGAAGATCGCGGGCGGCTGCCAGCTCTGGCGGTCGAGTGAGAACGATCGCCCCTCGGGCAGAATGCGCGGCAGGTTCTCGGTGATGCCGCCGCCGGTGATATGCGCCATCCCCTTGATTCGGCGCGATGGCAGGAGCGGCGCGACGACGCGCAGATACGACCGATGCGGACGCAGCAGCGCGGCGCCCACCGTCTCGCCAAGCTCCGGGACCGGTGCGTCGACAGCCAATCCAAGCGTGTCGAACGCGATGGCGCGCGCGAGCGAGTAGCCGTTCGTGTGCAAGCCGGACGAGGGCAACGCGATGAGATCGTCACCCGCGTGGATGTCGTGCCCGTCGATCACGTCGCCTCGGGCGACGAGTCCGACGATGAAGCCGGCGACGTCGTATTCGCCATCGGCGTAGAAACCCGGCATTTCCGCCGTCTCGCCGCCGAGCAGCGCGCAGCCGTTCGCCGTGCACGCCGAGGCGACGCCGCCGACGATCTGCTGCGCCACGTCGGGCGCCAGCCGGCCAGTCGCGAGGTAGTCGAGAAAGAACAGCGGCCGCGCGCCCTGCACCAGGATGTCGTTGACGCAGTGATTGACGAGGTCGACGCCAATCGTGTCGTGCACGCCGGCCATGAACGCCACTTTCAGCTTCGTCCCCACGCCATCGGCGCTCGCCACGAGGACGGGCTCGGCCGTCACACCGTCGAGGGCGAAGAGACCGCCGAACGATCCGACGCCCGCGAGCACGCCCGGCGTGTAGGTCTTCGCGGCCAGTGCCTTGACGCGCCGCACGGTCTCGTTGCCGGCATCGATGTCGACGCCGGATTGCCGGTAGTCCACGCGCGCCACGGTCAGAACTCCAGCTTCTGGATCAACCGCTCCGCGGTCCGCCGCTCGGTCGATCCCTCGGCGGCCGCCCAGTACTGCGATCGGATCGCCACGTAGAACTGCTCCTCGTCGAAATCCTCGGACAGCATGTCGAACGCGTCGAGCACGAGCGACAGCGCGGCGTCCTGGTCCGTGCGCCGCTCGAGGACGTGAAACAGCGTGAGCGGGCTGCGCAGCGCAACCGTGCCGATGCCGAGCGTGATCGCCGACTGCACGGGATCTTGAGCACCAACGCCCGCGTCGAACAAGCTGTTGAGGGCGTCCTCGTGTCCATGAAGAGCGAGGACGCCGAGCGCGTGCACCGCGCCACGCAGCAGCGCGTCGTCCGCGCCGCTGCGCACGGCGAACGTCAGGGCGTCCTGGATGTATTTCTGTTGCGCGGCGCAGTCGATGCCGACCAGACAGGACGCCGCCGAGATCGTGGGCTGCAACTCGCGCGGACCTGACTTCTGCAGCTCGGCGAGAAGCGGCCGTGCCGACGGATCGCCCAGCTCGCCGATCGCCGTCACCGCGTCGTCCTGGAGCGGCCCTTCGATGCGCGCGACCTTGGTGAGATCGTCGAGAGCGTAAGTGGCGCGATAGTCACCGAGCGCCTCGATCAGGGCGCCGCGGAAGAGATCCTCGCCGCGCTCGACGAGCGGAGGCAGTGCCTGCCGCACGCGCGGGTCGTTCCCATAGGCCGCGAGCGCACGCGTGAGTGCCGGCCGCACGAACTCGGAGCGCTCGCCCGGGAGCGCCGCCAGCAGCGCCGGCAACACGTCAGGCGACGGATGGCGCTCGAACCACTGATAGGCCACCGCACGAACGCGATCGTTCTTGTCGCCGATCATGTCGCGCAGGACGGGACCGGCGGCATCACCGAAATCCGTCAGGAGCACGGCCGCGCGGAATCGCACGTACTCGTCCGCGGTCTGCGATCGAACCGCACGCCCGAGGGCAGGAACGGCGACGTCCGCCGAAGCACGGCGAACCGTGCGCGAGGCGTCCGTGCGCGTCTTGAAGTCGAACGACGCCAGCTTGTCGATGGCGGCCTGCACGGCCGCTGGACTCACCGCGGCGCCCGACGCACCGGGCACGCCCGGTGCGGCAGGAACAGGCGGCACGGGCGCCTGCGCCGCACCCGACGCAGGAGCGCGAGTCGCTCTGCGCTGCGCGCCGACGAGAGCTGGAGCGGCGGCCACGGCAATGGCGGCCACGAACACGACGAAGGTGGCGCGCGTCATTCGACGAGCTTCAGCGCCAGTTGGAGGTAGGCGGCTTCGTTGCGGGGAAACGCGACCGGATACGAACCGGTGTAGCACGACGTGCAGTAGGACCCTCGCGCCGGGCCGACGCTGTCGAGCAGGCCCTCGAGACTGAGATAGCCGAGCGAATCCGCCCCGATGTACCGGCGGATCTCGTCGACCGAATGCGTGGCCGCGATGAGCTCCGACCGCCGCGGCGTGTCGACGCCGTAAAAACACGGCGAAATCGTGGGCGGACAACTGATCCGCATGTGCACCTCACTCGCGCCGGCCGCGCGAACCATCTTGACGATCTTCCGGCTGGTCGTGCCGCGCACGAGCGAGTCGTCGACGAGCACGACGCGCTTCCCCTGCAGGATGCTCTTCACCGGGTTGAGCTTCACGCGCACGCCGAAGTGACGAATCGACTGGTGCGGCTCGATGAACGTCCGGCCGACGTAGTGGTTGCGGATGAGCCCCATCCGCATCGGCACGCCAGCCACTTCCGCGTAACCGCTGGCCGCGCACACGCCCGAGTCGGGAATCGGCACGACGACGTCGGCGTCAATCGGCTGCTCGCGCGCGAGCCGGCGGCCGAACGCGGTCCGCACCTCGTTGACGCTCTGACCGAACACGTACGAGTCGGGCCGCGCGAAGTACACGTGCTCGAACACGCAATGCGCTGACGGCGCTGGCGGAAACGGGTGCAACGAGTGCGCGCCGTCCGGTCCGACGACGAACATCTCGCCCGGCTCGATGTCACGCACCCACTCGGCGTCGATCAGATCCAGCGCGCACGTCTCCGAGCACACGATGTAGGCGCCATTGAGGCGCCCGAGCGTGAGCGGGCGGAAGCCGTGCGGATCGCGCACGGCGATGAGGCGATCCTTCGTGAGGAGCACGAGCGAGAAGGCGCCCTGCGCCTGCGTGACCGCCTCGACGAGGGCGTCCTCGATCGTGGCCGCGTGCGACCGCGCGTACAGGTGCAGCAGCACTTCGGTGTCGCTCGTCGTCTGAAAGATCGAACCGTCGTTGACGAGCGCGTCGCGCAGTTCCTGCGCGTTGACGAGGTTGCCGTTGTGCGCGACGGCGATCTCGCCATGCGCGCAGTCGATGAGAATGGGCTGAGCGTTGGTGATGCCGCTCGCGCCGGCCGTCGAATAGCGGACGTGCCCAATCGCGCTCGTGCCGCCGAGCTCGGCGAACGTGCTCTCGTGGAAACTGTCGGCCACGTGCCCCATGGCCTTGTGGATCGACAACTGCACGCCGTCCGACGTCGCGATGCCGGCGCTTTCCTGCCCGCGATGCTGGAGCGCGTACAACCCGAGGTAGGTGAGATTGGCGGCCTCGGTATGGCCGTAGATCCCAAAGACGCCGCACTCTTCCTTGAGCTTGTCCATCATGGGCGTCGGTCCTGCCGGTGCCGCCTGGCTAGGCGGCGCGTCCCTCCAGCCACGTCGCAAGGGCCTGCGACCAGCGGCGCTCGGCCTCGGCGACGGCGCACTCGACGACTACGTCGCGGCCGACGCGAATGCGCAGCACGTCGCCGCCCGTCCGGCCGATCTGCACGGCGTTGATCCCGAACCGCTCGGCCGAGTCCAGCACTTCGTCGACGTCGCGCGGATCGACGGCCAGCACCACGCGCGAAGCAGACTCGCCGAAGAGCGTCGCCGCGAGCCGATCCATGCCGCGGTTGGCCGGTGCCAGATCGATCGTCACGTCCGCGCCGATACCGCCCGTGCCGAAACAGCACTCGGCAATCGTCACCGCCACGCCGCCTTCCGCGCAGTCGTGCGCCGACTGCGTGAGCCCGCGTGCGGCGAGATCCACGAGCAGCCGCTGCAACTCGCGCTCGATGCCGAGGTCGATGTCCGGCGCGCGGCCACGCACGAGGCCTGACACCATCTTGACGTACTCGCTGCCGCCGAGTTCGCCGTGGTCCTCGCCGAGCAGCACGATCTCGAGCCCCGCGGCTGGAAACGCCCGCCCGCGCACACGGCTCGCATCCTCGATGAGCCCGACGACGCCGAGCACGGGCGTCGGCAGGATCGGTTTGCCGTCCGTCTCGTTGTACAAGCTGACGTTGCCGCCGGTGATCGGGATCTCGAGCGTCTCGCACGCATCGACGAGGCCGGCAATCGCCTCGGCGAACTGCCACATGATCTCCGGGCGCTCCGGATTGCCGAAGTTCAGACAGTTGGTCGCGCCAATCGGCAGCCCGCCGGCGCACGCGACGTTGCGCGCGGCTTCGGCGAGCGCGAGCTGAGTCCCGCGGCGCGGATCGAGCTGACAGTAGCGGCCGTTGCCGTCGACCGACATGGCGAGCGCCGTGTTCGTGCCCTTGACGCGGACGACGCCCGCGCCCATGCCGGTCGGGACGATCGTGTTCGTCCGCACCATGTGGTCGTACTGCTGGTAGATCCAGTGCTTGCTCGCGATGCCCGGCCGCTCGAGGAGCGCGAGCAACGTGGCGCGTGGATCGGTCAGCGTCGCCGCGGCCTCGGGCGGCAGCACGGCCAGTGCCTCGCGGCCTTCCGGACGCTCGAGCGGCCGGCGGTAGACGGGCGCTTCGTCGGTCAGCGCGCGGTTCGGAACGTCGGCCACGACCGTTCCGTGATCGAGAATCCGCAGCCGTTCGCCAGACGTCACCTCGCCGATACGCACCGCGTGCAGGTCCCACTTCGCGAACACGCGCTCGACCTCGGCTTCGCGGCCCTTCTTGACGATGAGCAGCATCCGCTCCTGCGATTCGGAGAGCATGATCTCGTACGGCGTCATCCCGGTCTCGCGCTGCGGGACTTTCGCGACGTCGATCTCGACGCCCACACCACCGCGCGCGCCGGTCTCCGACGTCGAGCACGTCAGTCCGGCGGCGCCCATATCCTGAACGCCGACGCACGCGTCGGTCGCCATCACTTCGAGGCACGCCTCGAGCAGTAGCTTCTCCATGAACGGATCGCCGACTTGAACGGCGGGCCGCTTCTCGGCGGACTTCTCGTCGAACTCCGCCGACGCCATCGTCGCGCCATGGATGCCATCGCGCCCGGTTTTCGCACCGACGTAGTAGACCGGGTTGCCCACGCCGCTCGCCGACCCGGTCACGATCGCGTCGTGCTTCGCGATGCCGAGACAGAACACGTTGACGAGCGGATTGCCCGCGTACGTCTCGTCGAACTGGACCTCGCCGCCGATCGTCGGGATGCCCATGCTGTTGCCGTAGCCGCCGATGCCCGACACGACGCCGCGCAGGATGCGGCGCGTGCGCGGGTCGTCGATCGGGCCGAAGCGCAGCGCGTCGAGCAGCGCAATCGGCCGCGCGCCCATCGTGAAGATGTCGCGGATGATGCCGCCGACACCCGTCGCCGCGCCCTGATAAGGCTCGATGAACGACGGATGATTGTGCGACTCGATCTTGAAGACCGCGGCCAGGCCGTTGCCGATGTCGACCGCTCCAGCGTTCTCACCGGGGCCCTGCAGCACGCGCTCGCCCGAAGTGGGCAGCGTCTTCAAATAGATGCGCGAGCTCTTGTAGCTGCAGTGTTCGGACCACATGACCGAGAACAGGCCGAGTTCGGTCAAGTTCGGTTCACGCCCCATGAGCGTGACGATGCGCGTGTATTCCTCGGGCGTGATGCCGTGACGATCCAGCGTGGCGCGATCGAATGCGGAGCTCATCGCGTCACCGCCTGCGCCGCGCCGCGGCCAGCCAGCGCCTCGACGACCGATCGAAACAGCACGAGTCCATCGTCGCTGCCGAGCGCGCGCTCGCACGCGCGCTCCGGGTGCGGCATGAGGCCGACGACGTTTCGTCCCTCGTTACAGATGCCCGCGATGTTGTGCAGCGACCCATTCGGATTGGCGGCGTCGGTCGTCTCACCGGCCGCATCGGCGTAGCGAAAGATGACGCGATGGTTGGCTTCGAGATCGGCGAGCGTCTCGGGCGGCGCGAAGTAGTTGCCTTCGCCGTGCGCAATCGGAATCCGCAGGACCTGACCAGTCCGCGCGAGCCGCGTGAACGGCGTGTCGGTGCGCTCGACGCGCACGCCAACCATCTCGCAGTGGAAGCGCACGTCGCGGTTGCGCAGCATCGCGCCAGGGAGGAGGCCGCATTCGAGCAGCACCTGGAAGCCGTTGCAGATGCCGAGCACCGGGCCGCCGCGATCGGCGAACGCCTGGACGGCGGCCATGACCGGCGAGAAGCGCGCGATGGCGCCCGTGCGCAGGTAGTCGCCGTGCGAGAACCCTCCGGGCAGAATCACGACGTCGGCGTCGCCGAGCGACGTCTCCTTGTGCCAGACGAACCGCGCGTCCTCGCCGAGGACGTGCTTCGCGGCGTGATACGCGTCGTGGTCGCAGTTCGATCCAGGGAACACCACGACGGCGAAGGTCATCGCCCGCCTCCAGGCGCGGCGGCCGCCGGCGCCTGATCGAGCAGTTCGACGCGGAAGCTCTCGATGACGGGGTTGGCGAGCACGCGACTGGCGACGTCGCGGGCGAGCGCCTCGGCGTCGGCCGCTGACGTCGTCTGCAGCTCGAGCTCGAAGTACTTGCCCTGCCGCACGTCGGCGACCGTGTCGTAGCCGAGCGACTGCAGCGCCTCGCCGATGGTGTGGCCCTGCGGATCGAACACCGAGGGCTTGAGCGTCACGAACACGCGCGCTTTCATGCGTCCTCCGGCCGAATTCACGATCGCGCCGCAACCGCCGCTTCGACCGGAGTCCCGGCGAAGACGCGGTCGAAGATCGTGTCGGCGTGTTTCAACTGATCGTCGAGATCGAAGGCGCGCTCGAGGTCGGCGCGCGGCAGCACGCGCGCGACGTCGGCGTCCTCGAGGAGCAACGTCTTGAAGTCGCGTTGCTCGTGGAACGAGCGCATGGCGTTGCGCTGCACCCACTCGTAGGCCTGCTCGCGCGACACACCACGGCGCGCCAGCTCGAGCAGCACGGTCCCGGAGAACACCACACCGCGCGACCGGCCTAGGTTCTCGAGCATGCGCTCGGGATAGACCTGCATGCCGGCGACGATGCGCGTGAACCGCCGCAGCATGTGATCGATGGCGATGAAGCTGTCAGGAAGAATGACGCGCTCGACCGACGAGTGCGAGATGTCGCGTTCGTGCCAGAGCGCCACGTTCTCGAGCGCCGCCATTGCATTGCCGCGCAGGAGCCGCGCGAGTCCCACGATCTGCTCGCAGCCGATGGGATTGCGCTTGTGCGGCATCGCCGACGAGCCCTTCTGCCCGCGCGCGAACGGCTCCTCGATCTCGCCAATCTCCGTCTTCTGCAAACCGCGAATCTCGAGCGCGAACTTCTCGAGCGACGCCGCGAGGATCGCCAGTGCCGTCAAGAGCTCGGCGTGACGATCGCGCTGGATGATCTGCGACGAGACGGGCGCGGGCTGCAGGCCAAGGCGACGGCAGACGTCCGCTTCGATCGACGGATCGAGGTGCGCGAACATGCCGACCGCGCCCGAGATCTTGCCGACCGACACCGTCTCGCGCGCCCGCTCGACGCGCGCGCGGCCACGCTGCACCTCGGCGTACCAAAGCGCCAGCTTCACGCCGAGCGTCATCGGCTCGGCATGAACGCCGTGCGTGCGGCCGATCATCGGCGTCCGTCGGTGTTCGACCGCGCGCCCGCCAATGGCCTCGGCCAGCGCGTCGACGTCGGCGAGGACGAGATCGCACGCCGCGCGCATCTGCAGCGCGAGCGCCGTGTCGAGCACGTCCGACGAGGTCAATCCAAAGTGCAGCCAGCGCGCCGCAGGCCCTACGCGCTCGGCCACCGCCGTCGTGAACGCGATGACGTCATGCTGCGTCGTCCGCTCGATCTCTTCGACGCGCGCGACGTCGAAGGCCGCGCGCGCGCGAAGCGTTCGCGCATCCTCGGCGGGGACGACGCCGGCTGCGGCCAGCGCATCGGTCGCCGCCAGCTCGACCTCGAGCCACGCGTCGTAGCGCCGCTGCTCGCTCCAGATAGCCCCCATCTCGGGGTGCGTGTAGCGTGGAATCACCGAATCAGATCCTCAGACGGTCGGCCGTGATGCGCTCTTCGAGCGCGGGTCCGACGATGGTCGCGACGGGCGCACCGCCGCTGAACAGGTCCACGGCCACCTGCTGGACGTCGTCCGCGGTGACCTCGTCGATCGCCGACAGCAGTTCGTCGAGCGAGAAGTGGCGGCCGAAGTAGATCTCGTGGCGCGCGAGCTGCGACATGCGGCTCGACGTGTTCTCGAGGCTCAGCATGAGGCTGCCCTTGAGATGGTCCTTCGCACGCTGCAATTCGGCCGCGCCAACCGGCGTCCGCCGCAGTTCAGCCAGCTCGGCCATCGTCAAGTCGATCACTTCGCCGACCTTGTCGGCCGCGCAACCGGCGTAGACGGTGATCGCGCCCGCGTCGCTGTAGGTCGTCAGGCCGCTGAAGACCGCATAGGCCAGACCGCGATCCTCGCGGATGTGCTGGAAGAGCCGCGAGCTCATCGAGCCGCCGAGGATCGTGTTGAGCACGTAGAGCGCGTGGCGGCGCTCGTCGGCCTGCGGATAGGCGGCCGTGCCGAGGCAGATGTGGCTCTGTTCGATGTCCTTCTGGCGCACGACGAGCCCCGGCGCGATGGCTGGCGGCGCGTCGGCCGACGTCGCGTCGCCGACCGGGAGTCCGGCAAACGCGTGTTCCACCAGCTCGCGCATCCGCTCGTGCTCGACGTGACCAGCGGCCGCGACGACGAGGTT
>DASZOV010000077.1:0-5918 GCA_035550595.1 Vicinamibacterales bacterium
CCGAGCTCGATGAGCGCCGAGATGCGGCCGCGCACGGTGACCGTGCCGCTCGTCGGCTTGGTGATGCCGGCCACGAGCTTCAACGCCGTGCTCTTGCCCGATCCGTTGCGGCCGATGATGCCGAGCGTCTGGCCGGCCGGCACCTCGAACGACACGTTGCGAATCGCCGGAAACGTCTCGTTCGGCCGGAGGTCCCGCATGATGCTGCGCTGCAGGAACGCGCTCTTGAGCGTCGCGAACTGCCGCCCGCCGTACCGGCGGTAGACCTTCGTCACGTCGTGGAGCTCGATGGCGGGCAGACTCATACGGCCTCGGCGAACGAGTCGCGCAGCCGATCGAAGATCCAGTAGGCGAACAGGAAGAAGACGATGGACGCCGCGCCCAACACGAGCAGCCACTGGAGATGTCCGTGGACGAACGTCTCGCCCGCGTGCTCGGGATGGAAGAACAGAATCTCCTGGTAGGACACAGACAGGTGAAAGAACGGATTGATGTTGAAGAACCACTTCAGCTTCTGGACGTACGACGCCTGATAGTCGTAGATGATCGGCGTCGTGAAGAACCAGAACGTCAGGAGGTTCGCCACCAGATCCCGCAGGTCGCGGAAGTGGACCGTGAGCGACGACACGATGAGCGCGAGCGCACTCGTGAAGATCAACTGCACCAGCACGACCAGCGGAAACCACGGCAGGTTGGCCCAGCTCGGATAGTGGTGCGTCCCGATCATGAAGGCCGCCAGGATCGGCAGCCCCAGCAGGAAGTGCACCATGTTCGCGAGGACCGTGACGATCGGCAGCACCTCGGCGGGAAACAACACTTTCTTGATGAGATTGCCGCCGGAAATGAGCGACCCCGCCGATTCGTTGATCGACGCCGCGAACCACGTCCACGGCAGCAGGCCGCAGAACATGAACACCGAATAGGGCCGCGTGCGCGGCTCGTCGTTCGGCATGATGTAGGCGAAGACGAACGTGTAGACCGACAGCAGCAGCAGCGGGTTGACGAACGACCAGAAGAAGCCGAGGACCGACCCGCGGTAGCGCGCCTTCAGCTCGCGCGAGACGAGGCTGGCGATGAGGCTGCGATAGCGCGCCAGCCGCGCGAGATTACGCCACATCGAACTCGAGCATCGCGACCGTGATGTTGTCAGGTCCGCCGGCGGCGTTCGCCGCTTTGATCAGCGCCTCGCACCGCGCGTCGAGCGAGCCGGGCACGACGACAATCTGCTCGAACCGATCGGGCGCGACGACGCCCGACAACCCGTCCGAACAGATGACGAGCCGATCTCCCGCCTCGACCGTGACCTCGTCGATGTCCACGTCCGGATCGTCGCCACCGGCGAGCGCCCGCGTCACGACGTTGCGCCAGGGATGCCGCCGCGCGTCGGTCTCCGACAGCACGCCGGCGCGCACCTGCTCGCTCACCCACGAGTGATCCTGGGTGATCTGACGCAGTCGTCCGCCGCGGCACAGATAGACGCGGCTGTCGCCGACGTGCGCGATGACGGGCATCTTGTCCGTGGCATTCACGAGCACGGCCGCGGCCGTCGTGGCCATACCGCGCAGGGCGTCGTTCTCGGCCATGGCGGCCGCGAGCCGACGGTTGGCGAGGCGCAGCGCCGCCTTGAGGCGGTTGCCGTCCAGGCTCAGCGAAGCGTCGTAGGGAAAGGGCCAGGTGCGGTTGACGTCCGCGTCGCGTGTCTCGTCGACGAACGCCTCGACGACGTCGACCGCGATCTTCGAGGCGATCTCCCCCGCCGCGTGGCCGCCCATGCCGTCGGCGACCATGTACAGGCCGAGGTCGGCACGCGCGCAGTACGAGTCTTCGTTGTCTTCCCGGCGCAAACCCGGATCGGTGGCAACCGCTGAGGCGATGCGTAACATGGCGGCTGATGTCCTGTCAGCGTGAGCGGCGTGCGCCTGGCGCCGCGCCCGGGACCGCAGGCGGGGCGAAGGAGACTATGGACCAAACCCCGCGCGCTCGGCAATGCCGGTCTTGGACAGCGAGACGCACGGGCCGCGGCCGATGCCGATGGGACGGGCGGTGCACTAGGCTCGCGGAGGACGGCCCTGCCGGGAAATCTGGAGCCGCGTGATGGCGCGCAGCAGCGCGATGCGCGCGCGTTCGGCGTCGAAGTCCACGACCGTGGCCTTGGCCAGGCGCTCCTCGGCACGGCGCTTGGCGGCCTCGGCGCGGGCGACGTCGATGTCTTCGGCGCGCTCGGCCACCGGCGCGAGGATCGATACACGGTCGGGCACGACTTCGACGAAGCCGCCGGCGATGAACGCCCGGCGCGTCTCGCTGCCCTTGCGGTACCACATCTCGCCCGTCCGCAGCGCGGCGAGCAGCGGCGCGTGCCCAGGCAGCACGCCGAAGTCGCCTTCCTCGCCGGGCAGCTCCACCTCGTCCACGTTGTCGTGGACGATGGCACTCTCGGGCGTGACGAATTCGAGCTGCAGGTGCTTCGGAATGGCCATGACTATTTCTGCTGCGTCTTCGCGCGCTCGACGACCTCGTCAATCGTGCCGGCCAGATAGAACGCCTGCTCCGGGATGTCGTCGTGGCGGCCCTCGATGATCTCCTTGAAGCCGCGGACCGACTCGGCAATCGGCACGTACTGGCCTTTGTAGCCAGTGAACTGCTCGGCCACGAAGAACGGCTGCGACAGGAACTTCTGGATCTTGCGCGCGCGTGTGACGGTGAGCTTGTCGTCTTCCGACAGCTCGTCGATGCCGAGAATCGCGATGATGTCCTGCAGGTCTTTGTAGCGCTGCAGCGTCTGCTTGACGTCGCGCGCCACGTTGTAGTGTTCCTCGCCGATGATGCGCGGGTCGAGGATGCGTGACGAGGACGCGAGCGGATCGACGGCCGGATAGATGCCGAGCTCCGCGATCGCGCGCGACAGGTTCGTCGTCGCGTCGAGGTGCGCGAACGTCGTGGCGGGCGCCGGGTCCGTGTAGTCGTCGGCGGGCACGTAGATGGCCTGCACCGACGTGATCGATCCCTTGCGCGTCGAGGTGATGCGCTCCTGCAGCTCGCCCATCTCGGTCAGGAGCGTGGGCTGGTAGCCGACGGCCGACGGCATGCGGCCGAGCAGCGCCGAGACCTCGGATCCCGCCTGCGTGAAGCGGAAGATGTTGTCGATGAACAGGAGGACGTCCTTGCCCTCCGCGTCGCGGAAGTACTCCGCGACGGTCAACGCTGAGAGTGCGACCCTCGCGCGGGCGCCCGGCGGTTCCGTCATCTGGCCGTAGACCAGCGCGGCGCGCGACTTCGCGGCGTCGTGCGGATCGATGACGCCGCTCTCCTGGAACTCGAGCCACAGGTCGTTGCCCTCGCGCGTGCGCTCGCCGACGCCGGCGAACACCGACACGCCGCCGTGCTTCATCGCGATGTTGTGGATGAGCTCCTGGATGATGACCGTCTTGCCGACGCCCGCGCCGCCGAACAGTCCGATCTTGCCGCCCTGCAAGTACGGCTCGAGCAGGTCGATGACCTTGATGCCGGTCTCGAACATCTTCAGCTCGGTCGCCTGATCCTCGAGGCTCGGCGCTTCGCGATGGATGGGCCAGTGCTCTTTCGCCTCCACCGGACGATCCGGGAAGTCGACGGGCTCGCCGAGCACGTTCAACACGCGTCCGAGCGTCGCCGGTCCGACCGGCACCGTGATCTGCGTGCCGAGATCCTCGGCCGCCATGCCGCGCTGCAGGCCGTCGGTCGGCTTCATCGCGACCGCGCGCACGCGGTTCTCACCGAGGTGCTGCTGCACTTCGACGATGATGTCGATCGTCTCCGAGCCGGCCTGGCCCGACACGCGCACGGCGTTGTAGATGAGCGGCAGGTGTCCGCTCTCGAACTCGAGGTCGACGACGGGTCCGATGACCTGGACGACCTTTCCGATCTTCACGGCTTCGGCAACTGGCATGTGTCTCTCTCCGAATCCGCGGCGCGCGCGCCGGCGGGAATCTGACGTCGATCGTCCGGCGTGGCGCTATTGCGCCTGCGCGCCCGAGACCACTTCGATGATCTCGCGCGTGATGGCAGCCTGGCGCAGCTTGTTCATGTACAGCGTGAGGCTGTCGATCATCTCCGACGAGTTGCGCGTGGCGGCGTCCATCGCCGTCATCTGCGCGGCGAAGAATGCTGCGTTCGACTCGACGAGCGCGCGCATCACCTGCGCCTGCACGAGCTGGCCGAGCAGCACGTCGAGAATGCGCTCGGGCGATGGCTCGTAGAGATAGTCCGTGCCGGCCGCTTCGGCCTCCTCGGCCGCCGATACCGACGTGAGCGGCAGCAGCGGCTCGACGACGACCTTCTGCTGGATGACGGACTTGAACTCGTTGTAAATAATCCACACGTTGTCGACGCGGCCTTCGACGAAGTCCGCCACGGCCGGCGCGGCAATCGCCTCGGCGTCCGCGAACGAAATCGCCTTGGGCAGGTTCACGTGTTCGAACCGCACCGGAATGCCGCGGCGTGCGAAGAAGTCGCGGCCTTTCCGGCCGACGAGGCCGAGCGACACCGCTCGTCCCGCGTGCTCGGCGAGAAATGCGCCGACGGCCTTGACGACGTTCGTGTTGAAGCTGCCGCAGAGCCCGCGGTCCGACGTGACGACAATGACGAGCGCGGCACCGCCGGTGCGGCGCGCGAGCAGCGGATGCGCGTGCTCGTCGACGCGCGAGGCGATGCTCGCGAGCACGTGACGGGCCTGGCCTGCGAACGGTCGCGTCGCGATGACGCGCTCCTGCGCGCGCCGCAGCTTGGACGCGGCCACCATCTTCATGGCCTTCGTGATCTGCTGCGTCGACTTCACGGCGCGGATGCGCCGGCGCATGTCAATCAGTGACGGCATGACTCAGGCGGCCTTGGCCTTGAAGTCGCGGCCGTACTCGTCCAACGCGGCCGCCAGCGCGCGCTTCACATCGTCATCGAGGATCTTCTTCTCGGAGATGGCCGCGAGCACGCCGGGGTGACGCGTGTCGAGGAACACGTAGAGGCCGTCTTCATAGGGACGGAGCTGCTCGACGGCCACCTCGTCGAGGTAGCCGTTGGTCGCGGCAAAGAGAATCGCAACCTGTTTTTCGACCGGCAGCGGCCGGTACTGCGGCTGCTTCAGGATCTCGGTGAGCCGCTTGCCGCGGTTGAGCTGGCGCTGCGTGGCCGGATCGAGATCGCTGCCGAACTGCGCGAACGCCGCGAGCTCGCGGTACTGCGCGAGATCGAGACGCAGCGAGCCGGCCACCTGGCGCATCGCCTTGATCTGCGCCGAGCCGCCGACGCGCGACACGGAGTTGCCGACGTTGATGGCCGGCCGGATGCCCTGGTTGAAGAGATCCGCCTCGAGGAAGATCTGGCCGTCCGTGATCGAGATGACGTTGGTCGGGATGTAGGCCGACAGGTCGCCGGCCTGCGTCTCGATGATCGGCAGCGCCGTGAGCGAGCCGCCGCCAATCTCCTTCTTCAGCTTCGCCGCGCGCTCGAGCAGACGCGAGTGCAGGTAGAAGACGTCGCCCGGGTACGCCTCGCGGCCCGGCGGGCGGCGCAGGAGCAGCGAAATCTCGCGGTAGGCCTGCGCGTGCTTCGAGAGGTCGTCGTAGATGCAGAGCGCGTGGCGGCTCGAGTCGCGGAAGTACTCGCCGATCGTGCACGCCGAGTACGGGCTGATGTAGAGCAGCGGCGCGGGATCGGACGCAGCGGCCGCGACGACGATCGTGTACTCCATCGCGCCGGCCTCTTCGAGCGTCTTGACCACCTGCGCGATCGTCGACTGCTTCTGGCCGATCGCGTTGTAGATGCAGATGACGCCCAGGCCCTTCTGATTGATGATCGCGTCGACGGCCACGGCCGTCTTGCCCGTCTGCCGGTCGCCGATGATGAGCTCGCGCTGGCCGCGGCCGATGGGCACCATGCCGTCGATG
>DASZOV010000078.1:0-4882 GCA_035550595.1 Vicinamibacterales bacterium
CTGCCCCGCGTCGTAGAACAACACGAGCCGCGCCTGCGGCACGATGTTGATGTAGTACTCCGCGTTGAAGGTCATCTCCTTGTTGCCGCCGACGAGCACGCCCGACTGCGGGTCGCGCGGCGAGATCGTGCGGATGTCGAAGCCGCGCACGCTGTACTCGCCGCCGAGGAACAGCTTCTCGAAGATGGGCAGGGTCGACGTCGTGCCGTACGGCCGGATGTACTCGACCTGCGCACGAAGGCCGAGCGACGTGCGCGCCGTGAACGGGAAGTACCAGATCCCCTCGAGCTCGGACTGCACGTAGTCGGTGTTCCCGCCGAAGTGCGTGTTGGCGAAGTCGAACCCCACCGTGTAGCGCGTGCCGTTGGTCGGGAAGATCGGCTGGTTGACCGTGTTGTAGACCAGGCTCGGTGAGATCTTGCCCACCCGCCGCCGGCCGCCCTGCGAGATGAGCAGCGCATCGGCCAGATACGGGCTGGACTGCAGCACCTGGTTCGAGAGATACGCCTCGTTGATGTCCGAGACGCGAATCTCTTCGTAGCTGTACCCGGTGAAGAAGCGCGTGAAGTTGCTGACCGGCAGGCCGAGCACGAGATTGCCGCCCGTCGATTCCTGCGTGAACTGCAGCGGATAGATGAACGACGTGCTGTGCAGATCGACGCCCAGGGTAATCGGCCGCTCGAACATGTACGGCTCGGTGAACGACACCTGGTACTGGCGCGCCTGCGATCCTTTCTGCAGCGACATGCCCACGGTCTCGCCGCGGCCGAGGAAGTTGGCCGTCTGGAACGACAACTGGCCGAAGAAGCCTTCGTACTGCGAGACGCCGGCGCCGAAGGCGAGCTGGTTCCGGTTCTGCTCCTGGAGCTTCAGCTTGATGTCGACCTTGTTGTCCGCGTCGGCCGCCGGCGTCACCTGCATGGCATCGCCGTTGGCCTCGATCGGCTTGAAGTAACCGAGCTGGTTCAGCCGCTTGACGCTGTCCTTGAGCGCCTCGGCGTTGAACACCGCCCCCTCGAGCACGCGCATCTCGCGGCGGACGACCGAATCATAGGTCGTGCTGTTGCCCACGAAGGTGATGCGGTTCACGTAGAACTGCTTGCCTTCGTTCATGCGGATCGTGATGTCCATGATGGGCGGCGGCTTGTCCGGGCCGATGGGCTTGCCGGTCGCCATGTCGATGCCGCGCGGAATGAGCTCCGGCTCGGGCTGCCACTGCCAGAACCCGAACGTGCCGTAGGCTTCCTTCGCCTTCTCGAAGCCCTTGCGCAGCTTCTCGAGGCTGAAAGTGTCGCCTTCCTTGATCTTGAAGAGCGCCCGCAGCGCGTCCTTGTTCAGCTTCGTCTCACCCGCGATCGTGAACGAGCCGACCGTGTACTTCTCGCCCTCGTCGACGGGAATCCGCAGCCGGATCCAGCGCGTCTTGCCGTCCTTGTCGGTCGAGATGTTCTCGAGCTGCGGCGACCCGACCTGCACGGCCGCGTAGCCGTGGTCCTTGTAGAAGTCCGAGATGCGCTCGGCGTCGTCCGGGAACTTGTCCTCGTGGTAGATGCCGTCGTCGGAGAGCACTGACGCCCAGGAGTGCTGCTTGTTGTCCTTCATCTGATCGCGCAGCTTCCCGTCGTCGAACGCCTTGTTGCCGTCGAAGGCGATCTCCTTGATCTCGACCTTCGGGCCCTGGTTGATGTTGAAGCGCAGGTCGATGAGCTTCGGCCCGCCGGCGACCGGCCGCCGCTCGGGCTCGACCGTCGCGTCGCTGTAGCCCTTCTGCGAGTAGAGGTCGCGGATGACGCCGACCACCTTGCGAATGGTCGCCTCGTCGACGAACGAGTCGAGCCGCACCTCGATGCCCTTGTCGCGCAACTCGCTGTCGATCTTCGACGCGTCCACCTGGAGCTTCGCGTCCTTGCCGCCAACCGGCACGTAGTCGACCGCCTTGACGCGCGACCGCTCCTCGATGTGAAAGACGATGTGCTTGCCGTCGACGCCGTTGGCGTAGGGCTCGTCGATCACCTGCACCCAGAGGTTCTCGAGGAAGTTCGTCCGCCAGAGGTTCCAGAAGTCCGCCTCGATCGACTTCTCGTCGTAGGGCACCCACTTGTCCTGCGACGGCAGCGTCCGCGGCGTCTTGATCCAGTACGCGTAGGTGGCGCCGTCGACGAGCGTCTCGTTGTTCGGGTGGGCGTAGACCTGCATGCACGCGATGAGCGGCGGCGAGTTGGCCGGCGGCTGCTTGGCCGGAGCGGGACACGGCGGGATGGGCGTCTGGGCGTCAATCTCGGCCGGCGACTGGATCGGCGCCGGGGCCTCGGCGGTGGCGGGCGCCGGAGGGGTCGCGGCCGGCGCGGCGGGCGTTTGCGCCCCCGCGGGGCCGGGCCAGCCGAGCGCGATCGCCACGGCGGCCGCGGCGGATAAACGTCGCATCTGTAGCATGTTCCTTCCAGGCGTCCCGGCGCACACACCGGGGCGCGGGGCGACACCAGGCGTCCCCCGTCGTCCCGAGGCTTAGACGGTGACCGCCAGACGTCGGCCGGGCTCGTCCTGGCCCGATCGCCACGCCAGGGTCCCGTGATCCATGTAGATTTCGACCAACCCCGACCGCAGTTGTCCGCGGATGAGCTCTTCGGACAGCGGGTCCTCGATGTAGCGCTGGATCGCGCGGCGCAGCGGCCGCGCGCCGTAGGACCGATCCCGGCAGGTCGCGTCGATGATCCAGTCGACGACCTCCGGGAGCACCTCGATGCGGAGCTGGCGGTCGGCCAGGTGCGCGTTGAGGTTCGCGATGAGCAGGTTCGTGATCCGCCGCAGGTCATCGTCCGACAGCGGATCGAACACGATGATCTCGTCGACGCGGTTGATGAACTCGGGATTGAACGTGCGCCGCACTTCGCCGAGCACCATGTCGGTGACCGACTTCTGCACGTCGCGCGCGTCGGCGGACTGGAACCCGAGCGACGCCTTCTTCTGGATGAAGCGTGCGCCGATGTTCGACGTCATGATGACAATCGTGTTCTTGAAGTTGACGCGATTGCCCAGGCCGTCGGTCAGGTGTCCGTCCTCGAAGACCTGCAGCAGGATGTTGAACAGATCTGGGTGCGCCTTCTCGATCTCGTCGAGCAGGACCACCGAGTACGGGTTGCGCTTGATCTTCTCGGTGAGCTGCCCGCCCTCTTCGTGCCCGACGTAGCCGGGCGGCGATCCGATGAGCTTCGACACCGAGTGCTTCTCCATGTACTCGGACATGTCGAAGCGGATGAGCGCGTGGTCGCTGCCGAAGAGGAAGTTGGCGAGTGCACGCGCGAGCTCCGTCTTGCCGACGCCGGTCGGCCCCAGGAAGATGAAGCTGCCGACGGGCCGCTGCGGGTTCTTCAACCCGGCGCGCGACCGGCGAATGGCGCGCGAGAGCGCCGAAATCGCCTTCTCCTGGCTGATCACGCGTCGATGGAGCTCTTCCTCCATCCGCAAGAGCTTGTGCCCTTCGTCCTCGTTGACCGAGGTGAGCGGCACGCCGGTCCACTTCGACACGACCTCGTCGATTTCGGCTCGGCCGATCGACACGCGGCTGCCGGTCGCCTTGACGTCGCGCCGTTCGCGCACGACCTGCACGTCACGCGCGGCGTCCTGATCGCGGAAGAGCATCGTCTTCTCCGCGGGCGGCGCGGCGAACGAGCCTTCGAGCTCGTCGACCGACGTGCGGACGATGCGGCTGAGCTCGCCCATCTCGGCGGTCATCTCAGCCTCACGCAGCTTCGCGCGCGCGCCCGCCTCGTCGATGAGGTCGATGGCCTTGTCGGGCAGGAACCGGTCGGTGATGTATCGACTCGACTGGTACACGGCCGCTTCGATCGCCTCGGGCGTGTACTCGACGTGATGGAACGACTCGTACCGATCCTTGATCCCCATGAGGATCTGGACCGTCTCGCGTTCACTCGGCGGATCGACCTTCACGGCCTGGAAGCGCCGCTCGAGCGATCGATCTTTCTCGATGTACTTCCGGTACTCGGCCGGCGTCGTGGCGCCGATGCAGCGGATCTCGCCGCGCGAGAGCGCCGGCTTGAGGATGTTGGCGGCATCGAGCGAGCCTTCGGCCGATCCCGCGCCCACGAGCGTGTGCAGCTCGTCGATGAACACGATGATGTTCGGGTTCTCGGTGAGCTCCTTCATGATCGCCTTGAGGCGCTCTTCGAACTGTCCCCGGTACTTCGTGCCCGCAACGATGAGCGAGATGTCGAGCGCGAGGACGCGCTTGTCCGAGAGGAAGTGCGGCACGTCGCCGCAGACGATCTTCTGCGCGAGCCCTTCGACGATGGCCGTCTTGCCCACGCCGGGTTCGCCGATGAGCACGGCGTTGTTCTTGGTCCGGCGGCAGAGGACCTGCTGGACGCGATCGAGCTCGGCGCGGCGGCCGACGAGCGGGTCGAGCTGGTTCTTCAGCGCCGCCTCCGACAGATCGCGGCTGAACTCGGCGAGCAGCGGCGTCTCTTTCGGACGTGCGGGCGCCGTCTTCTCGTTCAAGAGCTGGACGATGTCCTCGCGCACGCTCGCGAGCCGCATCCCCTTCTCGTACAGGATGGATGCGGCGACCGATCGCTCTTCGCGGAGAATCCCGAGCAGCAGATGCTCGGTCCCGATGTAGGTGTGCAGCAGGCGGTCGGCTTCTTCGGCCGCGTACTGCAGCACGCGCTTGGTCTCGGCGCTGAACGGGATGTCGACCGAGGTCGACACCTTCTCGCGGAAGACCGTCCGTCCCTCGATTTCCTTGCGGATGCTCTCGAGCGACAGGTGGGAGCGGGCGAAAATGCGGCTCGTCAGCCCCTTGCCTTCGCGGATCAGGCCGAGCAACAGGTGCTCGGTCTCGATCGACGTGCTCCCGAGCTGCGTG
>DASZOV010000079.1:0-72470 GCA_035550595.1 Vicinamibacterales bacterium
CACCTGTGCCGGCATCCTGGGCCTCACCAAGATGGACTGGAACAACAACACTCTGTACAAGAAGCTTCCCGTCACGCTCGTCTATTCGAAAGCGTTTGCCGACATCATCCAACAGAACCCGAACATGATCGACGAGGTCTACGATTTCCGGAACTTCATGTAACGCCGAGCGGGCCTTTGGATCGCCGTGGCGCCGGCGTGAGCAGCGGCCTTGGTTCAACCCCGCAAGTGCTCGCCAGGATTGTGATAGGGCTGTGATAAAAGGCCCTCGAAACCTCGCGTTGTACGGAGGTTTACGGGCTCACACGATGTCGCGGCGATCGGCACTTAAGCGGTTGAGCGCGTGTGCCTTGGAGTGAATCTGCGTCGTGTGAAGTCGCTCGCCCAGTTGGTTTTCCAAGCGTGCTCCTTCAACCACTCGGACATCTCTCCGTGTCTTGAGAATCAATGGTTTACGGGCGAGTGGCTCAGCCCGAAACCTCCGTTAATTTTCTAAAAATCACTTACGGGTATTTCGTCGATCCGGAACGCGCGCGCTCTGGAGGCCGGCGAAGCCGGCCGCAGGGCCGCTCACCAGTATAGCGGCTCGAACCGCACTGCAGTACTCCGGCGGTTGAGGCTCGCGATTCCCTTGACCGTAATAGCACTTCTTCCCGCCGCTCTCGACAGTCCGGTACTTGAGGGATGTGGGGGCCGATCGAAACGCGTGGCCGGGCCTCAGCTCGCTTCTGGTAGCCAGACAGTGAAGGTTGTTCCCTTGCCGACGTCGCTCTCAGCAGCGATCGTGCCGCCCTGTCGGGCCACGAGCATCTGACTGATCGAAAGGCCCAAGCCCGTACCGCGTCGACCCTTGGTCGTGAAGAAGGGGTCGAACACCTTGCGCGCGACATCGGGCGCCATCCCGAGGCCGGTATCGCCAACCGCGATGGCGACACCACTGCGCCCGTCTCTATCGGAGTCGAACGTCCGGACGATCAGCCGCCCACCATCGGGCATCGCATGAATGCCGTTCACCATCAGGTTGACCAGGACCTGTTGCAGTTCGGTCCGGTTCATGAGAACAAGCCGAGATGCCTGAAACTCGGTGTCCACGCTGATCTGAGCCTTGGCCAGCAGGTGCCTGACGAGTGGTAGCGTATCGGTGACGATACTGGCAACGTCGTGACGCTCGGAGTAGCCGGCATATTCGTGCGGCTTCGCGAACTGCAGCAATCGCGTCACGATCTCGCCGATGCGCTGCATCTGTTCATCGATGAGGCGAAACTCCGTCCTGGCCGCTTCGGCCCGACTTCCCATCGCGTCGCGGATCACCTCGAGATTGCCTTGCATGACCGCGATCGGATTGTTGATTTCATGGGCGACGCCGGCGGTGATCTCGCCAATGGCGGCGAGCTTCTCCGCCATGATCAATTGGGCGGTGGCATGCTCCAGTTGCTGGTTCGCCTGCTGCAGCTCGTGCGCGCGCGCCTCGACACGTCCGTGAAGCTCATCATTCCATCGGCGCAGCTCGCTCTCGCGTTCCTGCAGTTGATCCAACAGATGATCGAGGTGACTCGCGACGCGCCCAATCTCGTCCGTTCCATCGACGTGCCCTGTGCGCGCATCGGGGTCCCCGTTCTCAATCCTGGCAATCGTGAGCGTCATCTGTTCAAGCGGTCTGAAAATATTCCTGGCCCACTTCAGGAACAGCGGGACGGTCGCGATCACCGCTATGAGAAATGCGGCCACGATTCCTAGCACGGTTTGGCGTTTTGCGTCCGTGAAGGGCCGCTGGAGAAACCCGGCATACAGCATTCCTATACGCCGGCCATAACTGTCCGTGATGGGTTCGTACGCGGAGATATACCAGTCGTTCACGACGAACGCGCTATCGGGCCAGGTTCGACCCTCATCGAGCACCGCGGCTCGAACGGGGGCCGACACGCGGGTACCAAGTGCTCGACGGTCTTTGAACAGTCTGACGTTGGTGCTGATGCGCACGTCGTCCAGGAACAGCGTCGCGGTTCCTCGACTGCCTTCGGGCAATCCCGCGTCGTGGTAGATCAGACCGTTCATCGTGTCGATGAAGGCCAAGTTCCGGTTCAGCAGCATGCCGGCGACCAACGCGGCTCGTCGACCGTCAGGGAGGGTGAACGCGCTGGCGGCGTGAATCATCATGCCGCGGGTCTCTTGTGTGCGAGTCGTCTCCGACGCATCGGGCGTCGGCACGAGGTCCAGATGCGCGCGATCGACCAGCTCAGCAGAGAAGGCCGCCAGATCGGCAGGGCTGAACACGTCGATGGCCGTTCGAGACTGACCGCGAAGCGCCGACACGATGATCGGCCACTGCCACCGGGGAGACGCCACGTGCATGGGCTGCGCACTCGCGACGAGACGACCGCCGTCGCTGACGATGTACAGAAAATCGAAGTGGCGCTCGCGCATGATCTGATCGAGCAGCGTCGCCAAACCGTGTCTGGAGGTGTCGTCATGCACCAGCAGATCCTGGAATCGCGCCGATTCGGTGACGGCCGTCAGTTGTTCCTGCGTGTCGTCGAGCAGTCGGGCCCAGTACTGGTGGGCGATCGTCAGATCGTTGTGGACCTTGGAGATCAGCGTGGCATCGAAGCGGAGATTCCACCGGTAGATCGTGATGCCAAGGAGAATGGGGAGCACCACGAGCATCGGCAACAACGCCAACGCCAACAGACGGTAACGAACCGAATGTCCACTCGTCGGCCGTATGCCTAGAGGCGCCAGCTTGCGCATTTACGGTCCACTGTCTTGCGCGAAATGCCGAGGCGCCGGGCGGTCTCCTCGCGATCGCCGCCGGTCTCCCGGAGCACGGCCAGAATGTGTCTTCGCTCCACGTCGGCCAGGCTTTGTCCGCCCGCGTCGTCGCCCTCGATGGATCGCTCGAAGTCTTCCGGGAAGGTGCCCAGGATCACCGTGCGTTCGATGAGATTCCTCAGTTCCCGAATGTTGCCAGGCCAATCGTATCGTGCAAGGGACGCGCGTACGCGCTCATCGATGGCGACGGGTGGCATGCCGAGCTGTGCGGCTAGCTCACGCATGAACAACGTCGCCAGCTCCTGCACGTCATCGCCGCGGTCCTTGAGCGGCGGGAGGTGGATCTGCATGACGTTGATTCGGAAGTAGAGGTCTCGCCGGAACGTGCCCGCTTCGACGCGACTCTGCAGATCCGCGTTGGTGGCGAACACGAAGCGTGCGTCGAACGGCACTTCGCGCTCCCAACCGACGGGCCGCACTCGACGGTCTTCCAGCACCCGGAGCAGCTTGCTCTGCAGCACGTAGGGCAACTCGCCAATCTCGTCGAGAAAGAGCGTGCCCCCCTGCGCATACATGAAGAGCCCCTCACGTTCTCTGACTGCCCCGGTGAAAGCCCCTTTCACGTGCCCGAAGAGCTCGCTCTCGATCATGTCTGGCGGAATCGCGCCGCAATTGACGGGCACGAACAGCTTGTCGGCCTGCGGCGACAACGAATGGAGCAGGCGAGCGGCCACTTCTTTTCCCGTACCCGATTGGCCAGTAAACAGTATCGACGTCGGTAATGGCGCGACACGTGCGATGGTGTCGCGCACGCGTGCGATGGCGACTGAGTTACCCAGCAGCCTGTTGCGCAGCAACACCTGGCCCGAGAGAGACTTGACCTCATGACGCAGCACGTCGTTTTCGCGCTGCAGTCTCCGGCGGTCGAGACAGCGCGCCACTGCGTTGAGCAATTGATTGGACCGAAACGGCTTCAGCACGTAATCGATCACACCGGCGCGTAACGCTTCGAGCGCCGTGTCGAGATCGGCATAGGCGGTAATGAGGATCACGTCGGCCGAGAAGCCGAGAGCCCGCTGCTCGACCAGCCATTTGAGCCCGGATTTTCCCGGCATGACGTTGTCGAGAATGACCAGATCGAATGGCGTTGCGTCGAGCTTGCGGGAGGCGTCGTCCGCGTCTGCCGCCTCTTCGATCAACCGGCATCGCGGCTGCAGCGTCTTGATCAGGAAGTTGCGCATTCCCGGTTCGTCATCGACGACCAGGATCGACGCTTGAGCCAGCCAGGGGCCGAATTCCGGATCTGGTCCAACGATTTCGCTCGTTGACTCTCCCGAATGGTCATTCATCGTCGTACTCGGCTGCCGTGAACGCGACGTGCGTCCACGCCGGGGTCTCGATTAGATCGAACGCGCCAGCCGCCCTTCGAGATCTGCGAGCCGCTCCAGCAGGCGGAGGATGATGGATGCGCCGACGGATCCGACGCCGAGCTCCTTCTGCAGACGTCCCATCCGCTTGAGGCGGTACGCGGTCGCGGCGGTAAACTGCGCTGAGCCAGGGGCGTTCGACTCGATGATGCCCAGGCGCAACAACCTGGTCGTCTGCCGCTCACTCAGCCCTGTGGCAGCGCACAGTTCGCTCAATGATAGGACGAGCTCGCTTCTGGGCGCGCGCAGCACGAGCGCTTCCGTGGTCATCACCCGTTCAGACATCTTCAGACCGCCTCATCATGTCGGCTGACCGGTCGTCGCCGGCGCACTGCGCTTCAGCGCTTCGTAGGCCGCGCGCTGGTCTGCCGTCGGGGTCGTGGGCACAACGATGCGCGACACGGCATAGAAATCACCACGGCCGGCATGTTTCGGCCGCGGGAGCCCCCGATCGCGCAGTCGTAACTTACGGCCGCTTTGCGTTCCTGATGGAATCTTCAACGTCACTGGGCCGTCGGGCGTGTCCACGTTCACGATGTCGCCGAGTACGGCCTGCCATGGTTCTAGCGGCAGGTCGACTTCCACGTCGTCGCCAACGACGCGATAGCGTGAATGCGGGCTCAGTCGCACGCGCAAGAAGAGATCGCCTGGTGGCCCGCCGCCGACGCCCGGCCGTCCTCGGCCCGCGATTCGCAGCGTCGTACCGTTGCGTACGCCGAGCGGGATGTCGACTTCAATACGTTGATCGTTCACCGTCAGGCCCCGGCGTCCGCCCCGCAGCATCTCGTCAAGTGTGACTGGCAGTTCCGCTTCCAGGTCGCCACCGGGCATCGAGAACCGAACGTCACCGTTCCCCTCGTCATGAGCGCCACGCGCACGGCGTCCTCCGAACATCGAGGCGAAGAACTCGCTGAAGTCGTCAGGACCTTGCCATTCGGTCGAAGCCGTGGCTCGACGGTCACTGCCGGGCGGCGTGAAGTCGGATCCCCCTTTCCAATTCGAGCCGAGTGCATCGTACGTCGCGCGCTTCTCAGAATTACTCAAGACCTCGTGGGCCTCATTGATTTCCTTGAAGCGCTCCGCCGCTTCCGCCCGCCTTTCCGCGGGTTGAAGATCTGGATGGTGTTGGCGCGCCAATTTCCTGTACGCGCGTTTGATGTCGTCGGCCGTTGCTGTACGGGGCACGCCAAGGGTCGCATAGTAGTCGTGAAACGTCACGGCCACGGGTCGTCGCTCTCCCGGCCTGCAGCGACCAGCACCTGCGACGGTCGTAGAAGGTCGTCGTCGAGCTTCCATCCGCGGCGCACTTCGCTCACGACAGTTCCTGCCCGGATGCCGCGGGCCGTCGTTGTCCCGACGGCTTCATGCACCATCGGATCGAATACTTCGCCCTCAGCTTCCACCGGCTCGGGCCGAGACGACGCAGCGCTTCGACGAACAAGCCGTGCGTGGCCGCCATGCCGTCGTAGAAGCCGCGATCGCTCGACCCCGCCTTCAGCGCACGTTCGAATGCATCGAGCACGGGGAGAAGCGCGCTCAGCGCCTCGCGTTTGCCCTCGTGCTTCAGCGTTCCCTGCTCGCGAGCGATCCGGCGACGCAGGTTCTGGAAATCGGCGAGGAGGCGCAGCTCCTGCTTCCTGGCCTCGTCGAGACTGCACCTCAATCGGTGTACTTCGGCGTCGCCCTCGCCGTCCGCGTCCCTCTCAGGCGTGCGGCCCATGATGCGATGTACGGTGACGTCCTGCATCGTCCTTGCGGCAGGCGAGGCCTCTTCGACAGACATGACGCGCCTCCTCACGGGCGGAAGCCGTGGAGCGGTGTCGCGCTACGCTTTCGACGAAGATGCCCTCGAGAAGAGGTGGGCGACCTTGCGGCCGGCGGTTTCCGCAAAATGCACCGTGACGTGGTCGGTGGCCTTCAATCCGTGTCCCACGTGCTCGAACGCGTCGACCGCACCGTCGGCGGTCTCCACCACGGCTCGCTCGCCGAGATGATAGACGTGCTCGGCGCCGTCGGCCGCTTTGAGCGCAACGGTCTTGGCTCCGGCGCCCACGTGGACGACGACGCCATCGGCCGTCTTCAAGGCACTCCGACCCAGGCTGCGTACGTCCGTGACGACGCGATCCGTGCCACGAACCACGTAGTGGGCGACGACGTCAAGACCTTCATGGCCCGCGTCGAGCGTCTTGTCCATCGCGTGTACCGCCATGCGGCCAGCACCCTCGACGCCTGCGCCCGTCGCCTCGCCTGCTTTGACGAGCGTCTGTTCGGTGAACTTCAACGCTTCCACGGTGCCTCGAGCCGTCGTGATCAAGATCGTCTTGGCTGCACGATCGACATGCGTGATGGTCCCGGCGATGGCATGAACGACTTCTGTTGTCATGTTGGATCCTCGGTTACGGACCCTGAGCAACGCGAATGCCAGTGCTGACACCGGTGAATATCGAGGATCGGCGCATCTGCAGACGACACGCGAGACAATCTGTCCCAGGTGCCCGGACAAGCTGTCCGTCGGTTCGCTTCACATACTCTCGTTCCCGGTCGTCAACTCTGGAGAGACCGTCACGGACATCCGCGCGGTGTTGGTCAAACGCCGTGCTCGCGGCTCACGCGTTCAACTTCGCGAGGCCCGGCAGGAGCGCGTCCAGGCCGCTACGCACGTGAAGGTCTTGCTGGGGAAAGGGAATCTCGATGTGCCGGGCGCGGAACGCCGTGTCAATCGCGTACCGCAGATCCGACGCGATCCGTTCGTCCACATCCGGATCGGGATCCGTCACCCAGCACAACAGTGAGAACGAGAGGCACGAGTCGGCGAACGCATCGAAGCGCACCTCGGGCGGCGGACTCGTCAGCACCCTCGGATGCTCCGCGGCGATCTGGAGCAGGATGTCCCGCACGTCGTTCAGCGCGCTCCCGTAGGCCACCCCAACTCCAACTCGTATACGCAGTCTGGACGAAGGACGCGAGCGGTTGATGACCGCCTTGCTGATGAACTCGCTGTTGGGGATGACGATCGTCACCTCTTCGTCGGTGATGACGTGTGTGGCCCGCAGACCGATGTTCTCGACCACGCCCACCGCATCGTTGAAGCGAATGAAATCGCCTTGGCGTACCGGTTGTTCCACCAGGAGAATCAGGCCGGAGATGAAGTTCTGTGCGACGTTCTGCATCCCAAAGCCGATGCCGACCGCGACCACGGTGGAAGCGGCGAACAAGGCGTTGAGCCGTAACCCCATGGAGTCCACCGCGATGAGGACGCCGAGGGTCGCCAGAGTGTAGCTGACGATCTTCGCCTCGGCCGCTTGGGTCCCCGTCGGTGTCCCGCGACGCTCCAGAAGCGCCCGGACCCAACGTCCCACGAGCCCGGAGAGCAGAAAGGTCAGGATCAGCAATCCCAAGCCGAGCAGGAAGCTGCCCAGCGTGATCGTGCCACCCCCGACGCTGACGAGGGGCAGGTTCCAATAGTGGTCGAAGTTGTACATGTCCAGAATGTCCTACATTCGTCGTGTTAGGACGTGATCGTGACGTGCTGCACCTTCACGCCGCGACGTCCTTACGCGCGGTCGAGCGCGCGACCCTTGTGAGCGGCAATGTGATCGGTGGTGTCGCTCTTGATCTCGTATTGAGGGTCGTCTTCAGAGGCGTGATGGACGTACCCCTTGTAAGAGAAATCGGCGGTATGAACCGCAACGATCGTCCCCGACACGCGTCCGGCTTCGGAATTCCAGCTCACGTGGTCGCCAATCTTGAACCGCTTAGCCATCTCGGGAAGCCCTCCGGCGGCCCGTCACGACGGGACCGCCAATGTCTGTGGCGCGGCTTGTCGGATGCGCGTCCGCAGCCACGTGCGCTGGCGTGCGTTTCGGGCCTCGACGCTCCGAAGATCCCGCTCCAGATCGCGATCCCCAAGGGCGCGCGCCCCCTGAATCAGCACCTCCACCGAGATCGTGCTTTCGTTCACCATCAGCCAGAGATCGTGCAGGTCGCGCAGCAAGCCGAAGCCGTTCTGTGACCGTCCGATCGAGAGCGCGCGTTCGAGCGCCTCCGGTTCGCCCTCGTGCCGCTCGTCATATCTCGCGACGTGGGACCGGACGACGGCCGCGTTCTCACGCGACCATGTCGTGAAGAGCGCGCTCTGTGGGCCAATGTCCGGTGTCCCTGGATGGCTGGTGCAGAGCGTCTCCCAGCCGCGGATCATCAGCGTCTCGTTTGCCAGGAGTAGTCCGATGTAGTCAGCGATGTACGGCCGGCTCTGGCGTGCGTCCCCGTCCTCGGGCGCCTCGCGCTTGATCCCCACGGGTTGCGGCAGCGCCTTGCCGTCTGCCTTCTCCAACCTGACGGCGGCGTACTTGAAATGCGGCTGTTTGCTGACCGGGTCCCATTCGTAGAGGGTCAGTTCGTTCGCCGCGCGAGGCCGGCCGGGATCATCCCAATAGCCGTAGTGGAAGGGCATGAACAGCGTGCCCGGCTCGATCGCGCCGATCCGTGCCGGCGCCTCCGCGACGCCGCGACGGGACGTGACCCGCAACATCTCGCCATCGACGATGCCAAGCCGGTGCGCATCGTCTTCGCTGACTTGGATGAACGCGTCGGGCGCCGCGTTTCGGAGTGCCTTGGCGCGTCCAGTTTTGGTGCGGGTGTGGAAGTGGTAGACGATGCGTCCGGTGGTCAGGTAGAACGGATATGCCTCGTCGGGCGCTTCCATCGGTGGGACGTATTCGACGGCGCGCAGAAAGGCGCGCCCGTTTGGCCGTTTCGCGATGTAGTCGTCCGGTGCGATCTCGGCCCCGGTCACCAAATCGTGTCCATAGCTTTCGCAGTAGTCTGGATCGGTCGGGAACTCGAGATCGGTGTAATACCGGGTTGAACCGTCCGGGTGCTTGTCGTTGCACGGCCAGGGAATGCCCGAGCCACCGGTGAGCTTCTCGTAGCTGAGGCCGGAGTAGTCGCAGGGGCGGCCGCGCGAGCACTCGCGCCAGGCATTGAACGCGTCCTCGGCATCGGTCCATTTGATGAGCGGCGCGCCGTCCTTGTCGCGGAAGTCCATGCGCCGGGCGAAGTCGAGAAAGATATCGAGATCGGATCGTGCTTCCCCCGGTGGCTCGATGGCCTTGTGGTTGAGATGCACGACGCGGTCGACATTGGTCGAGCAGCCGGTTTTTTCCCCCCACATCGCCGCCGGGAGCACCACGTCCGCCATGGCGGCGGTTTCACTCATGAAGACGTCCTGCACGATCACGAACGCGCCACGCGTGCACAGGTCCGCGCGCAGTCGATTCAAATCCGGAATGGAGACGGCCGGATTGGTGCCGACAATCCACAGGACCCGGATCGATCCGGTTTGGACGTAATCGAAGATCTGGAGCGCGTGAGTCGGCGGCCCCCAGTTCGGCAGCGTGGCCGGATCCACGTTCCAGAGTCTCGCGATCGCCTCGACATGGTGCGGGTTGTCGAAGTTGCGAAACCCCGGCAAGTCTCCGCCCGAGCCAACCTCGCGGCTGTTCTGGGCCGTCGGCTGCCCGTTCATCTGGAAAATGCCGCAGCCCGCGCGGCCGATGCGGCCAAGGACCAGATTGACGTTGTTGACCTGCACAGCGGCGGCCGTGCCCTGGTTCGACTGGTAGACACCCTGCAAGCAGGTCGAGAGCAACATGCGCGAACGGCCGATCATCTCAGCCGCCTGTCGCAGGTGGTCGGCAGGGATCTGCGCGATCTCGGCGACCCGTTCGGGCGTATAGCTGGCCACCGTACGCGTCAGCTCGTCGAACCCGAGGGTGTGCGCATCGATGAAGGCGCGATCGGCATACCCTTGCTCGATCAACTGCTGGATCAGGCCGTTCAACACGGCGACATTGGTGCCGAGTCGCGGCTGGATGTGCAGGTCGGCCTCGGCAGCCGTCGCCGTGCGACGGGGATCGATCACGATCATCCGCGACGACGTCCCGGAGCGGCGCCGGTCCAGGACCCGAGCCCACAGTACAGTCGCCGTCGCGGCCGGGTCGTGGCCGACGAGCAGGAAACAGTCCGTGACGTCGACGTCTTCGTACGTGCCGGGCTGGCCATCGGACCCGAAGGTTTCTTTCAGCGCCGCGCCCGCCGTTGCGGTGCACAGGCGCGTATTGCCGTCAATGTGCAGCGTGCCGAGCCCGGCCATTCTGATCACGTTGAGCGTGTAGTTCTCTTCGGCGAAGAGCTGGCCCGAGGTGTAGAAGCCGATCGCGCCCGCGGTGTACTCCTGCTTCGCCTCCTTCATCCGGCGCACGATCATCTGCATCGCGTCGTCCCAGCTTGCGGGCTCGAGCGTATCGCCACGGCGAATCAGCGGACGCGTCAGCCGGTCCGGGCTGGCATTGACGGCCCAACTGTACAAACCCTTCGGACCCAGCCGGCCGCGATTGACGACGTCCACCTCGCGTCCGCGCACGCCGACGATGCGTCCGCCGGGCTGGTCGTCCTTGACGCCGATGTCGAGGCCGCATCCGTTGGAGCAGAGGAAGCAGGACGCCTGAACCCAACGATCGGGCGTTTCCTCGACGTTGTAATCGACCCGGGTCGGCCAGCGTGAACCGACGGACGGCGTGCGTGGTCCCCAGATGTCGGCGATGCTGTCACGTGTACTGGCCACTTGATCCTCCTCAATCCGACTCTGATGGCTCCTCCGACGTCTCGGCTTACCGCCCGTCTCCAGGAACGAGCGATACCGCTGCCTCCGCCGTTAGTACCCGGAACGTGAAGGTTTCGAGGAAGTACAGTTCGACGGCCGTGTCGGAGTGACGCGCGTATCCAATCGAGAGATCCAGCCCGAGCGTCAACTCGAAATCGCCACCTCGGGTCGTGAGCACGAGTCCGCCCTCGATGGCGGGTGCCCAGATGACCTCGCCGTCCACGAGGCGCTCGATATGGTGAAAGACCGGGTAGCCCTCGTCGCTTCCTCCGCTGGCGGCCGTGTACGCGTCGCCGCCGAGTATGAGCGCATACGGGCCGTCGACGCCCGCGAGCCGCAATCGGCTCACGGCTTGCGCGATCGCGTCCGGGTACCGTTTGACACTCGACGGAAGGACGACGGGGGCATGGCTGCTGGCGCCGCGAATGCCCTGAATCTCCGCCGCGGCATAGCCATCGACGACGGCACGATCTTCGGCGAACGCGATCGTGCGTGCCGCTTCCTTCAGGGGCGACCAATCGGAATCCGTCGCGCCGCGCTCCACGTCGTCAATGGCTTGTCGCGTGAGCTCGAACGGCACTCGCAACTCCACGATGGCACGCGCGTCGCGCAGGAAAGCGCGGATGTCGTTACGGTCAGCCTGAATCTCGTCCCCGTGACCAGTGTCGACCGCTGCGAGTCCGAGCCCTTTCGGCTCGGGCACGTCGACCACACGGCGCGCCGCCAGGTGGCGCTTGAGCGTGCGGGACGCCTCCTGCTCGATTTGAGCCCAGGCGCCAGCGGAGATGGGCGCGAGTTCGCGATGGAGATTGTTCATGGCGTCTTCTGCGCCCTTCTGTGGGTCGATGGTTACAACGAGTAAAGATGGCGGCCTGCGTGAGGCGAGCGATGACGGCTTCGGGGACGGCCGACGACATGTGCGCTACACGTGGTTCCGCGGCGCGCGGCCGTTGCCGCCGCTGTATCCCGGCGGCCAGAAGAATACTCGCAGGCCGTGATTCGAGGTCGATCGTTCGACAGTCGTCAGGTGTCCCAGAATCTCTCGACGCCTTCAGTGAATCACGTTGTCCGTCGATGCTCAATGGACAAATCGTCCATTGGCTGCGGACAAAATGACCATCATGCGAGATGGCGTCGGCATCAAGGAGTACGGCGGACGAAGCGGTGGTGGGCCGCGTTGCTCGCCGGCCTCGTCAGCGTTGGCGCGGGCGTCATCACCTTCGTCATCCCCGGACTGACGTGGCCGTTCTTGATGATGCGGACCTTTCCTGACGCTGCGGCTCTTGCTGTCGTCGAATCGGCGGGCTTTGGCTCTGTAGGTTAGTTATGTCCTCGTCTACCGAACTTAGTTCCAGCAGCCATTGAGTCAAGGCGAGTCGTTGCGTTTCAAGACTTGCGATGTGCGTCCCAGCGCGGCCGTTGCGTAGCGCACCTCTTGGCTCGCACGGAAAGGCACTGATAGGCGCCCCGACGGGCTTGCTACCGCTGATATCGCCTCGATCGGAGCCCCGAGAAATCGCCGCCGGCAGCCGAGAAGCACCTCAATTGAGATCGTTCTCATTTTTCGCGTATGATAATTCCGACCAAATTGGTCGGCTGAACCGCGGGCCGGTGAACCGGGGCTGCCGACCCCTCGCGACCTCGGCCAGACCATGAGCGAACCACCCGCCCACGCCTCCGACGCCCTGGAGACCGCGTACGAACGCCTCGCCGCCCGTCTCTACCGGACCCACCATGATTCGCTGGTCAACTACGCCGGCCGATTGTCGCGCGATCGCTCCTGGGCCGAGGACATCGTGCATGACGCCTGGCTGCGTCTCGACCGGCAGACCGACAGGACCGCGATCGAAGAACCGCTGGCCTATCTCCGCAGCATCATCCGGAACCTGGTCTTCGCGAAAGCGAGGCGGCCGGCCATCGAGACGGCCGTCGCGACCGAGGAGATCAGCGACTTCGCGGACGACCGCCCATCGGTGGAAACGCAGTTAATCGCACGGCAGACGATGGATCTCGTGCTCGACGCCATTGAGGCGATGCCCGAACGCCAGCAAGCCGCCATCAAGATGTATCATTTCGGCGGGTTGAAGCTCCGCGAGGTCGCCGAGCGTCTCGGACTCTCCGTCTCCCACACCCATAGCCTCATCGTCGAGGGCATGAAAGTCTGCAATCGGCGCCGGCAGGGACGCTGATTCCAGTCGCCGCGGCCCGCTGACCGGAAAAGACCGCTCGTCGAGCATCTCTCCTTATATGGGGGCTCAAGGACTGGCGGTGATTCCGTGCGTCTGCCGACTTGCCGGTCCCTATGAGTCCATTGCCGCTCTTTGCCATCCCGGACGTTGCTTCCGAACCGTCGGAGAATCGGTCCCGCGCGGAGCCTCTCAGGTCATGACGCAGGATGAGCGGACGCCGGAAACCGAAGCGGCCGAGTGGGTGATCGCCCTCCGGGAAGAGCCCGATGACCGGGCACTGCGCGCGCGGTTCACGGCGTGGCTCGAGGCCGATCCGCATCACGCGGAAGCCTGGGCGGAGATGGACGAGACGGTCCGCATCATCGAAAGCGCGCCGCCTGAGCGCCGGACGTACGACCTGCCGGCGCCCGTCAAACGTCTCGACCGGCGCTGGAGGTGGGGATGGACGGCCGCCGCGGCGGCGTTTGTCGTCCTGGTCCTGATCGCGGGACCGATGATCAGCCTGCGCCTGAAGGCCGATCATTTCTCTGGCGTTGGGAAGGTCGAGAACGTCGCGCTCGCCGACGGCTCGGTCGTCGAGCTCGGGCCGGAGAGCGCGATTGCCGTCGACTACCGCTCGGATGCCCGCCTGGTCCGGCTGCTCTCCGGCCAGGCGATGTTCGAAGTCGCGCCCGATCCAGCACGTCCGTTTCGCGTCGCCGCGGGGCACATCACGGCGACCGCGCTGGGCACCGGCTTCGACGTGCGGATGATCGGCGAGCGGACCAGTGTCGCCGTCCGGCATGGCCGGGTCCGTGTCCAGGACGAAGGCGCCACGCCCACCCTCACCCGCGAACTCGGCGCCGGCGAGTGGGTGCGCTTCGCTCCCGATCGCCCAATGGAAGAAGGTGCCGGGGCAGCGGAGATCGTCGGCGCCTGGCGCTCGGGCACGATCCCCATCAGGAACCGCCCGATCGCGGAAGCCATCGACGAAGCGCGCCCCTGGTTTCGCGGCCGGATCGTCCTGGCCGATCGCGCCCTCGGCGAGCGCCTCGTCACCGGTACCTACGACTTTCGCGACCCCGCGCACAGTCTCGCGCTCATCGTCGCGCCGTACGGCGGCCAGATCCGGCGGATCACGCCCTGGTTGCTCGTCGTCACCGGCCCCTAGAAAAAATCTTTCGGCACGACCGGAAAAACCGCATCGCCGAGCATCCCTCCTTATAGGGGCGCTCGCGTCGCGGGTGCCCGTGTCTTCTTCCCCTTACGGAGATGCGCGGATGAACGGGTATGTGCTGACGGAACGGTCTACGGGGCGGCGCGCGGCGGTGTGCGGCGCGTGGCTCCTCATGGTGTTGGCCCTCGGAGGGATCTCGCCCGCGCCGCTCCTGGCGCAGACCACGACGGCCGCCCCGCGCACGTTCGATATTCCCGCTCAGCCGCTGCGAGAAGCGCTGCTGCTGTTCGGCCAGCAGTCCGGCCTGCAGGTGACCGCACAAGGTCCGCTCGTCGAGGCCAAGACGAGCACCGCGATCGCGGGCGAATTCACGCCCGCTGCAGCACTCGGACAGTTGCTCACGGGGACGGGCCTGACCTTCCGCTTCAACGGCGCCGACGCCGTCGAGATCGAACTCGCGCCGCAAAGTTCGGACAGTGCGGTTCAACTCGGGCCGGTGCGGGTTGGCGGCGAGAGCGCGGCCTCCGGCATTCCGCCCAGCGTCACGAGCAGCGATCCCGAGGCCACCGAAGGCACCGGCGCGTACACGCCTGTCGCCACCCGTTCGGCCACGGGCCTGCCGCTGTCGCTGCGCGAGACGCCGCAGTCGGTGACCGTGATCACATCGCAGCAGCTCGAGGACCGAGGCATCACCGGGCTGGCGGACGCGATGGAGACGACGACCGGCGTGCGCGTGGTGGCCTCCGATTTCACGCGGCCCACGCTGTACTCGCGCGGGCTGGCGGTTTCCAATCTGCAAGTGGATGGCCACCCCATGTTTTCGGGCGGGCAGGGGTTGTCCAGCATCCAGAGCGACAACATGATCGCCTACGACCGCATTGAGGTGCTGCGCGGCGCCAACGGTCTGCTGACGGGACCGGGCGATCCCTCGGGCACGGTCACGATGATACGCAAGCGCCCGACGCGCGAATTCCAAGCCCACGGCCAGGCCAGCCTGGGAAGCTGGAACAACCCGGCGGGCGAAGCCGACGTTTCGGGCCCGCTCACTTCCAGCGGCGCTGTGCGCGGCCGCGTGGCGGGCGGACTCTACGACAGTGACAACTTCATCGAACACTCCGGGCGCAACGGCAAGGCCTTGCTGGCGGTCGTGGAGGCAGATCTGACGCCGCACACCGTAGCGCGTGTGGGCTATCAGTATGACCAGTACAAGATAGAAGGCCTCGGGTTTTCGTCCGCTGTGCCTCTGTGGTTCAGCAATGGGCAGCCCTACAACGCGCCGCGCTCGCTGAATCGAGAAGGTCCGCGCGACAACGTCACCGACCAGCGTGCACGCAGTCTGTACGCGGGGCTGGAGCACGAGTTCGGCAACAACTGGGCAATCCAGGGCACGGTCGATCTCTCGCGCCGCAAAAGATCGCGCGACCCAGGCGTGTTCTACATGTCGATCCCCACTTACCCCGACCCGAGCGGACTCGGGGCCACCCTCAACACCGATGTGCCCTATCCGGTCGACGACCGCCAGTGGGCCTACAACGTCGACGCTCAGGGGCCTGTGACTCTGTTTGGCCGGGAACATCAGCTCATCGTCGGCGCTACTGGTTGGGACCAGACGCGGCGAGTCGACGATGAGCTGTCGGATATATCCGGCCAACCCCCGGCGGATTTTGTCGCGACCTATCCGACGCCGAGCGCAACGGACTGGAGCCTGCCCTATCCGTCCTGGCTCACCGGGTTTCCGCGCAGCAAGCAGTACACCGCGCAGCATGGCGCCTTCGCCGCCGCGCGCTGGAATCTCGCCGATTCGCTCAAGCTCATCACCGGTGCGCGCGTGACGAACTGGAAGACCTCGACGGACCTCTACGACGGCCAGACCGGCGTGCTGACGCAGGCCGACTCCGGCGCCTACTCCGTGCGTCGCGAGATCACACCCTACGTGGGTGCCGTGTGGGATTTCCATCCCAACCTTTCGGCCTATGCCAGCTATGCCGACATCTTCAAGCCGCAGAACCTGTACGACGCCGATGACAACCTGCTCCAGCCTATCGTCGGCAAGAACTACGAAGTGGGTCTGAAGGGCGAGTTCCTGGACAAGCAGCTCAACGCCTCGCTGGCGGTCTTCCGCATGGTGCAGGACAACCTCGGCGAGCGCGATCCCAATTTTCCCGACGACTACGAGACGCCCGGCGGCAATACGCCGTACCGCTCAGCCGGCAAGGGCATCACCACCAATGGCTTCGAGGCGGAAATCTCCGGCGCGTTGCGGCCGGGGTGGAACAGCCAAGCGGGCTACACCTACGCCAAGTCGACGAAGGCCACGGGGGAGCCCTACAACCCCGACCTGCCCGTACACCTGCTGCGCGTGTTTACCACGTACGAGTTTCAGGGGCATTTGTCGGGCGTGACGCTCGGCATTGGTGGCAGTTGGAACAGTTCCATCTCGAGGGTGATGCAACGTCCCACGGGAGCATATAAGGCCAATGGCCAGCCCGTGACAGCCGACTATGAATTCCGCCAGGGCAGTGTCCTGCCTCTCGCGGCCATGGCGCGCTATCGAGTCACGTCCAAGCTTTCGCTGCTGCTGAATGTGGACAACCTCTTGGACCAGAACTACTACAACACGGCCTCTTCTTCTTCCGGCCCCACCTACGCCACGCCGCGTCGCTGGCGCGCCACGCTGAGGTATCAATTTTGATCAGACGATAGGCCCGCATACTCCGCACGGTTTGCCAAAGGGGTTTTGAACCATGCTGATACTTGCCTTGGCGCTGACCATTGTCGGTTGCGTTTGTATCTACCTCGCAAGCCCGAATCAACAGTGGCGTTCGCGGCCTCTTCCCCGAACGCCGTTGTGGGCGGCCAGTAGTCTGCTACTGGCCGCTGGCCTTGTCGCATGGATCGCGGCACTGCGACCCTTGGCTGGCTTCTTCGTCACGCTGCACGTTGCGATGGTCTGTCTCATCGTCTTTTCTTATTCGGCCGCCCTCCGCAGCTTCGCGCGGAAGAACTGACATGCCAGGCGACATTCGTCCCGACTGGTGGGGCAAGGCCAGCGCCGGCGCCATCCTCGGTTTGGGCTTGGCGCTCTCACTGGTCGGTCTGTATGCCTACCTGGGCCCAGGCGGCATAGACGCGCCGACTGGACGCTACTCGCTGATGCGTCACCTGGAAGCGTTCGTCTGGATCGCGGTGTTCGGCTTCTGCTTCCTGCTTCGCAGCGCTCGTTCCGCTTGGGTCTGGCTGGGCGCGGCGAACCTGATCGCCTTTGCCGCGCTGTTTGCCTGCCGCTTCTACTTCTTCGCGTGAGCCACATGATTCGCGCCGCTATCGTCAAGGTTTACAGGCCCGTCCACACGTGGATTGGCATCACGTGCGGCTTCGCCCTGTTCATCGCGTTCTATGCGGGCGCGCTCACCATGTTTCGTGAGCCGATCGCGCGCTGGGCCTCGCCGCCTGCGGTTGGGGTGGCGGCCGTGCCGCTGGAGGATGCGCCCCGACTCCTCGAATTGGTGGCGTCCGCCCATCCTGAAGCGCGCGAGGAAGGGATCACGCTTCACCTGCGGGGGGAGGAGAACGAACCGGCACGGGTGACGTGGGAAGAAGATGCGCCGCATCAAAAGGGCCGAGCGCGCGAGCACGTCCATTGGTGGGCCACGCTACAACCTGATGGCACGCTGCTCGCGGAGCAGGAGCAACCCTCCGAACTGTCGGAGTTCATCGATGCCATCCATATGCGCGTCGGGATTCCAGAACCATGGGGATCGTATTTCATGGGGATGGTCGCGCTGCTCTACGGCGTGACGCTGATCGCCGGCGTGATCGTGCTGCTGCCGTCGCTCACCAGGGATTTCCTGGCGCTGCGCGTCGGTCATAACCTCAAGCGCATGTGGCTGGATGCGCACAACGTCGTCGGGATTACAGCACTCCCGTTTCACCTGGTGATTGCGGTGACCGCGACAGCGTGGGGTTTTGGCGGCCCGCTCTGGTCCGCGCAGGAGAGCGTGATCTTCGGCGGCAGACAACAGGTCGTCATGAAACGCGATGCCGAGCGATATGCCGCGCCAAAGCCGACAGGCGAAGCGGGTGCGATGATGCCGCCTGCACAGTTGCTCCAACGCCTGAAAGTCCAGGTGCCCGATTTTGAACCCAAGGTCATGACCTTCGTGAATTTTGGAGACAAGGCCGCTGCCGTGAAATTCACAGGAGCCGAGCACGGCTACATCGGAGATACCAGCTTTGGGGGCGTCATGCTCAGCGGCGTCACCGGCGAATTGGTCAACGACCGCACGCCATCGCATCAAGACGCGGACCGGCGGGCCTCGACAACGATCTACGCGTTGCACACCGGGGAATATGGCGGGGTCACGATTACATGGGCCTATTTCTTCCTCGGATTCTCCGGGGCGTGGCTGTTCTATTCGGGCAACCTGCTGTGGATCGAGACACGCCGCAAGCGGGCGCGCCAGGGTGGCGGCGTCGAGCAGTCCCGTTCAACGCGCCTCTTGGGCAGCGCCACGGTCGGCGTGTGCCTCGGCTGCGTGGCGGGCCTGTCGCTCACCATCGTTGCGGCCAAATGGCTGCATGGCCGCGTGGCCGATCTCAATCATTGGCATGAAGTCGTCTATTACGCGGTATTCCTCGGCTCGGTCGCGTGGGCCTTCGCGTGGGGCGCGGCGCGTGCTGCCGTGCATCTGCTGTGGCTGTGCGCCGCCGCGACGATGGCGATCCCGCTGACCACGCTCGCGGCGCTGCTGTTCCCGGCGCTCGGCATGTGGGCCCATGGCAGCGCCGCGACGATCGGGGTCGATGTCGTCGCCTTCATCGGTGCGCTTGGCTTCGCGTGGATGGCGGTCGCGACCATGCGCCGGATCAGGACCGGCGCCGCCGATAGCATCTGGTCGATCCGCAGGGCGGACAAGGTTCCATCCGCACGCGATCCTGTTCCCGTGCCGACGGAGTAGCCAGTCGTGCGCGAATCCAACCCCCTGAGCCCGCGCAGTCTGGGCGATCCGCTCCCCGAAGCGAGGCGATATTCGAACGCGCGCAGCGCGTCACGCGCGCTCGTGTCGTCGAGCGACGTGAACGATCACGGGCTGTCGGTAGCTCGTCAAGACGCGCCGGAACGCCACGCTCTGGGAGTCTCGCGCCTTAAGTCGGTGAACGGGGGTGCCCGACGAACGCTGTTCGCAGGCACCGAGACGCCAACTTACACGGTGTGGCGAGGCAGAGGACTCCTTGTCGCGTTTGCGCTGCACGTGTTCGCGCTTACACCGTTTCTCGTGTCCACGCTGCATGTCGAGTCGCAGCCGGCGCCCGCGATGGAGGCCGTCGGCGTCACGTTCGTCATGGCGCCGCAGCGCGGAGTCGGCACTCCGGCACCGAAACCGGAGCCTGAGCACCAGAAGCCCTCGTCCAAACCGGTGAAGCCGCTCGTCCCGAAATTGTCCACGGAACGGCCGGCGCTCACTGCCGAGCCTCTGCCGTCATTCGTCCCGACGGCGACTCTCAATGTCCTGCCGGAACTTGCGTCGCCCCTCCCCGACGACGCAGGCGGGACCAAGACCGTCGCCGCAACGCCCGCTGCCTCGACCGGGAGCGGGGGCGGTGGAGCCGCGAACAGTCCGCTGCCGCCGGCTATCGGGACGCTGAGTGGCCACTCGAATTGGGCCGGATTGGTACTCGGCCGGTTGGAACAGTTCCGTCGATATCCCGCGGCGGCGCGTCGGAGCCGGGAAGAAGGCATCTGCTACGTACGGTTCACGCTCGATCGCGAGGGCCACGTGCTCGGTGCGTCGCTCGCGCGCACGTCCGGCCACGCGTCGCTGGACCGCGAGGCCGTCGCGCTCGTGCGTCGGGCAGATCCGCTGCCGGCGCCATCACCTGAACTCAAGGGTGAAACAGTGACGTTGACCGTCCCCGTGGAGTTCTTCTTGACGCGGTAGGACCAATGGCTGCTGAGCTTTCTCTACTACGCGGCGATCATCATGGCCGTATTCCACGCGCGAAGCGCGACACGAGCCTGGGCCGGGCTCCTGATGGCGTCCGGCGCTCTCGGAGTCGTCGTATGGCTGCTGTTGTGAGCTGCCGCCGGATGATGAACGACAGCGAGTCGCCGGCATGAACGAATTGTCGGCCTTCGCGTTCGCATTCGGCGCGTTTGCGTCCCTGGCGCTGGCGATGAACCGTCACCACCTGCAGGCGTGGGATCGTCCGGTTCACCCACGTGAGCGCCTCGTGCTTCGAGCGATCGGAGGCGTCGGCTCGGTCTCGTCTCTCACGGTCTGTGTGACGCAGACGAGTTGGCCGGTCGGCCTCGTCTTGTGGATGGGATTGCTGACGGCGGCGAGCCTGCCGGTGGCCCTTGTCCTCACATATCGTCCGAGGCTGGTGCCGGTGTTGGCGCCCGCGGCATGGCTGATCGCCGTCGCCGGAAGCCTGCTGGGTCGGTAGCCGACCGACCCGAGGTTTCAACCTGCTTACGCGGCGGTGTGTCGGGTGCAGTGCACCGCGTCGAGGAATCGCGTGCCGCCGGTTATCGCTTGCGGCGATTCCCGCGCGTGCCTGGAGGCTGATGGTCGTCAGTGCGCCAGAATTCGCGAAACACCGGACGGAGCAGCTCGGTCAGGACTTCAGGTGGACAGGATGCAAGTGCCTCGAGACCGATCATCTGCCGCATGATCTGCACGCCGGCGACAACGGCGAGCAGCAGCGCCGCGCGTTCAGGCGCGTGTGGCCCAGGCAGGGCGGCCGTCAGCGTCTTGTGATAGTGCGCGTCGATTTCTCGACGAGCGATGGCCGCAGCGGCCGGGCTGGACGCCGACCGCCACATGATCTGGAAGCCGTCGAGCGGCGCGCCGTCGGCTGTCGTGATCCGGACGAGCGCGTCCGCCATCTCGTCTCCCGCGTGGGCGGAAACCAGCGTCTCCGGCGTGAGGATGATTGGCGTCGTCATGATGTCCGCCACCACTTCGGCGAACAAGCGTTCCTTGGAGCCGAAGTAGCGATTGACGAGCATCGCCGTCACGCCCGCCCGTTCCGCAATCTCACGCACGCCCACGCCGTCGTACCCGGATCGGGCAAAGGCCTCGCGCGCGGACGCCAGAATGGCCATCCGCGTGGCGCCGGCATTGCGTGGGCGTCTAGGCGCAAGGCGCGCCCCTGGTCGTCGAGAATTCTTCATAATTCTACACCTGTAGACAACGCACGGTCGATTGAAGTATACATCCGTAGACATAAGACGTTCGCCACGTGCCTGGTGCACGCCGCCCGGACGTCCGGCGAGAACGAAGATGCCTGGTCCATACACCGTGCTCGTGACCGGCGGTTCGGGATTTGTCGGCAGCCACGTCGTGCGGCAATTGCTCGAGGCTGGCCACGTCGTCCGCACGACCCTGCGTTCACGTGATCGCGAGCCGCGCGTGCGGAGCATGCTGACGTCGGCCGGCGCGTGGGATGAGCGGCTGTCCGTCTTCGTCGCCGACCTCGAACACGATCGCGGATGGGCGGAGGCCGTCGACGGATGCGACTATGTGATCCACGTGGCTTCGCCGCTCCCCGCGGCGGCGCCGCGTACGGAAGACGAGCTGATTCGACCGGCGCGCGATGGCGCGATCCGCGTCCTGCGGGCCGCGCGTGACGCGCATGTCCGCCGCGCGGTCATGACGTCTTCGTGTGGCGCAATCTACTACGGGCATCCGCCGCAGGCCGCGCCGTTCGATGAAACGAGTTGGACGAATCTCGACGGCGAGATGAGTGCCTACGTGCGATCAAAGGCCATTGCCGAACGCGCGGCGTGGGACTTCATGGCGGCGCAGGGCGGCACGCTGGAACTTGCGGTCGTCAACCCCACCGGAATCTTCGGGCCGGTCCTCGGGCCCGACATCTCGTCATCCGTCGAACTGGTGACGCGTCTGCTGAAGGGCATGCCGGGCTGTCCTCGTCTGTACTTCGGTGTCGTCGACGTGCGTGACGTGGCGGACCTGCATCTGCGCGCCATGACCGATCCAGCCGCGAAGGGTCAACGCTTCATCGCCAGCTCGGGAGACATCATGTCGATGATCGCGATCGCCCGTGTCCTCAAAGATCGGCTGGGAGACGCGGCGAAGAAGGTGCCAACTCGCGAGTTGCCGAACTGGCTGGTCAGATTCGCCTCGCGTTTCGATCGGACGTTGCGTCCGCTGATTCCGCTGTTGGACAGCACGCGGCGAGCCACGAGCGCAAAGGCCGAACGCCTGTTGGGGTGGCGCCCTCGTCCGCCAGAGGACGCGCTCGTCGCGACGGCCGAGAGCCTCATCCAGTTCGGTGTCGTGCCAAGCGGCCGCGGCACACGAGCGTGAACGATTTCATAAACGGTATCGTCTCAGCGTTTACTTGTAGTACACCCGAAGGACGTGCCTCCACGCGCCAGCGGATAGAGGACGGACCATGCTGCGGGCTACTCGCTGGCCCACCTACTTTGCCGTCGTCGCTGGCTTGGTCTCTCTCGGTCGCAGCTCATCCACCGCTGCGAAGGACCAAGCTGGCCGATCTCGTTCTCATTTCCGAACGACATCCACCCGGTCATCGCGACGCGTCAGCACGAGGGTGCCGGTCGGCAGTGTCACCGTCGTCTGATCGTTCTCGAACGCAAGACGTCTGGATTGAAAGCCTGGTTCAGTGGACACCGCTATCACACGTCACCGTCTGAACCAGCCCACCGAGTGCCTGCGCCGCTGGGTGCGCCAAGCCGACTGGATTCCTCGATTACGTACCCCCTCAGAGCAAAGCCGCCACTTGCTCAGCCGTCGCCCGTGCCGACCGTGGGTTCTGGCCGGTCACGAGCCGGCCATCGACGACGACATAGGACACGAACGGCAGGAATGCCTTCTCGTAGAGTGCCCCGCGCTGCTTCATTTCGGCCTCGGCGTTGTACGGGACTTTCTTCGTCACCCCGGCGAGGATTTCTTCTCGCCAGGAGAATCCGGTGAGCCGTTTGCCGGCGACCAGCAGGCGGTCGTCTGACAGTCGCGTGTTCAGAAGCCCACAATAGCCGTGGCAGACCGACGAGACGATGCCGCCGCGTTCGTAGATCGCGCGCGTGATCTGCTGGAGCCCTTCGGCATCCGGAAAATCAAACATCACCGCATGGCCGCCGGTGAAATAGATCGCGTCGTAGTCCGCCGGGTCGATCTCCGCCGGCGTGGCGGTGGCCTCCAACTGCGCGGAACGATTCTTTTCGTCGAGCCACCGCCTGGCGGAGTCATCCAGCAGCGGCCACTGGAGCGCCCGCGGTTCCAGCGGAGAACGGCCGCCCTTCGGGCTCACGATGCGCTGCTCACAGCCTTTCGCCGCAAAGACATCATGGGCATGCGTGAGTTCCGAGAGCCACAAGCCGGTCGGCTGGGACGGATCGGTGAAGTGGGCGACGTTGCTGACCACGTGGAGAATGCGCTTGGCCATGCGTGACCTCATCGAAGCGTAACCTCAAAAGCAAAGTTGAGAGTCAAAGGCACTGCGCGGCACGGAAGGATGGAACGACTTGAAACCAGCAGTTGCCGGCGTTGGCGTGTTCGACGTCGCTCTGGCCGATGGCGAGCCGCTGCCTGTGTATGCCGGCGTCGCGTCGCTGATCCTCTTCGTGACCTTGCTGGCGAGCGTGCGCCGACCCCGCGTGCCGCCCGCAGCAATCCGCTCGACGCTCTATGCATCGCCCAGTAGTGAGCTGAGCCTGGACCTTCTCTTCGAGCAGATCGACAGGCCGCGTTCCCGCTAGGTGTCGGCTCGCAAGGCGACGACCGGATCGACGCGCGAGGCGCGGCGTGCTGGAACGTACATCGCTACCAGCATCACGGCGGCCAGCGCCGCTGACACGGCCACGTATGTCAGGGGATCCATGGGGCTCACGCCGAACAGCAACGCACGCATCACCTGGCAGATCGCGAGCGCCACACCGACGCCGAGCGCGATGCCGGTCATCGTCAGCCCAAGGCCGTGACGGAGCAGCATCGTTCGCACCTCTCCAATCTGCGCACCGAGCGCCATGCGGATGGCGATCTCCCGTTTGCGCTGTGCGGCGACGTACGCGGTGACACCGTAGAGTCCGACGAGACCGAGGAGCAACGCCAGGGTCGCGCCGATGACCAGCATCGTCAGCGCGAAGGACGTTTGTGCCATCGACGCCCCACGAATCTCGTCGAGTGTCCGCACGTTCGCCAGCGGGAGGTTGGGATTCACTGACCAGACGGCTTCCTGGAGCTCGTGCAGAAAACCCGGCGAGCCAATCCGATCGCATCGGACGGCGTAGGACATCGTGCGAGACACGAACGGCTGATCCAAGAATCGCGTTGCCGCCATCGGCCAGTAGGCGATCGTGGGCGCCGCTTTGTTCAACCCATCGTCGCGCTCGTTCCCGACCACCCCGATGACCTCCCGCCAGGGCTGGTTGGCGCTGACGCGGATGCGCTTGCCGATGGCATCCGCCGGATCCTTCCAGTACTCGCGGGCGAGCGACTCGGACACGACCACGACGAGCGCGTCCTGATAAATGTCCGTCCATGTGATCAGGCGGCCAGCCAGCACCGGATCCCCGATCGTCTCGAAGTAACCCGGTGCGATGAATCGGTGGCGACGAAATCGACGATTCCGCGCGCTGGTCTCGGAAACGCCTTCGACGAAGATCGAACCGTTGAAATATGTGCCGTCCATCGTGATGGATGAGGCCAGGCCGACCGACTGCACGCCAGAGATCTGTCGCAGACGCTCGGCAATCTGCTCGTGTGTGCGTACCGTCTGCTCCATGCCGCTGACGAGCGTCTCGGGGATCGACACGCGGAACGTCTGGACGTGTTCGGGATGCGTGAAGCCCGGCTCGACGTGACGCAACGCGACGAACGTGCGGACCATCAGGCCCGCCACCACCAGAAGCACGAGCGCCAGCGCCGTCTGCGCGACGACGAGCATGTTGCGCGTCCGGTGCCGTTCCGGCCCTTCGCTCCCGGCTCGGCCGCCTTCGTTCAGCGCTGTCAGGCTCGGCACCCCGAACTTGAGCACGGCCACCAGACCGAAGAGCAGTCCCGTGCCTATCGCGGTCGCGAGCGTGAACAGCAAGACGATGAGGTGGAGGCCGATCTCTTCGACGCGCGGTAGTCCCGACGGCGCCAGCCAGACGAGGAGTCCGATACCCGCACGGGCGAGGACCAGACCGACCACGCCGCCAGCGAGCCCGAGCGTCACGCATTCGGTGATGAGTCCACGCGCCAGCCGGCCTCGGCTCGCGCCGAGTGCTGATCGCACGGCGAGCTCGCGCCGGCGCGCTTCGGTCCGCACGAGAAAGAGATTCGCCACGTTGGCGCAGGCGGTCAACAGCACGATCCCCACCGTACCGAGCAGAATCCACAGCACGTGTCCAACGTCGCCGATCACGTCCGCCGCCAGCGGACGAACATTGGGCCTCAGGCGTATCTCCTGTTCGCCGGCCCGCGCGGGGAACTGCGTGTACACCAGCGGAATCATGCGGGCCACGTCGTCATTCGCCTGCGCGATCGTGACGCCAGCTTTCAGCCGAGCGATGGCGAAATAGCTGAAGCTCCCCAGGGAGGTGTCAGCGCGGTTGAGCCGCAATGGCAGCAGCACCGCAGGTTTCCTGTCGAGGAACCTGAAGGACGAGGGCAGCACACCAATCACTTCGTACGGTTTGCTGTCGATGGTCACGGTTTGCCCGACGATGTCTCCGGCGCCACCGAACCGTCGCTGCCAATAGCCGTACGTCAACATCGTCCGATCCGGACTACCAGGCGCGTCGTCTGTCTTAGTAAAGAGCCGGCCGAGCAGCGGCTGCACTTTCAGGATCGGGAGCGTGCCATCGGTGACGTACAGCGCTTGGACGCGTTCAGGCTCGCCGCGGCCCGTGATCGAGACATCGGGAAAGGGGACCCACAGGCCGACGTCCTCGAACACGCGGTTGTCGTCGCGATAGGTGAAGTAGGTCGCGGGGCTCTGCTGAAACTCGTCAAAGCCCAGCTCGGGCGCGACATGCCACATCGCGACCAGGCGATCCGGCTGGGGAAACGGCAGCGGCTTCAACAACACGCCATCGATCACACTGAACATGGCCGTCGTGGCGCCGATGCCGAGCCCCAGCGTCAGGATCGCCGCGGCCGCAAACCCAGGCTGCTTCCGGAACGTATGTACGGCATAGCGTAAGTCCCGCCAGAGATCGCTCGCCCAATGGCCAGTGGAAACGCCAGGCGTGACGGCCGGCGACTGCCGCGACTGTCTCAAGGGCGCCAGGTTCCGCGCGAGGACGTCCTCGCGCAGTTGAGCGAGCGCAAGCCGTGTGGCCTCGTCCTCGGAGGCCCCTTGAGCGATGAGCTCCCGCCAGCGATCCTCGAGATGCTGGGAGAGCTCCTCGATGATCTCGTCCTCGCGTGTCGGCGACAGATGCAGCGTCGTCAGGAGTGGGCGAATATGCGGCTTCCAGTCAGGCATGTTCTCCTCGTGTGACCAGGCGCACCGCCTCGACGAACTGGTCCCAGGTCTGGCGCTGCTGCGACAGCACGCGCCGACCAGTCGGCGTCAGTCGATAGAAGCGTCGCCGCCGTTCGCCCGCCTTTTCGACCCACGTCCCTTTGATCCAACCGCGCTCCTCGAGCCGATAGAGCAAGGGGTAGAGCGAATCGAGGTGGAACACCAGCCGCCCGCCGGACTGCGCTTCGATCAGTTTGCCGAGCTCGTAGCCGTGGCGGGGGCGAGCTTCCAGGACGGACAGGAGCAGCAGTTCGGCAGCCCCCTTCTTCAGTTCGCGGTCGAGCGCGGCGACGTCTATGTCTGTCATAGGCAGATACTACACCATCAGACGAGACAACGGTCGCCTGGGTTGCCTCCGTCATGGAACGCCGTTCGGAGGAGGGGCCGGGCTCGCGGAAGAGATTGGCTGGTACCTACGCTGGCGACGTGGCGATCACGGCGGGTGTGGACGTCGCCTTGCCACCGCATCGAACTGCCGTGGCGTGTTCTAACCCTCCGCCAACACCTCCGTCGGCGACACGCGTGCCGCCCGGAGTGCCGGCACGAGGCACGCCGCCAGACACACCACGGCCATCGCCGCGGCGACGAGCGTGATGACGCCAATCGGTAAGGGCGGCGTGTGAAACAACAGCGCCTGCATCGCTTTGCCGGACAGCCAGCTCCCCGCAACGCCCGCGAGCGATCCGATCGCGAGCAGGCGCACGCCGAACGCGCCGAACTGTGCGCAGACCTGCGCCGGCGTCGCACCGAGCGCCATGCGCACGCCGATCTCGCGCCGGCGCTGCGCGACGGCATAGCTCAGCACGCCGTACGTGCCGATCGCCGTCAGCAGGAGCGCGATGCCCGCGAACATCGCCGCGAGGACGGCCGGCGATCGCCTCGTGACGAGGCTGTCGGCGACGCGCGCGTCCATCGATCGGACGTTGTTGACCGGCAGCTCCGGATCGATCGCCCGTACGACTTTCGCCAGCGTGGCCGCCAGTCGTTCCGGCTCCATCGTCGTACGCACGACGACGTAGATCGAGCTGTCGAACGACTCGTCGTAGGGATAGTAGACGGCACCGAGATGATCGTCCTCCGACAATGCCGCCTGCTTGACGGCCGCGACGACGCCGACGACGGTGAAGGCGTCTTCGGGGCGTCCCGGGGTGATCGAGCCACGAAAGAGCCGCTGCCCGATCGCCTGTCCGTCAGGCCAGTATCGCTTCGCGAAATCCTCGTAGTGCCGTGTCTCCTAGTCTGTCAAGGAGAGTGCGGCCTGACGCGCGCGGCGCATCTCGCGTGCGCGCGCGGCAACATGACGAGCGGTGTGAGCGCTGGAGAGGTGGCCTATGGCAAGCGAAGTGATACCGCGTCACTATAATCGCCAGATGAAGCGCGCGGGACTCTTGAAGCCTCGACTGGAACGGCTCCATCGCGTCCTGTCCGGATACGTCGAGCACGGCGACGTCCCGACGCTCGTCGCCTTGGTCAGCCGCAACGACGACGTCCACGTCGAGGCGCTCGGGACGATGGGCGTTGGCGACGCGAGGCCGGCGCAGCGGGACACGATCTTCCGCATCGCGTCGATCACCAAACCGGTGGCGGCCGTGGCGGCCATGATCCTGGTCGAAGAGTGCAAGCTGCGGCTCGACGACCCGATCGATCCGTGGATCCCGGAGATGGCGAACCGTCGCGTGCTGAAATCGATCGCCTCGGAGATCGATGACACCGTGCCGGCCGTGCGGCCGATCACGGTGCGCGACGTGTTCACGTCGCGCATGGGCTTCGGCAGTGTGATGGCGCTGCCGGATACCTATCCCATCCAGAAGTACATCCGCGACTATCGCATTGGCGGCGATGGTCACCCACGGCCGGAAGGCCTGCCGACGATGGATGAATGGCTGCGGCGCCTCGGCTCGCTGCCGCTGATGGCGCAACCGGGTGAGCGCTGGCTGTACCACGTCAGCCTCGATCTGCTCGGCGCGCTCATCGCCCGCGTCTCGGGCCAGTCGCTGGGCGCGTTCATGCGGGCGCGTATCTTCGAGCCGCTGGGCATGAAGGACACGTCATTCCAGGTACCAGCCGAGAAGGCCGATCGGCTGCCCCCGGTGTATGCCTCCAATCGTCAGTCCGGCACGCTCGAAGTGTTCGACGACGGCGGGAAGAACAGCCAGTGGTTGCAGCCGTACGCGTACGAGAGCGCGGCGGGTGGGCTGGCATCGACCGTTGATGACTATTTCGCGTTCAGTCGGATGTTGCTGAACAAGGGCCGCCATGGGCGTGAGCAGATCCTCTCGCGGGCGAGCGTCGAGCTCATGACGTCGGACCAGGTGACGCCCGAGGAGCGGGTCGGCATGGAGATCTTCTTCGGGCCGGCGTCGAGTTGGGGCTTTGGCATGGCCGTCAATACGACGCGTCAAGAGATTTATCAGACGCCGGGCCGCTTCGGATGGGATGGCGGCTTCGGCACGTCGGCGTACACTGATCCGGCGGAAGGGCTGATCGGCATCCTACTGACGCAACGGATGACGGACTCGCCGGAACCGTCACGCCTCTACACCGACTTCTGGACGCTGGCCTACGGCGCCATGGAATAGCCCGACGGCGTTTCTCAGCCTGCCCCAGACCGCACGACGCCGTGTCGACTCGGAACGGAGTCGACACGGCGTCGTCGCTCTCGACGGCGTCACCGCATGGCGCGGATGATGACGCCGACATAGATCCGGTGTTCGTATCGCGTGTCCTGACCGAAAAATGACGGGGCGTCGTCTTTCGCCCGGACGCCGGTGAAGCGGTAGTCTCCGCGGATTCCCCACCGACCGTTCGGTGCATACCACTTGATTCCGCCGCCGACATTGCCGGTCAGGAACGTCTCCACGTCATTGACGCCGAGTTCCGCCCGCTCGAACATCGTCAGCCCGCCCACGCCGGCGGTGACGAACGGCATGACCGAGTGGCCGGTGTCCGCCGACAGCACGAGGTTTCCCGAGACGTTGAGCGTCATGGGCGTCTTCACATGCGACGTCGCGGCATTGAACGTGAGATCCTGCGCGATACCAGCCGTCCCGCTGGCTTCGCCTTCGATGCCGACGATGCGGTTGATGTTGTAGGCGAGCGCGCCGCCGTAGGTGTAGTCGCCGAAGTCCGGGCGTGAACCGTTCGACATGAAGTACGTCCCGCCCGCCGGGATGGCCGTCACCTCGAGCGTGCCGGGTCCGGGCGTCGTCTCCTGTGCGATAGCCGGCGTGGCGGCCATCAGCAGAAGTGCTCCAACATAAGTGCCAATCGTGCGAGTCATCGTGTTTCCTCCTGTGTAAAAAAGACGTAACGAGTTGTTTCGTTGTGATGGCCGGTGTCTCACGCACCGGTCGAGGACAGGCTGTTCGAGCGATCGAGTCCGATGGGAATCGTGACGAGCGTCGACACGCCCAGCGCCGCCGCGAGTACGACCATCGAGATCACCGTGTCCGGCTTCGCGATCATCAGGAACACGACGGCCATACCGAATGTCCCGCGCACGCGCAACGAGATCCGACGGAGCGTGTCCGAGCGACGCGCGAGCGATCCGGCGGCCATCATCACGACGATCGCAGCGTAGGACGCGCGCATCCAGACGTGTCCGAGGACGCCAAATCGTGCGCCGAGATAGAAGCCGGCGATCACGGTCAACAGGACCCCGAGCGAGGAGATGCGCGACGTCGCCGCACTCGCCGACTCGCCGCCGAACCCTTCGAGCGCGAGGCCGGCGAACATCATCAGGACGCCGGTGATGTGAGCGAACAAGACCAAAGAGCGAATCATGGGAATCCCTTCTTCCGCTGGCGAAGCCGGCCAGTGGCAGAGCCGCCGTTCACGTGGGACGAGCGCGCTCATCGAGGAAGACGGCTGCCTACGCCGGCGTGTGACAGCCAGCGGCGTGGCGGGTGAGGGCGGATTCATCGCGCGGTCGTTCCACCAACAGCGCGCAGGATGATCGCGCGTGCTTGCCGTCCTTCGGGCGTCGGCAGTCCGGCATAGTTGTGTGGCTGGTCCCGTCGCAGATGGAGCTCGACCGGCACACCTGCCGCGCGCGCCTTGACGGCGAGATCGATGCAGTCGGGATAAAAGAGGTCGCGCGTGCCGGAGAAGACGATCATCGGCGCCAGCCCGCGGAAATCACCGTTCAGTGGACTGACGTACGGATGGGTGACGTCGAGGTCGCCGGCATAGAGACGTCCCGCTTCACGCGCACCGGGAATATCATTGATGGGGTCACGCGCGGCGATCGCCACCTGCTCCGGACGGCTGACCGAGAAATCCCCTCCCGGCGAGATCAGCACCAACGTGTTCGGCTGGCGAGAGCCGGAGTCGCGTAGCCATTGCGCAGCCGCCAGGCCCAACGCGGCGCCCGCTGAATTGCCGACGACCGTGACCTTCGCCGGACCGGCCTCGTCGAGCAGCGTCCGCAACAGCGCGCCCGTGGCCGGCACGACATCCTTCGCGGTGCCGCGGGGCGCCAGCGGATAGATGGGGACGACGCAACGAACACGAGCTTCACGGGTGAGATAGCCGACGATCCGCCAATGCGCGCGAACGATCTCGTTGACGTATCCGCCGCCGTGCAGGAACAGCACGGAGTTGCGGACGTCGGGATAGGCGGACGGCGTCGTCTGATAGATAGGCCATCCCCCTTCATCTTTCCAAGTCACCTCGACGCCGCGGCCCAGGCCGGTCGGTTCATAGGAGGTCGGCCGCAATGCCAACTTGCGTACGTGCTCTTGTACGACCGCGGCGGACGCCATTCGCTGTTTGATGGGAAGACGCCGGAGGAGAGCGTTGATAAAGCGGCTCTGCCAGCTCGGCCCGCCATCGTCCGAGAGCCACTCCTGCGGCATTCCGCGGTCTTCCCGAACGTGTTGTGGTGATGCGATCCGCGCGACGCCCGCGGCTTCCGGCGCCACCGGTATGAGATCGATTCGAGCATTCATGATGTCTTCTGCCTCCATCGATCAGGACGAGAGCGGGAATGGTCCTGTGACGTCCGCCTTCGTTCCCCGTCGATCGCTGCGGAGGCTTCGGCGAGACTGGTTTCCGGATGAGGCACGGGGCTGTCACAAACAGCCGGGGCCACTCGTCTAGAAGGGGAGCGGGAGTGGAGGAGGGATCCGAGTCATGGCCGCAACGGAGTGGGACGGACCAGCGTTCGAGGCGCATCGGCCGCTGTTGTTCTCGATTGCGTACCGGATGCTGGGCAGCGCCAGCGAAGCCGAAGATGTCCTCCAGGACGCATGGCTCCGCGCGCGTCAGGATGAATCCGCCGATGTCCGTTCACCTCGCGCCTATCTCACGACCATCGTCACGCGGCTGTGCATCGACCATCTGCGCAGCGCCGAGCGGACGCGCATGGTGTATCCAGGTCCATGGCTGCCCGAGCCGTTGGCCGAGTCCAATCAGGAATCCGTCGAGCTCGCCTCGTCGATGACGACGGCCTTCCTCGTCCTGCTGGAGCAGCTCGCGCCAATCGAGCGCGCCGTCTTCCTGCTGCGTGAGGTGTTCGAGCTCGACTTCGACGACATCGCGAAGAGCGTCGACAAGAGCGAGGCGAATACGCGGCAGATTCTCACGCGCGCGCGCCGTCGGCTGCGCGAGTCGCGTCCGCGTTTCACCGCGTCACGGCATGAGTCGGAGGCGGTCGTGCGGCGCTTCCGCGACGCGTGTGTCACCGGCAACCTGCAGGAGTTGCTGGCCGTGTTGCACGCCGACGCGGAGCTCGTCGCCGATGGCGGCGGCAAGGCGCTCGCGGCCACGCGTCCCGTGATCGGCGCGGATCGCATCGCCGCGTTCGTGATCACCCTCGTTGGCAAGGTGCGCTGGGCGGAGTCGACCCCGGAGATCGTCACGATCAACGGCACGCCGGGCCTGTTCCTGTCCCATCCCACCCTCGGCAACAGCACGTACTCGTTCGACATCATCGACGACCGCATTCGTGCGATCTACGTCGTGCGCAACCCCGACAAGCTGCGCGGGTTCCTCGCGCGCGTGGACTGAACAACGAGACGACGGCGGTCTCCTCGGCCGCGGGCTCCAGGGCATCGCTGTCGCGCCCCGAGCCCGGTGTGGCGTTGCGGCTAGGCCTGGATGAGACCAAGCTGTTTCATCTGGGAGAAGACGTCGACGATGCCCCAGATCTCGGCGATCCGACCATCGACGAAGCGGAGGATGAAGACCTCGGCGTTGTCATCCGTTCACCTCGTCCATCTTCGGCAGGCTGCCGGCCACGTAGTCGCCGGGCACTGTGCGCGCCGCGATGTTGAGGCGATTCCAGCCGTTGATCGAGAGGATCGCCAGGGTCAGGTGCACCAGCTCGTCTTCCGGAAATTGCTTCCGCACGCGCTCGTACACCTCGTCCGGGACACGAGTGTCGGCGACGAGCGTGAGCGCTTCGGTCCACTCCAGCGCCGCACGCTCGCGCGCCGAGTAATACGGTGTCTCGCGCCACGCGTCCAGACCGTACAGGCGCTGTTCGGTCTCGCCGTGCGCGCGTGCGTCCTTGCTGTGCATGTCCAGGCAGCAGGCGCAACCGTTGATCTGCGACGCGCGCATCCGGACGAGGTCCAGCAGCGTGGCATCGAGATCCGCCTTTTGAACCTGCCGTTCGAGGGCGAGCATGGCGCGGATGACGTCGGGGTTCACGTGCATGAGATCGATTCGAGCTGTCATGGTGTTTTCACGCTCCACCAATCAAGACGAATCACCCGCGGTCTCGTGACACGAGATCGGCGAGGCACTCGGAAAGAGGGACGCGGCGCTCCGGTGCTCCGGCGACTGAGGACCTCCATCAGCTCGCCGTCGCGATTCGATTTCGGCGCCCTGGAGGGACTATCGTCTGCGCATCACGTCGAACGATCGATCGAGGAGGCAGCATGACGATCCACGCGATCCAGACGGGCGTTGTTCGGATCAAACGATCGCAGGTACGCGGCCGCGGGCGCGGATGGCACCGCCGGGCCCGGATCTTCAGCGACGCGCAGTGGACGGAGTGGCTTCCCACCTACGCGTGGGTGATCGATCACCCCGAAGGCATCATCGTCGTGGATACCGGCCAGGGCAGCCATCTGCTCGAGAGCGGTCGATCGCTGCATCCCTATCTGCGATGGGAGGTCAGGTTTCGGATCGAGCCCGACCAGGAAATCGGTCCTCAGCTCCGGGCCTTGGGGATCCGGCCGCGCGATGTGAAACGCGTCGTCCTGACGCATCTCCATGTCGATCACGACGGCGGACTGGCGCACTTTCCCGACAGCGAGATCCTGGTCTCGCCGCACGAACTGCACGCCGCGCGCGGCTGGATCGGCCGAGTGCGCGGATACCTGCCCAATCGATGGCCGACGTGGTTCAATCCGGTCGCGCTCGAGCTTGCCGCTGAACCGTTCGGCCCGTTCGCGGCGAGCACGCGTCTCACGAAGGCCGGTGACGTGATTGCGGTCGCGACACCCGGTCACACCGCGAGCCACCTCTCGGTGATCGGCATCGACGCGGGGATCGCGTACTTCATGGCCGGAGATACGTCGTACACCGAGGCGCTGATGCTGGGTCGTGAAATCGACGGCGTCAGCGCCGACGATCGGATCGCGGTAGCCACGCTGGATGCGATCAATCGCTTCGCCGCTGAACGTCCGACGGTCTATCTCCCCACGCACGACCCGGCGTCAGCGGAGCGCCTTTCGAACCGCGCAGTGGCGCGGGCGCCGCAGCGCGAGAGCGACGCCGCGATGGCCTCTGGCCCTACGGCCGCAGCAGTGTCTTGATCGCGCGACGCTCGTCCATCGCGCGATAGCCGTCGGCGACGCGATCGAGCGGCAGCGTCAGATCGAAGACCTTCCCCGGATGGATCGTCCCGTTGAAGACGAGGTCGATCAGGTGCGGCAGGTACCGGCGCACGGGGGGCCGGGCCGCCGTGCAGGTGCACGTGCGCGAAGAACAGCGGCCGTCCGTCGAGGGTCACGCCGTGCGGCACGCCCACGTAGCCGACCGATCCACCGGGGCGTGTCGCCGTGATCGCCTGCGTCATCGACTCCTGGGTGCCGACACACTCGAGCACCGAATCGGCGCCGACGCCATGCGTGAGCTCCTTGATGCGCTCAATGCCTTCCTCACCGCGCTCGGCGACGATGTCGGTCGCGCCGAACTCGCGCGCGAGCTGCTGCCGCGTCTCGTGCCGGCTCATCGCGATGATGCGCGCCGCACCCATCTGTTTTGCCGAGAGCACGCCGAGCAGTCCGACCGCCCCGTCGCCGACGACGACCACGGTGGCGCCGGGCCGCACGTTCGCCGCGTCGGCGGCGAACCAGCCCGTCCCCATCACGTCCGACAGCGCGAGCAGATTCGGAATCTGGTCCGCGTCAGGCACGTCGCGCGTCGCGACGAGCGTCCCATCGGCCAGCGGCACGCGGAGCCGTGGCGCCTGCGCGCCGCCGATCAGGGTCGCCTGCTGACAGGACGTCTGATAACCGAAGCGGCAGTGCGGGCAGGTATTGTCGGACGCGAAGAACGATCCGATCACGAACTGCCCGCGCTTCACCGACGTGACCTCGCGGCCGACCTCTTCGACGATGCCGCAGTATTCGTGGCCCATCGGCGCCGGCGCGTCGACGGCCTGGATGCCGCGATACGGCCACAGGTCCGATCCGCAGATGCACGTGGCCGGCAGGCTGATGATTGCGTCGGTCGGCTCGAGGATGGCGGGTTCCAGGACGTCTTCGAACCGAACGTCGTGCGCGCCGTACAACATCGTTCCCTGCATGTTCCACCTGTCTTTCGTTCAGCGTTCCGCGACACACGTCGCGTTCACATCGTGTAGCCCGGCGGCGGCATCGCGTCACCGCCCGCCGTACTGGTCGTCGCTGACGTGTTCCAGCCAGTCGACGACCTTGCCGTCGAGCTGTTCCTGCACGGCGACATGCGTCATCGCCGTCGAGGGCGATGCGCCATGCCAGTGTTTTTCGCCGGGCGCGAACCAGACGACGTCGCCAGGATGAATCTCTTCGATGGGTCCGCCCCAGCGCTGCACGCGACCGGCGCCGGCCGTGACGATCAACGTCTGCCCGAGCGGATGCGTGTGCCAGGCGGTGCGGGCGCCGGGCTCGAACGTGACCCCCGCGCCGGCGACACGCGCCGGCGATGGCGCCTGGAAGAGTGGATCGATGCGGACGGTCCCGGTGAACCAGTCCGCGGGCCCGTTGGCCGACGGCTGCGAACCCGCGCGTGTGATCTCCATGTGTCTGCTCCCTCTCGCGTCCTCGGCCGTTTCCGTGTGAACGACCGTTCCCTCACACGATACGGCGACGGTGCCGGCGCGACTAGACGGCAAGATCCGCTAAGGCCTATGACTGGAATTCAGAAATGGATGGAACCGATCGCTGCGCCGTCGCCATCAAGACATTGCTGCAGCCGTAACCGACGATCGCCCGGCGCCTCGGCAAGGGCGAGCGTATCCCTGGCGGATTCGAACCGTTCAGACCCGGCGCACCAACCGGGCTACCGCGCCAGCACCAAGTGCATCGCGTTCCCGGTCGAGACGTGCTCCTGCATGCGGTACCCGAGCGCGGGAAGGTCGATGCCTTCGAACAGCGGTTCGCCTCGGCCGAGCAGGATCGGCGACACCGCGACGTGCATCTCGTCGATGAGCCCGGCTTGCAGATACTGACGGATGGTGGCGGCGCCGCCCCCGATTCGCACGTCCTTGCCCTGTGCCGCCTCTCGCGCGCGGTCCAGCGCCGCCTCGATCCCTTCGGTGACGAAATGGAAGACGGTGCCGCCCTCCATCGGCAGCGGCGGACGTGGATGATGCGTCAGGACGAAGACCGGCACGTGGTATGGCGGATTGGCGATGAAGATCACGACGACGACGTACGCGGCCGTCGAGTGGAAGACGACGTTCAGCACAGTGCTGACAGTGTCCGCCAGATCAGTGCGGCGCGGCGAGGGTTCGCGCGCGCATCGTTGCGGTGGATGTCCACCTGGCCGCCGGAAGCCGGTGAAGCGGGCGGGTGTATCAGAGCGCGAGCTGTTCGACGGCCTGCGCAGGCGTGAGAATTGAGACGCTTCTGAACTGCTCCAGCTTCAGAAGGTGCGGATCACCCGAGGCGACATAGTCGGCTTCGGCCGCGACAGCGCATGCCAGCACCGCATCGTCATCGGGATCATCGATGATCGTCGGGGGGATGATGGCAGGCGTTACCACCACGGCCAACGCGGCGTAGCCTTCGTCATCTCCTCCGCGGTCAGGCCGAGCGCCGCAAGTGACTTCGCGAACTTGTCGCGATGGAGCACGTCGCCGAGTTCGGCGAGAAGTGGAGCGCTCGTGTGCAACGTGAGAATGGTCGAAAACGCGGCGTCAATCAGCTTGCCGGGAGTGCCTCGCCAGAGCAGGCCGGAAAGTGCGGCGTTGGTGTCAAGGACGACCCGCACGACGGGCTTCCGACCGAATAGGCGTCAATCTCGGCCTGGATCTCCTCGGCTGTCATGGGGGGAAGTGGGGCACCCGCGAGCACTTGGCGCGCCTCGGTGAGTTTCTCGACGCGCCTGGCGAGCAAGGCCTGGCGTACCATCTCCTCGACGGCACGCGGCTCCAGTAGCCCAGCGTCGCGCGCCTGCTCGGCGAGCGCGTCCGGCAACACGATCTCGACGTTGAGACGCGTCATGATTGAACCTGAAACATCAGGATAGCACGCCGATCGCTGACGGACGCCCGACGCCCTCGCCACACGAGCCGGCACTCCAGCCCGATCCCGAACGTCGCACCCCGGACGAGCCGGCGCGTGCCCAAGTCCTTCAGTACACCCAGGGAATGAGGCGCTTTGTCGCCAGCGCGTATTGTGCGTAGGCGGGCCCGAACGTCTTCTGAAGGACGGCCTCCTCAACGTGGATCCGATAGCCGATCGCGACGAGATAGGGCAGAACGCTGCAGGCCAGTGTCCACCAGTTCGAGAACGCCAGGCCGAGACCGAGGTAAGCGAGCAGAGCGCCGGCATACGCGGGATGACGAAGTCGCGAATAGAGCCCGGTCCGTATGAGTGTGTGACCTTCTCGAATCTGGACGCGACCCGTGAAGAAGACCCCCAAGGCGCGAATGGCGGTCCAGCGGACCGCGATGCCGGCGACCAGGAGTCCCAAGCCGCACAACTGGAGAAGAACATTGGCGCCATCGATGCGTCCGACGCCCAGGAAGCCGACCAGCACGCCGATCAATTGAAGGGCGTGCGCCACGTTCAAGGCCAACAGTGATCCCTTGTCACCAACCTGTGATGGAATCGCTGGAGGCCGGTGAAACAGATCGACGGCCCACCAGATAGCCAGGACCGCCGTAGCAACGCCCGCAATGAGCACGTGGGTCGCGCCCTTCTACGCCATGCCGAACGTCACCCGCCTGAGCAGCGGGGCATTGCCGAGCGGCACCAGCTCGACGTCGACCGGCGTGCCGTCCGCGCGCAGCATCTGCCCGCGCAGCGCGACGGTCGGCGCGTCGAACGGCTGCTGGATGTCGGGGCCAGCGGCGATCTGAACCGGCGCGAACCCAAAGCTGGTCCACCGTGCGTCGGCGCGTAGCTTCAGATCGAGCGGCTCACCGGGCGCGGGTTCGTAGTGCGTGTCCTCGAAGCCTGAAAGGGGATAGCTCTTCGTGACGCTCTTGGTCGATGCGATCGGCTTGGCGAAGACGAGCGCGCCGTACTGCAGCGCGACTTCGCCGTTGACGGCCGGGATTTCCCGCACGACAGGAGCAAACGTCACGCGCACCGTGTCGCCGGCGGTCCAGCGCTTCGTCACGCGCCAGTAGTCGCCCTCGCGTGAGATCCGAGCGTTCGGGCAGTCGACCGCCGTGCCACGTGACCACTCCGGATCGCGCAGCAGCAGCGAGAACTCGACGTCACGCGCGGGCGCGACGCCGATCTCGACGACGTAATCGAAGGGATAGGCGGTGCGCTCGTCGATCTCGACCTTCACATCGGACACCGTCGTCGACACGCGGCATGGGCCGTAGAGCAACGCGGCAAGCGTGTCGGCGCCGTGGCGCATCCACATGCCACGGACGAACAGCGCGGCGACCTGGGTTGCATTGGGATTGCAGCAGACGGCGACGTCCGCGTGCGTGGGCGAAAACTTGTTGCGCGGCTCGTCGCGCGTCCCGTCCAACGAACGGCCGTTGCAGCCGAGACGATTGTCCGGCGTGAGATACGAGATCGCGCGACCGTCCGGCGTGCGCGCGCCCTGCGCCGCGTTGAACCACACACGCTCGACGCGATCGCCGAACGATGCGACGCCCGTCTTCTGCAGCGCCGATTGAAACGTGAGCTGCGTCTCCTTCGACACGCAGTACTCGTACTCCGTCGTCGTCGGATCCGGCCGCTGGTTGTCGATGAGCTCCTGGCTGACGACCGAGCCAGACGATTCGATGTAACGCGCGAGCTTTTCGAGCGCCTGTCGCGCCGCGAGACCGAGATCCGCGCGTCCAGTCGCCGTCGCGAGCCAGAGCGGCACGCGAATCGACTCGCACGTGTGGACGCCGTGCTGCACGAAGGGCGCATCGAGGTCGAGGAGCGACGGCAAGGTCGTGTCTGACTTGCCGTCGTGCTGACTCCACGTCTCGTACATCCACAACGTGAAGTCGCGATACTTCGCGTCGCCGATGAGATCGGTCAGCCGTTCCATGACGTCCGCGATCATCAGATCGTGGCTTTCGCCCCACGGCAGAGATCGCCGGCCGGGACCGTAGGTCGAGACGATGAGATCCGCCGCGCGCTCGACGGCGCGCCTGACGTCCGTGCGACCGGTCAACTCCGCGTAGTCGAGCAGCCCGCGCAGAAGGCACGCCTGCGTCCAGAGTTCACCCGCGTGCTGAAAGCGCATCTCCTTCGCGAAGATGCCGAGATAGCCGTCGGTGTCCTGCGACGAAAGGATGTGCGCGACGTACGCATCCGCCTCGCGCATCGCCGCCTCATCGTCCGTGAGACCGGCGAGCATGATGAACCCGGCGCGCCAGTTGCCTTCCGATTCGCCGTTCCACCATGCGACGCCGAGCCGGTTGGCGACGTTCTGCGACTGGAGCGAATTGCGTTGGCTGACGAAGATGTCCGAAGACGCCTCGTGACAGAGCTGGCCGAGCGACCCGGCGAAGCCTTCGTGCAGGTCGTGGACCATCTGCTCACGAATCCAGCCGGCCGGCTTGATCTCGCCGAGCGGCAGCCACATGAAGACGGGCGCGGACGCGGCGTCAGCAGCCGCCAACGACGACGACCCGGCCTGCTGCGCGTCGCGCGCGAGCATGGGCCACGGCAGCGCACTGCCGGCCACGGCGGCGAGCAACTTGAGGGAATCGCGACGGTTCATGGGCCGAGCCTACGATACCGCACGCGGCTCCGCCTCGGAACGCCAATCGCATTGGCCGTCTTGACGATTATCCGTTCGAGTATATACTCATCGTGATATACATGGCTGATACACCCGATTTGCCCGCGCACTGGTTCCAGATCCTGCTCGCGTTGTCGAGTGGCGATCTTCACGGCCTCGGCATCACCAAGGACGTCCACGAGCGGACCGAAGGCCGCCTGCACCTCTGGCCAGGCATGCTCTACGGCGCCCTGAAAAAGATGGCGGACCTCGGGTACGTCGTCGAGACCGACGCGCCGACTGCGTTCGAGAGCGGCGGCGGCCGGCCGCGGTTCTATCACCTCACCGCGCGTGGCCGCCGCGTGTGCGCGGCCGAGGCCACGCGCCTGGCGGCGCTCGTCGAGACGGCGCGCCTGCGCAAGGTCATCAAACCGGTGCGGTCGAGCTGACGCATGCTGCGCCGTCTGTATCGCGCGATTTTGTGGACGTGCCCGTCCGACGTCCGCCGCGAGCTCGGCGGCGAGATGGAAGAGGCCTTCTTCGTCAGGCTCGCCGTCGAACGCGTGCGTCGTCCGTGGTGGTGGCAGCCCGTCACCTGGACACGTGGCTTCGCGGACGCCGTCCTCTTCGCACTGGCCATGCGCCGAGACGCGCGCAGACGCCGTGTCGAATTCGATCCCATGTCGAGCCCGTTGTCACGAGCCAGGAGGCCGCTCATGCGACGTCAGGATGTCCGCGCCACCCTTCGGCTTATGCGTACGACGCCACTGTTCACTGCATCGATCGTGCTGATGTTGGCGCTCGGTATCGGTGCGACAACTGCGATCTTCAGCGTCGTGGACGGCGTGCTGCTCAAGCCGCTGCCGTTTCCTCACGCCGACCGGATCGTTCAAATCTTCGGCACGGCCGTGTCGCGTCAAATCGATCGACATGGGATGACGGAAGCCAACTTCTGGGACGTGCGTGAGATGAACCGGTCGTTCGCGGAGCTCGGCGCGCGTCACGGCGCGAGCTTCACGCTGACCGGCAGCGGCGCGCCCATGCGCGTCGACGGCGCGTCGGTCACCGTCGGCTTCTTTCGCGCGCTCGGCGTCACGCCCGTCCAGGGCCGCCTCTTCGCGCCGGGCGAAGACAATCCCGGCGCGCCTGGCACGCTCGCGATGCTGTCGCACGCGTTCTGGACGCGGCAATACGCGTCGAATCCCGACATCGTTGGACGCACGATCCAGCTCGACGGCCGTACGTATGACGTGATCGGTGTGCTGCCGCCAGGATCGCCATGGCTCGACAGCGCCGAGGTCTTCGTCCCGCTCGTGCGCCACCCGAATGCCAATCGCGGGAGTTGGGAGTACGACGTGGTGGCGCGCCTGAAAGACGACGTGTCGATGGCCACGGCGACGGCGGACATGGATCGCGTCGCGCATGCGCTGGCTGCCGCGTGGCCGAAAGACAACGAGGGACAGGGCCTCACGCTCGCGCCGTCCGCCGAGTGGATCGGCAGCGAGTCGCTCCGTCGTACGCTGTCCCTCCTGCTCGGCGCCGTGAGCCTCCTGCTCGTCGTGGCCTGCGTGAACGTGGCGAATCTCCTGCTCGCACGCGCGTCAGGACGAGTGAGGGAGGCGGCCATGCGGACCGCGCTCGGCGCGACCCGTGGCGACCTGATCCGGGAGCGGTTCACCGAGTCGCTCCTCTTGGCTGGCGCTGGCGCGATCGGCGGCTGGCTCGTCGCGCTGGCCGCACTTTCCGTCCTCCGCGCATTGGCGCCTGGTGGCATACCGCACCTCGACAACGTGGCGCTCGACACGCGCGCGCTCGTCTTCACGGCCGGCGTCGCTGTCGTGATCGGTGTGATGACCGGTCTCGTGCCCGCGCTCGCCGCGCCGGTCGTCGACCTCGTGCCGGCCTTGCGTCAGAGTCAGCGCGGCAGCATGGGCGATCGCCAGAGCGATCGTCTGCGTGGGATCTTCGTGGCCGCCGAAGTCGCCTTGTCGCTCATGCTCCTCGTCGGCGCTGGTCTGCTCGTCCGCAGCCTCGTGGCGGTGCTCGATGCGGATCGAGGATTCGCGACCGACCATCGTCTCGTCGCGTCGTTCAGCGTGCCGGGCTCCTATCCAAAAGCGCGGCGCGAGCAGATCACGCTGGACGTCATCGAGCACATCAAGACGCTGCCTGGCGTCGTCTCCGTCGGATACGTCAGCGGCCGACCGTTGCGCGGCTGGGGTACTGGCATGGGGATCGTCGCCGCCGATCACCGCGACATCGCCGAGCGCGACATTCCATGGGTTAGCTGGCGCGCCGTCACGGAGGACTACTTCAAGACGATGAGCCTCGCGATCGTACGGGGCCGTGGATTCACCGATCGCGATCGCGTCGATTCGTCAACGGGCGCGCCCACGCCCGTGATCGTCAGCCAGCGGCTCGCCTCGCGCCTCTGGCCCGACGAGGATCCCGTGGGCCGTCAAGCCGTGCTCTGGGCGGGGCAGGGCGGCGATCCGGGCGTGATCCTCGGTGTCGTGCAGGACATGCGCGAGGACCGGATCGAGGGAGAGCCGACGATGGCCGTGTACTTCCCGGCTCGAGGACAGCTCGGGGGGACGTCCGTCGATCTCGTCATCCACACGAGCGACCGGCCCGAGCGGATCGTGCCGTCGCTTCGCGCCGCGCTGACGTCCGTCGATCCGGGCCTGCCGCTGTACGACGTCAGGACGCTCGAAGATCTCGTCAATCGGTCCGTCGCCATGCGACGCTTCACGATGGTCCTGCTGTCGGTGTTCGCGGGCCTGGCGCTCGTGCTGGCCGTCGCCGGCGTCTACGGCGTCGTGGCGTACTCGGTGGTACGGCGGACCAGCGAGATCGGCGTGCGGCTCGCGCTCGGCGCATCGCCGCGTGGCGTACTGCGGCGTGTCGTCGTGCGCGGCATGCGCCCGGTGTGCATCGGCGTGTGTCTCGGACTGATTGGCATGATCGGGGCGAGCCGGATCATGGCGAGCCTGTTGCTCGATGTGACGATCGGCGATCCGATCTCGTATTTCGCCGCGACCGTTGGCGTGATGGTCGCGGCCGCGCTCGCGTGCTATGTGCCGGCACGTCAGGTTCTCCGCATCGATCCCGTCGTCGCCCTGCGATCGGAATGAGCGGCGGTGACCGTCAGGCTGTCACCCCCCGTCGCTGACGCATCGGTCGCCAGCGTGCGGACGGCCGCGTTGACATGCATAATACTGCTATGCATAATGCTGCCATGCACATGCGCGCCATCTGGCGCGATCTCCGCTCCGCCGCCCGCTCGCTCGCCAGGGCCCGAGCCTTCACCGCCGTCTGCGTCGTGTCGCTCGGTATCGGTATGGCGCCCGTCATCGCGATCCCGTACGCCGCGCGCGTCCTGAACAAGGCCATCACGCCGCCCGCGGTGAAGACGACTGGGCTGGTCGAAGTGCTCACCAAACGCGTCGGCCCTCGCGAGGCCGTCAGTGCCTGGTCGTATCCCGATTTCATCGACCTGCGTGCGGCCGACACTGGGCTCGCGCTCGTCGGCTGGGCGAACGGCGAGTCGACGCAGACGACGCCCGCGCCTGGCGGCGAGCAGACGCGCGTCGTCACGACGAAGTTCGTCTCCGCCAACTACTTCGAGACGTTCGGCGTGGCGCTCGTGCGTGGACCGGGATTCGACGCCACGATGGACGATCCGTTGAAGACCGAGCCGGTCGTCATCCTGGGATACGACTTCTGGCAGCATGAGCTCGGCGCCAATCCCGACGTCATCGGCATGCGTCTCACCTTCGACGGCGTACCGCATGTCGTCGTCGGCATCGCGCCGCGGCTCGCCGTCGACGAACGGCAGATCTTCATGCCGCTCGAACAGGACCCGCACCTGCACCCGTCGGCCGAAGCCGCGCCCGACGCGCGCGATGTCCGCACCGATCGCGGCGACGAGTGGATCCACGTCAACGGCCGGCTGCGGCCCGGCGTGAGCATCGCGCAAGCGAGCGCGGCTGTGTCCGCTGTGACGTCGCGCCTCGCCGTGGCGTATCCGGCCACCAATGAGCTGAAAGCCGGCATCGTCGAGACGTACGACCCCGTCGGTGTGCTTCAGCGCCCGCAATTCAGGCTCCTTCAGGTCGTGGCGCTGACGCTGACCGGCATGGTGCTGCTCGTCGTGTGCCTCAACATCTCGGGGATGATGCAGGTCCGCTACGCGATGCGCGAGCGCGAGCTGGCCATCCGGCGCGCGATCGGCGCGAGCCGCGGGCGGCTCGTGCGGCAGCTCCTGTCCGAGGCCGTCGTCCTCGCGGCTCTCGGTGGAACGCTCGCGTCGATCGTGATCTTCAACCTGCCGTCGGTCATCGCCTGGCTCGCGAACCAGCCGCTGCCCGCGCAGCTCCAGGACGCCCTGCGGATCGATCCGACGATGGTCGCCATCTGCGCCGGGTTCTGCCTGGTCACGAGCTTGGCGTGCGGGCTTCTCCCGGCCATGCGGTTCAGCCGTCCGGCGCTCCTTTCCGCGCTCAAGGACGAGACCGGCGTCGGCGGCCGGCGGGTGGGACGCGTCCATCGACCGGCCGTCGCGCTGCAGGTCGCCATCGCGGTGCCGTTGATCGTCATGGCCGTCATTCCGCTCGATCGCGTGCGCGCGACGGCGACCGCCGACCTCGGCTTCGACGCCGACCACCTGTATGCCGCGCCGTTGAAGCTCGACGGGTTGACGGTCGAGCAGGCGAGCTTCCAGATTCGCCGGCTGCGCGACATGCTCGCGCGCGCCGGCGGCGTGGCTTCCGTCACGGTGGCGGACGGCCTGCCGCTCGACTTCCGGGGCCGCACGACGCGCGTCTCCCTGTCCGTCGCCGCGGACGTCGCCTCGACGCCGATCGCCGTTCAGGTGACGCGCGTGGGCGACGGCTATCTGGACACGATGGGCATTCGGCTCGCGCGTGGCCGCGGATTCACCGCCGGCGATCGCGCGGGCGCCGAACCGGTGACCCTCGTCTCGACGTCGCTGGCCAATCGACTCGCGCCCGATGGCGACGTGGTCGGCCGGCGCCTCGTGTTCGGCCCCGACGAGAACAGCCGGCAGGTGCTGACGATCGTCGGTGTCACCGCCGATTTCCCCTCGTCGCAGATGAGCAATCCGCGCGAGCAACTGATCGTGCCGCTCGCGCAGCATCCGGGCGTGCAGTTCGAGGCCGTGCCGGTGTCCAATGACATGAGCAACGCGGCGCACGTGATGCTCGTCGCTCGCGGCGCGGCGGGCGTACCGCCGGCGCAGGTGACGGGCGCGATCGAGCGCGTCGTCCGCGATCTCGATCCGGCGTTCCAGCGCGCTGCCATCGTCACTGGCGTGGGACTCCGCGAGCACAGCATGAACGACTTCCTGACGCAGTCGGCCGTCGCGGGCGGTGCCGGGTCCGTCATCCTGATCCTGTCCGCGCTCGGCATCTACGGTGTCGTCGGCCTGATGGTCGCGACGCGGACGCGGGAGATGGCCGTGCGGGTCGCACTCGGCGCCTCGCGCCGGCGCGTGATCGGCACCGTCGTGTTCGACGTCATCAAGCTCGTCGCGCCCGGCATCGGCCTCGGGCTCATCCTGACCGTCGCGCTCATGCGCCTCAACAGCCAGAACATGGGCATTCCGCTGAGCGCCATCGAGCCGGTCGCCTACGTCCTCGGCGCCGTGGTGGCGGTGCTCGTCGCCATTCTCGCCAGCCTCATCCCCGCGCGCCGCGCCGCCTCGGTTCAGCCGATGATCGCGATGCGATCGGAATAGTCGCGCGGGCCATTCCACACCGGCCCGCCGTTTCGATCTACGCTAACGCCGCGCGTCAGGCTCTGTGTGCAGCATCGACCCGGCGCGGATCCCGCTGTGGAGCCCCGGGCCTTCAGGCCCAGGGAGCGCACGGGCACGGATTGGAGCCGTTCATGAGTACTGATCGCACGAACGCCGCGGTGTCGTCTCGCATCAACCACGGAATGGATCGTAGGGACTGGCTGAAGAGCGCCGCAACGCTTGCCGGCGCGTCCGCCGCGTTCGGCGCCGTCGGATGCGCATCGGAGACGACGCCATCCGGACAGACGACGAAGACAGCGGCCGCGGGCGCCGTGGCGACGCCCGACAACGCGATCGTCGCGACCAAGAGCGGCAAGATTCGCGGGTTCACGCGCAACGGCGTCTTCATTTTCAAAGGCGTCCCGTACGGCGACACGACCGCGGGCGACAACCGCTTCATGCCGCCGCAGCCGGTCAAGCCGTGGACCGACGTGCTGCCGACGATCGCGTGGGGTCCGGTTTCGCCGCACGGTCCGCGCGCCGGTTGGGTCAACCAGGAAGAGCAGTTCCTCTATCAGTGGGACGACGGGTTCGTAGGCGAGGACATGCTGCGGCTGAACGTCTGGACTCCGGCGGTCAACGACTCGTCGAAGCGGCCGGTCCTCGTCTGGATTCACGGCGGCGGCTATGCGTCGGGCTCCAGCCAGGAGCTACGTCCCTACGACGGCGAGCGTCTCGCGCGCGAGCACGACGTCGTGCTCGTCTCGATGAACCATCGGCTGAACGTGTTCGGCTTTCTCGATCTGTCGCAGATCGGCGGCGAGAAGTACGCGCAGTCGGGCAACGCCAGCATGCTCGATCTCGTGCAGGCGCTCGAGTGGGTGCGCGACAACGTCGCGTCGTTCGGCGGCGATCCGGGCAACGTGACGATCTTCGGCCAGTCGGGCGGCGGCGGGAAAGTCACGACGCTGATGGCCATGCCGGCGGCGAAGGGACTCTTCCACAAGGCGTCGGCGATGAGCGGGTCGTTCATCGCGACGTCGACGCGCGACGATGCCAAGCAGCTCGCGCTGCAGGTGATGAAGGAGCTCGGGCTCAGCGCGTCGCAAGTGAGCCGGCTGCACACGGTCAGCGTGGACGCGCTCCTCGACGCCAGCACGACAGCCGCGGCGAAGGTGGCGCCGTTCGGTTTCCCGGCGCCGGGCACACTGCCGAAGATCAACCTCGGCTGGCAGCCCGTCGTCGACGGCCACGTGCTGCCGGAGAATCCATTCGAGAAGGCCGCGCCCACGCTCTCGGCCGACATTCCATTTCTCGTGGGCAACACGTTCCAGGAATTCGCCGGCGGCATGAACAATCCGCAGGCGGACAAGATGACGTGGGAGCAGGTGAATGCGCAGTTCACGCCGCAGATCGGCGCGCGCGCGGCGGCCGCGATCGACGCGTATCGCAAGGCGTTCCCGTCGGCGAAGCCGTTCGAAGTGGCCGGGATGATCGGCGCCGACATGTTCCGCCGCGGGACGATTCTGCAGACCGACCTGAAGGCCGCGCAGCCCGCGGCCGTCTACGCGTACTGGTTCGGCTGGAAGACGCCCGTGCTCGACGGCCGTCCGCTCGCCTATCACTGCCAGGACCTGGCGTTCTGGTTCGACAACATCGATCGCTGCCTGCAGGCGACCGGCGGCGGAGACGACGCGCGCACACTGGCGTCCCAGATGAGCGGTGCGCTCGTCGCGTTCGCGAAGACGGGCAATCCCAATCATCCCGGGATTCCGACGTGGGCACCGTTCACCGCGTCCAACCGCGCGATGATGATTTGGGATTCGACGGCCGAAGTGAAGATCGATCCGGACCAGGCCGCGCGGCAAGCGCTCGCCGCGAGCTAGCTAGTTAGCCGCGCGTCGAATCCGCGACGTCGGTGCTGTCCTGTTCCTGCCGGCGCGGCGTTGGCCGTCGTCACGATCGCGGGCGAACGCGGCGGCCCAGGCCCTGGGCGTGACGCCGAGCGTTTGCCGAAACATGTGGACGAACGTGCTCGGCTGTCGATAGCCGACGTCGAAGGCGGCTGCCTTCACGGAGGAGCCGCCGGCGAGCAACTCGATCGCCTTCACCAGCCGCACTTGGCGTCGCCATCCCTCGAAGCTGAGACCGACGTCCTTCCGGAACGCGCGCTCGATCGTTCTCACGCTGACGCCGACACGGTCACAGAGAGCCCGGAGGGAGGTGCCTCCGGGCTGGTCGGCCATGTACGCGCGCGCGACGTTGAGCGCCCGCGTGTCGGTCGGCAGCGTGATGCCGGTCGACACGGAAGGCGCCTCCTGCAGTCGCTCGACGATCAAATCCCGGAGCGCTCGGTGCAGGCGGTTCTTCACCCGCAACATGCCGATGCGAGTCGCTTCGAGCACCAGCTCACGCAGAAGCGGCGTCACCTGGAGTACGGTGCACGACGTCGGCAGCCGCGGCGAAAGTCGAGGCCGAAGATACAGCGTGCGCATGAAGACGACGCCGGACATCTGGAGCCGGTGTGCCGTGTGCGCGGGAATCCAGACCGCGAACTGCGGCGGGATCAGCCAACAGCTCCGGCCGACCGTCACTTCCATCATGCCGCGCGTCGCGTAGATCAGCTGGTCCGAGCCGTGCGAGTGCTCGGTGACCGTCGCGTCCAACGCGTACTCCCACGCCAGCGTGGCAATAGCCACACCGGGGCCCGGGTCGAGGTGTGGCGTCCATCCGTGTCGCACAATCGACACTTTATGTCGTGAGCCCGATCTTGCGACAGCGGCCGATGCGGGCGAGACTGCGCCATGCGACATCGAACACTCGGCGGTTCTGCTCTCGTCGCCTTCGTCGGCACGACCGATCAGAAACGGGCGAAGGCGTTCTATCAGGACACCCTCGGCCTCGAGCTCCAGAGCGAAGATTCGTTCGCGCTGGTGTTCGACGTCGACGGCACGACGCTCCGCGTCACGACCGTTCCGCAGGTGGCGGCTGCGGGCTATACCGTCCTCGGATGGGTGGTCTCCAACATCGACGACGCCGTGCGTGATCTACGTGCCGCCGGTATCACGTTCGAGCGTTATGAGGGCATGCCGCAGGACGAGCGCGGCGTCTGGCGGGCGCCTAGCGGCGCTCACGTGGCGTGGTTCAAGGATCCCGACGGCAACACGTTGAGCATCACGCAACACTGAGCGCGGGCATGCGGCGCGTCAGCGCGTGCAGATGATCTCGCCGTGCAGCAGGGCAAACCACCCATCGTCGGCGGCCGCCCATGTGCGCCAGGCATCGGCCATCGAGGCCAGGTCCTCTCGAGTCGCGCGGCCCTCGGCGAGCGCCTGGCGCGCGATGGCTGACGTGGTCACGCGGTCGGCCCAGAGGCCGCCCCACCACGACCGCTCGTCCTTCGTCGCAAAGCACCACGAGCTCGCGAAGGTGTCCACGCGTGTGAACCCGACCTGTTGGGCCCACGAGTACAGCCGGCGGCCCGCGTCGGGTTCTCCGCCGTTCGCGCGTGCGATCTCGTGGTAGAGGCGCAACCATCGCTCGAGGCCTTCGCTCATCGGATGCCACGTGAACGTCGCATAGTCCGAGTCGCGAACCGCGACGATGCCGCCGGCGCGAACGACGCGGCGCATCTGCCTCAGTGCCGCGACCGGGTCGGCCAGATGCTGGAGGACCTGATGCGCGTGCACGAGATCCCAGGACTCGTCGGCGAACGGCAGGTCGTACACGTCGCCGACCATGAACTCGATGCCCGGATAGTCATGCGTCGCCGCCGCGATGATCTCGGCTGACGTATCGACGCCGCACACCCGACCGGGCGCGACCCTGGCGGCGAAGTCGCGGGTCAGGTTGCCAGGGCCGCAACCGACGTCCAGGAGATCGACGCCCGATCGCAGGAACGGGAGAAGATAGGCGGCGGAGTTCTCGATCGTGCGCCACCGATGGGACCGCAGGACACTGTCGTCGTGCCCATGCGTGTAGACATGCCGCGCGCGCGTCTCGCTGGCCATGCGCCGAGCCGGTCGTGTTTCAGTGCAGCACGGACAGGAAGAAGTTCTTCATGGCCGCGGCGTAGTAGACGCCGTACTTCTCGAACGTGGCCTTCGTCCGATCGTCGGGCTTCCAGTCGAAGAACGCATGGCTCGCGCCGCCGACTTGGATGTACTCGGCGCGCTGACCGGCTTTGACGAGCGCGTCGACGAACTCCTTCACGGCTTCGTCCTTGATGAGCGGATCCACCGTTCCGCGCGTCAGGAACTGCGGGACGGCGCGTTCGCTGGCCTGTGGGATGTGACCGAGCGGCGCAATCGCGTCCTTCCATGCAGGATCGTTCGCGTGTTCGTCTGAATACGTGTTCAGCATCTGGGCGCTGAAGACGCCGTAGCTCGGCGCGCCGGCCTTGATGGCCTTCATCATCTCGTCGCGCACTTGTTCGGCCGTCTTGCCCTTCGGCAGGTAGCTCGGCATGAACTCGAACACGCCCGGCTCCTTGCCGAAGCCGCGCGATCCGATCATGTTCGTCATGAGCGAGGCCACCGCCGCGAGGTGTCCGCCCGCGCTGTCGCCCGTGACGCCCACGCGCGTCGGGTCGCCACCGTACTCGGAGGCGTGCTCCATGATGTGCGCGATGCCGCCGAAGACGTCGTCGATGAGATCGGCCATGGTGTTGTTCGTTGCGTCGCCATCGGCCTTGCCGCCCCAACGGTAGTCCATGCTGAAGACGACGAACTGGCCGCCCTTGGTCAGCTCGCGCGCGAGGCCGCGCATGACGTCTTCGTCATTCGCCGTCCATCCGCCGCCGTGGATGATGACGATGATCGGCAGATTGTGCGCACCCTTGGGCGAGTAGACGTCGTACTTCAGCGGCTTGACGCCCGGCTTCGCATAGACGACGTTGTTCGTCACCGTCAGGTCCTTCACGGCATCGGCTTCGATGAACGACGCGCCGACGCGCTTGTCCTGATCGATCGTGATCTTGAAATCCTGCGTCATGCCCTCGTGATACATCTGGCCGAACTGTCCGGGCACCGAGTACCAGGCCGAGTCGAGCGCGTAGCCGGCGTCAGGCGTCGTGTGCACGGTCACGACCGTGCCCGCTGCGTACTTCCAGTCGGCCGGCAGCGCGGGCGTGAGCTGCACCTTGCCATGGGACGGCTCGACCAGCGTGACGGTGAAGGACTGACCCTGGGTCTGGGCCTGCACGGAACTGGCCACGGCCAGCGACAATCCGGCGGCGACGAGAACGTTGGCAACGGTGCTCATAGCTCCGGCATGTTAGCAAATCACGGCTACAATGCGTCGGCCCGCGTCCCGCATGTTCGCACCCGCCCGTCGCGTGATTGGCAACGCCGTCGTGCTTCGCACGCTGCCCGGTCAGCGCGCCTTCGTCCGGGCGCCGCGCGCGCGCATCGACGCCGCGCGCGATCGCAACATCCGCTGCATGGTGCGCTTCGCGGCCGCGCACGTGCCGCACTATCGCGATCTCTTCAGCCGCGAGCGGATCGATCCGCGTGAGATCCGGACCGCCGCCGATCTCGTACGCCTGCCGGTCCTCGAAAAAGAGGAAGTTCGCCGCGCGCCGAGGCGCTTCGTTGCCGACACGTGGCACGGCCGGACGGCGCTGCCGTTCTACACGAGCGGCTCGACCGGCGAGCGGACGCTCATCCATCACGATCGCCGCGGCCTCATCGAGAACATCGCCTACAGCGAGCGCGAACGGGAAGTCATCGCCGGCTTCGTCGGACGTCCGCTCGGCTATCGCGAGGCGGTGCTGAGTTACCCGGGCGCGACGGTCGACAAGGTCCGCGCCTTCTACGCCGAGTGGACGTGGATTCCCGGTCGCCCCACTCGCCGCCAGTTGTCCGTGCTGCGCTCGATTGAAGAGAACGCCGCGAGCCTGACCGAGTTCCAGCCGCACCTCGTCTTCGCCTACGGCTCGTATCTCGAAGCGTTCCACCGCGCCGCGCTCGCCGGCCGCGTCCCGTTCTACAAGCCGCGCGTGCTGCTCTATGGCGCCGAGCCGATCATGCCGGCCGTCCGCGCCGAGATCGAACATACGCACGGCGTGCCCGTGCTCTCGGCGTACAACGCGGTCGAGGCGTTCAAGATGGCGTTCCACTGCGAGCGCCGCGATGGGTTCCATCTGCACGAAGATCTCTGCCACATGCGGATTCTCGACGCGCGTGGCATGGACGCGCCGCCCGGCGTCGAAGGCGACGTCCTGATCTCGAACCTCGTCAACCGCGGCACGGTGCTGCTGAACTATCGCATCGGCGATCGCGCGGCGTTTGCCGCCGATCCGTGTCCGTGCGGACGCACGCTTCGCCGGCTGCAGGAGATCGACGGCCGCATCGAAGATCTGCTCGCGCTGCCCAACGGCCGACTCATCCATCCCCGTGGCGTCTGGGGCGTCGTCAAACCGCGCCTCGAGATTCAGCAGTACCAGCTCGTGCAGACGGCGCCGGCCGAGGTCGTGATGCATCTCGTCACGCCCGACGACGCGTCGTTCCATGCCGTCGAAGAGGATGTCGCGCGTGAGCTCGCCGCGCTTCTCGGACCGGGCGTCGACGTGCGTGTCGTGCGCAGTGCGGCCGTGCCGCGCACCGCCGCAGGGAAAGTGCGGATGGTCGTCGGCCTTGGCGCACGCCCGGCCTGATCCATTCGGCCTCATGAGCGTTTCAAGATCTCGACGCTGGACGATGCGCACGGCCGTGGCGCAGACGTGGCGCATCCTGCATCGCGAAGGTGTGGCTGCCGCATGGTTCGGCGTGCTCGCCGAAACCATCTATCGGCGCCTGCTCGTCGTCGAGCGTGACGTGACGGTCGCGACCGACGCAGGCGCCGCGCGTGGACAACAGCCACCCTCATCGATCGACATCCGCATCGTCGACGCCGATGCGGTCGCGGCGCTATACGCAACGATCGCCGCAGAACGAATTCCGGACATCAGCCGTCGAGCGGGCGAGACGTGGTTCGCGGCGTTCGACGATGAGCGACCGGTGGCCGTGCAGGCATTGATGCCGCGCGGCGGCTTCGTGCCGTATCTCGGCATCGACGTCACGCTGGCCGACGACGCCGTGCTGCTCGGCGGACTCGTCGTCGATCCGGCGTATCGGAAGCGAGGCGTGGCGACGCGGACGATTGCGGCGGTGCTCGAGTACGCCGCCGAGCGAGGCTACCGTCGTGCGGTCGCACTCGTGCTGCCGGAGAACGCCGGCGGCCGCGTTTTGTTGAGATCGCTAGGCTTCGCACCAACTGGCCGCGTGGCGGTGGCTGGACGAGGGCGCGCGCGGCGCGTGGTGTTTCACGCGACTGCGGGACGCGAAACGACCGCGGTGCTGGCGGTCCACAGGGCGGCCGAGGCCGATCGGCCCTGACCCCGCGGCTGCCGTATGGCGCGTGTCCTATACTGCCTCGCGCGTGTTCACGTCCTCTTCCGCGCTTCGCGACACGTCGTTCGTCGTCTTCTCGGATGACTGGGGACGACATCCCTCGAGCTGTCAGCACCTGTTTCGTCGCGTCCTTCCGCACACGGACGTGTTGTGGGTGAACACGGTCGGCCTGCGCGAGCCACGGTTGACGTGGTACGACGTGAAGCGCGGCACCGAAGTCATTGCCGGCTGGCTGCGCGCGCGGCCGGCCGATGTCACCGCCGGCCCGTCGTCGCCGTCGCCCGCGCCGCGCGTGCTGCGGCCGTTCATGCTGCCATTCTTCCAGTGGGGCTGGGCGAGCGCGCTGAACCGGCGTCTGCTCACGCGCGCGCTCCAGCGCGCGATGCAGGACTTCGCGCCGGGGAAGCGTCGGATCCTCGTCAGCACCTTGCCCATCGCCGGTTTCGCGTTCCGCGATGCGACCTTTGCACGCACGATCTATTACTGCGTCGACGACTTCACGACGTGGCCCGGCGTCAGCGGCGAGACGATGCTGCGGCTCGAAGCGGAGGTCGTGGAGGCGTGCGACCTGCTCGTCGCGACATCGACGGCGCTTCTCGAAAGCCGGGGGCCGCGCGCCAAGGCGAGCCGGCTGCTCACGCACGGCGTCGACGCCGATCGCTTCGCTCATCCAACGGGCACGTCGACGCGTCTGGCTGACGTGCGTAGGCCCGTCATCGGCATGTTCGGCGTCATCGACGCACGTCTCGACAGCGGGATCGTTGCCGCGTTGGCGAAGGCGATGCCCGAGGCGACGATCGTCCTGCTCGGTCCGGTCGATCGTGATGTCCGCGATCTCACGGCGTTGTCGAACGTGCGGCTGGCAGGGACGGTGCCGTACGACGCGCTTCCGGCGGAGGCCGCGCGGTTCGACGTCTGCATCCTGCCTTATGTCGTCGACGCGTCGACGACGAGCATCAACCCGCTGAAACTCAAGGAATATCTGGCGACGGGGAAGCCGGTCGTGAGCACGCCGCTGCCCGAGGCCGAGCGGCTCCGCCCGTTCGTGCGCGTGGCCGCGGCTGACGCGTTCGTCGATGCAGTCGCGGCAGCATTGCGCGATCCGGCGCCCGCACCCGGGCTCGCGGCGTTTCTCGCCGGCGAGTCCTGGGACGCGAAGGCCTCGCAGTTCTTCGATTGGGCGGTCAACGGCGTCTGACGTGTTCGACGCATCCGTGGCGCGAGCGACGGAGTAGACTCTGCACCGGGAGAGCCTCCATGGATCGACGGACGTTCCTGAAGTCGCTCGCGGCCGTATCGGCGGCGGGCGTGGCGTGGCCGCGTCGGGCCGACGCCTCGTTGCCGACGGCGAAGATCACGCGCGTGCGCATCCTGCAGCCGCCGTCGCTCAATCCCACCTTCAATCAGAGCAACATGGTCGTCGCGGTCGAGACCGATGCGGGCCTGACGGGCATCGGCGAGGGCGGCACGAAGGACATGCTCGAGCAGGCCGCGACGGCGCTCATCGGCGAGGATCCCTTCCGCACGAACGCCATCTGGCAGGAGATGGACATGGCCTGGTTCTATTCGCCGGGCCACGAGAAGATGCACGCGGTCGGCGCGCTCGACCTCGCGCTGTGGGACATCAAGGGCAAGGCGCTCGGCGTGCCCGTGCATCAACTGCTCGGCGGCGCCGTGCGCGATCACTGTGAGTGCTATCCCACGGGCGGCGTGCCGGGTCCCGCGCGGACCGTGCGCGATCGGGCGCGCGCAGTGATGGATGCCGGCTATCGTGCCTATCGTGCCGACGCCGGCGGCGGTCCCGTCACCGACAACGTCTACGATGCGCACGAGCGCGTGCGGCTCGTCGCGGCCATGTGCAAGGAGATTCGCGACGGCGTCGGACCGAACGGTGACTGGTGCATCGACTTCCACCAGCGCTTCGACTACCCGGATGCCCTACGCTGCTGCCGTCTCATCGAAGAATACGAGCCGTACTTCGTCGAGGATCCGGTCCGCGAAGAACAGTTCCGCGAGGACATCCCGAAGCTGCGGCAGATGACGGCCGTGCCGCTCGCGGCCGGCGAGGAGTGGGGCCAGCGCGCGGACTTCAACACGCTCGTCGAGCGTCACGACATCGACTACTCGCGATCGACCCTGCCCAACGTCGGCGGCATCACTGAGATGCTCGGGATCATGGCGCTCTGCAACACGCACGCGGTCGGCATCGTGCCGCACTTCACGGGTCCGATCGCGACGGCTGCGCTCGTCCACGTGCTCTCGACGTTTCCCGGTCCCGTCCTCTTCGAATACAACTACGGCACGACGCCCATCGACTACCTGCCCGAGTTCCTCGACTTCCGCGACGGCAAGCTGTATCCGAACGATCGCCCGGGGCTCGGCGTGACGATCGATCCGCGACGACTTACGACCGTCGGCGAGATCGCCGAACGCGCGAATCGGCCGCTCTATCAGCGGCCCGACGGTTCGCCGACGCACTGGTAACGCGCGACTCGCGCGAGCGCCGACGTCTTTCTTCATCCGAACCCCTGCGAACCGTTCGGCATCGGACCGCTCGAAGCCATGGCCGCGGGCGTGCCCGTCGTGCTGCCACGCGCGGGCGGCGTGCTGTCGTATGCCACGCCGGTGAACAGTTGGCTGGCCGATCCGCGTCGATCAGGCGAGAGCGACGGCCGCGCAGCACGCGTGGCCCATCGTCGCGAGCCCGTTCTTCGACACCTACGACCGTCTCGATGCGGCGCGCCGCGCGTCATCGGACAATCGTCCCGATCCGATCGGCCACGGTCAGCGAGGATGGATGACGCCCACGGCCAGGTCGGGCACGTCGGTGAACAGGCCATCGACGCCGAGCGACACGAACTGTTCGACCTCGGCGCGGAAATCGCCGTCGTAACTGGCCGGCAGGAACTGCGGTTCGGGCCTTAGCGTCCAGACGTGGACGAAGAGGCCCGCCGCATGCGCGTCGCGCACGAGCGTCGTCGGCGGCTTCGTTCGGCCGTCGGCGCCGACCGGCACGATGAGCTGCATGTCCGGCCCGATGCCGTCGGCGTATTGCGCGATCTCCGCGAGACGAGCCGGCGTCGTGTCGGCCGCGTCGGAGATGAGCTGCACGAGACGCGCGCCCGTGAGCGCGCGCAGGCGTTTCAGGCTGTCGGCTTCGAACGACTGGAGGAACACGGGCGACGTCTTCGACGTCAGGTCGTGCTGCGCGAGGATGGTGACGAGACGTTTCTCGAGCGGCAGGCCGATGCCGCGGAAGTACGTCGGATGTTTCGTTTCCGGATAAACGCCAATCGTCCGTCCGGTCTCGCGACTCTTGCGTTCGACGAGCGTGAGGATCTCTTCGAGCGTGGGGATCTCGAACTGACCGTCGTAGGCGTGCTCGCGGAACGCGAGTCGTTCGCGCGCGCGGAGCGTCTTGATCTCGGCCAGCGTGAAGTCCTCGGTGAACCATCCGGTCACGGCATGGCCGTCGATCGTCTTGGTCGTCTTGCGCGCGGGAAACTTGTCGGCGACGTCGGTCGTGCCGCCGATCTCGTTCTCGTGCCGCGCGATGAGCACGCCGTCCTTGGTCGAGACGACGTCCGGCTCGATCACGTCGGCGCCCATGTCGATGGCCAGCGCGTAGGCGGCGAGCGTGTGTTCGGGACGGTACCCGCTCGCCCCGCGATGTGCGATGACGAGCGGGGTACCGGTGGATTGAATCGCGACGCCGAGGGCCGCCGCGCTGATGAGATGCTTCATGCCTACCACAGGATTTTCGCTCCCAGTTGGATCTGCCGGGCATCATACGCGGTCGTGATCGTCCCGAAGCCGGGCGAGCTGCGATTGCCGTTCGGCGGTCCGAAGTTGACGCGGTTGAACAGGTTGAAGGCCTCGACGCGCAGCTCGACGCGTGCGCCGCCCCCGAGCGCGATCTGCTTGATGGCCGCCAGGTCGAACTGCCGGAAGTCCGGTCCGCGCACGGTGTTGCGGCTGGCGTTACCGAACGGCTGGCTCGGGTCGGTCGGAATGACGACGCAGGCCGGGTTGAACCAGTTGGTGATGGACTGCTCGCCCGATGGGGCGTAGGGATCGCACACGACGTTCGGGCGATAGTTGTTCGCGCCCGAAAAGTCGTTCGTGATGCCCGACACCTGGAACGCGCTCGACGGGCTGTAGGTGAGCGTCACCATTTCGCCGGGCGTCATCGTGTAGATGCCCGACATCTGCCATCCGCCGACCAGCACGTCCAGCGCGAGCGGCAGATGCGCGCCCCAACGGCGATCGCGGCCAATGGGCACCTGCCAGACGAAGCTCGTCGTGCTGTTGTACGGCTGATGATAGCCGGAGAGCGCGAACTCGGCGTCGATATTGTGAAAGTCCTGCGGCCCCGGGAAGTTGCCGTTCTGATTTTCGAGCGAGCCCGCGCCGTTGTCCTTCGCCTGCGACAGCGTGAGTGACGAGAGCAGCGTCAGGTCGCGCGACTGCCACTTCGCCTCGACTTGCAACGCTTGATATCGCGACTTGCCGCCGTTGAAGACGTAGGTGATGTCGCCGAACCCGGGAATCGGGCGGCGCGCGTCGAGCGGGATCGAGCCGGCGGCGTCGTTGACGGCCGCCTGGTTGTAGTCGGCGAGGTACAGGAGGTCGTCCGCGCGATTGCCGACATAGGCGACGTCGACGACCATGTGCGGGCCGACGGCCTGCTGCACCGACGCGAACCAGCTCTGCACCGGGCTCGAGTGGAAATCGCGGTCGACGTAGCTGATGAGCGCCGTCTGCGGATTGAACTGCGACGGATCGGTCAGGTCCGCCGGATAGCCCTGCTCGGTCGGCCGGAAGTCCGGCGACGAGGGGTCGCTTTGGGTGACGACGGCACGCACGACCTGCGGACCGTTGATCGCGAGCAGATTGGCCGATCCGATGCGGTTGACGTGCACGTAGCTCACGCCCCAGCCGCCGCGCAGCACCGTGCCGGGGCCGAGGCCGTAGGCGAGACCGAGTCGCGGACCGAAGTTGTTCCGATCGGGATTGACGAGCGCGCGATCGGCGATCGATCCGTTGCTGGCCGCGACGATGGTGTTCGTCGTCGGGTCGTAGTTCGTCAGGTGATTCTCGGCGTCCCAGATGGGCGTCGCGTACTCGTACCGCACGCCCGCGTTGACCGTCAGCCGATCGCCGGCGCGAATGTCGTCCTGCAGATAGGCGAAGTGCATCTGCTGGCGGACGTTCGCGATGAAGAACGTGCTCAGCGCGTACTGCGACCGCAGGCCGAACATGAAGTCCGCGAGGTTGTAGAGGTTGTTCGCCGCGGCACCGCTCGGCCGCGAGAACTGGCCGCTGTAGCTGTCGAGGCCGTAGAGCGGATTGACGTCCTGCACTTCGACGTTGATCTGCTGGAACTCGTAGCCGGCCTTGAACGACTGCCGGCCGGCGAGCCACGTGTAGTTGATCTTCGGATCCCACACGGTCGGATACTGCCACTGCGGATTGGTCGCCTGACGGCCGAGCGAGGCGACGCCCGTGATGGTTTCCGCCGGCAAGCCGCCCGAGATGCGCGGATCGGTCGGCAGGCCGCCAAGGCCGTAGAGCGCGAGCGCGTCGCCCGTGCCGAGTCCTGGCGGCGTCTTGCCGCCTTCGGTGTGCGACCAGCCGAAGCGGATCTCGACGAGCGAGGTCGCCGTCGGCGTATACGTCGTGCCGAGCGCGAGCTGCTTGTTGCGCGCGTAGATCGTGCCGTTGCCGCCACCGCCCGACGGCAGCGGAATCGGCGGTTGATCGACCGTCTGCAGGTTGCGCGCGCCGTAACGGCCGAAGAACGACAAGCGCGCGTTCGGCCGCACGTCGACCTTGCCGTCCCCCTTGTCCGAGTGATTCGTCAGTGACTGCAGGATCTGATAGTTGTTCGCCGCGCCCGCGCCGGTCGGGTCGGGCAGGGCCGACAAGACCGTGCGCGCGAAGTCGGTCATCGGCAGCGGCGTGCCGGCCGGATAGAGCAGGCCCGTGCGCGGATCGCGTACGTCGATCGCCAGCACGCCCTGGCGTTGAGTCGGTGTCGGCACGGTCGAGAACGCCGTCACCTGCTGGTCCTGACGGAAGCCTTCGTAATCGCCGAAGAAGAACGCGCGGTTGCGCACGATCGGCCCGCCGATCACGCCGCCGAACTGGTTGCGTTCGAGATCGGGTTTGTCGGCGTCCGATGGCGTGAAGTACGACCGCGAGTTGAGGCTCGTGTTGCGGAAGAACTCCCAGGTCGATCCGTGCACCTGGTTGGTGCCGCTCTTGAACGCGACATTCACCGTCGCGCCGGCCGATCGGCCGTACTCCGCGCTCTGGTTGTTCGTGACGACGCGCAGTTCTTCGACGGCGTCGGGCGGCGGCTGCATGACCTGGTTCGAGAAGCCCTGGTTGCTCGTGCCGTACGCGTTGTTGTCCACGCCGTCGATGAGGAAGTTGTTGAAGACGCTGCGCAGGCCGTTGACGTTGAAGGCGCCTTCGCGCGGCGTGCCGTTCGTGCTCTTGTTCAGTGCCGACTGGCGGACACCCGCGGTGAGCAGCGCGAGCGCCGAGTATTCCCGGCCGTTCAGCGCGAGCTGGCGCATCTGATCGCCGGTCACGATTTGGCCGCGCTGGCTCGAATCCGTCTCGAGGCCGAGATTGGACGCGCTGACCTCGACCCGTTCGGTGACGCCGCCGGCCGTCATCGTCATGTCGACGCGCAGCCGCGCGCCGACGTTCACGGTCACGTGGTCGGTGAGCGCCGTCGCGAGCCCGGGCTTCTCGGCCACGACGAGGTACGGGCCGGGCTTCACGGTGAAGAACTCGAAGCCGCCGTCGCGATTGCTCGTCTGGGTGACCGAGACGGCGGTGTCGGTGTTGGTGAGGGTCACGGTGGCGTCGGGAATCACGCCGCCCGTCGTGTCACGGATCGTGCCGACCACTGACGCGGTCTCGAACTGCGCGCGCGCCGGGGCCGAGACCAGGAGCACCAGCGTGCAGAGGATGATGAATCGTCGTATGGGCATTGGCGATGACCTCGAGCGCCATCCTGCCGTGGCCGCGTGACGATGGCACGATGCTTCGACGGCAGGCGCGTCAATACGACGCAACATCGATGCAACGGCACGGTCGAGATCGTCGCGCGCGTACATGTGGGACCTCGGGAGTCGACGTCGTCTGGCGGCATCGACTCTCGAGGTGGATGAGGCAGTGAACGGGATGGAACGGTGGGTCAGTAGACGGCCGGGACGAACATGTCCTCGGGCGGCGTCTCGGGCGCGTAGGCGGGATCGTGCACGCGCGCGGGGAGAACGACGGGCTCGGTCACGATCTCGCCGTACGAGACCTGACTGAGCAGATGATGAATGCAGTTGAGGCGCGCACGCTTCTTGTCGACGGCTTCGACGACCCACCAGCGCGCCTCGGGGATGTGCGTGCGCTCGAACATCACTTCCTTGGCGCGCGTGTACTGCTCCCAGCGCCGGCGCGACTCGAGGTCCATCGGACTGAACTTCCACTGCTTGAGCGGGTCACGGATGCGCATCTGGAACCGCAGGTGCTGTTCGTCCTCGGTGATCGAGAACCAGTACTTGATGAGCGTGATGCCGGAGCGGACGAGCATCCGCTCGAACTCGGGCACCGAGCGGAAGAACTCCTCGTACTCGTCGGCGTGACAGAAATCCATCACGTGTTCGACGCCGGCACGGTTGTACCAACTGCGATCGAACAGCACCATCTCGCCGCCGGCAGGGAGGTGCGCGACGTACCGCTGGAAGTACCACTGCGTCCGCTCGCGCTCGTTCGGCGCGGGAAGCGCGGCGACGCGGCACACGCGCGGGTTGAGCCGCTGCGTGATCCGTTTGATCACGCCGCCCTTGCCCGCGGCGTCACGCCCTTCGAACAGCACGACGACTTTCAGCTTGTGATGGACGATCCAGTCCTGCAACTTGACGAGCTCGCCCTGCAACCGGAACAGCTCGCGGAAGTACTGCTGCCGGCTCATGTCGCGCCGGTCCGGCCCCTCGTCGTCGAGTCCGTCGACCCGGCGATCGTCGAGCTCCATCTCGAGCTCTTCGTCGAGGCTGTCGAGCATCTCGGTGCGCATCCGGCGAAGCCAGGCGTCGCCGCGCATCAACTGAACTCGCCCCGCAGATATTCCTGCGTGTGACGCTCGCGCGGGTCGTCGAAGATTTGCGGCGTCTCGCCGAACTCGACGAGGTAGCCGGTGCGCCCGCCTTCCGACGTGTCGACGTACATGAAGGCCGTGTGGTCGGCGACCCGCCGGGCCTGCTGCAGGTTGTGCGTGACGATGGCGATCGTATAGCGCTGGCGCAGCTCGACCATCAACTGCTCGATGCGACGCGTGGCAATCGGATCGAGCGCCGAGCACGGCTCGTCCATGAGCAGCACGGCGGGCTCGGTTGCAATCGCGCGCGCGATGCAGAGCCGCTGCTGCTGGCCGCCCGAGAGCGAGAGCCCGCTCGCGTGCAGCTTGTCCTTGACCTCGTCCCACAACGCAGCACCGCGCAGCGCCTGCTCCACGCGATCGGCAATCCGGCCTGGATAGCGATTGAGCCGCAGGCCGAACGCGACGTTGTTGAAGATGCTCGTCGCGAAGGGATTCGGCTGCTGGAACACCATGCCGACGTACCGCCGCACGGCGACCGGATCGACCTTCGCGTCGTAGATGTTGCGGCCGAGAAAGCGGACGTGCCCTTCGAGCCGGAAGCCCCGGACGAGATCGTTCATCCGATTGAGGCAGCGGAGCGCTGAGCTCTTGCCGCAGCCCGACGGGCCGATGAACGCCGTGATCGATCCGCGTCGGATGGGTAGCCGCGTGTCCCGCAGCGCCTTGAAGGCGCCGTAGTACATCTGCTCGATCCGGCAGTCGATGACGACGTCGTCGAGGGCCTGCGGTGGATGATCGAACGCCGAAGCAGTGGCAGTGGCGGCGAGAGGCGGAGACGACACGATCCCTCCTAGCGGCGGTGCCGGTTGCGCGACAGCATCTGGCCCGCGATGTTGAACCCCAGCACGAGCACGACGAGCACGAGCGCGGCGGCCCATGCCAGCTCCACCTGATTCGGGAACGGCATGGCGGAGAAGTTGTAGATGAGCACGGCGAGCGACGCGGTCGGCTCCATCAGATCGACGCGTCCACCCGAGACGAGCCAGTAGTTGCTGAAGAGCGCCGTGAAGAGGAGTGGCGCCGTCTCGCCCGCCGCGCGTGCGACGGCGAGCATGACGCCCGTCAGGATGCCCGGCATCGCCGTCGGCAGGACGACGCGCCACAGCACTTGCGCGTCGGTGGCGCCCATACCGATCGCGGCTTCCTTCATGCGCGCGGGCACCATGCGGATCGCGTCTTCGGCCGTGAGCACGACCGTCGGCAGCATCAACACGGCCAGCGCCACGCCGCCGGCCGGAGCCGAGAAGCCGCCCGTCGTGAGCACGACGGCCGCATAAGCGAACACGCCGGCGAGTACGGACGGCAGGCCCGTCAAGACGCGCGCGGCGAAGCGGACGGCCGATGCCGTCCACGTGTCGGGGCCGAAGAGCGCGAGATAGGCGGCTGCGAGGACGCCGGTCGGCACGCTCAGGATCGCGGCAATCCCGACCATCGTGAGCGTCCCGACGATGGCGTTGCCGAAGCCGCCACCGGCGGCGAAGGCGGCTGGCGGTGTGCCGGTCAGAGCGGTCCATGAGAGGCGCTGGCCGCCGCGGTAAACGAGCATGGACAGCACCGAAAGCAATGGCACGCACGCCACGACCGATGCGCCGATCGCGAGCGTGCTGAGCGTCGCGCTCAGCAGCGTGCGCGGCGAACGGAGCGACATCTCGAGCTGACCGAGGTCGACGTCCTCGAACGCGCGCGTGATCTCGGCTGGCGCGCTCATCTCGCTCCCCGCAGTCCCCGCGAGGCGCGCGTGACGATTGCCGTGCCCGCGATGTTGACGGCGAGCGTGATCGCGAGCAGCACGAGCGCGGCGTACATCAGCACCTGCGCCTCGGCGCCTTTGGCTTCGGGAAAGTCCAACGCGAGCACGGCGGCCAGCGTCGTGGCTGGCGAGAAGAGCGAGACGCTGAGCGTGTTGGCATTGCCCACGAGCATGGCGAGCGCCATCGTCTCGCCGAGTGCGCGGCCGAAGCCGAGCATGACCGAACCGGCGATGCCGGTGATTGCCGTCGGCACGAGCACGCCGAGGATCGTTTCCCACCGCGTGGCGCCCAGACCGTAGGCGGCTTCCTTCAGCTTGGTCGGCACGGCGACGAGCGCGTCACGCGAGAGCGCGGACACGGTCGGCAGCACCATGACGGCGAGCACGATCGACGCGGGCAGGAGGCCCGGGCCGCGCAGCGGCGTGCCGAAGATTGGAATCCATCCAAGGTGTTCCGTGCACCACGCCGCGAACGGCCGAATCGCCGGGATGACCGCGAAGATCCCCCAGAGGCCGTAGACCACGCTCGGGATCGCGGCGAGCAACTCGATGAGGCTTTTGAGCAGCGTCTCGATGGGCCTCGGCAGGAAGTCCTGGCTCAGCACGATCGCAATCGCCAAACCGAAGACCGTGCCGATCGCGAGGCCGAGCAGCGAGCTGTAGAGCGTGCCCCAGATGGCGGGCAGCAGGCCGAAGAGATCGCGGTTCGTGTCCCACGTCGTGTGCACGAGCAGGCCGAGGCCGAATCGCGACACGGCTGGCCGCGCGGTCCAGGCGATCTCGAGCACGATGTCGGTGACGAGCGCGATGATCGACCACGCGAAGAGACGCGTGACGAACCGCACCGTACGGTTCGTCACACGTTCGGCCCGCGTCGGCGGCCGGGCGATCGGGTCCGACGCCGCGTGGATGGACAAAGTCGACGTCGCCATGGCGCTCAACGTCTACTGCACGCGATCGAGCGCCGCGAGGTCGGCGGCCACGACCGACGGCGGCAGCGGGATGTAGCCCATCGACTCGCTCACCTGCTGGCCGTCGCTGAGCGCGTAGCGGACGACGTCCTTCAGCGCCGCCGACGTCGCCGCGTTGTCGTAGTGCTGATAGAGCAGCAGCCACGTGTAGGTGACGATGGGATACGAGTCCTCGCCGTCGGGATCCGGAATGAAGAGCCGCAGGTTCTCAGGCAGTTGCGCGGCAGCGAGCGCGGCCTGACCCGACGCCGTGCTGGCTTCGACGAATGCGCCGCTGTGATTTTCGAGCGCCGCCATCGGCAGATTCGACTGCTTGGCGTAGCCGTACTCGACGTAGCCGAGCGCGCCCGGCGTCTGCTGGATGGTCGACGTCACGCCCTCGTTGCCCTTCGAACCGACGCCCACGGGCCAGTTCGGATCCTTGCTCGTGCCCGGTCCCGCCTTCCATTCCGGGCTGATCGCGCTGAGGTGCTGCGTGAAGACGAACGTCGTGCCGCTGCTGTCGGCGCGGTGCACGACGGTAATGTCGAGCGCCGGGAGCTTCACGCCGGGATTCGCGGCGGCGATGGCCGCGTCGTTCCACTTCTTGATTGTGCCGAGGAAGATGCCGGTGTACGCACGGCGCGAGAGGCGCAGCGGCGCGGTGAGCGCCGGCAGGTTGTAGGCCAGGACGATGCTGCCGGCCGTCATCGGGACGAGCTGGACGCCGCGATCGACCTTCGCGATTTCCTCGTCGGTCATCGCCGCGTCACTGGCGCCGAAGTCGACCGTGTGGTTCGTGAACTGCGTGATGCCCGCGCCACTGCCGACCGACTGGTAGTCGACGCGCACCGTGGCGTGCGCCGCGCTGTAGTCCTTGAACCAGCGATCGTAGAGCGGGAACGGAAAGCTCGCGCCCGCGCCGTGCAGGTCGACACGTTGGGTGGACGAGCCGCCGCCGCACGCCGTTGTGGCCATCATCACCGCCGCCGCCGCGATCCATCGCATACGCCTGCCCACCATGTGCCGCTCCTGGGGATGGTTGTTCGACGCGCGCGCGTTGGATGCGCGGCGTGGCGGGCTTTCGATCCCGCGCCGGCAGACTAGCCAACGGGTGTGACGGATGTGCGTCGCGTCCGTAACGGACGTGTTAACCCGACGCGTCTCGACGAATTTGCGCCGCCGTCGCCGAGCCGACGTCGGACCGAACGACGTGCCGTAGTTCGCGCGAGCGCTATTCGTGGCGCAACGCTGTTGCTGGATCGATCGCCGACGCGCGACGAGCGGGAAGTACGCAGGCGAGCAGCGCGGCCGTCGCAAGACCGATCGAGACAATCGCATACGTCGCGGCGTCGGTCGTCTTCACCCCGAACACGAGCGACGTCATCGTCGAGTGCAGCGCGATCGCGCCGCCCAGGCCGAGGGCGAGACCGAGCGCGACGAGGACGCCGCCTTCGGCGAGGATCATGCCGAGCACGCGCGCTGCCGTTGCGCCGAGCGCCATCCGCACGCCAATCTCGGGCACGCGCGCGGCAACCGACTCGGCGACGAGTCCGTAGATGCCGATCGCCGCGAGCAACAGCGCGAGCGTCGAGAAGACGCCGATGAGCCCGCCGGTGAATCGTCGAGGCGCGAGCGACTGGGCCAGCCGATCGTCGAGCGTCTGGATGCGCGTGAGCGGCAGCGTCGGATCGACGTCGTGGACCACGGCGCGCATAGCAGGCAGCAGCGCGCGCGGATCGCCGGTCGCGCGAATGAGGAACGTCGAGAACAGGGCGTTCGTCGGCTGGCCGTGCAGGAGATACACGCTGGGCGCCGCGGGCACTTCGGGCTGGCCGCGGACGTCAGCGATCACGCCAACGACCATCAGCTTTCGTTTGCTGTAGACGTGCGTCATCGTCTGCCCGATCGGATCGGCGCTGCCGAAGAACAACCGCTCGGCGGACGCGTTGAGTATCACGACGGGCGCGCCGTCGACGTCTTCATCACGAAACGTCCGCCCTTTCGTCACGACCGCGCCGAGCGCTTCGGCGTAGCCGGGACCGATGGGTTGCGTGACGACGCGCTTCTCGCCGGCTGCCTCGCTCGAGAAAACATCATCGACCGATGATTCGAACCGCGGGCCGACGCCGACAGCCACGACACCCGGTACGGTGCGCAGCCGCTCGACGAGCGCGGACTGCGCGTGCGTCATGCGTTCCAGGCCGCCAGCGTGCATGAGCGGCGCGAGACCGGGCGGCATGTCGATCGCGATGACGTGCGCCGGATCGTAGCCGAGCGGCTGCGCGTCGATTGCGCGCAGCGTCCGTGCGAGCAGTCCCGCCGCGATCGACAGCATCAACGCGATGGCGATCTCGACGACGGTCAGTCCGCGCCGGAGACGACGGCCATGGCCTGTCGTGCCCGCGCCCGTCGAACGCAAGGCCGGCCGTCGGTACAGGTGTCTGAACGGCCAGCACGCGGCCAGGCCGGAGATCGCGCCGGTCGCGAGTGAGATCAGCACGCTGAAGCCGATGACCGCCCACGTAATGCGCACTTCGTCGAGGCGCGGAATGTCGGACGGCGCAATCGAGACGATGAGCGGCACGGCCCAGACCGCGATCAGAATGCCCGCGGCGCCGCCAATCGCGCCGAGGACCAGGCCCTCGGTGACCGATTGACGCACGAGCGTAGCGCGCCCGGCGCCGAGCGCGACGCGGGTGGCCATCTCGAGGCGGCGGCCGGACGCGTGCGCGAGCAGCAGGCCGGCGACGTTCGCCGTGCCGATGAGCAGGACCGCGATCGCCGCGCCGAAGAGGAACCAGAGACGCGTCGACACGTCGGCCGTGATCGTGTCGAGGAGCGGCGCGAGTCGGATGCCGTACCCCGCATCATCTGGATACGTCGTCGCGAGCCGACCGGCGATGAGATCGAATTCCGCCTGCGCGCGGGCGATCGGCACGTCCGCGCGAAGCCGTCCAAATGCGACGAGAAACCGTGCCCGCCGCCCGCTCGGCACGGGTGGCGTGGCGATCCAGTAGTCCGCGCGTGCGCCCGACTGGAAATCGCGCAACGGGAAATCCGGTCCCAATACGCCGACGACGCGGACCGGGTCATCGTCGAGCATGACCGTGCGTCCGATGACGTCAGGCGATCCATGGAACTGCCGCTGCCATAGATCGTGGCTCAGCAGGATCGACGCCATCGGCGGAGCGGTCGATGGCATGCGACGAACGTGTGGGTCGTTCGCCGTATAGAACGCGCGCCACGGCGCGTAGTCGCTGTCGTTGAAGATGCGGCCGAGCTCGGCGCGTACCGGGACGATGCGGAAGAAGTCTTCCGAGACGCTCATGCCGCTGAGCTGCTCCGGCTCGCTGCCGCCGGTGAAGTTCACGCGCGGACTGCTGACGAAGGCGAGGCCGTCGAGCGTCTCGGTGGCGCGGCGCCAGTCAATGGCGTTGTCCGCCGAGACGTCGTCGAGGTCACGCGCGGGCGGCGGCGAGACCTCGTACAGCCGCACGAGCCGTGAGCTGCCGTCGATCTGAAGTTCGCGTAGCATGACGCCGCTGACGATGGCGAAGACCGTCGCGTTGAGGCCGATGCCGAGCGCCAGCGTCGCGATGCCGCCGATAGCGAGCGCGCGATTGCGCTTCAAGAGACGCAACGCGTAGCCGACGTCGCGACGGATGACGTCGGCGTGTTCGCGCGGCGCGCGCCGAAGGACGTCGACCACCGTGCGCCACCACAGGCGTCGCACGCCGCCCGAACGCCTTGCCGCGTCAGCGCGCTGATCCTCGAAGTCGCTTGCCATCTCGTCGCCGAAGTCGCCGCGGAACTCGGCGGGGAAGAGGCGCAAGAGGCGACGGAAGACGCGCGCGTGCCAGGACGGCGCCGCCATGGGTCAGCTCCGCGCGGGCTTCGGCGTGAGTTTCTTCGCGTGCGCGGCGTCGACGAGATCGCTGAGTCGCGCGGCCTCGGCCTGCGCGACGAGGCGTCCGAACGGCGTCAGCCGGTACGCCCGGCGGCGGTCGGTGCTGCCGGCGCGCGATTCCACGATCCAGCCGTCCTCGAGCAGGCGTTTGACGATGCCGTAGAGCGTGCCCGTGCTGAGTTGCACGCGGCCGTTCGTGCGCGCCTCGACTTCCTTGAGAATCGCGTAGCCGTGCGCCGGCCCGTCGGCGAGGGCGAGCAGGACGTGAAAGACGGCGGCGGAGAGGGGCAGGGCGGCCTCGGGCGAACGTCCCGGGCCACCAGGCGGTGGATCGACGGTTCCCATGGCGTCAGACGATACGTCGTGATACGACGTAGTGTCAAGCGCGAGAACGCGTGTGCCGATCCAGGCGGCATCGCCCTGCCGTGAGCCCTGGGCCTTCAGGCCCAGGGACGCACCGGTCGGCGATGTCGCGTCTCGCGCGGAATGACGCGCGTCCGCTCGGACGCTACGAGTAGAACTCGACGACGAGCTGGAGCTCGATGGGGAAGGGGACCGCGTCGGCACCGGGCAGCGACGTGACGCGCGAGGTGAGCGCCGACGAATCGACCTCGAGCCACTCCGGCGCCGCGAGCACGGCGCCGCCCACTTCCTGCTGTTTGCGAACGGCCGCCTCGCCTCGCGTGCCGTGCACGGTGATGACGTCGCCGCGATTGACGCGCGCGGCCGGATAGCTGAGCCGCTTGCCGTTGACGTCGATGTGCCCGTGCGTGACGAGCTGGCGCGCGGCCGGGATCGTCCGCGCGAAGCCGGATCGGAAGACGACGCTGTCGAGCCGCCGCTCGAGGAGCTCGACGAGCGTGGCCATGGCATTGCCTCGCGTACGCGCGGCGTCAGCGGCGATGCGGCGGAGCTGCCGCTCGGACACGCCGTAGTGCGCGCGCAGCTTCTGCTTCTCCTTGAGTCGTCGTCCGTAGTTCGACAGCGTCTTGCGGCGTCGCGCGCCATGCTGCCCCGGCGGCGTCGGGCGCTTCTCCATCGTCTTGGCCGAGAGGCCGGGAAGATTCACGCCGAGCGCGCGCAGCACACGCACGCGGGGACCGGTGTAGCGAGCCATTTACCTGCCTTTCGTCACAAGTCAGAAGTTCGAAGCCAGAAGCCAGAAGCCAGAAGCCAGAAGCCAGAAGTGAGGTGCGCCTTTCAGCGCCTCTCCTTATTTGTAGGGGCAGGCCCCCGTGCCTGCCCGCGCAGCGACCATGACGACGCGCCGGCCCCGGTTTCTGTAAGGCTAGACGGCTCGATCCGCGCAGCGCAAACCATCTGACGAAAATCCGACATGCCCATGTATGCTGAGCATTCCGCATGCCTCGCCCACGCACGCCCGTCACCACGCTGCTCATCGTCCTGAACGTCATCGCGTTCGCCTATGAGGTGTCGCGCGTGGGATCGGGGCTGCTGCTCGGCGGCGGATCGCTGCAGGCGCTCGCCGACGCCGGTGCGCTCGTGCCGGCGTTCGTGCGGCAGAACGGCGAGTACTGGCGCGTCGTGACCGGCGCGTTCCTGCACGGCAGCGTGCTGCACATCGCCGTGAACATGTACTCGCTGTACGTGCTCGGACAGTTCGTCGAGGTGATCGCGGGCGCGCGGCAGATGACGATCATCTACGTCGTGTCGCTCGTCGCGTCCGGCTTGGCCGTCGTCTATCTCAGTTCGCCGTTCGACGTCACGGTCGGCGCGAGCGGCGCGATCTTCGGGTTGTTCGGCGCGCTCTTCGCGATCGGTTTCAAGCTCGGCCGGCCCGGCATGCAGCTCGTGCGCGCCAACATCGGCGTGCTCGTGCTGAACCTCTTCATCACGTTCGCCGTGCCCGGCATCGCGGTCTGGGCGCACGTCGGCGGACTCATCGCCGGGTTCATCATCACGTATCTGATCTTCACGCCGCCGGCGCTGCGCCGAGCGGTCGTGACGCGCGAGGCGCCCGATCCGTTCGTCCGTCGCGATCACGACGTCATCGACGTGCCGCGCGATCTCGATCGATGACGACGAAGTCGTCGTCTCGACCGCGACGTACGAACGCCGCCGCGGCGACCGATGATCGAGATCAGGTGCTGCGCGACGCCGTGCGGCCTGGTATCCGCGTCCTCTTCGTCGGCATCAACCCGGGCATGCGATCGGCCGCGATCGGCCATCACTTCGCCGGCTATTCGAATCGCTTCTGGCCGCTGCTCTTCGACGCCGGCCTCGTCTCCGAGCGGTTGCGCGCGGAAGACGACGAGCGGTTGCCGGAGTGGGGATTGGGCATCACGAACCTCGTACCGCGCGCGACGCCCGGCATCGACACGATCGCGCGCGCCGAGTACGCCGCGGGTCTCGCCGGATTGCGCCGCAAGGTGCGACGCCTGCGTCCGGTCATCGTCGCGTTCGTCGGCGTGTCGCTCTATCGCTTCATCTTCGAGCGGAAGGGCCCTGTCGAACTTGGCGCGACGGCCGAGCGTTTCGAAGGCGCGCGCGTGTTCGTCGTGCCGAATCCCAGCGGCCGCAACGCGAACTTCACCTACGCCGAGATGCTCGACGCGTTCGTCACGCTCCGACGGGCGGCGCGCCGGGCCCGTCGCGTATCCTGACGGCAGCGTGGCGAATGAGAGCTCGTTTTAAAACTTCGAACTGCGAACTATGAACTTCGAACACACGAGGCGCCGGAGGCGCATCTTCTTAGTGCGCTTCGATACCGAAAAGATGCGCCGAAGGCGCCCCATCTGTTCGCAGTTCGAAGTTCGCAGTTCGAAATTTTGAAGTTGTCGCCATTCACCTATGGACAGCGCCTTCGTTCAGTCGCTCGTGCAGCACGGCAGCCTGGCGCTGTTCGTCCTGCTCGCGCTCGGCATCGCCGGTCTCCCGGTGCCGGGCGAGACGCTGCTCGTCGTCGCGGGCGGACTCGTCTCGCAGCATCGCCTCGGAGCCGTGTCCACGTACGCGGCGGCCATTGCCGGCAGCTCGCTGGGCGTGACCATCAGCTATCTCATTGGCCGCGCCGCCGGCGTGACCGTCATCCGCCGCTACGGCCCGCGGCTGCACATCGACGCCGAAGACCTCGAGGACGTGCGCGCCGTGTTCCGGCGCGCGGGCAAGTGGGGATTGATGTTCGGCTACTTCGTCCCCGGCGTTCGCCACTTGACCGCGCTCGTCGCGGGCGGCGCCTGCCTCGAGCTCGGCCTGTTCTCGATGTTCGCCTACGTCGGCGCGGCGCTCTGGAGCACGGTGTTCCTCACGATCGGGCTGTTCGTCGGCGAGCAATGGACGGCCATCGCCAGTCGTATTCACGTGCACGGCTGGCTCGTTGCGATCGTGGCCGCCGTGCTCGTCGTCGCGTTCGTCGTCTATCGGCATCGGACGCGGCCGGCCCAGGGGCGGGAGCCGGATCAGACGTGAGTCATTTCGAAGTTCAAAGTTCGACGTTCGAAGTTCGAGAGTTGCCTGCGCCCTTCACGCCGCAACTCGCATCGGGTGTAGTGTCTACCAAGGGGATCTGATGTCCGCTTCCCGGATGGCGACGCGCGTGGCCGCCCTGCTCGCCGCGGCCGGCACGATTGCCGCGCTGGCGGTGACGCTCGCGGCACAGCGTGGATTCCGCGGCTTTCAGATGGCCTACGAGCCGGACGTGTCGAACGTGCCGTACGACGGCCGGTTCACGTTCGTGCGCCTCAAGTACCAGGTCGGGCCCGGCGGCTACTACTACTACGGCATGCCGTCGTGGGCGCACGGCTACAACCGCGCCGAGGACAACCTGACGCGCATCCTCGATTCCATCTCCGCGGTCCATCCGCGGCTCGATCAATCGAACGTGTTCGGCGTCGACGACCCGGAGCTGGCGAAGTTCCCGATCGCCTACATGACCGAGGCCGGCTTCTGGGAGATGACGGACAAGGAAGCCGCGGCGTTCCGCGCGTACCTCGTCAAGGGCGGCTTCGTGATCTTCGACGACTTCCGCCCGCCGCCGCGCGGGGGCGGCGGCTGGGAGCAGTTCGAGTTCAACATGCACCGCGTCCTGCCCGACGCGCAGATCGTCGACATGTCGCCGACCGATCCGATTTTTCACGTGTTCTTCGACATCGACTCGTTCGACATCATCCCGCAGGCCTATGACGGCCCGAACGGCCGGCCGATCATCCGCGGAATCTACGAGGACAACGATCCGTCGAAGCGCTTGATGGCGATCATCAACTTCAACACGGACGTGTCCGAGTACTGGGAATTCTCCGGGCAGGGGCTCATGCCCGTCGACGACTCGAACGAGGCGTACAAGCTCGGCGTGAACTACATCATCTACGGCCTCACGCACTGAGCCGGCGGGATGCTAGACTGCCGGTATCGCCGCGTGTCGGACCGCGGTCCGGATCCTGTGCAAGTTCAGCCGACGAACCGCGTCAGGGCCGGAAGGCAGCAGCGCTAAGTCGATCCTGTGCTGTGCCGCAGGGCCTCCGGGCCGCGGTC
>DASZOV010000080.1:0-7314 GCA_035550595.1 Vicinamibacterales bacterium
GGGCGCGCGCGCAAGGCTCGGTCGGGCCGCGTCCGAACGTCGGCCCCGCCGACCGACCCGTCGTCGATCCGGCCGCCGTCGACCGCGGACGCCACGTCTGGTCGGTCGAGTGCATCACGTGCCACGGCGCCTCGGCGCGCGGCACCGATTCGGCGCCGAGCCTCATCCAGTCCACGCTCGTGCTGCACGATCGCGCCGGCGACCAGCTCGGGCCGTTCCTCGCCAAGGGGCATCCAACGCAGAGCGGCCGGCCGAGCGCCCAGATCTCGGAGGCCGAGGTCCGCGACGTCATGCAGTTCCTGCGCGATCGCGTGAACGATACGCTGCGCGGATCGTCGAGTTTCAAGCCGCAGGACATCGTGACCGGGCATGCCGACGCCGGTCGGGCCTTCTTCGACGGGGCCGGCGGCTGCACGGCCTGCCATTCGGCAACGGGCGATCTGGCGGGCATCGGCGGCCGCGTGCCGAGTCCCGTCGATCTGCAGCAGCGCATGCTCTTTCCGAGTCCTGCGCGCGGCCGTGGCCGCGGCCGGGGGCGCGCCGCGGCTGGTCCCGATCGCACGGCGATCACGGTCACGCTCACGCCAAAGCGCGGCGCCGTGATGACGGGCACGCTCGTCGATCAAGACGATTTCTTCGTGACCTATCGTGACGCCGACGACGTGACACACGTCGTCTCGCGCGCTTCGCTCGCCAACGTGGTCGTGACCGATCCGCTCGCCGCCCACCACGCGCTGCTGGATCGGATCACCGATCAGCAGATTCACGACCTGGTGGCTTATCTGGTGACGCTGTCATGAAACGGACGATTGTCGCGTTGGGACTGGTGATGGCCGCGGCCGCGGCGTTGGCCGCCGAACAAGGACTGGATCCGTCGGCGCTCGGCAAACCGCCGACCGACACGTGGCCGACCTTCAACGGCGACTACACCGCGCGCCGCTACAGCACGCTCGATCGGATCACGACCGCCAACGTGAAGGCGCTGAGCCTCGCGTGGATCTACCAGGCACCTGGCGGCGGTCCCATCAAGGCCACGCCGCTCGAGATCAACGGCGTGCTGTACTTCTCGACGCCCGACCACGCCTACGGCGTCGACGCGCGCACGGGACGCGAGCTGTGGCATTACGCGTGGGCGTCGCAGGGCGGCAACCATCTCGGCAATCGTGGGATGGCCGCGCTCGGCGACACACTCTACTTCGAGACGCCGGACTGTCACCTCGTCGCGCTCGACATGAAAGACGGATCGCACCGCTGGGACACGCGCATTTGCGATTCGGATCTCTTCTATTACGCGTCGACGGCGCCCGTCATCATCAAGAACCATCTGATGACCGGCGTGAGCGGCGACGACATGGACAACCCCGGGTATCTCGACGCGCGCGATCCCGCGACCGGCGCGCTGCAGTGGCGGTGGTACACCGTGCCGCAGAAAGCGGGCGATCCGGGGCTCGACACGTGGCCTGATCTGGAGGCGGCGCAGCACGGCGGCGGCATGACGTGGCAGCCGGTCACCTACGATCCGGAGTTGAACCTCGTCTATCTCACGACCGGCAACCCGCAGCCAGTCGTCGCGAACAAGAATCGTCCCGGCGCCAATCTCTTCACGGCGTCGATCGTCGCGCTCGATCTCGACACCGGGAAGATGGCGTGGCACTTCCAGGCCTCGCCGCACGACACGCACGACTGGGATGCGACCGAGCCGGCCGTGCTCATCGACGGCACGATCGACGGCCGTCCGCGCAAGCTCGTCGCGCAAGCCTCGCGCAACGGCCACTTCTTCGTGCTCGATCGGACGAACGGCCAGGCGATCGTCTCGACCGAGTTCGTCAAGACCAACTGGTCGAAGGGCAACGACGCGAAGGGGCAGCCCATTCCCGATCCCGGCAAGATGCCGCAGATTGACGGCGCGCTCGTCTCGCCCGATCAGGGTGGGGCCGCCAACTGGCCGTCGCCGTCGTTCAGCCCGAAGACCGGCCTCTTCTACGTGAACGCGTCGCGCGCCTTCAGCGTGTACTACCTGTACGATCTCAGCGACAACCCGATGGGATGGGGCGGCACCGATCGTGGCGGCTGGTCGGAGTCCATGCTGCAGGCCATCGACTATCGCACGGGCGCGATCCGCTGGAGCCACAAGTGGCCGGCGTCGGCCGTTCGATCGGGCCTGCTCACGACGGCGGGCAACGTGCTCTTCACGGCTGGGTCCGGCGGGCTCGAGGCGCTCGACGCCGCGACGGGCGCGCCGTTGTGGCACGCGCGCTTCGGTCCGGTCACCAATGCGCCCATCACCTTCGAGCTCGACGGCCAGCAGTACGTGGTGGTCGGATCGGGAGCGTCGGTCGTCTCGTTCGTCCTGAACCGGTAGCGGATCTCGTCGGCGCTCGCCGCCTGCTGCGTGCGGGCGCCTATGGCTGCGGCGCCTGGTCGGTCGCCAGGTCCATCGGACGATCCGCGTCCTGCTCGCGCTCGGAGGCGAGCAGGTGTTCCGACATCTCGCGCTCGGCGCGCGGGCGATCGCGATCGCGGATCGCGTGATAGATGCGCCGGTGCATGTCGGCGGCGACGCGCAGATCGTGCTGGGTCGCCGGCGAGGCCTGCTGCATCTTCCATCGCAGTTCGCGCGAGAGCGACGCGCGCGTCACCATCTCGACAATCGACGCCACGATCGGGTTGCCCGAGGCGGCGGCGATCGCGTGATGAAAGCGGACGTCGTGGCTCAGGAACGTCTGCGGGTCGTCGACCGACGCGAACATCTCGGTGACTTCATCGGAGATGGCCGCGAGGTCCTGTCCCTTGGCGTGCTCGGCCGCGAGCCCGGCGGCACCGACTTCGAGCGCGCGTCGCGCCTCGAACATCTCTCGCCGCGTGAAGCCGTGCAACGCCGCCAGGAAACGCAACGGCTCGCTGTCGAGCACCGGCGGTCCGTCGGCGACGAACGTCCCGGAGCCGTGGCGGATGAAGAGAATCCCTTTGGCGGCCAGGGCCTGCAAGCCCGCGCGCACGCTCGTGCGGCTCACGCCGATGTCGGCGACGAGCGTGCGCTCGGGTGGAAGCCGCTGGCCTGGACCGAGGCGACCCTCGAGGATCAGCCGCCGCACGTACTGAATCACGCGGTCGGCCGCGGCCGATTCGCCCACGATCGGGGTCACGACGACACCCGCGCCGCGCCGTCCGAGGTTGCGATCTTCATCCATCTGCTGCACGCCGCGCTCACTGTCATTCGACGCTGAAACCTCGCTGGCCGTTGGCGCATCGCGTGTGTCGCTGGCCGGGGCTCGCACCCGTTCTCTGCGAGCGCCTCGCCGCGTCGCGCCTGGATGGCGCCGATCGTCAGGTCCAATCGTACTCCTGAAAACATAATTATGTGATGACAAATGTTGATTCTTAAATATTCATAATACCAATTTAGCACATTTTGCCGAATATGCTTGACACTATCTGGCTTGATGTGTAGATTGCGCGCAATTGGTACGATATCACTGTCGCCTACGTCGAATTGATGTCATGTCACTCGATTGAAGCGGCTGGTCTGTCGAAACGGTCGTTCGGCCGCCGGTGCACGTCCCGACTGGGCGTGGTCCGACGGTCGTGCGGGGGATGTGATGACAGCACGTCGTCGTGAAGCCCTGAAGGCGTCGGGCCTCGCTGTAGTGGCAGCCGTCGCCCTCGTGACGGTGCTCACTGCACAGGAGCGTCAGAGTTCACCGGCCAATCGGCCCTGGCCGCCTGGCGTCCAGAACGTCGGCGACCAGTCGCCGGTGCTGTCGCCCGTCGAGGCGCTCAAGACGTTCTACATGCCGCCCGGCTATCGCCTCGAGCTCGTCGCGAGTGAGCCGCTCGTCCAGGACCCCATCGCGATGGACTGGGATGCCGACGGCCGTTTGTGGGTGCTGGAGATGCCGGCGTTCGTCAAGAACCTCGACGTCGCCGAACCCAATCTCGATCCGATCGGCCGCGTCGTCGTGCTCGAGGACGTGGATCACGACGGCCGCATGGACAAGCGAACGGTGTTCGCCGATGGGCTGATTCTCGCCCGCGCCATGGCGGTCCTCGATCACGGCGTCCTCGTCGCCGAGCCGCCCGATGTGTGGCTCATGAAAGACACGAACGGCGATTTGCGCGCCGACACCAAGGAGCGTGTCGGCACGGGATACGGGCGGCGCGAGGGACGCGTCGAGCAGAACGCGAACGGGCTGTACTGGGCGCTCGACAACCGCATCTACACGTCGAACAGCGACGTCGATCTGCGGTGGAAGGACGGCGCGTTCGAGGTGCGCCGCACGCTGTCACGCGGCGAGTGGGGCGTGACGAGCGACGACGCGGGCCACGTCTATCGCAACACGAACGAGTCGCCCGTGCACGTGGACCTCGTGCCGACGGCGTATTTCGCGCGAAATCCCAATCTCGACAGCACGCGGGGCAGTTATCAGGCGATCGGTGACGTAGACGCCAGAACCGTCTGGCCCGTGAGACCGACGCCCGGCACCAATCGCGCCTATCAGTTCGGGATTGATCGGCCCGACGGCACGCTGGCGCGCTTCACCTCGGCGTGCGCGCCGCTCGTGTACCGCGGCGACGCGCTTCCGTCGGACGTCCACGGCAACGTCTTCGTCGCCGAACCGGCCGCCAATCTCGTCAGCCGCTTCATCGTCCACGACGACGGCACGACGCTCGTGGCGCACAAGGCGTATGACCGCGGCGAGTTCCTGGCGTCGACCGACGAGCGGTTTCGTCCGGTGTTCTTGTCGAACGCGCCGGACGGCACGCTCTATATCGTCGACATGTACCGCGGCATCATCCAGCAGCGCGCGGACATCACCCAATATCTCCACGACCAGATCCTGAAGCGCAACCTGCAGGATCCGACGGGCCTCGGGCGGATCTATCGCGTTGTCCACGACACCACGCGACCGGAGTCCGCGCCGTCGCTCTCGACCGCATCGCCGAGCCAGTTGGTCGGCCTGCTGTCGCATCCGAACGGCTGGTGGCGTGACACGGCGCAGCGGCTGCTCGTGGAGCGACATGCGGTGTCGGTCGTCCCGACGCTCACGACCGATGCCACCGAGGCGAAAGACTCCGGCGTCCGGCTGCGCGCGCTGTGGACGCTCGACGGTCTCGACAGCTTGACGCCTGCCGTCGTCGTGCACGCGTTGGGCGACGAGTCGCGCGACGTGCGAGTGTCCGCGATTCGCGTCGCCGAGCGATGGCTGACCGACAACGACGCCGCCGTTGTCGCGGCCGTCCTGAAGCGCGTCGACGATCCCGATTGGAACGTGCAGGAGCAGCTCGCCGCCTCGCTCGGCGCGTTGCCGTCCGGCGCGCGTGAAGCCGCGCTGGCCAGCGTGCTCGACAAACATGCCGACAACGGCGTCGTGCTCGACGCCGCGCTCAGTGGCGTGCGCGGCAGCGAAGGCGCGCTGCTCGATCGACTGCTCGAATCGCCCGCCGAGAGCGCGCCACGCGCCGTCGCGATCACGACGCTGTCGGCCGCGATCGTGCGCGGGGCGCAAGACGCCTCCGTTCAGAAGCTCTTTGCGCGGATTGCTGACGAGCATCTTCCGACGTGGCAGCGATCCGCGCTGGTCCGCGGCGGAGAAGTCGTGCTCCTGGGACTGCCCGTCTCGGGCGCCGCGACGGGACGACGGGGCGCGGGGAACGGTGGCGCGAATGCGGCGGCCGTGCCGTGTCCCACATGTCCGGGTGGACGCGCGGGTCCGGGCGGCGCTTATTTCTTTCCGCAGGTTCCGAATCGTGGCGGCCGCGGCGCCGGGCCCGGTGGTGGCGCGGGAATGACGGCGGCCGAATACGACGCGTTCGAGTTGAACGGCGTAACGGGTGGCGGCGGCGGTCGCGGGCGAGGACGCGGTGGGGCGGTCCTGCGCTTGAACAGCGAACCGGTCGCCTTTTCACGTCTCGCGAGCGCGTCCGACGAGCTCGGGACTCGCGTGTCGAAGCTTCTCGACCGCATCGAATGGCCGGGGAAGGCCGGCGCCGGTTCAGCGGCGCCGGCACTCACGGCCGCCGAGCAGCGCCGATTCGACGCCGGCCGCGACGTCTACGAAAACATCTGCCAGACCTGCCATCAGCCCGATGGGCGCGGGCAGGACAAGCTCGCCGCGAATCTCATCGGCTCGTTGCTCGCGCTCGCCCCCGCCGAGATTCCCGTGCGCATCGTGCTCGGCGGCAAGGACGGGCCGATCGGTCTGATGCCGCCCGTTGGCCAGACGCTCAGCGACGAACAGATCGCCGACGTGCTGACCTACGTGCGCCGCGAGTGGGGCCAGACGGGGACGCCCGTCGATCCCGCGGCGGTGGCCGCCGTCCGTGCGTCGACGACCGGACGCACCCGGCCGTGGACCAACGCCGAGTTGTTGCCGTTGCTCGTCGATCGTCGTCCAGCTCGCTAGGTCCGATGGCCACGATGGCGCGCGCGCAATCGAGGCATCGCGCCGGCGCGAAGACCCAGCAGCCCGTATCCGGAAAATCGACCACATCCATCGATGCAGTGCGATAGGAGGGACCATGTGTAGTCTCGGCCGTGCGAGTGCCATTGTCATGGCACTGGCGATACTTGTCGTAACGCTGGTGACGCCAGCTCGGGGGCAGGTCACCAGTGGATCGCTCGCAGGCACGGTTGTCGACGAGCAGGGCGGCGGCCTGCCGGGCGCGACCGTGACGCTCATCAGCGACACGAAAGACACGCGATTCGCGCCGGTCGTCACCGGCACGAGTGGCGACTTCGTGTTTCCCATCGTCCCCGCCGACACGTACACCGTGCAGGTGGAGCTCAGCTCGTTCAAGATGCTGCGCCGATCGGGCGTCACCGTCAACGTCGGCGTCCGGGTGGCGCTCGGCGCCCTGACGTTGTCGATCGGCGAAGTCAGTCAGACCGTGGAAGTCACCGCGGAAGCCCCGCTCATTCAAGCGGCCAGCGGCGAGCGGTCGTTCACCGTCGCGACCGAAGCCTTCGCCAATCTCCCGATTGCCAATCGCAGCTTCTCGGCACTCGCCAGCCTCGCGCCCGGTGTCGACAGCAACGGCAATCGTCTGGGCGGCGGCGGCAGCACGAACTTCATGATGGACGGCGTCTCGACGATGGACGACGGCAGCAATCGATTGCTGATGCAGTTGAACGCGGAGTCGGTTTCCGAAGTCAAAGTGCTCGTCTCGAACTACCAAGCGGAGTACGGCCGGTCGAGCGGATCGCAGATCACCGCGGTGACCAAGAGCGGATCGAATCACTTCCACGGCGCGTTGTACGACGTCGAACGCAACTCCGACTGGAATCCGAACAGCAAGACGAACATCCTGAACGGC
>DASZOV010000081.1:0-12692 GCA_035550595.1 Vicinamibacterales bacterium
TGATGGGCGGCGGCGCCAGCCAGGAAGATCGCGGCAACGGGGGCCTCACTCGACGAAGGTCACCTTGTTGATCTCGCGCAGCGTCGTCACGCCGTCGAGGACGCGCCCGACGGCGCACTCACGCAGAAAGACCATGCCGTCGTCACGGGCGGCCCGCTTGATCTCGGAGGTCGGGCGACGGTCGAGAATCATGTCACGAATGCGGTCCGACAGGTCCATCAGCTCGCAGATGGCCGTGCGGCCCTTGAAGCCCGTCCCGCCGCACTCGATGCAGCCAGCGCCTTCGTAGAAGACGTGCCGCCGGGCCACCTCCGGATCGATCGCGGATTCAGCCAGCGCCTCGGGCGCAATCTCGACCGGCCGCTTGCAGTGTTCGCAGATGCGCCGCACGAGCCGCTGCGCGAGCACGCAGTTGAGCGCCGAGACGAACTGATACGCCTCGACGCCCATGTTGAGGAAGCGCCCGAGCACGTCGATGACGTTGTTCGCGTGGACCGTCGTGAAGACCAGATGGCCGGTGAGCGCCGACTGGATGGCGATCTGCGCCGTTTCCGGATCGCGGATCTCGCCCACCATGATCTTGTCCGGGTCGTGCCGCAGGATCGATCGCAGGCCGCGCGCGAACGTCAGGCCCTTCTTCTCGTTGATCGGGATCTGCGTGATGCCGCGAAGCTGGTACTCGACCGGATCTTCAATCGTGATGATCTTGTCCTCGATCGATCGAATCTCCGACAGCGCCGCGTACAGCGTCGTCGTCTTGCCGCTGCCCGTCGGGCCGGTGACGAGCACCATGCCGTACGGCTCGCGGATGTAGCGGCGGAACCGGCGCATCTCGTCCTCGGGGAACCCGAGGATGTCGAGCTTCAGCTCGGTGAACTGCTCGCTGATCGATTCCTTGTCCAGGATGCGGATGACGGCGTCCTCGCCGTGCACGCTCGGCATGATCGACACGCGGAAGTCGATCGTCTTGCCGCGCACGCGCAGTCGAAACCGGCCGTCCTGCGGCACGCGCTTCTCGGCGATGTCGAGCTCGGCCATGACTTTGATGCGCGAGATGATCGTCGTGTGATGCCGCTTGTCGATCGACTTCATCGCCGGCTGCAGCACGCCGTCGATTCGGTACTTGACGACGACCGCGTCGTCCTGCGTCTCGACGTGGATGTCCGACGCGCGCCGCTGGAGCGCGGTGAACACCATCGAGTCGACGAGCCGGATCACCGGGCTCGCGTCCGACGTCAGCTTCTCGACCGTCAGGTTCTCTTCGCCGGTCTCGTCCTCGCGGACGATCTGGAGCTGGAAGCTTTCGGTCGCTTCCTCGAGCACGCGCTGCGAGCTCTCGCTCTTCTTCAGAATCGACTGGATCGCCGACGGCGTGCCGACGCACACGCGCACCGGCGTGCCGAGCTGCAGGCCGACGGCGTCGATCGTCTGCAGGTCGCGCGGATCGGACACGACGATGAGCAGCGTCTGGCCGTCGCGGCGGTACGGCACGAAGCCGTAGCGCAGCATCAGGTCGGCCGGGATCGTCCGGAAGAGCTCGTGGTCGATGTGGAACTCTTCGAGGTCGACGAACTCGAGTTCGTAGCGCGCGGCGAGCCGCCGCGCTTCGCGCTCCTCGCCCATCCGGCCGCCGGGCACGGGCGTCGTCGCGGGATCGAGAGTGACGGGCGTCGAGGATGGATGGTCGGTCATGGTCGGCGTCAGCTCAGCGACGACAGCTTGAAGAGCGGCATGTAGAGCGAGAGCAGCAGGCCGGCGATCACGACGCCCATGACGACGAGTAGCGCCGGTTGGATGAGATTCGAGAAGCGCTCGAGGCTCGTCTCGTTCTCTTCGTCATAGAAGTCCGCGATGCTGTTGAGCATGTCGGCGAGCGCGCCCGTCGACTCGCCGACTTCCACCATCTCGATCGCGACGTGCGGAAACATCTTCTGGTCGGCGAGTGAGCCCGCGAGTGACGCGCCCTCGCGCACCTGACGCGCGACGGTCGTCAGGCCCGCGCCGATCGCGCGGTTGCCCGCCGCCTTTGCCACGACGTCGAGCGCCGAGACGAGCGGGATGCCGCCGCCGAGCAGCGTCGCCAACGTCCGCGACGTCTGCGCCGTCGCGAACCGCTGCGCGAGCGGTCCGAAGTACGGCAGCCGCAGAATCGCCGCGTGCAGCCGCGCCCGCGCGGCCGGCTGACGGAACCAGAGCACGACCGCGGCGACGATCGCTGCGGTTCCCACGAGGAGCAGGCCCGCGCTCGCCGCCAGCCGCGTCGAAATGGTGACGACGATGCGCGTCAAGAGCGGCAACTCGGCGCCGTGGCCCACCTGGTTGTAGAAGTCCGCGAACTCCGGCACGACCTTGAAGACGATGAGGCCCACGACGACTGCGGACAGCACGACGAGGATCACCGGATAGATGAGCGCCGAGACCACGTGCGACCGCGCCGAGGCGAGCACCTTCATGTGCTGCACGTAGCGCCGGATGACCTGCTCGAGGCTGCCGCTCTTCTCCCCCGCCATGAGCGACGCCGTGTACACGCCCGAGAACTGCCCTTGCGCCTCGAACGCGTCCGAGAGCGACGTGCCGGATCGCACCCGCTCGTGGACGTCGTCGAGCGTGGCGCGGAACATCGGGTTGGGCGCGCGCTTGCGCAGGATGTCGAGCGACTGGACGAGCGGCAGGCCGGCCTTGAGCAGCGTCGCGAGCTCCTGATTGAAGACGAGGAAGTCCGACGTCCGTACCGTCCGCCGCCGCGGCAGCGCGAGCGATACCCGGCCCATGCGCATGCCGCCGGCCTTGGCCGAGAGCAGGTACAGGCCCTTCTCTTCGAGCTCGTGGCGGAGCCGTGCCTCGCTGTCGGCCACATAGGTCGACTCGGTGATCTGGCCGGTGGCCGTCGCCACTCTGCAGCGGAACTCCACGTTCGGTCGTCCTCGTTGACCAGCTTAGACCGCAGCGGCCCGGAAATGGACGCCGCGATATTCGCAGCCGCCGCCCCTAGCGCAGCGCCGCCATGACGCGCTGCACGTAGGTGCGCGTCTCGCGGTACGGCGGCACGCCGCCATAGCGGACCACGGTGTCGGGGCCGGCATTGTAGGCCGCGACCGCGCGGCGGACGTCGTCGAACCGCTGGAGCAGGCGCCGCAGGTAGCGCATCCCCGCTTCCAGGTTCTGCTCCGGATCGAACGGGTCGTGGACGTCGTAGTCGACCACGACGCTTGGCATGATCTGCATGAGGCCCATCGCCCCGCGCGACGAGACGGCCAGCGGCTGGTAGTTCGATTCCGCCGCGACGACCGCGTGTGCCAGACGGCCGTCGAGACCGACGCGCGCCGCGACGCGATCGACGAGCGCGTGGATCGCGGCCAGGCTCGGCAGCGGCCGCGAGGCTGCCGGCGATGCGGCGAGCGCCTCGACCGCGGTGGCGTGCGCGTACGGCACTTCGTCTGGGAGCACTTCCGCGACCAGAGAGCCCGGCGCCCGGATTTCGCCGCCGCCCCGCATGACGAGGACGACCGTGTCGCCCTCGAAGCGGCAATCGTCGACGGTCATGGTGCGGCCGTTCGTCAGTCGCACGATGTCGGCCCGGGCCATCGCTGGCAAACCGAGCAGAACCGTGCAGGCGGCGAGGACGACCGTGCGGGATGTCACGACACCTGAATTATCGTCCCTCGACGAACAGGTGATAGACCCGAATGCCGAGCTCGCGCGTGTCGACGCTCGGCGGATCGGCCACCTTGGGCACGAACGTCTTGTCGACGTTCAAGTGGAACTCGACCGTGTCTGCCGAGCCGAGCTGGGCTGCCGTGATCGGCAGCCGCTTCAGGACGGCCACCTTGCTGTCGGCCGTGAAGGACGCCACGGGCTGGTCGCCGGCGAGAATCGTCACCTGTTGCGGGCCGGCGGGAAACAGATCCGGCCGCGCGGCATACTCGACGTCCAGCGTGATGTCGCCGTGCGGGTTGGCGATCGACCAGCCGGCCGACGGCCCGGTCCAACGCCAGCTCGTCGTCGAATCGTTGGGATCGGCCTCGTCCGGGAACCAGCCGGTCGTATAAGAAATGAAGACGTTGTCCGAGCTCGGCAAGAGCTCGATCGTCCCGACCTTGTATTCACGCGCCATCGTCTGGCGATCGGCCGGGTCGGCGCCCTGCAGTGGCAGCCGCGTCTTCTCACGATAGAGCCCCACGCGTACGGTCGCTTCGCCGAGATACGGGACGACGGGCACGAAGCGCGTGCGCGTGTACTCGATCGTTTGCCCCGGCTTCCACTGGGAGGTCGGCGTCGGCGGTTCGTGGTCGTCGTCCCACAGCGTCTGGCCATCGGCACTGATGACGTGCATGAAGACGAGATAGTCGCCGTCGATCGACGCGCCGGGCGCGACCGTGAAGCGATAACTGAGATCGACCGGGCTGCCGAGCGGCACACGCGATCGGCTCGCGTGGAACGCGACGGTGGCGACCGGTGGCGCGGTGTCGGCATGCGAACAAGCGGCGAGCTGCGCCGCGCCAAAGAGAATGGAGGCGTAGACCACGGTCCGGATTGTGCGGATCGTCACAACCGCAGAATCGTAATTCATTGCCGCATGCTGTTCAATATGCTAGCCTTGCGGCGTTTTCGCCCTCCGTGATTCATCCAACGCTATGACGGCAGACGCCCTTGGAATGATTGAAACGCGCGGCCTCATCGGTGCCATCGAGGCGGCCGACGCGATGGTGAAGGCCGCGAACGTCGTGCTCATCGGCAAGGAGTACATCGGTGCCGGCTATGTCACCGTGCTCGCGCGCGGCGACGTGGGCGCGGTCAAGGCCGCGACCGATGCGGGCGCCGCGGCAGCGCGGCGTGTTGGCGAGCTCGTCTCGGTCCACGTCATCCCGCGTCCGCACGCCGAGGTCGAGCGTGTTCTCCCCAAGGGCGGCCGCTGAGGCTGACGCGATGCGGCGTCTTGCCTTCGCCGTGCTGACAATGCGGTTCCGCGACACATGGCCGTCGTGACACCAACGGCCGACCGGCCGTCGTCGCCCGCGGCCGACGCCGCACGGCGCTTGGCAGCGCGTGCGAAGCTCGCGGCGCCTGCGCTCGCCGAGCTCACGCAGGAACAGATCGATCGCCTCGTCGATGCTGCCGCGGCGGCCGTGCGTCCGCACGCCGAGGACTTGGCGGCACTCGCCGTCGAAGAAACCGGATTCGGCGTCGTCGCCGACAAGGTTCAAAAGAATCGCTTCGCGTCCGACCGCGTCCACGCGTTCATCCGACCGATGAAGACCGTCGGCGTCATCCATCGTGATGACGAGCGGAAGGTCGTCGAGATCGCGGAGCCCTTTGGCGTGGTCGCGGCGATCGTGCCGTCGACCAATCCCACGTCGACGGCCATCTACAAGATCCTCATCGCGCTCAAGGCGCGCTGCCCGATCGTGCTGAGCCCGCATCCGTCGGCGGCGCGGTGCATCACCGAGACGGCGCGCATCATGGCCGACGCGGCCGCGGCAGCCGGTGCGCCGGAAGGCGCCGTGTCCTGGATGGAAGCCGTCTCGCTCGACGGCACGCAGGCGCTCATGACGCACCGCGACGTCGCCGTCATTCTCGCGACCGGCGGCATGGGTCTCGTGCGCGCGGCCTACAGCGCGGGCAAGCCGGCGTATGGCGTTGGACCCGGTAACGCGCCGTGTTTCGTCGAACGGACCGCGGACGTCGCCAAGGCGGCGTCCGACATCATGACCGGCAAGACGTTCGACAACGGACTGCTCTGCTCGTCACCGAATTCCGTCGTCGTCGAGAACGCCGTCGCCGACGAATTGCGTCGCGCGCTCGTGGCCGAAGGCGCGTACTTCTTGTCGCCGGCCGAAGCGAACGCGCTGACCTCCGTGCTCATCACGCCGCAACGGTTGCCGAATCCGGCGCTCGTCGGCCGTCCGGCCACCGTGCTGGCCGAACGCGCCGGCATCCGCGTGCCGTCATCGACACGCGTGCTCATCGCCGAGCTCGGCGGCGTTGGGCGCGACTACCCGCTCTCGATCGAGAAGCTCTGCCCCGTCCTTTCCTACTACGTCGTCGCGGACTGGCGTGAGGGCTGCGAGCGCTGCAAACAGATCCTGCGCTACGGCGGCATGGGCCACACGATGTCGATTCACTCACGCGACGAGCGGATCATCCTCGAGTTCGGCCTGAAGAAGCCGGCTTTCCGCATCGTCGTCAACACACCGACGACGCACGGGTCGATCGGACTCACGACGGGGCTGGATCCGGCGATGACGCTCGGGTGCGGCGGCTACGGCGGCAACATCACGTCGGACAACATCTCGCCGCGGCACCTCTTGAACATCAAGCGGCTGGCTTACGAGTTGCGCCCCGCGCCACGCGCGGGATCCGCGGCGCCGCCAGTGCCGCAGCTCGCGTCCACACCGGTCGCGGCGCCGATGCCGCTACCGAAGGTCGCCTCGCTGCCGGTGACGCACGAGATCGGGGCGGCGGCCATCCGGCAGGAACTGGCGTCGTATCTGGCAGGCCGCGGCCGCTCGGCCCCAGCCGCTGCGACGCCCTCGCGGGATGCCGCGGCGAGCGCCGCGGTCGCTGAGTTCGTCTGCGAGGAGGATGTTCGGCACGCGATTGCGCACGGCCGCACGATTCTCGTCGGCGAACGGACGATCATCACGCCGTCGGCGCGTGATCTCGGCGAGGCGCGTCGCGTGTTCGTCCTCGACGGCTGGCCGCGTCGCTGACGCGCGTCTGCGCGCGGCTGCACGGCCGCGTTTTTCCTCGTCCGATCCGACGAGTCTTGTGGTACCGTAGCGGCGGTTTGGCATCGATGCGCACGCGCCCGTAAAGAACACGTCGAGCTCCTGCATGATGGTTTCACGCCGCCTGATCGTGGTGTGCCTGTCCGGATGGCTCGTGGGCTGTGGAGCCCACGCCAAACCGGTCCTCCCTCCGGCCGCTTCGCTTCCCGTCACGCCTCTCGATCGCGCCAACGCTCCCGAGGTTCCCCTCGCCCCCGATCCGATCGCGGATCTTGTTTCGAAAGCCGAGGCCGAGTTCACGGCCGGTCAGCACGACCTCGATGCCGGCAAGCGCGAAAGCGCGCGCGGACATTTCGATCAGGCGATCGATCTGCTCATGAGCTCACCGACCGGCGCGCGCAGCGAGCCACGGCTGTCGGCCGAGCTCGATCGGCTGCTCGATCAGATCAGCGCGCTCGACATCCTGGCGCTGCGTGAGAGCGACGGGTTCACCGAGACGCAGTCCGAGCCGGCAGCCATCGACGAACTGCTCGGCGCGGCGATGTTCGAGCGGCCGACCGCGGCACCCACGACCGAGGAAACCGTCCGCGCCGATCTGGCGCGCAGCCAGCACGACATCGACATCCCGCTCAACGATCAGGTCCTGTCCTACGTCGAGCTCTTCCAGGGGCGGCTCCACGATTTCATGGAAGCGGGGCTCGAGCGCGGCCTGCGATACATGCCCATGATCCAGCGCGTCTTTCAGTCCGAGGGGCTGCCGCTCGATCTCGCCTACGTGCCGCTCGTCGAGAGCGCGTTCAAGCCGAACGCCCTCTCGCGTGTGAGCGCGCGCGGCATGTGGCAGTTCATGTCCGACACGGGGGCCGCGTACGGCCTCGAGCAGAACTGGTTCCTCGACGAGCGGTCGGATCCCGAGAAGGCCACGCGCGCGGCAGCGCAGTACCTGAAAGCGCTGTACGACAACTTCGGCGACGACTGGAACCTCGCGCTCGCCAGCTACAACGCCGGCCCCGGGCGTCTTCAGCGCGCGATCCAGCGCGCGCACACCGACGACTTCTGGGCGCTCAGCGCGTCGACCAAGTACCTGCCGCGCGACACGCGCGAGTACGTGCCGATGATCATGGCGGCGATCATCATCGGCAGCCATCCGGCGCTCTATGGCTTCGAGGTCGGATCGGCTGCGCCGCTCGCCTACGAGCGCGTCAGCGTGCCCAACGCGCTCGACCTTAAAACCATCGCCGAGTGGATCGGCGTGTCGGTCGACGAACTGCGCGACCTCAACCCCGAGCTGCGGCGCACGACGACGCCGGTGACCGAGCACGATCTGAAGGTCCCGCTCGGCACGGCCGCGACCGTCCGCATGAAGCTCGCGACGGCTGACCCGCTCTACGTCCACTTCGACTTCCATCGCGTGAAACGCGGCGAGACGTTGTCGACGATCGCGCGGAAGTACAGGGTGTCACTGAGCGAGCTGCGGCTGGCCAACGACCTGACGTCGCGGTCCCGCATCCGCGTGAACCAGACGCTCATGATTCCGCGGCGCACGACGGCCGGTCTGCCGTCGACGCCGGCGCGGTCGGCCAAGGCCGCCGGTGGACGCGGCGCGGCGCCGACGAGCTACCGCGTTCGTCGCGGCGACACGCTGTTCAGCATCGCGCGCCAGTTCTCGACGACCGTCGACGACCTCAAGACGGCGAATCGCCTGCGCACCGATCGCATTCACATCGGGGATCGCCTCACGCTCCCGCAATAGCGCCAGACCGAGTTCGCAGAAACTGCGAACCCGCACCTTGCAGTTTCTGCAACATCACGGCGCGGATCCCAGGATTCGCGCCGCTTTTTTCATCTCGCCACCTGGCGACACTCTTGCGCCAATGGCGGCATGCTCGCCCGCCTGAATGCCGCCGCACTGTTCGGTCTCGACTCGGTTCCAGTCTCGGTCGAAGTGGACGTCTCGCCTGGTCTGCCGGGTGTCACGATGGTCGGGTTGCCCGATGCAACCGTGCGCGAGAGTCGCGATCGCGTGCGGACCGCGATCCGCAACTCGGGCTTCCCCTTTCCATCCGAGCGTGTGACGGTCAGCCTCGCGCCCGCGGATCTGCGCAAGGTCGGCGCGGCGTTCGATCTGCCCATCGCGCTCGGCATCCTCGCCGCGGCTGGCATGCTGCCCCATCGTGAGGACCGGCGATTCACGATCGTCGGCGGCCTGTCGCTCGACGGCAGCGTGCCTCCGATGCGCGGGCTCCTGCCGATCGCGGTTGCAGCGCGTGAACAGATGGGCGCGCTGATGTTTCCCACGGCGAATCTGCACGAAGCCAGCATCGTCGCCGGACTGAAGCTGTTTCCCGTCGCGTCGCTCCTCGACGCCGCGCGCGTGCTCGTCGCGCCGTCGCCCACGCCGCACGCGCCGTGCGTCGGCGCGGACGTCGTGGCTGCCGATTTGCCGGACCTGGCCGACGTTCGCGGCCAGCTCGCGGGCCGGCGCGCGCTCGAGATCGCGGCGGCCGGTGCGCATCATCTGCTCTTGTCCGGTCCGCCAGGCGCGGGCAAGACGATGCTGGCGCACCGGTTGCCGGGTGTGCTGCCGCCGCTCACGACGGAGGAATCGCTCGTCGTCACGACGATCCATTCGGTCGCCGGACAACTGCGGCCGGGCTGCGGACTGCTGCGCGAGCGTCCGTTCCGCGCGCCGCATCACACCTGCTCGGACGTCGCGCTCGTCGGCGGCGGTGCGCTGCCACGGCCGGGTGAGCTCAGCCTGGCGCACGGCGGCGTGCTGTTCCTCGACGAACTGCCGGAGTTCAGCCGCCGCGTGCTCGAGACGCTGCGTCAACCGCTCGAGCGCGGCGTCGTCCACATCGCGCGCGCGGCGCGGTCCACGGTGTTTCCCGCCGACGTCATGCTCGTTGGCGCGATGAATCCGTGTCCGTGCGGCTACGCCGGCAGCGACCAGCGCGCGTGCCGTTGTTCGGCCGGTGCGATCGAGCGGTATCAGCGTCGCTTGTCGGGGCCGCTCCGCGACCGGTTCGATCTGCTGCTCCATCTGCCGGCATTGCCGTGGGCGGATCTCGGCAGCGCGACGCCCGGTGAGCCGACTGCGGCCGTGCGTGCGCGCGTGGTCGCGGCGCGGGCGCGACAGGCGGCTCGGCAGGACGTGCTGAACGCCCGGCTCGATGGTGAACGTCTCCGGCATGCGTGCCGGCTCGGGCCCGACGCCCAGGGCTTGCTTCGTGCCGGCGCGTCGCGACTGGCGCTCAGCGCGCGGGCCGTCGCGCGAGTTCTCCGCGTCGCACGGACGATCGCCGATCTGGCCGGCAGCGGCGAGATTCAGGCGGCGCACCTGGCCGAGGCGCTGCAGTTCCGGACCGAATCGGCGGCCTGACGGCCCGGCGGCGCGGGGCCGATAAGCCGCCCGGATGCGGCCACGCACCGAGGCCCGGTCTGAACGACGGTCGGCCCTCGCCCCTCTGGCAGGCCGCTTGCACCGTCACAACCGCGGCCATTGGCGCCTTCACGAAGTTTCCGTACGTGACGGGCCTGGCCCTGTGTTAAAGTCCACGGGTTTGCATAGTTCTTGACTGGGTTTCACCGGAGGTCGTCGTCGGGCCGATGAAATCGCCGCGTTACACAATTCTCATCGCCAACCGCAGTACTGGTGCCGTTCGCCGGCTGAGCATCGCGAGGCGCACCGCCATCGCGGTCCTGGTGGCGCTGGCTGCCCTGCCACTTCTCATCGGCTTGGGTGCGAGCACGACCGATCCCGCCGAGCTTGCGGCCCTGCGGTCGGCCAATGAGAACCTTCGAGTCGAGAACGAGAGCTACCGGGCGGCGACCGGCGAGCTCGCCGATCAGATCGCGTCGCTGCAGTCGGCGCTCACGAAGCTGAGCGATCAGGCGCAGCTCGACCCGGCCGAACGTGCGGCACTCGACAAGCTGCCCGCCGTGATCCGGTCGCGTGCGACCGGTGGCGCGGCCGTGCCGCCGGCAGCCGCGGCGGTCGAGTCGCCCGCCAGCACGTTCGGCCTGCTGAAGAATCTCCTGACGGCGCTCGAAGGCCGGCTGGCCACCGTCAAAGATCAAGTCGAGAGTCAGCAAGCCCTCGCCCGCGCGACGCCGTCGATCTGGCCGCTCACCGGCTGGCTCTCGTCCGGCTTCGGCGTGCGCAAGGATCCCTTCAACGGATCGCCTGACTTCCATTCGGGGCTCGACATCGCAGCCAATCGCGGCACACCCGTACGGGCGACAGCGGACGGCACGGTGTCGTCGGCCAACTACAACGGCGCGTACGGCAACTGCATCGTCATCGATCACGGCTTCGGCATCGGCACGCGGTTCGGCCATCTGTCCGCGTTCGCCGTGCACGCGGGCCAGCGCGTCCATCGCGGCGAGATCGTCGGCTACGTCGGCGCGACGGGCCGGACGACGGGTCCGCACCTGCACTACGAAATTCTGTTGAACGGCCAGCCGATCAACCCACTGCGCTTGCTCGCCAAGCCGTAGTCATCAACCTCGACGCACGTCGGGCGGGCGGCCACTGGAACACTGCACGTATCGGGCGGCCACGGGAGGCCACCCCTACATGCATGCATCGTGCGCGATCCATGTGTCCGGCGTCCGCCGGACGCCGCGTCTCTGCTAATATCGAAAGAATCTCCCCGCGCTCGAGGGGCGGCCCGTGCGGCCGGCCCGGGCGCTCGGACATCCCGCATGATCAACACGCTCCTCGCCAAGGTCATCGGCACGCAGAACGACCGGGAACTGAAACGCCTGCGTCCGGCCGTGGCGCGCATCAACGAGCTGGAATCGACGGTGACCGGCCTGTCGGAAGCGGATCTGCGCGGCCGGACCGCGACGCTGCGCGAGCGCGTCTCGGGTGGCGAGTCGCTCGACGACGTGCTGCCCGAAGCGTTCGCCGTGGTCCGTGAGGCCGGCCGGCGCGTGCTCGGCATGCGGCACTTCGACGTGCAGCTCATCGGCGGCATGGTGCTCCACGGCGGGCGCATCGCCGAGATGAAGACTGGCGAAGGCAAGACGCTCGTCGCTACCCTGCCCGCCTATCTGAACGCTCTCGAAGGCAAAGGCGTCCACGTCGTCACCGTCAACGACTACCTGGCGCGCCGCGACTCGGAGTGGATGGGGCGGATCTACCGCTACCTCGGGATGACGGTCGGCGTCGTGCAGCACGATCTGAACGACGCGGAGCGGCAGGTGGCCTACGCCTGCGACATCACCTACGGGACCAACAACGAATTCGGCTTCGACTACCTGCGCGACAACATGAAGTTCGAGCTCGCGCACTACGTCCAGCGCGGGCACAACTTCGCCATCGTCGACGAAGTCGACAGCATCCTCATCGACGAGGCGCGCACGCCGCTCATCATCTCGGGCCCGGCCGAGGAGTCGACGGACCTCTACTACGAGGTCGACCGGATCATCCCGAAGCTCAAGGCCGGCGCCGTGACGCGCGGCGACGTCAAGGCCGAGGAACGTGACGCGCTCGAGGAAAGCGGCGACTTCATCGTCGACGAAAAGCACAAGACCGTGCAGCTCACCGAGGGCGGCATGGCCAAGGCCGAGACGATGCTCGCGCATCGGCTGGCTCCCGGGTCGGGCGGCCTGTACGACCCGGTCAACATGCCGCTGCTCCACCACGTGAACCAGGGGCTGCGGGCGCACGCGCTCTTCAAGCTCGACGTCGACTACATGGTGAAGGACGGCCAGGTCGTCATCGTCGACGAGTTCACGGGACGGTTGATGCCGGGCCGCCGGTGGAGCGACGGGCTGCACCAGGCCGTCGAGGCCAAGGAGAAGGTGAAGATCGAGCGCGAGAACCAGACGCTCGCGACCATCACCTTCCAGAACTACTTCCGCAAGTACGCGAAGCTCTCCGGCATGACCGGCACGGCCGAGACCGAGGCCGAGGAGTTCGCCAAGATCTACAAGCTCGACGTGATCGTCGTGCCG
>DASZOV010000082.1:0-22612 GCA_035550595.1 Vicinamibacterales bacterium
GCTCGGCGCCAGCCAGGCCATCGGCGAGCACGCGACGATGGCCACGATCGACGCCTACACGGCGACGAGCAACTCGGCCTCCGCCAAGCTGTCGGCCACCGACAACGTGCTGGCGGGCATCGTCGACAAGCTGAGCTCGGCGATTGTCACCGGCACGAGCGCGCGCGGGTCCACGGTCGACCAGACGGCGCGCGACTCGGCGGCGCAGGCGATTCGCGGGCTGCGCGATTCGCTCGTCACCGACTTCAACACGACTTTCAACGGTACCTACCTGTTCTCGGGCACGGCCGTCGACCAGCCGTCGTACGCGCAGGTGGGCGGCGTCTGGACGTATCAGGGCAACGCCGACACCGCCCAAGTGGAAGTCCAGCACGGCCAGCTCGTCTCGACGACGGTCAACGGCCAGGCGGTGGCGCAAGGCTCGGACACGACCGACGTCTTCACGACGCTCGACCAGCTCGCCGACGCGATCGAAGCGGGCGACGACGACGCGATCACGAACGGGCTGTCGGCGCTCGACCGCGCGTTCGACCGCACGCTCCAGGCTCAGGGCCGGCTGGGCGCGGCCGAGAACAGCGTCGACGACGCGACGGCGCGGCTGCAGGTGCTGCGGCAGGCGGCCGACACGCGGCGGTCGACGCTCGAGGATGCGAATCTCGCCGAGTCGGCCACCAAGATGTCGCAGGCCGACACGGCCTATCGGGCGGCGCTCGGCGCGGTCAGCTCCGCCGAACGGCAGTCGCTCCTGGACTACCTGCAGTGATGACCGACGTCGCCGTACACGAAGAGGTCGTGACGTTCGCCGACGGGCTGCCCGGCTTCGAATCGAATCATCGGTTCGTGCTGGTCGGCTCGCCGTCGCTCGATCCGTTCACGCTGCTCCAGGGCGTGGGCCCGGACGCGCCGTCGTTCGTCGCGATCGATCCGCGGCAGGTCGAGCCGGCGTTTGCGGGCGAGATCGGGAGCGCCGACCGCGCGCGTCTCGACGCGGCGCCCGACGCGCCGCTCGTGTGGCTCGCGCTCGTCTCGGCGCACGAGCACGCGCCGGCCACCGTCAACCTGCGCGCGCCCATCGTCATCAACCCGGCGTCGATGCGCGGCATTCAGATCGTGCCGGTGGAAAGTCCGTACCGGCTCGATCATCCGCTGGGGTGACGCGTGCTCGTCTTCACCCGCAAGGCGGACGAGGCGATCGTCATCGGAGACGGCATCGAGGTGAAAGTGCTGCGCATCGGGCGCGACGCGGTGCGCATCGGTGTCACGGCCGCGCCGCACGTGCCGGTGCACCGGCGGGAAATCTACGATCAAATCCGAGCGGCCAATGCCTCGGCGGCCGCCGAACCGGATGCCGCGCGGGCGCTCGTCTCGCGTCTGCGGCAACGCGCAACGCGGCAGGAGCCGCACGACTGATGTTCACCTGCGAGGACTGGCGAGCGGAACCGGCGGCCGTGATTCAGCCGCTCATCGAGGCGGAGGCGGATCGCTGGCGCGCCGAGCTCGACTGGGACGTCACCGAGGCGTGGCGCACCATCGAGCCGTCGCGCGCCGATGGCCGGCTGGCGGGCTTCATCCTGCGTGACGATTTCTCGCGCATCGCCGGCTGGACGTGCTTCCTGGTCCATGGCGACATGCTGCAGGTCGCGATGTTCGTCGCCGAGACGGCCGGCGCCGCCACGGCGCTCGTCGACGCGATCCGGCGATCGCCATCGGCCGCGCGCGCGTCGATCGCCACGGTGTGCTGCCGCGGCGGCGCGCCCGGACTGGCCGAAGCGCTCGAGCGCGCGGGCTTTGCGACGGCGACCTACCGCTATCTCTCAACGCCCGTACATGCCGCGGTGGCCGTCGACGTGCCGTTCCGCCTGCGGCCGTGGCACATGGGCGACGTCGAGCCGTTCGTGACGTTGTGCGCGCGGTCGTATGAAGATGCCTCCGACGTGCGCGCGTTCGCGCCGCGTGGGCTGGACGCCGAGTGGATCGACTACGTTCGCGGTCTGCTCGCCACGTCGGCGTGCGGGCGATTCCGGCCCGACCTCAGCGTCATGGCGGATCTCGACGGGACGCGCCGGTTGGCGGGCGCCGTCTTCGCGAGCGAGCTCGCGCCGGGCACCGCGCACCTGGCGCAGGTGGCCGTCGACCCTTCTGCGCGCGGCCGCGGTCTCGGCACCGCGCTCGTGGCACGCGCCGTGGCCGAAGCCGCCTCGCACGGCTTCACGCAGGCGACGCTCCTCGTCGCGGCGGACAACCGCCGCGCCGCTTCCATCTACGAACGTTTGGGATTCCGTGATCGCGCGACGTTCGTCGTCGCGGTCTGCGATCAGCCGCGGCGGTTGACGAGCGTGGCGCTCGAGACCGGCGGCGCCAGCACGCGCCGGTAGGCGGCGAGCGTCGTCTCGCCGCGCTCGAGGCTCGCGACCGCGGAGCGATGCGCGAGCTCGGCATCGGCCAGCGCCGAGAGCGAGGCCTGATCGGTGCGCAGGATCGACGCGACGAGGTCGGCGGCTTCGCGGTGCAGCGCGGCGACTTCGTCGAAGCCGGGCGTCTCGGCCGCCAGATCGCGGTGCGTCGTGAGCGCGAGCCGCACGGCGCGCAGATCGTCTTCAATGGTCACCAGGCTGCGCATGATGTGATCACGCTCGTCGGCGGTGGCGCCGAACGCCTGGAAATCGCGTGCGTGCGTGACCGATCGCTGCTGACCCGAGACGTCGGCCAGCCGGCGGAGCAGGCTCAGCTCGGCCTCGATGCCGGCGCGGTACTGCTCGATGAGGCGCGCGAGCTCGTCGGGGGTCACGCGTGGGCCTCGGTTGGCGACGCGGACGCGATCGTGTGCCAGGCGCCGCGCAGCGTCTCGAGCACGCGGCGCGTCTCCTCGATGGGCTGCGCGTCCTGCTTGGCGATGGCGTCGAGCAGCCGCGACTGCATCCACCCGTAGAGTCGATCCAGCTCGGCGGCAATCGCGCCGCCGCGTTCCATGTCCAGCGTGCTCTGCAGCTCGCCGATGATCGCCAGCGTCTTCGACAGTGCCGTCCGGCGCGTCGGGATGTCGCGGCGCAGCATCGCGTCGCGCGCGGTCGCCGTGTGGCGCAGCGCCGCGTCGTAGAGCAGGACGACGAGCTCGAGCGGACGGCTCGACTGAACCTGGGTGGCGAGGTACTGGTTGGCGACCGACGTCGGGGTCATGGGCGTGCGATTCAGAGGGACGTGCCGAGGTTCGCGCCGAAGCTCGACAGCGACGACGTCTGGCTCTTCAACTGCGACATGATGAGGTCGGCCTGCGTGAACTGCTGCTGCAGCGTGTCGCGCTGCTGCGCCAGCCGCGCCTGCATGTCCTGGATCTGCTGATCCATCGACTTGATCTGCCGCGTCAGCGTGTCGGTCGCGGTCGAGAGAAAGCCGTTCGCCTGCGAGTAGCCGTCGAGCACGCTCGAGACCGCGGTGAACGCGCCATCGGTGCCCGACAGCAGATCGCGGACATCTGCCTCGTTGTTGACGAGCGCGGTCGTGAGCGTGTTCGTATCGAGCGACAACGTGCCGTCGCGCTGGAACTCGACGCCGATCTCCGAGAGACGGGTCAGCACGTCCGATCCGTGCGCGCCGAGGAGCGTCGTGCGCAGGCTGCCGCTCAATTGCCGCAGGAGCGCGTCGCGGCCGATGCTCGACGTGTCGCCCTGGGCTGCGGCCGTCCGCTGGTCGTTGATGAACGACGCGATGTCGTTGTACGACTTGACGAACGCGTCGAGCTTCGCGGCGAACGCCGAGCTGTCCGACGTCACGCCGATGTGCACCGTCGTGTTCGGATCCTTCGCGTAGGCCGTGAACGTGACGCCGGGAATGACGTCGGTGAACGTGTTCGAGCTGCTGGTGACGGCGATGTTGTTGACGAGCAGCGAGGCATCCGACGCGTTGACGGCGTTGTCCTCCGCCGAATCGCCCGAGATGCCGTTGCCGTCCGTGTCGGCGAACGTGACGCCGGCGCCGCCGGTCAGCCCGTTCGTGATCGTGAAGCCGTTCGCCTCGCCGCTGAGCGATCCGGTGAGCGTCAGCCGATAGGCATCGGTGCCGGTTCGAATCACGGCCGCGTGAACGCCGATGCCGTCCGTGTTGTTGATGGCGTCGGCCACGCCCTGCAGCGTGACGTCGCCGGCGACGGTCACCGCGACTCCGCCAATCGTGAGCGATCCGCCGCTCGCGACGACCGTCGTCGCCGCGTCGGGCGAGACCGACGTCGACGCGGTCACCTGCGCGCGCGCGAGGTCGTTGACGACGACGTCGTAGTCGCCCCCGGTGGCCGTGCCCGTGGTCGAGACGGACACCGCCGAGGGCGCGCTCGACTGCGCGGTGAAGGACGACGTGGTCGACAGATCCGCCAGGTCCTCGGCCGCTGATTGCAGCGTCGCGACCTGCGACTTCAGCGTGCCGTAGGTCGTGACCTGCGACTGCAGCGCGGACTGCTGCGTCTGCAGGGCCGTGAGCGGCTGGCTGGCCTGGTCCATCAGCGCGTTCAACACCGTGTTGAAGTCGATGTCGTTGAACCCGCTGAAGGTGATCGTCGATCCCACGGGGGAGTCCTTTCGGGAAAACTTCGAACTTGGAACTTCGAACTACGAACTACGGACTGCGTGCCGAATCGTGCAGGCCGGACGTAGCTCTCGCAGAGACCAGCTCTTTGATGTATCGGCGCGATCGGCCCGGCTGCTTATCCTGCCGAAGCGCTCAACGAACCGGAACCCAAGTTCGAAGTTCATAGTTCGAAGTTCGAAGTTGAGCCTGACACGTCGTGTCAGAAACGCGCACGCCCGCGCGAGGCGGGCGTGCGTGCGAGAGGATGACGCGGGATGGACGGCTGGGGACGACCATCCACGCGTGGAGGCCTACCGCAACAGCGACAGGACCGCGCTGCTCTGGCTGTTCGCCTGGGCCAGCGCCGCGAGGCCGCTCTGCGTGAGGACGCTGTAGCGCGTGAGGTTCGCCGACTCCTCCGCGATGTTCGCGTCGCGGATCCGGCTCTCGGCTGCGCTCGTGTTGACGATCTGCGACTGGGCGAGCGAGGTGGCGAACTGCAGCCGGTTCTCGAGCGTGCCGACCGTGGCCTGCGCGGTGCCGAGCGTCTTGACCGCCGCCGCGATGTCCGACACGGCCGTCGCCGCCGACGCCGCGTCGGCGATGGTCGAGGCGTTGATGCCCAACGCCGTGGTCGTGACGCCGCCAATCGTGCCGCCGATGACGCCGTTCGCGCCGTCGTTGCTGACGAACACCGAGAAGCCCTGGTCGGCCGTCAGGCCGGCGACGTTCGCTTCACGATCGATTTCCCCGAGGACGTCCTGGAACTCCTTGTTGAGCACGTCGCGGTCGACCGACGAGCTGGACGAGGCCGACTCGGTGGCGAGCGTCGAGAGACGATCGAGCAGCGTCGAGATGTTGTTGAGCGCGCCGTCCTTGATCTGGAGCGTGGAGAGACCGTCGCCGGCGTTGCGGACGCCCTGGTTCAGGACCGCCTGCTGCGAACGGTAGCTGTTGGCCACGACGAGACCGGCCGCGTCGTCGCCCGACCGGTTGATGCGGTAGCCGCTCGAAAGACGCGTGAGGGCCTGCTGCAGGCCGATGTTGGTCGTGTTGAGGTTCGCCTGGGCGTTGCTCGCCGAGACGTTGGAAACAACTGAAAACGAAGCCATGAACCTGTCCTCCTTGAAGCGATCGGCCGGCGTCCTTGCCAGCGCCCGCGGCGACCGCCGTCAGGCAAGGAGGTAATCGGAGGGGAATGGGGAAGCTTTAGGGACGAGGGTTCCGGGTTCCTGGGTTCAAGGTTCCGGGGTTCGGGTTCCGGGTTTCAGGTTCGTTGGTTCCGCGTTCGGAGGTTCCAGGTGCGGGTGGTTCCGCGTTCCAGGTGCGGCGGGTTCCCGGTTCTTCATTCGCGTCTTCGCGTCTTCGCGTGAAGCTCCGGTTCCGGGTTCTGCGTGGTTCGGCGCGGCCCTTCGGGCGCGCCGGGTTCCGGGTTCCAGGTTCGGCTACTTCGTCAGCTTGAAGATCCGCAGCGTGGGGCCCGGTTGACCGTTGGTCGGGACGAATGCGGCGTCCTCGGTGGTCTGGGCGAACAGCGTGCGATAACGCGCGAGTGCGTCCCGGCCGGGCGGCGGCGGTGCGAAGGCGGCCTGGTAGCCGTCGGTCGACGCGATGAGGTATGTGAAGCCTTCCGATACGTACCCTTCGTACGAGTGATCGAGCACCGAGCGGAAGTGTTCCGATGGATACGCTGGCGGCAGGAGCAGGACGCGGGACTCGATCGCGACCTTCGACCCGGGCGGGATGTGGCTGACGATCCACGCGTAGGCCTCGTCCATCGTGCTCGTGCGCGCGATCATCTGGTCGAAGGCAATCGATCGTGACGCCGGCACGACGGCGACGACGAGCGTCAGCGCCGCGGCCGCAATCGTCGTCGTCCAGAAGCGTCGCGGTCGAAGCAGGCGCATGAGACCTGACGCGACGATGGCGACGCCGATGGCGGCGAAGAGGCACGCGAACGGCAGGAGCGGCAGCGTATAGCGGCCGTAGATCTGAAAGCTCCTCGCCATCACGACGAAGTAGACAAGCGGGCAGGCGAGTGTGAGCATCCATCGGCCGCGATTGGGGCCAACGACGATGCGCGCAGCGGTGGCGGCCAGGCCGATGGCCGCGGCGATCATGCCCGGTGTCGCCAGCGTGCCGCGCAGGTGTTTGAGGTAGATCGACCACCCGGGTTCGCCCGCGCGCGGCGCGGCGAAGATGGCGGCCAGTCGTGCGTAGTCGTCCAGGAACTTGGGTAGGTCCAAGAGCGCGTACGGCGTGCCGACGAGAAACGCACCGGCGCTGCACGCGGCGATGACGCCGAGGCGTTGCCCCATGGCCGCCAGCGAGCCGCCGGCCGCGACCGCCGCGATGGCCGGCATGACAATGGCGATGCTGCCGTTGTACTTGGCCGACGCAGCCAGGCCGGCCGCGACGCCCGCCCAGGCGAACGCGCGCAGGTTGCGCGCGTCGAGCGATCTCAGCGCCAGCCACCAGGCGACCGTCACGAAGAATGCCATCGGGACGTCGGTGAGCGTGTAGTGCGACTCGCGGACGTGATGGGGCATCACGGCCATCAGGACCGCGGTGCCGAGGGCGACGGCAACGCCCCATCGCCGTGCGGCGACGAACGTCACGGCGACGGTCGCCGTGCCGATCGCGGCCGTCAACGCGCGGCCCGTGACGTAGAAGTCCGCCTCGCTCACCTGGTTGAGCGTGCGCCAGGCGCCGTGCATGGCGCCCGACAGGAACGTCAGGCAGGCGACCGCGCACTGCAGGTAAATCGTGAGGCTCGGCCAGTCGAAGAAGTGCGGGTTGAAGTCACCCGTCTTCATCATCCGGACGGCGCGCCACATGATGTCGGGCTCGTCCACCCCCACCGCGTACGGCACGCCGCTCCGCAGGTGCGCGAACCGCAGCACGCCGGCCACGATGACGATGCCGGTCACGGCGAACACCTGCCAGCGCGTCAGCGACGGTCGGGCCGGTCGCTCGGGTTCGGACATGGGCGATGAGTGTACAGCGACCCGGCGCGCGAACCTGGAACCCGCGCGCCCAAAGGGCCGCGCGAACCCGAACCAGGAACCCGGAGCCTCACGCGAAGACGCGAAGGCGCGAATAGAGAACGTGGAACCCGCTGCACGAGGCACGCGGAACCGCCCGCACCTGGCACCTCCGAACGCGGAACCAACGAACCGGAAACCCGGAACCCGAACCCTGGAACCTTGAACCCAGGAACCCGGAACCCTCGTCCTGGCACCATCCTCGCCTTTCTCCCCGCCGGAGGAAGCGTGATGTCGGTGACCTATCTGACACCCGACGCCCGATCGGCGAGTCATCGCGCGAAGATGCGTGCAGTTCCGGTCGCCGTGCGGCTCGATCACATGGCCGACGATGGGCCACGCGTGACGGCCGGCCGGCCCGGACCTGTCGGTCGAACGACGATCGCGACGCCGCTCGAACAGTTCGCGCCGCTCGTGGCCGAAGCCATGGCCACCGGCCTCGAGGCCGTGCGCCTGCTCGAGCAGCGCGCCGACGAGACCGCGCGCGCTTTCCGCTGGGGACGCACCGACGACGGCCGCCGCGGCCTGGCCGCGCTCATCCAGGGCACGCACGCGCTCGTCCAGCTCATCAGCGCCGCCGTCGAGGAAATGGGCCGCGATCTCGACGAGTGGTGCGAGTCGGCCGGCCTCGACGCCGCGCGTGATACGCGCCGCGCCGTCATGTCGCTCGTCGCCGCGCAAATGGGCGGCGATCGCCATGCGATTGCCGGCACGATCGAACGTCGCTTCGCCCCGGCCCTGGCGGCATGGCGCAGCGTCCTCGACGCGTTCGGTGGCGCGCCCGACGATCCGTCGCCGTACGGACACGCCGCATGACGACCGTCGCCGCGCACGCCGTCGTCCCGTTCTCGCCTCCGGCCATCGGACCGGAAGAGATCGCCGAGGTCATCGCGACGCTCGAGTCGGGCTGGCTGTCGACGGGGCCGCGCGTCCGGCTGTTCGAAGAACGCTTCGCCGCCTACATCGGCGCGCCACACGCGCTGGCGCTCAATTCGTGCACGGCCGGCCTGCACTTGTCATTGCTCGTGTCCGGGATCGGCCCGGGCGACGAGGTGATCACGACGCCGCTCACGTTCTGCGCTACGGCGAACGTCATCGTGCACACGGGCGCCACGCCGGTGTTCGCCGACGTCGATCCGCGCACGGGCAATCTCGATCCAGCGGCTGCGGAAGCCGCCATCACGCCGCGCACGCGCGCGCTCATCGTCGTGCACTACGGCGGCCGTCCGGCCGACGTGTCCGCGTTTCAGGCGATCGCTCGGCGCCACGGCCTCATCCTCATCGAAGACGCCGCGCACTGCATCGAAGGCGTCGCCGGCGGCCGCAAGGTCGGGACGACGGCCGACTTCACCTGCTTCAGTTTCTACGCGACGAAGAACGTGACGACGGGCGAGGGTGGAATGGTGACGACCGCGTCGGCCGTAGCGGACGAGCGGATGCGCATCGCGTCGCTTCACGGTCTCACGCGCGCGGCGTGGCAGCGTCACGACGGCGGCGCCGTCGGCTACGACGTCGTCATGCCGGGGTTCAAGTACAACATGACCGATCTGCAGGCCGCGATTGGCCTGCACCAGCTCGCGGCGATCGAGCGGCACCTCGATCGCCGGCGCGCGATTGCCCGTCGGTACGATGACGGGTTGGCCGGTCTCCCGATCGATCGCTTCACGCCGATCGATGCGAAGTCGACGCACGCACATCACCTCTACACGATCCTCGTCGACCAGCGCGACGCCGTGTCCGCGCGGCTCGCCGAAGCGGGCATTGCGACGAGCGTGCACTTTCCGCCGGTACACCTGCACAGCTATTACACGTCGCGGTTCGGCTACGCACGCGGGCAGTTCCCGCACGCCGAGCGCATCGGTGCGCGCGTGCTCTCGCTGCCGTTCTCTCCGGCGTTGACCGACGAGCAGATCGACGCGGCGATTGCCGCCGTCCGGACGGCGGTGGCGGGTTGAGATGACAGCCGCGGCCCCTTCCGTCCTCTTCTGCGCGGCCGCCGGACCGCGCGTCGGCTTCGGCCATCTCGTGCGCAGCGCCGTGCTCGCCCGCGCGCTCAACGCCGCACCGCGCGTCGTCCTGCGCGCGTCGGCCGACGCGGCTCGCGCAGCCGTTGCAATGGGATGGACGGTCGAACGATTGTCCTCGGTCCTCACATCGGCGAACGAGCCTGCGCTCATGGTCGTCGACGATCCGTGCGCGCACCATGCGGCGCGCTGGATTCGACGTGCGCGTCAGCGCGGCATTCCCGTGGCCGTCGTGCGCGATCTCGGACTGCTCAACTTGCGCGCGGATCTGACGATCGACGGCAGCATCACGATGCGGCCAGGCAGTGCGCCCGCTGATTTGCAAGGACCGGACTTCGCCATCCTCGATCCGTCGTTGGCCGACCGCCGCGCGGCAGCCGCCGGTCGCGATGCCTCGCGCATCGTCGTCGCCCTCGGCGGTGGCGCCTATGTACGCGCGATGGGTGTCGAGCTCGCTGATGCGATCGCCCGGCGCGTGCCCGACGCCGTCGTCGAAGTGGCACCAGGCTTCGTGGCCGGACGGCTCCCGGCGCTCGGCCCGCGCGGCCGCTGGATTCCCGCCGGCCGCCTGCACGCGTCGCTCGCCACGGCTGGTGTCGCCGTTGTCGCCGGCGGACTCACGCTTTATGAGGCCTGTGCGCTCGCCGCGCCGAGTGTGGCCGTGGCGGTCACGCCAGCGCAGCGGCTGACGACGCGCGCCTTCGCCGACGCGGGCGCGATCGTCGACGCCAGCGCGCCGAGCCGTGCCCGCACGATCAGCCGTGCCGCGACCGCCGTCGCGCGACTGATCGCCGCGCCCACTGAAGCGGCCGCACTCGGACACGCGGGTGGCGCGATCGTCGATGGACGCGGCGCCATCCGCGTCGCCGATCGTCTGCGTCAGCTTGGCGCCACGCGCCTCGCAGGAGGGCGTGACCATGCTGCCTGACCGCCGCGCCGTCGTCTTCGACCTCGACGACACGCTTTATCCGTACCGCCACTTCGTCCTGAGCGGATTCGCCGCCGTCGCGGCGCACCTCGCGCGTACATCCCGGCTCGATCGTCGGCGCGTGCTGCGACTGCTCGCGCGCACCTCGCGCGGACCTGATCGAGGCCGCGAGCTCCAGGCGTGCATCGAGACGTTCGGCATTCCGGCCGGTCTGCTGCCGACGCTCATCGGCATCGTTCGCGATCACCAGCCGTGCTTCCGCCTGCCGCTCGCCTCGGTCCGCACGCTCGCCGCACTGCGCGCGCAAGGTTGGCGGCTCGGCGTGCTGACGAACGGATCGCGCGCCGTGCAGGCGCGCAAAGTCGCGGCGCTCGGCGTCGCGCGCTATGTCGACACCGTTGTCTACGCCGCCCAGTACGGATCGGGCGCGGGGAAGCCGGACCCGGAACCGTTCGGGGAGGTGCTGCGCCGTCTCGGCGTGCCCGCCCGCCACACGATCTTCGTCGGCGACGACGAAGCCGCGGATGTTGTCGGCGCGGTAGGCGCGGGTCTGGTGCCCGTGCACTGCCGCGTGTGGACGCCGTCCGACGCGCCGACGCGCGCGTCGGCCGCGATCGATCGCCTGTCGTCGGTGCCGGCGCTGGCGCGCACGCTCGTCGAGGAGGCCATGGCCCGTCATGCCGCGTGAGATTCCCGCCATCACCATCGCCGGCCGCCGCATCGCGGCCGACGTGCCGCCGTTCGTCATCGCCGAGATCGGCCTGAACCATCACGGGTCGACCGGCCGCGCGTTGGCGCTCGTCGACGCGGCGGCCGACGCCGGTGCGCACGCCATCAAGCTGCAGACGTTCGAGGCGCGCGATCTCGTCGCGCCCGGCTGTCCCGCGCCCGCGCACGTGCCGGCCAGCTCGATGATCGACTTCTTCCAGGCGTTCGAGCTCGACGAAGCCGCGCACCGCCAGGTCATCGATCGCGCGCGCAATTTCGGATTGCGCGTACTCTCGACGCCGTTCTCCGAGCGCGCCATCGATCTGCTCGATCGCGTCGGCGTCGACGCGTACAAGATCGCGAGCGGCGACCTGACGTGGGATCAACTCATCGCACGCGCCGCGGCCACCGGCAAGCCACTCGTCATCTCGACCGGGATGTCGACGGCCGCCGAAGCCCGGCACGCCATCGACGTCGCGCGCGCGGCCGGCGCGCGCGACATCGCGCTGCTGCACTGCGTCTCGGCGTATCCCGTGCCGCGCGGCAGCGAAAACCTGCGCGCCATTCAGACGCTCGCCGATGCGTGCCACGTGCCCGTCGGGTTGTCGGATCACGGCGACGACGCGTTTGCGTTCCCGATTGCGGTCGCGCTCGGGGCCGCGCTCTACGAGCGGCACCTCGTCGCGGACGCGAGTGGCGAAGCGATCGATGCAGCCGTGTCGAGCACGCCGGCCGAACTGGCCGCGGCGCTCGCGGCCGCGCGCCGGGCATGGCTCGCGCTCGGATCGGGCCGCAAGGCGTGTCTCGAAGCGGAAGCCGTCAATCGTACGGCCAGCCGTCGATCGCTGTGCGCGGCGCGCGATCTCGCGGCCGGGACGCTCGTCGCCGCTTCCGATCTCATCGCGCTTCGCCCCGCGGGCGGTCTGCCGCCGTCCGATCTGCCGTTCGTGTGCGGCGTTCGTCTCACGCGTCCGATCGGACGCGGCGAGCCGCTCACCGCGCGCCACTTCGAGCCGCTGTCGCTCCTGGAGACCAATCGTGTCGCTTAACGTGCTCATCACGGCCGGATCGCGCCGCGTGGCGCTCGTCCAGGCGTTTCAGCGCGCGCTCGCGGCCACCGGCGGCGGATCGGTGATAGTCGCGGACGTCAACCCGCTGTCGCCGACCGTCTACGTCGCCGACCGGTCGTACGCGGTCCCACTCTCGACCGATCCGTCCTATCTCGACGTGATTGCCGACATCTGCCGCGCGGAGGCGATCGGCCTCGTCATCCCGACGATCGACGACGAGCTGTCGATCTTCGCGCGCGCCGTCGATCGCTTCCGCGCCGAGGGTGTCCGCATCGCGGTCTCGCCGGCCGCGACGACGATGGCGTGCGACGACAAACGGGTCACGTGCCGCGCGCTCTCGGACCGCGGCATCGCGGCGGCGGCCACGTGCCTGCCCGCCGAGCTGCCGGCCGATCCGATCTTTCCACTCTTCATCAAGCCGCGCGTCGGACGCGGTGGCGTCGGCGCCTTCCCGATTCGCAACTGGCGCGAGCTGGACTTCTTCCTCGAGTACGTGCCGGACCCCGTCGTGCAGACGTACCTCGACGGCCCGGAATTCACGATCGACGTCCTCTGCGACTTCGCGGGCGAGCCGCTGTCGGTCGTGCCGCGCGAGCGCGTCGTCATCCGCGCGGGCGTCGTCGATCGCGGGCGGACGGTGCGTGATGCGCGTCTCGTCGATCTGGGCGTCGCGTGCGCGCACGCGATGCGCTTCGCCGGCGCCATCAACATCCAGTGCCGCGTCGTCGACGGCCGGCCGGTCGTGTTCGAGATCAACCCGCGCTTCTCGGGTGGCATCGGCCTGACGATTGCCGCGGGCGCGGACTTTCCGCGGCTGCTCGTCGATCTCGCGCGCGGACGTCGCGTGACGCCGTCGATCGGGCGGTTCCAGCACGACCTCTGGCTCACGAGTTACGAAGCGTCCGTGTTCGTCGCCGGCGATCTCGTCGGCTTCTCGAACGCGAGCACGCGATCGATCGCAGAGGTGGCGTGATGGACGACACGGCCATCGTCCTCCAGGCGCGGACGGGATCGCGGCGGCTGCCGGGCAAGGTGCTCGCGCGGCTGCGTGGGCGCACGCTCCTTGAGCACGCGATCCTGCGGTTGCGTACGGGAGGGCTGCGGGTCATCGTGGCCACGACCGAACGATCCGAAGACGACGCTGTCGTCAACGAGGCGCGGCGGATGGGCATCGACGTCTTTCGCGGCGCGGAAGACGACGTGCTGTCGCGATTCCTCGGCGCCGCGGCTGCGTTCGGCTTGACGACGATCGTGCGTGCGACGGCCGACAACCCGCTCGTCGATCCCGAGGCACCCGCGCGCGCGCTCGAAGTCTGGCACAACGTGCCGGCCGATCACGTCGTCGAGCGGGGGCTGCCGATTGGCGCGGCGGTCGAAGTCGTGCGCGTGGCCGCGCTCGAACGATCGGCCGCGCTCATCCAGGATCCGTACGACCGCGAGCACGTGACGTCGTTCATCCGGCGCGACGCGCGGTTCCGCGCGCTGCGCGCCATGGCGCCTGGCGATCGCCGCCGGCCGGGTCTGCGTCTCACGGTCGACACCGCGGAGGACCTCGCGTTCGTCCGCACGATTCTCGAGAGTCCCGATCTCGCCGACGAACTGCCGCGCCTGCCGGACGTCATTCGCGTCGCCGACGCGTTGCTCGTCGGATCGATCGGCACACATCGCACGCAGCGGGGAGCATGATGTATCGCAACGGTGGATGGCTCAGCGTGATGGGAGTGGCCGCGGGCCTGGGCGTCGTCGCCTGGGCGCACGTGGCCACGGGCGGCAGTCTGCGCACGTTCGTACAGGCCGAAGCTTTGGTCGTCGTGTTCGGAGGCACGTTCGCCGCGCTCGTCGTGAGCTTTTCGTCCGGCGCGCTTCGCGCCGCGGCCGCGGCGGTGATCGATCTCGTGCGCCGGCGTCCGGAACCCATCGAAGGGCTCGTGCCGGCGTTCATGGGCTACGCGCGCAAGGCGCGTCAACGTGGCCTGATGGTGATTGAAGACGACGCTGCCCGCGCGGGCGACGCGTTCCTGGCGCGCGCGCTCACGCTGCTCGCGAGCGGCATGTCGGTGGAGGTCGTCCGCGAAGCGCTCGATCTCGAAGCGCGCGTGTGCGCCGAGCGTGAGGAAGAACGCGCGCAAGTGTTCGAAGCGGCCGCGGGTTACGCGCCGACGCTCGGCATCGTCGGTGCCGTGCTCGGGCTCATGCGTGTCATGGAGCACTTCTCGGCATCGGCAGTGGGGCCTGGCATTGCCGCCGCGTTCGTCGCGACGCTCTATGGCGTCGGCCTCGCTAATCTCCTGTTCCTGCCGCTCGCCACACGGCTGCGTGCGCGTGCGCGGTTCGACGCGCTACGCCGCGAACTCGTCATTGACGGCGTGCTCGCGCTGCACGACGGCGCGTCGCCTGGTGTCGTCGAGGAGCGGCTGGCTGGCTATCTACGCAAGCGTGGCGGCGCGTTCGCCGAGGCCGCGTGAAGCGCCAGTCCTCTCCCGCGCCCGTCCGGTCGATCCGCGCCTCGAGCGATCGCTGGCTCTTCGGCTACGCGGACATCGTCACGCTGCTCTTCGCGTGCTTCGCCAGCTTGTACGCGGCGCAGGCGATGAGTGCGGCGTCCGCGCCGCCGCCAGCGCCAGCCGCCTCACCTGCGGACATTCGTCTGCCGGATCCACCGCCGCCTCCCGCGCCACCGCCACCCACGCCGCCGGTCGAGTCGCCAGTCGAACACGAACTGCGCGAGCTCGTCGCCGATGAACCAGCGTCGGCGGGACTCGATCTGACGACGAACAGTCGCGGACTCGTGCTGTCGCTGGCCGAGACCGGGTCGTTCGCGCCGGGTCGCGCGGAACTCCAGTCATCGGCGCGTCGCGTGTTGCTGACGCTGGCCAACGCGCTCGGGCGCGTGACGAACCTCATCCGCGTCGAGGGCCACACCGACGACGTGCCGATCCACACGCCGCTCTTCGCGTCGAACTGGGAGCTCTCGACGGCGCGTGCCACGCGCGTCGTGCAGTTCCTCGTCGAGCAGGGCCATCTCGACCCGGCTCGCCTGTCGGCCGCCGGTTACGGCGAGTACCACCCGCGCGTGCCCAATACGTCGCCCGAGTTGCGTGCGCGCAACCGCCGCGTTGACATCGTCGTGCTCGACGTCGCCGCGTCGCGGATCGAGGCACCGGATCCTTCGCCAGAGCCGTGAGCGAAGTCAGAAGTTGGAAGTGTGAAGCCAGAAGTCAGGTGCCAGAACCCACTTCTGGCTTCTGGCTTCACACTTCCAAATTGGTGAGCGCCAGCGCGCGGCCGATCGTCCAGGCATCGTGATCGGGCGATCGCAAGGCGACGTTCACGGCGGTGTCCGTCAGCGTCGAGCCGGCGAACGACCTCCATTGCCCGCGCGCTTCGTGTGTCGGATCGGCCAGGACCGCGGACACGCCGTCGAGCAACCGCCCCAGATCGCCGGATGACGCATGATGCGCGCGTTGCAGGCGTGCGGTGAGCGCCTCGATCTCGACCGGCGCCGCGTCGGCGAGCAGTACCGGCAGCCCCGCGTGTTCGATCCCTGGGCCGTGCAGCAATCCCGCGCCCGTCGCGTTGACGAACCGTCGTGACCGATGCGCGGCCACGCGCTCCACCGTCCAGTCGCGAAACGCCATCAAGTGCGCCGCCGTTCGAACCGGCCGTCCGGAGATGTCGGTCGCCGTCACGGCCGGCCAGCGATCGACCGCTGCCTGCCAGATCGCATCGTACGTGGAGCCGTCGGCGATCCAGGTCGACCATTGCGACTCGATCGCCGTGCCGCGGCAGTACGGCCGTCCGCCCGTGAACGCGAAATCCGCGCCGACGAACGCGATCGGATCACATCCCATGATGAGCGCGAGCGACAGCGCCGACGTGATCACCGATCCCCACGTCTCGAGCGTGGCGCGCGCGAGGCCGACCGACTCGAGCCACGGCCACGGTTGATGGCTCGCCACCTTGAATGTAAACGTCCGCCGGTAGAAATGCGTGAACGCCGACGGGTGCAGGCTCCCTTCGCCGACGAGCCAGCTTCGCGTCGAGCCAATCGATGACAGGTGCCGCGCGTTCGCGTGACTCGAATCGGTCGCGACGATGAGATCCGGCTCGAGGCCGTGCCAGACGAGCGGCTGCGCGGCCGTGTCGCACGCGATGACGAGGGCGCGATCGCGCACGCGCGCCAGGTCGACGACGTTCGCGTCGAGTGACGGTCCGGCGGCGGCAATCACGGCCGGCACGCCCGCGGCGAGACCTATCAGCGCACCGGCGTCACCTTCGCGTACGAGCCGCGGCGCATTGGTCAACGTGTGCAACACGTAGCGGTTCGCCAGCCCGTCATGGCGGTCCGCGCGACGTACCGGCGCGATCCGGCCGATGACATCGGCGAGAGCCGCCGGCGACGCCTGTGCGGGAGCGACTGGGGAGTCAGTCATGGTCGTCATCGCGACGGTCGCGGTCTCCAGGTGACGGTCCGTCGACCGTCCGTTGTCGATCGGCGGATCGGCGGTCGGCACGGCGGCGCGGATTCGCGCGGATCTGCAATGGCTGGTGGTTCGCCACGCACGAAAGAGCAAGGCGCGTGCCTCTCTGAGCCGTTCCGTTCAAGATCGACTCCCCGCGGCCGATTGCACCCGTGTCGAAGGGCACTCCAGCGGCCCGGTGGGCCGGCGCCCCGGCGCTGGCTCGAACATGAACGCAACACTCGGGGTATCGACATGCTGGTGATCGGAGGGCTCATCGTCGTCTTGGCGGCGGTGGCCGGGGGATATCTGTGGGAGGGCGGGCACCTCGCCCTGCTGTTCCAGCCCGGCGAGTTCGCGATCATCGGCGGCGCGGCGGCCGGCATGCTGCTCGTCGGCACGCCCATGGCCGTCCTCCGGGCGATGCTCGGACAGATTCAGCGGCTGCTGACGCCGCCGCCCGTGCGGCAGGACTTCGCGGACCTGCTCGTCATGCTGTACCAGCTCTTCCGCGTGGCGCAGTCGACGGGCGTGATGGCGCTCGAGCCGCACCTCGACAATCCGCGCGAGAGCACGATTTTCGCGCGCTACCCGCGGTTTCTCGCGCGTGCGTCGTCGGTCGCCTTCCTGGCCGACTCGGCGCGCGTCATCATCGTCGGCGGCATCTCGCCGCACGACTTCGATCACCTGATGTACGAGGATCTCGAGATCCGCCAGCGCGAGGCGCTCCAGCCGGCCAGCATGCTGACCAAAGTCGGCGACGCGCTGCCGGGGTTCGGCATCGTCGCGGCCGTGCTCGGCGTTGTCATCACGATGCAGGCGATCGACGGGCCGGTCACCGAGATCGGGCACAAGGTCGGCGCGGCGCTCGTCGGGACGTTTCTCGGCATTCTGCTCTCGTACGGTTTCGCGCAGCCGCTCGCGTCGAGCCTCGAGCACCGCGTCGGGGAGGAACTGAACATCGACCAGACGATCAAGGCCGGCCTGCTCGCGCTGCACAAGGGCTTTGCGCCGGCGATTGCCGTCGAGTTCGCGCGGCGCGCAATTCCCGACGAAGTGCGGCCCTCGTTCGAGGAGACTGAACAGTTGTGCCGCGGCGCACGGGGTGATCAGCAGCAGGCGGCGGCATGAGCAAGCCCGGTCAGGATCACACCGTCATCGTCGTCCGGCGGCACAAGGCCCACCAGGCGCACCACGGCGGTGCGTGGAAGGTCGCCTACGCGGACTTCGTGACCGCGATGATGGCGTTTTTCCTCGTCATGTGGCTGGCCGCGCAGGACAGCCGCATTCGACAAGCCGTCGCCGGTTACTTCCAGGATCCCGGGCTTCTACCAAACGAGCGGTCGAACAGCATTCTGGCGAGCGGTCGTGGCGGCATCGACAGCGACGGGTTGACGGTGCTCAGCCGGCGGCCCGAGGGCATGCTGCAAGCCGAGCAGCGCGCGCTCGTCGGCGCCGCCGAGCACATCAGGCAGAAACTGCTGAACACGCCGGAGTTCGCGTCGCTGCGCGATCAAGTCGAAGTGACGATTACGGCCGAAGGCTTGCGCATCGAGCTCGTCGACAAGTCGGGATCGAGCTTCTTCGACAACGGCAGCAGCGTGCTGCGCGGCGAGAGCGAACACATTCTCACGACGATCGCGCAGGAGATCGGCAAGCTCGAGAACGACGTCGTCATCGAGGGCCACACCGACAGCCGGCAGTACGCGGGCGGCGAGCGCTTCGGCAACTGGGAGCTCTCGGCCGACCGCGCGAATGCGGCGCGGCGGGTGATGGTGACGTCGGGCTTGCGCAAGGGCCAGCTTCGCGCCGTCCGCGGCTACGCGGACACCGAACTGCGCATCGCCAACGACCCGCTGGACCCGCGCAACCGACGCGTATCCATCGTCGTCCGCAGCCAGGTCGCGGCCGCGCTCGAAGCGGCGGTTCGCGAAGGGAAGATTCCGAGATAGCGCCGGCCGTCTCCGCGCGGCCGCGGGTGCGCGGTCATCCGCTCTGTTCCGTTGACCGGGCCGCTGCCAGCGAGCGCTGATAGAAGAACGACACGGTGAGCAGCACGATGCCCAGCGCCACCGACGACGCCACGCGGTAGAAACCGCTGAGGTACCCGAGGTCTGCCAGCAAGACCTTGGCCGTCGTCGCACCGAACAGCGCGAGCCCTTGCCAACGAAGCGCTGCGGTCTTGAGCCGGACGCCGGCCAGGACGAGGGCCGCGGCGCAGACCGTCCAGAGGAGCGAGATCGTCAGGCTGCTCGCGAGCAGGACGCCGCGCGCGGGAATGTGGTCCGTGCGGTCCAACTGGAAGTAGAGCCGGACCTCCATCGTGAGCGCCCACAGCACGAGGCCGTTGGCGACAATCGTGAGGATCCGGACGACGACTTTCTCGCCGGTCGAGAGCCAGCCGGCGGCGCCGCGTGCGAACCACGCCATGGTCGTCGAGCTCACCGCGACGACCAGCGCCGTCGCGAGGCGCGCGTTGAGGAGGAAGCGCGTCGCGTCGATTGGGTCGGCTATCAGGCGCAGCACGACCGCGAGGAGAATCACGTACGCGGCGGCGCGCAGCAGCGTCAACGGCAGCCGGAAGCCGGACCAGGTGAGCACGCCGGCCTCGATTGCCCAGGCGAGCGTGACCGCGTGACCGTCGAGCCGCATCGGGATCGCGACGGTCGCGAATGTCAGGGCCACGCCGGCCAGGAGCAGCCGCGCCGCGCCCCGTTCGCCCCCGGCTTGCGGCGTGGCTCGCGAGAGGCCCAGGTGGAAGGCGGACAAGGCGACCACGGCGAGCGTCAGCGCCCAGCGATCGTCTGGCCAGAGCATGACGCGCAGCGCGATGAGAATGACGGCGGCGTTCGCGAGCACGAGGATCGCTTGTTCTGGACGAAACACACCGGATCGGCGGACGCGCACGATGGGGACCGCCGAGAACAGCGCGAAGAAGCCAACGGCCCAGGCGAGGGTGACCGGAAGCGCGACGTCCGTGTAGAAGCGGTCGTACCAGCCCCAGAAATAGATCTGCGTCAGCGCGAACGCGGGCAGGTCGAGCGCGCGCCAGCGGCGGCGGTGCGCCACGACTACGAGCGCCGCGTCCTGCAGCGCGAGATAGCCGAACAGCACGGTCTGCGCGTTGTGCCCGGAGCTCACGAGGGCGGGCGTGAGGAAACCGCCGATCATCGCGAGCAGGGCCACCGTCTGCGAGTCCCGGCCGAATGCGATCGCCAGCATGGCCGCCGTCAACGCGATCATCGCGATGAAGCCGACCGCCGTCGGGATGATCGCGTAGTAGCTGCTGCCAGCCCAGAGCGACAGGTACAGGAGCGCCGCACCGAGACCCGTGAGTCCGTCGCCGAAGTGGCGCATCCCGCGCCTGACTAGCCATGCCGACCAGGCGACCAGCGTCGCACCCGTCACGAGTCCGATCGCGACCTGGCCGCGTGGCCCGATCCAGCCGCCGTCGATCGCGAGCTTCAGAAAGTACGACATGCCGATCGCGACGGCGAGCAGACCGACGCGATTGAGCCACCGGCCGGCGATGAGCGACTCCCAGTCGAAGCTCTCGCGCGCCGCGATCGGCGGCGTCGCAATGGGCTCGCTCGCCCGTGAGGTGGGCGGCGCGGCCGGTTCGGGCGCGGGCGGCGACACCGGCGGTGACGCGGAATGCGCGGGCAGAGTTGCCGGACCGGCGGGACTCGTGATGGCGGGTGGCATGGCCATGCTCGGTCCGGTCGCGGCGTTAAGGCTCGCCGCCAACTCCGCAACGCGCCGCTCGAGGGCCCGCACGCGAACGAACGCGACGAGCGCGACAATCGGCCCACCGAACAACGCGGCGGCTGCGCCCAGCACCAGCAGCAGCATGGGGGCTTCCATCAGAGCGACCATGCTAAACCGATCTGGCGCGGGCGCGACGGCGCGGCAGCGCGCGCGAACGGCGCGTTCCCTGGGGCATGTCCGGTGAGCCGAAAGGCATCGAGTGAGAACGTGTCCGTGGCGTCGAAAGCCGCCACTGGAAAAGCCGGAGGAATCGCCGCCGGTCGTCCCTCAGCTCAGATGCAACAGCCGCCCGAGCCGTGACGGGCGGCGGCAGACGACGCGGTTGCGGCCTTTGCGCTTGGCGTCGTAGAGCGCCTGGTCGGCGCGTTGGACGAGATCCTGATCGCTGTCCTGTGCGGTGAGCTCGGCCAGACCACAGCTCACCGTGAAACGGACGACGCGCGGCGTGCCGTGATCGTCGTACTCGTAGCTGCGGCCCGCGATCGACTCGATGACGTGCTGGAACCGCGTCTCGGCCTGCGCGAGGTCGGCGTCGTAGAGCAGCACCGCGAACTCTTCGCCGCCATATCGCGCGACGAAATCCGTGTGCCGCACGGCGCCGCGCAGCCATTCGGCCGTGCAGAGCAGGACGCGGTCGCCGACCTGGTGACCGTGCGTGTCGTTGACCTCTTTGAAGTGATCGACGTCCAGCATCGCGAGCGACAGCGCGACGCCGTTGGCGCGCGCCGTGGCGACCGTACGCGCCAGCACGCGATCGAAGCCGCCGCGGTTGGCGACCTTCGTCAGCGGATCGATCGACGCTTGCGCCTCCGCCCGCTCGAGGTCCGACTGCAGCGCGTCGATGCGCTTGGACAGCGCGGCGATGGCTTCTTCGTCGCGCCGGCGCTTGTCGACGACCGCCTGTTCGAGCGACGCGACTTCATCGGCGAGCTGTCGCTTCAGCTCGCGGATGTCGTCGAGCTCGCGAAGCGCGTGGAGCCGCGTCGTGCCGGTGAGCAGCGTGGCATGGAAATCGACCGAGTCGCCGACGAGCCGTGCCGCCGCTTCGCGGAGGATGGCGACCAGGTCGGCGAGCTCCGCCTCGCGCGCCGAGTGGTCGTGCCGGGTCTGCTGCAGATAGTGTTCGCAGTCGCGGACGCAGGCCGCGGTGACGCTGCGGGCTTCCTGCGGATGAAGGGGATGGCTCAACTGGCGGCGGTGTTCGACGAGGCGCGCGCGCAGCCGGTTGATTTCGGGTGATGTCGCGTCGGCCGTGGCGACGCAGATGACACGCAGGAGGTTCTGGACGAACGGCGACCAATAGCCAGCATCCTCGGCCGGCGCGTCCGCACGGCGCAGTTCCAGCTCGATGAGATCCTGCACGAAATCGTAATCGGCAAGGAGAGACGAGAGCTTGAGGGCAGGCGACAGGGCCAGCGACGGCCCAAATAACGATGACACCGCGAGCCCCCGAGCGGAGCGAGGGCGGCGAAGCGCCGTAGCGTTGGGGGTGGGGCCCCAACGCACTGCAAAGAAGATGACTGGCCTGTCGCCTAGACCTGGCGGCCGCGAAGAGAGCGGCAGCCGTTGACGGTCCCCTTACGTCAGCATTTCTTCGAGCGCCCGCCGGACGGCCTCGATGGCTTCGCCTTCAGAGGCCGACGTCCGCGCCAGGCGCACGAGGCGCTCGGCGGCGCCCGGGTGGCGATCGGGCGCCTGGTCGGGCAGGTGCTCGGCAATCATCCCCGCGCCGGCCGTGAAGTTCGTCGTCGGCTCGATCAGGATGAAGGCGCCCGTGCCGCGCTGGTCGCGGTAGCGATCGAAGATGAGCGCGCGCGACGTCTCGACGACGACCTGATCGATGTCGTTCAAGATCAGCCGCCGGTCCACGGTCGCCGTCGTCGTGCCCGACGCGTGTTTCAGCACGTAGAGGCGATGCGGCTCGAGCGGCCGTTCGTCCATCCAGACCATGTCGGCGGCGAAGCGGCGGCCGAGCTCGATGTGGCTGTCGACGAGCACGTCGCCGCGGCTGATGTCGAGCTCGTCCTCGAGCACGAGCGTCACCGACATCGGC
>DASZOV010000083.1:0-3682 GCA_035550595.1 Vicinamibacterales bacterium
GGCGCGGCCGGAAACGGCCGCGCCCGCTCGATCGGCTCGGCCGCGCCCCGGGCGCGGTCGAGCCGGAACACGCGCGCCGACCGGGCGACGGCGGCCAGCCGGGCCGTCGTCGCCTCGTCGGCGCCGCCATCGACGATGACCGCGTCGGCGCGCGCGAGCGCGCCGACGCTCGAGCGCAGCAGGCCGAACGGCAGACGCCGGCCGACGAGGTCGGCCGGCGTCACGAGCACGATGTCCACGTCGCGCGCCATCGCGCGATGCTGAAAACCATCGTCGAGCAGATGAACTGTCGTGCCGAGTGTCGTCTCGGCGACGGCCGCCGCGGTCGCACGCACGTCGCAGACGAGCACGGCGGCACTGGGCGCCATGCGCGCGAGCATGAGCGGCTCGTCGCCGCTGCGATCGAGGTCGGCGCGCACGCGCCGGCCGTCGCTGACGATGACGACGCCAGGCTCGGGACGGCGGCGGCGATAGCCGCGGCTGAGGATGGCGGGCTGCTCGCCGCGCGCGGCGAGCAGCCGGGCGAGGAGGGCGACGACCGGCGTCTTGCCGCGACCGCCCATCGCCAGATTGCCGACGCTGATGACCGGCGCGCGAACCAGATCCGTCTCCTGCGTCAAGCGCGCCGGAAGGGGCGCACGACGCCGCGGCCGCCGGGCGGCGGCAGCACGTCGGCAATGGCGGCGAGCGTGCGGCGCTTGGCGCCGCGGTTGGCTTCGACGAGCGCACGCGCGGCCGCGCCGAGCCGCGCGCGTTCGACCGGATCGCCGATGAGACGCAGCACGACCTGACTGAGCTCGCTCCCCTGCTGCACCTGCAGCGCCGCATGATGCTGCAGGAACGTCGCCGCGATCTCCGCGAAATTTTCCATGTGCGGACCGAACACGATCGGCTTGCCGTGGATGGCGGGCTCGAGGATGTTGTGGCCGCCCTGCGTCACGAGGCTGCCGCCGACGAACACGACGAGCGCGACCGGAAAGAGGTGCGCGAGCTCGCCGATCGTGTCGAGGATCACGACGTCGGCGCGCGGCTCCGCGTCCACGGCGAGCTCGGTCCGACGCATCACGCGAAAGCCTTCGGCGCGAGCGAGCGCTTCGGCGTCGGCGAACCGTTCGGGCTTGCGCGGCGCGATAACGAGCAACGCGTTCGGGTGGACGCGACGCACGGCGGCGAACGCCGCGAGCACGGGCGCCTCCTCGCCCTTGAACGTGCTGGCCGCGATGAAAACGGGGCGTCCCGCCGGCACGCGGAAGTAGCGCAGCACGCGGCTCTCGCCACGCCCGGCGACGACGGGCGGCAGATCGAGCGAATCGAACTTCAGGCTGCCCGTGACGTCGACGCGCGCCGGATCCGCGCCGATGTCGATGACGCGCCGCGCCGACTCGTCGCTCTGCATGCAGAAGCGATCCACGTCGGCCAGCACGCGGCGGAAGAAGCCGCGACCGAGCCGGTAGCGCGGATACGACCGCGACGAGATCCGTCCGTTCACGAGCATCGTCTTCACGCCCTGGCGACGGCAGGCGCGCAGGAGGTTCGGCCAGATCTCGGTCTCCATCATGATGAAGAGCCGCGGCCGCACGAGCCGCAGCGTCCGGTTGACGAACGGCGGCAGATCGAACGGAAAGAAGAAGACGGCGTCGACGCCCTGGATGCGCGTCCGCGCCACCTGCTGTCCGGTCAGCGTCGTCGTCGAGAGAAAGAGGCGAAGGCCCGGATAGCGCGCCTTGAGGTCCGCGATCAGCGCGCGCGCGGTCAGCGCCTCGCCCACCGAGACCGCATGAATCCAGATCGACTCGTCGCCGTCGAGGTTGAAGCTCACCGGCAGGTAGCCCATCCGCTGCGTCAGGCTGCCGACGTACTTCCGGTAGCGGATCGCCTGGTACACGAACCAGGGCGACAGGCCGACGGCCAGGACGACGATGGCGCACGTGTAGAGCAGGTGCACGACAGGAGGATGATACAAGGTCCGACCGGTCGGCCGGCGACGCTCGCGCGCGAGCCGTTCGGCAAAAACTTGATAGAATTTAAAGCTTCGTCGTCTTCCGGCAGTTTGACAAGGAGTCCTTTCGAATGGCTATCAAGGTTGGCATCAACGGTTTCGGCCGGATCGGCCGGAACATCATGCGCGCGGCCATGGCCCATGACGAGATCGACATCGTCGCGGTCAACGACTTGACCGACGCGGCGACGCTCGCGCACCTGTTGAAGTACGACTCGATCCTCGGCAATCTCAAGGCGGACATCACGGCGACCAACGACACGATTACCGTCGATGGCGACCAGTTCCGCGTGCTCGCCCAGAAGGATCCCGGCCAACTGCCCTGGAAGGACCTCGGCGTCGACGTCGTGTTCGAATCGACCGGTCGTTTCACCAATCGCGACGACGCGGCCAAGCACGTCGCGGCCGGCGCCAAGCGCGTCGTCATCACGGCGCCCGCCAAGAAGCCGGATGCCACCTTCGTCCTCGGCGTGAACCACGAGAGCTACGACCCGGCCAAGCACCAGGTCGTGTCGAACGCGTCGTGCACGACCAACTGCCTCGCGCCGGCCGCCAAGGTGCTGCACGAGACGTTCGGCATCGAGCGCGGCTGGATGACGACCATCCACTCGTACACGAACGACCAGCAATTGCTCGATCTCCCGCACAAGGATCTGCGCCGCGCGCGCGCGGCCGCGCTCTCGATGATCCCGACGACGACCGGCGCGGCGACCGCGGTCGGTGAAGTGCTGCCGTCGCTCAAGGGCAAGCTCGACGGCATCAGCGTGCGCGTGCCGACGCCGAACGTGTCGGTCGTGGACCTGAGCGCGATCCTCGAGAAGAACGCGACGGCTGAAGAGGTGAACGCAGCGTTCAAGGCCGCCGCGGACGGCCCGCTCAAGGGCATCCTCGAGTACGTCACGGCGCCGCTCGTGTCGATCGACTTCCGCGGCAACGCGCACTCGTCGATCATCGACGCGCCGTACACCAAGGTGATGGGCGGCAACTTCGTGAAAGTGCTCACCTGGTACGACAACGAGTGGGGCTACTCGAGCCGCTGCGTCGACCTGCTCCTCTACATGGCGAAGCGAGGACTCTAGTCGTGGCCTTTCGGAGCATTCGTGACCTGACCCTCGAGGGCCGCCGGGTTTTCGTCCGCGTCGACTTCAACGTGCCGCTCGACGGAGGGCGGATCACCGACGACACGCGCATCCGCGCGGCGCTGCCGACGATCACCTACGCTTTGCAGCACGGCGCGACGGTCATCCTCGCGTCGCACCTCGGCCGACCGAAGGGCAAGCCGAAGCCCGAGTTCAGCCTCAAGCCGGTCGCCGAGCATCTGGCCACGCTGCTCGGCCGGCCGGTGGCCTTCGCGCCCGATTGCATCGGGCCGGAGGCCGAGGCGACCGTACGCGCGAATCCGGGCGGCGTGATCCTGCTCGAAAACCTGCGCTTCCATCCGGAAGAAGAAGCCAATGATCCGGCCTTCGCGCAGGCGCTCGCGAGCCTTGCGGACGTGTACGTGAACGACGCGTTCGGATCCGCGCATCGCGCGCACGCGTCGACCGAGGGCATCGTGCACCACGTGAAGGAGTCGGCGGCCGGCTTCCTCATGGCGGCCGAAGTCGAGTATCTCGGCAAGGCGCTGCACGATCCGGATCGCCCGTTCGTCGCGATTCTCGGCGGCGCGAAGGTCTCCGACAA
>DASZOV010000084.1:0-4838 GCA_035550595.1 Vicinamibacterales bacterium
GTTGTTGGACCTGCTGAAGCACCTTCGGCAGCACCTCTTGACGGGTGTGTCGCACGCCATTCCGTTCATCGCGTGCGGCGGGATCCTTCTGGCGTGTTCGATTGCGCTCGCGCCGATGACGCCGACCGGTCCTGATTTCTCTGCCTCGCCCACGCTGGAGCTCATCCACGAGCTCGGGACCGGCGCGTTCCAGTTGATGCTGCCGGTCCTCGCGGGCTACATCGCGTATTCGGTTGCCGGCCGTCCCGGCCTCGTGCCTGGGTTCATCGGTGGATTTCTGTCCGATCGCGTGGAGGCCGGATTCCTTGGCGCGCTCCTCGCCGGACTCGTGGCCGGCTACGTGGCCGAGGCCATCAAGAAGGTGCGCGTGCCGCTCTGGGCGCGGCCCGTCATGCCGATCCTCGTGCTGCCCGTGCTCTCGTCGATCGTCGTCGGCGTGTTGATGTTGAAAATCGTGGGCGGCCCGATCGCGCTCCTGATGGCGGGCACCAACGAGCTGCTCGCCAACCTCAGTTCCGGCAACGGCGCGCTGCTCGGCGTGATCCTCGGCGCCATGATCGCGATCGACATGGGCGGGCCGATCAACAAGACCGCGTTCTTCTTCGGCGCCGCGATGATTCGCGAAGGCGACTTCCGCATCATGGGCGCGTGCGCGGCCGCCATCTGCACGCCGCCGCTCGGCATGGGCCTCGCGACGCTCGTCCAGCGTCACCTCTGGAGTCGTGAAGAGCGCGAAGCGGGACTCGCCGGTCTGACGATGGGGATGGTCGGGATCACGGAGGGCGCGATCCCGTTCGCCGCGGCCGATCCACTCCGCGTGATTCCGTGCATCATGGCCGGTTCCATGGTAGCGTCGGTCATCGCCATGATGAGCGGCGTGGGCGACCACGCGCCGCATGGCGGACCGATCGTCCTGCCCATCATCGATCACAAGTTCGCCTATGTGATCGCCATTCTGGCCGGTACGGCTGTGACTTCGCTCTCGAGCATCGTCCTGCGGTTGCGGTCGCGGCGAAGGGGGCGCGTCGGCAAGGGAGGTGTCATGAAGATCGTCGCAGTCACCGCGTGCCCGACGGGCATCGCCCACACCTACATGGCGGCCGAACAGCTCGGCAAGACCGCCCGCGCCCTCGGCCATCAGATCAAGGTGGAGACGCAGGGCGCGATGGGCATCGAGAACGAACTCTCCGAGCACGACATCCGCGAGGCGGAAGTCGCGATCTTCGCGGCCGACATCGCGGTCGAGAAGCGCGAGCGCTTCGAAGCCATCCGCGTCATCCAGGTCCCGGTCCGCGAAGCGATCAGCAACGCGAGCGCCCTGTTGGCACGCGTCTCCGCCTAGCGCCGCCGAGGACGTCCCGATTGCCGCTCGATTTCTCGTTCACCTGCGCGCTCGCGAGCGGGCTGCACGCCCGGCCGGCGAGCCGTCTCGCCGAGGCCGCGCAGCCGTTCCAGGCGGCGTGCGTTCTCTCGAACGAGCGCAGCGGCGCGGTCGCGAACGTGAAGAGCGTACTCGCCGTGCTCGCGGCCGACGTGTCGGACGGCGACCGCTGCCGCATCCGCGTCGACGGTCCTGACGAGATCGCGGCCGTTGCCGCGCTCCGGACGTTCGTCGAGCGCGACCTTCCGCGCGCGGACGACCCGCCGGCCACGGCGCGCACCGAGACGACGGCCAGCGGCGTGCGGTTGCCGCGCGTGCTCGCGCGATCGAGCGCGCGGTACAGCGTCGGCCTCGCCGTCAGCTCGGGCATCGGCGTTGGTGAAGCCGTGCTCGTGCGCGACATGGCCTGGCCGGCCGACATCGCGCAGGAGCGCGCCGGCGATCCCGTGATCGAGCAGGGCCGCGTGACGCGCGCCATCGCGCTCGTCGAAGCGTCGATCCGCGCGCTCCAGGCGCACGGCGTCTCGGGCATCGAAGCCGCGATCCTCGGTGCGCACGCGGCCATCGTCGCCGACGTGTCGCTCGCCGAGACGATCGCCGCGCGCGTGGCGGCCGGACGATCGGCGGGACACGCCGTCATCGACGCCGGCGAGCTCTTCGCCGCGCGGCTGCGCGGCGCGGCGAACCCGGCGCTCCGTGAGCGAGCCGCCGACATCCAGGACATCTGCCGTCAGGTGCTCGACGCGCTGTACGGGCGGTCCGCGTCGCGGTTGGCCACGCGGCTCACGACGCCGTCGGTGATCGTGGCCGAGACGCTCTCGCCGCAGCAGTTGCTCGCCTTCGATCGCCAGTGGGTGAGCGGGCTCGTGCTCGAGAACGCCGGCACGACATCGCACACCGTGATCCTGGCGCGGTCGTTCGGGATCCCGGCGATTGTCGGCGTGCCGCGCGTGACGCGTACGCTCGCGGCCGCCGAGCCGGTCATCGTCGACGGCCATCGCGGTCTCGTCGTGACGCACCTCACGCCCGAGACGCGCCGCTTCTACGATCACGAACGGCGTCGCCGGCGCTCGCGGCAGGCCGCGCTCGCGCGCGTGTCGGCGGCCCCCGCGCTCACGGTCGACGGCCGGCGCATCGAGGTCGGCGCCAACGTCTCGTCGGCCGAGGAGCTCGGGCCCGCGCGCGGCAGCGGCGCGGACGGCATCGGTCTCTTCCGCACGGAGCTGCTCTTTTCCGAGCGCAGCGACATGCCGTCCGAAGACACGCAGTACCGGATCTACGTCGAGGCCGTCGGCGCGATGGCGGGCCGTCCCGTCATCGTCCGGACGATGGACCTCGGCGGCGACAAGCCGGTGACGTCGGTCACGTTGCCGCCTGAACCGAACCCGTTTCTCGGCTACCGCGGCGTGCGCACGTATCCGGACAACCAGGATCTCGTCCGCGCGCAACTGCGCGCCATCGCGCGCGCGTCGGCGTACGGGCGCATCCAGCTCCTCTTGCCGATGGTCTCGTCGATCGAGGAAGTGCTCTGGGTGAAGGCGCTCGTGGCCGAGGTCCAGGACGAGCTCGGGTCGGCCGGGTTCGCGTTCGATCCGGCGATGCCGCTCGGCATCATGATGGAGGTTCCGGCCGTCTCGTTCATGCTCGACCGGCTGGCGGCCGAGGTGGACTTCTTCAGCATCGGCACGAACGACCTCTGTCAGTACTTCTTCGCCGCCGATCGCGGCAACGCGAAAGTCGCCGGGCTCACGAGCGTCACGCATCCCGGGTTCCTGCGTTTCCTGAAGCAGATCGTCGACCAGATCCGCCGGCTCGGGAAGTGGGTGGGCATGTGCGGCGAGATGGCCGGCGACGTCCGGCTGCTGCCGCTGCTCGTCGGCCTCGGGCTCGACGAGGTCAGCGCGAGCGTCTCGCAGATTCCGGCGTTGAAGGATCGGATCTCGCGGCTCTCGGCGGCCGACTGCGAGGCGTTTCTCGCGCGCGCGCTCGCCTGCGATCGGTCCGACGAGGTCGAAGCGCTCGTCGACGGTGCTCGATCGATCGAGCGGCCGCGGCCGCTCGTCGAGCCGGAGCTCGTGCGGCTCGACGGCGAGTGCGCGAGCAAGGAAGAGGCGATTCGGGCGCTCGTCGACGCGTTCTACGTCGGCGGCCGCACCGAAGAGCCGCACCGCATCGAGGAAGCCGTGTGGATGCGGGAGGCCCAGTACTCGACGGGTCTCGGTCACGGCATCGCGGTCCCGCATTGCAAGACGGATGCGGTGACCAGTGACTCGATTGGCGTCCTCAAGCTGCGGGCGCCGATCGAATGGGGGTCGCTCGACGGCGAGCCCGTACGCATGGTGCTGCTCCTCGCCACGCGCGAGTCGAACATCGACGGGCGGCACCTGAAGGTCTTCTCACGGCTCGCGCGCAAGCTGATGGATCAGGGCTTCCGCGAGCAATTGTTCGGAGTCGACGACGCGATGGGCGTCATCCACCATCTCTCGGGTGAGTTGGAGATGGCGATCTAGCAGGTCGGCTTCGACGCCACGGCCGGGGACGCGTCACTGCGCTTGGGGGAGTGCAGGACGGCCGCACCGGTCGGGCTCTTTCGGCGGCGGCGCGTTCCCGCGCGTCGTCTCGGTGCAGTACCCCAGCCAGACGTACGACGAATAGCACGTAAGGAGGAGAACAAAGAATGACCGTCCATCTGCGGAAGATGGCGTTCGCGGCATGGGCCCTCGCCGGGCTCCTGTTGTGTGGCGCCACGACGTCCTGGGCCCAGGCCACAGGCACCGTCACCGGTACCGTCAAGGACACTCAGGGCGGCGTCATGCCCGGGGCCACCGTCACGCTCACGAGCGCGACCAAGGGCACGAGCATCGACGTCCAGACCAATCTCAACGGCGACTTTCAGTTCCCGAACGTCGCCGCCGACACCTACACGGTCAAGGTCACGATGAACGGCTTCAAGCCGCTCGAGCGGCCGAACGTCGCGGTCAGCCCCGGTGACCGCGTGACGATCGGGACGTTGACGATCGAGATCGGAGGCATGACCGACACGGTCACCGTCTCGGGCGAAGCGCCCGTCATCCAGGCGGCGAGTGGCGAACGGTCGTCGACGATCGAGACCGAATCGGTATCGAGCCTGCCCGTGGCGGGCCGCAACTGGTCGTCGCTCACCGCGCTCGTGCCCGGCATGAACGGCAGCACACGGCTCGGCAGCCCCGGCGCGAACAACAACAACGTGATGATGGACGGCGTGGCGATCATGGACACCGGCAACAACGGCCAGATGCTCCAGACCAACGTCGAGGCCATCGCCGAGGTCAAGGTGCTCACGTCGGGCTATCAGGCGGAGTACGGCCGCGCGAGCGGCGCGCAGGTCACGGCCGTGACCAAGAGCGGCACGAACCGCTTCCACGGCTCGCTCTACGACGTCGAGCGCAACTCCGACTGGAACACGAACAGTTGGCAG
>DASZOV010000085.1:0-30116 GCA_035550595.1 Vicinamibacterales bacterium
CATCCTGGGGCGGGTCTACGAATACTTCCTCTCGCAATTCGCCAGCGCCGAGGGCAAGCAGGGCGGCCAGTTCTACACGCCCTCGCATGTGGTCCGCGTGCTGGTGGAGATGCTGGCGCCCTACAAGGGCCGGGTCTACGACCCCTGCTGCGGCTCCGGCGGCATGTTCGTGCAGAGCGAGAAGTTCATCGAGGCGCACGCCGGACGAATCGGCGACATCTCGATCTACGGGCAGGAGAGCAACTACACGACGTGGCGGCTGGCGAAAATGAACTTGGCGATCCGAGGCATCGACGCGCAGATCGCGCACGGCGACGCGTTTCACGACGACCGCCATCCCGACCTCAAGGCCGACTACGTGCTCGCCAATCCGCCGTTCAACGACAGCGACTGGCGCGGCGAGCTGCTCCGCGACGACAAGCGCTGGGTCTACGGCGTGCCGCCGGCCGGCAACGCGAACTTCGCGTGGGTGCAGCACTTCATCTATCACCTCGCGCCGACCGGCATCGCCGGCTTCGTGCTGGCCAATGGGTCGATGTCATCGAACCAGTCGGGCGAAGGCAAGATCCGCAAGAACATCGTCGAGGCGGACCTGGTCGACTGCATGGTCGCGCTGCCCGGCCAGCTCTTCTATGCCACGCAGATTCCGGTGTGCCTCTGGTTCCTCGCGCGCGACAAGTCCGGCTCACCCGCGCCGGGCCGCCGCGACGCGGGCCGCGACGTGCGCGATCGCCGCGGCCAGACGCTCTTCATCGACGCGCGCAAGCTCGGGACGATGGCGGATCGCGTGCATCGGCAACTGACCGACGCGGACATCGCGCGTATTGCCGATACGTACCATGCATGGCGCAGTGCGCCGGACGCGCGCGCGTACACGGACATTCCCGGTTTCTGCAAAAGCGCCACGACCGAAGAGATCCGCACGCACGGCCACGTGCTCACGCCGGGTCGCTACGTCGGCGCTGAGGAGCAGGAAGACGACGGCGAGCCGTTCGAGGAGAAGATGAGGCGGCTCGTCACGACGCTGCGCGAGCAGCAGGCTGAAGGCGCGAAGCTCGATGCGGCCATTGCCGCCAACCTGAAGGAGTTGGGGTATGGGGGGTGAGTGGAAGGAATGCGCGCTTGGCGACGTGATTGAACTCAAGCGTGGCTACGACCTTCCAAAGCAGGCTCGCCGAGCCGGCAAAACCCCGATCATTTCGTCGTCTGGTGCGACCGGCTTTCACGCAGAAGCCAAGGTCACGGCACCGGGCGTCGTAACGGGTCGATACGGCACGCTGGGCGAGGTCTTCTACGTTGCCGAGGACTTCTGGCCGCTCAACACCACACTCTACGTCAAAGATTTCAAGGGCAACGATCCGCGATTCATCAGCTATTTCCTTCGCGGCCTCGACTTCTTCGCATATTCGGACAAAGCGGCGGTCCCAGGGCTCAACCGCAACCACCTCCACGCTGCGCCGGTTCTGGTTCCGACGGACGTCGCCGAGCAACGTGCCATCGCACACGTCCTCGGCGCGCTGGACGACAAGATCGAGCTGAACCGCCGGATGAGCGAGACGCTGGAGGCAACGGCGCGGACGCTGTTCAAGTCGTGGTTCGTGGACTTCGACCCCGTCCGAGCGAGGATGGGAGGCCGAGCCCCCGGCCTGCCCGCCCCTCTCGCGGATCTCTTCCCTTCTCGCCTCGTCGACTCCGAACTCGGCGAGGTTCCTGAGGGGTGGGAGGTGACATGCGTCGGCGACATCTGTCGCCGAGTTTCGATGGGACCGTTCGGGTCCGACATCAAGACGGACAACTTCGTCGATGCAGGCGTGCCGGTGATTCGCGGCGCGAATCTCAAGGACGGCTTCATTGACGATGAATTCGTTTTCCTGACGGAGGCAAAGGCGAACCAACTCAAAAACGCAAACGCGTTCCCAGGCGATATCGTCATTACCCATCGCGGCACGCTCGGCCAGGTTGGCCTTATCCCGGAAAACAGCCGATTCCGCCGCTACGTCGTATCGCAGAGTCAGATGCTGCTCACCATCGCACAAGAACGATGTTCGCCGCGGTACGTCTACATGTATCTGCGCTCGCCGACGGGACAGCACGCGCTGCTCGCCAATACCAGCCAGACTGGCGTTCCCGCAATCGCCCGGCCCACATCAAGCGTGAACGCTATCCGACTCACAACGCCGCCCGCATCCGTCCTCGAAGCCTTCGGCCGTGCCGTCGAGCCGTTGTACCGGCGACAGGCTGGTGCTGTCTTCAACTCCCGCACTCTCGGCGCCGTGCGCGACGCGTTGCTCCCCAAGCTCGTGTCCGGAGAGCTGCGGGTCAGGAATGCCGATAAGCTGGTCGCGAGCCAGGCATGACGCGAGCCAACGTCCGACCGGAGATGCTGCGCTGGGCGCGGGAACGCGCGGGCATTGAAGACCCGTCCGCGCTCAGCCGCCGCTTTCCGAAGCTCGCCACATGGGAAGCTGGCGACGCGCAGCCGACCCTGCGACAACTCGACGAGTTCGCGCGTGCCGTGCACGTCCCGGTCGGCTACCTCTTCCTTCCGACGCCGCCCGACGAGCCGCTGCCGATTCCGGACTTCCGCACGATCGACAGCCGCCGTGTGAGGCGGCCGAGTCCCGATCTCCTCGACACGCTCTACGCCTGCCAGGAGCGACAGGCGTGGTACCGGGAATACGCGCAGATCTCGCGTGTGGCGCCGGCCGCGTTCGTCGGCAGCTTCGACGTCAATACGCCTCCGGTGCGTGCCGCCGCTGTCATCCGTGACGCGCTCGCGTTCGATCTCGAAGCCCGTGCAAATTGTTCGACATGGACCGATGCCCTGCGCCTGTTCATCCGCCAGGCCGATGCGATCGGCATCCTCGTCATGGTCAACGGCGTCGTCCTCAGCAACAATCGGCGTCGCCTCGACCCAGATGAGTTTCGAGGCTTCGCGCTGGCGGACGCGCACGCGCCGCTCGTGTTCATCAATGGCGCCGACACGAAGGCGGCCCAGATGTTCACGCTGGCGCACGAGCTGGCGCATCTCTGGCTCGGCGTGTCGGCGCTCTCGAATGCGGCCGCCGTGTCTCATGACCGGTATCGGCAGGAAGAGTCGTGGTGCAATCAGGTCGCGGCGGAACTGCTCGTGCCGCTCGAAGTGGTCCGGCGGGAGCCCGCGATTGACGACATCGACGAGGCCCTTCCGCGTCTCGCCCGTCGTTTCAAGGTCAGTACTCTGGTCGTCCTCCGCCGCCTGTTCGACGCGGGGCGATTGACGCGCGAGGAGCTCGACGACGCCTGGGAAGCGGAACATCGCCGGTTGATGACACAAGTCCGCACGCGTGCCGAGGGCGGCGACTTCTACCTGACATCGCTGGTCCGCCTGAGCCGCCGCTTTGCGCGCGCCGTCATCGAGAACACGCTCGAAGGCCACACCCTCTATCGCGACGCCTTCAGGATGCTCGGCGTCTCGAAGCTCAGCACGTTCCGTCAGATGGGACACGAGGCCGGAGTCGGCTGGTGAGCACGTACCTGCTCGACGCCAACGTCTTCATTCAAGCCAAGAACCTGCACTACGGCTTCGATTTCTGCCCCGCCTTCTGGCAGTGGCTCATCGAGCGCCATGAGGGCGGCACGGTTGCCAGCATCGAGAAGGTCGCCGACGAGATTCGAGTCGTTGACGATGACCTTAAGGCGTGGGTTGACGAGCGCGCGCCGACGTTTTTCGCAAAGCCGGATCAGGCAGTCGTCGACGCGTTGCCGGTCGTCAGTGAATGGGCCGCTGGCCAGCATTATGAACGTGCGGCGGTCAGCACGTTTCTCCAGGTAGCTGACTACTGGCTCGTTGGCCACGCCATGGCGCACGGTTGCATCGTGGTCACGCATGAAGTGCCGGCGAAATCGGCGCGAAAGATCAAGATTCCAAACGCCTGCGTGGAGCTCGGAATAGCGTGCGTCACGCCATTCGAGATGCTGCGGCGCGAGCAAGCCAGATTTGTTCTTGGGCCGACTGGATGACGGGGAGCTGTTCTTCAAGAAACGAACGGCCGGAGCGCCGTCCGGCGCCCCGGCACTTTCGCCCCAGCATCGCTTGTACGCGATAGCGTGACGATGCTAGTATGCGCTCAGGTCTACTTATCCTTTGCGAGGAACCGCCAGGCCTTATGGCCTTTCGGTGGGTAGACTCTGACGCCCTTGCGAGTGATCCACTTGGCGTACACCCAGTGGTAGCCCGCAGGGGCTTTTTCAGCTGCGTAACCCGCCATTGCCCTCACCCCTTTCTCGACGGCAGTCCCGTCGGGCGCTGTCAACGGCAACAGGCCGTAAATGCGGGGGAATTCGGGATAGTGAGCGCTACGCGCGCTGAGCGCGTGGGCACGATTCTAGCACGACCTTGGCAGTCTCGACCTTGGAGTGCTAACCGGACCACGGCCGGTTGCACCCTCATTTCCCTCGGTGTTGGCGTTACAACCGGCCTGGCGTGACACGCTCGCCAAGCTCAACCGCGCCGCGCCCAGGATGCTCGTCGACGGGGTCACCGTCGATACCGCCGCGACGACGGTTCGGTCGGGGGCATACAGGCGCGCGCCATCGACTTCGACGCGCCCGAGAACAACTACTGGGCGGCGGTCAACCGGCGGGCGCCGACGGCCTGCGCACGCGCCGGCGGACGTGGCGCTGGTTGTGACTGGCTAAAGCGCGCGGCCGCGATGGAGGTGAGGAACTTGGCCGACCGGGGGCGACCATCCGGTCCGCTGGCGGTGGGGGGCGGGAACGCGCGGGCGTCGACAATGCAGACGGGATGCACGCCCCCTAAACTAACGCCGAAGCCAAAACAGCAGTAGCAGAAGCCCAAGCAACGGGACGATGGCCGCAAGCACGAACACCCGCGCGTCGCGTCGTTCGGTGGGCCATTTCGGCCCAGGACCAAGCCCACGTGAGCGCTTGCCCGTGACGCTCACGCGCTCCTCATTGAGCGCGTTTCCCTCGATCTTCCAGTCGTCCTTCGCCATTGGCTCACCCAAGCAATGAATTCTAGCCCCAGAGCCGCGGCGCGGGTGGCGGTCTTCGTCGCGGCCTTGCTCCCGATCCCGCTTCTCGGTACCATCGCCTTGACCGCACCCACATGAAGCGTCGTGATTCGTTCGACCCGTACGAGGGCAGAGACCCTCGGGAGATTCCTGCGTACAGCGTCGCGGAGGCGGCGCACTACCTCTCGATCCCCGAGAACACGGTACGGTCCTGGGTGTCGGGCCGGTCGTTTCCCGGGAAGACCGGTCAGCGACGATCGCCGGCGCTGGTCCGGGCCGCCGGTCTCCGTCCGCGGGAGCTGTCGTTCGTCAACCTCCTCGAACTCCACGTCCTGGCGGCGATCCGGCGACAGCATGGCGTTGACATGGCCCGCGTTCGCGCCGCCGTGCGGCACCTCGAGCAGCACTTCAACTCGTCCCACCCGCTCGTCGATCAGGAGATGCTGACCGACGGCACCGACCTGTTCACACGGCGGCTGGGCTCGCTCGTCAACCTGTCCCAGGAAGGCCAGCTCGCCATACGCGAGATGCTGGACGCCCACCTGCAGCGTATCGATCGCGACGCGCGCGGGCTCGCGATCCGGCTCTACCCGTTCACCCGCGCCGGAGTTGCCGACGGCCCCCGGCTGGTCGTCATCGATCCGCGTCTCGCGTTCGGCCGTCCCGTGCTCGCGGGCTCCCGCATTCCGACGACCGACGTGTTCGAACGGTTCAAGGCGGGAGATTCGCTCGACACGCTCGTCGCTGAGTATGGGCGCCCGACAGAAGAGATCCAGGAAGCGATCCGTTACGAAACGGTCGCGTGAACGCATCGATGAAAACGCCGCGCTAGGCTGTCTTCTTCCGCGTCGCCTTGGCAGAGAGCGTCTGCACCGCGTCCAACAGAATCGGTGCCCTGAACTGTTCCTCGCCGGTGCGCAGCTCAAGGGTGTCGGCCGACAGCTTGCGAACCAGCTTCAATGGAGCCGCGGGCCAGCGCTCGACCTGTGAGATGACGGCGAGCCGCTGCCATTTGTCGAAAGGCGTCACCTTGAGATCCAGCACCATGAAGCCGTAGCGGTCCGCCTGGACGTGCGCACCGTAGCCGTACGGCAACGTCTTGATCGCCACGGTCCGGTGCTTCGCGTCCTTGTGGTGCGCGACAGCATCGAACGCATGATCCCCGTTCCTTCCACTGACTCTCACGTTCGACACGACGTCAAGGAATCCGGGTTTCCAACTGGACATGACGCGCTTGACCTGCGCGGCAATCGGCTCTTCTTCGATGCGCGGCGCGTGCTGAACGACCTCGAACATGCCGACCGAGGCGCATTGCGAGATCGTGAGCACGGCCTCGGACACGGCGGCGCGCTTGCACGCCTTCTGAAACACGCCACGGTCATCGAGTGTGACGCCGAGTCGTTCGGCAACCCGTCGCAACAGGTCTCGCCTGGCCGTCGTCCAGTGCAGGCCCTGAACGTGCAGTTCGCCGGCGGTCTTCCCGGCGTCGTGAACCAGCACGGCGTCGCCGAGCTTCTCTTCAACGAACACTTCGACGAACCGGCCGTCGATCGTCCGCACCGGGAGCGTCAGGACACACATCGATCCGCGCGTGACCACGCTCGCGTGCGCCGTGAAAAATTTCAGCAGTTCGTCTTTAATCGAACTGCAGGTACTGGCTGCCATCGTCGCGTCTGTTGACCTCGATTCTGAGCTCGTGAAACGACTTCAGAAGAAACATCCTGAGAGACGAAAGCCCCTTGTCGAAACCGCCGATACGAACGCGCCGGCCGTCCGCATTCTTGCGCCGAGGATCCCATTCATGACGATGCCAGCCACCCGGCCCGGGCTTGCCATTGGGGAGGGGCAGGCGCTCATGATGATCGATCCCGTCGATCCGGACGTCGTGGAGCTTGAGCGCGATCTTCCACGAGAACTGGTTGGTCTCCCGTGGCGCACTGACGTTGAGCCTCAGCCGCATCGCGACGAGCTTCCCTTCGTCCTCGCACTCGTAGTCCGACGTGCAGTCAAAGTAGCCGTCAGCGCGCAGCGCCCGTTCCACTTCGTCGCAACTGACGGGAAAATACTTCGTATCCGCCCTGATCCTGTCGACCAAATAGAAGAACTCGCGACCTCTCGGAGATTCGTCTTTTGATCGTACCATCCTGTGGCTCGGCCCCCCAAGACTCTAGTGCCGATCCGCCTGGACGCATAGAGCGCGCCGGTTGCACCCCCATTTCCCTCGGTGCTAGCGTTACGACCCGTCCGCAGTGACTGCTGCCTTCACCGAATCCGACGTCGAAGACGCGGCCCTCGAGTGGCTGAAGGATCTGGGCTACACGATCCTGCACGGGCCGGACATCGCCGTCGGCGAACTCGGGGCTGAGCGGCGTGATCCGGGGTTCCGCGACGTCGTGCTCGAAGGGCGGCTCCAGCGCGCGCTGTCGCGGCTGAATCCCGATCTGCCGCCCGACGCCCTCGAGGAAGCCTTCCGCAAGCTGACCCGCCTTGACGCGCCCACGCTCGCCGAGCGCAACCGCGCGACGCATCGGATGCTCGTGGACGGCATCACCGTCGAATATCGCCGCGACGACGGCTCGGTCGGCGGCGCGCAGGCGCGAGTCATCGACTTCGACACGCCCGAGACCAACGACTGGGTGGCGGTCAACCAGTTCACGGTCGCCGACGGCCCGCATACGCGCCGGCCGGACGTCGTGCTGTTCGTGAATGGCCTGGCGCTGGCCGTGATCGAGCTGAAGAACGCCGCCGACGAGGACGCGACGATCTGGTCAGCGTTTCACCAGCTCCAGACCTACCAGGCGCAGATTCCGTCCCTCTTCGCCGCCAACGCCGCACTCATCGCCTCCGACGGGACCGAAGCCCGAATCGGCTCGCTCGGCGCGGGGCGTGAGTGGTTCAAACCGTGGCGCACGATCGGCGGACAGGCCCTCGCGCCGGCGTCGATGCCGGAACTGCAGGTCGTCATCGACGGCGTCTTCGAACGGCGACGGTTCCTCGACCTCGTCCGCTACTTCATCGTGTTCGAGGATTCCGGCGGCGGCCGGCTGACGAAGAAGATGGCGGGCTATCACCAGTTCCACGCCGTCAACGCCGCCGTCGACGAAACGCTGCGCGCGGCGGCCGAGACCGCCGCTCTGCCGGTCAGCGTCCACGAATCACGCGGCCGCTACGGCTCAGGCCCGGCTCCCGGCGGTCGCACCGGCGATCGCCGCGTCGGTGTCGTCTGGCACACGCAAGGCTCCGGCAAGAGCCTCACGATGGCGTTCTACGCCGGACGCGTGATTCTGCATCCCGCGATGGCGAATCCGACGGTCGTCGTGCTGACCGATCGCAACGACCTCGACGACCAGCTCTTCGGCACGTTCGCCCGCTGTCAGGATCTGCTCCGCCAGCCCCCAGTGCAGGCAGCCGATCGTGCGGACCTGCGCGCGAAGCTGTCCGTGGCGTCGGGCGGCGTCGTGTTCACGACGATTCAGAAGTTCTTCCCAGAGACGAACGGCGACGCGCACCCCGTCCTGTCCGACCGCCGCAACATTGTCGTCATCGCCGACGAAGCGCATCGTAGCCAGTACGACTTCATCGATGGCTTCGCGCGGCACATGCGCGACGCGCTGCCTCACGCCTCGTTCGTCGGCTTCACGGGCACGCCGATCGAGCAGGCGGACGCGAACACGCGCGCGGTGTTCGGCGACTACATCAGCATCTACGACATCGAGCGCGCCGTCGCCGACGGGGCCACCGTCCCGATTTACTACGAGAGCCGCCTCGCCACGCTCGCGCTGGCCGAGGCGGAACGGCCGACGCTCGACGCCCAGTTCGAGGAAGCGACCGAAGGCGAAGAAGTCGATCGCAAAGAGAAGCTCAAGACCAAGTGGGCCCAGCTCGAAGCCGTGGTCGGATCGGAGAAGCGGCTGCGCCTCATCGCGCGCAACCTCGTCGATCACTACGAGAAGCGCCTCGAGGCCCTGGACGGCAAGGCGATGGTCGTCGTCATGAGCCGCCGCATCGCGGTGGAGCTGTACAAGGAGATCGCCCTTCTTCGTCCCGAATGGGCGGTCGACGATGACGGCGCCGGAGCGCTGAAAGTCGTGATGACGGGCTCGGCGTCCGACCCGCTGGACTGGCAGCCGCACATCCGCAACAAGGCGCGGCGCGAAGCGCTCGCGCAGCGCTTCCGCGACGCCGCCGATCCCTTCCGCATGGTCATCGTCCGCGACATGTGGCTGACGGGCTTCGACTGTCCGAGCCTCGCGACGATGTACGTCGACAAGCCGATGCGCGGCCACGGCCTGATGCAGGCCATTGCGCGCGTCAATCGCGTGTTCAAGGACAAACCTGGCGGCCTCGTCGTCGACTATCTCGGCCTCGCGGACGAATTGAAGCACGCACTCGCGGTGTACACGGAGGCCGGCGGCAAGGGAAAACCCGAACTGGACCAGGCCGAGGCCGTCGCGTTGATGATCGAGAAGTACGAGGTCTGCCGCGGTCTCTTCCACGGCTTCGACTGGCGCGCGTGGACGACGGGCACCGCCGCCCAGCGGCTGGCGCTGCTGCCTGGCGCGCAAGAGCACGTGCTGGCGCTCAACGACGGGAAGAACCGGCTGCTCGAGGCGGTGACCGAGTTGTCCCAGGCCTTCGCGCTCGCGGTCCCGCACGAAAAGGCCATCGCCATCCGCGACGACGTCGGATTCTTCCAGGCCGTGCGGGCGGTGCTGGCGAAGCGGGCGCCCGGCGAGAGCCGGACCGACGAGGAGCTCGATCACGCCATCCGTCAGATTCTTTCGAAGGCATTCATCTCGGACGAAGTCGTCGACATCTTCTCGGCCGCCGGTCTGAAGCGGCCGGACATCTCGATTCTCTCCGACGAATTCCTCACCGAAGTGCGCGGCATGCCCCAGCGCAATCTCGCGGTGGATCTGCTGCAGAAGCTCCTCAAGGGCGAAATCCGATCGCGGTCGCGCGGCAACGTCATCCAGTCGCGCTCGTTCTCGCAGATGCTCGAACAGGTCCTGCGCCGGTACCAGAATCGGGCGATCGAAACCGCGCAGGTGATCGAGGAGCTGATTCAGCTCGCGAAGGACATGCGTGCGGCGCAGGCGCGCGGCCAGACGCTCGGGCTTTCGGACGACGAGCTCGCGTTCTATGACGCGCTCGAGACGAACGACAGCGCGGTCGAGGTGCTCGGCGACGACACGCTGCGGGCCATCGCGCGGGAACTCGTCGCCATGGTGCGAAAGAACGTCACCATCGACTGGACCATCCGCGAAAGCGTCCGCGCCCAGCTCCGCGTCTACGTGAAGCGCATTCTCCGCAAGTACGGCTACCCGCCCGACAAGCAGGCGCGTGCGACCGAGACGGTGCTGGAGCAGGCGGAGTTGTTGTCGGAGGGGTGGGCGGCGGCGTGAGACGTGGCCGGCCGCCGAGTAGTCTCGCACTGCCGGGCTGCCAGTCGGGACGCCGCACCACGATCGCTGGCGCACGATGCCTGGTTGGGTTGATCATTGTCTGGTGAGCAAGAAATACGCGGGCAAGACATGTGCTTACTGTGGCGGAGTCTCAACCTCGCCTGACCACGTGATCGCGCGCGGATTTTTCCTGCCTAAGGATCGCCTCAACTTGCCGCAGGTGCCTGCTTGCGGTTGGTGCAATGGCACGAAAGCCGAGCTTGAGCACTATGTGACAACCATTCTGCCATTCGGTGGACGTCACAGCGACGCACATGCCATGCTGGCCGACATGGTTCCACCGCGGCTCGCCAGGAATCGGAGGCTGCAGCGTCATCTGGCGGAAGGTTGGGGCCGGACGTGGACACCCCGGGAGAGCGGACTCATGGCTCCCGCGACGACGCTTCCTGTTGATCCAGAACGGCTTCTCGGTTTGTTCAAGTGGATCGCGCGAGGATTGACCTTCTATCACTGGCACATCAGCATCACGGCTGCGCATGACGTAGAGGCGATAGCGACCACTCGCTCCGGAGATACTGTCATCGATCAGCAGTTTGCCTTGCGCACCTCAGCGCGCGCCTTTGCAAATCTCGGCAAAGGCACTTTCATGTATGAAGGGGCCCAGACGGTGGATTCCCCGGAGACCACACTCTGGCGCTTCTCGATATATGGCGGCGTACGTGTTGGAGATCCGAACGCCCCAAGAGAACTTGGATCTCGAATCGTTGTAGTGACTCGGCCGCGGTCCTCAAGCGATTCATCAAGCGCCAGCGGCTGGAAGGAAACGGGGCGGCCGCCGTTCGCCACGGGCAAGCCGTAGCACTCCCCGCAAATGGCCCCCGGTCGCGCCCGGATCACTTCAGCATCAGATTCCTAAACCAGGCAAGATTGTCGGCAGTGCTTGGAATCCTTGAGAGCGTGGCTCCGTCGAACTTCTGCAGCCATTGGATTGCGCCTCTCGTGAACAATGAACCAAGCTCCAACTGCTCGATGGCATCGAAGACGTCTTCGGAGACAGACACGGTCTTAGCCTTCGTATCGATGGCCGTAGTGGTTATAAGGATCAGACAGCGATTGAGCTCGCGGTTGTAGTGGCTTGAATGGGCGACGATCGTGTCCCCGCTCAGCTGTCATAGCCGTCCGCCTTCCACACTCTCTCAGCGGCGTCGGCGCACGCGGATGACACCCGCATGACGTTGAGCGCCTGATCGGCTGCTGCCTTGGACATCGGTGGATCGACTCCGCGCTGTGCAGACACCGATACGGCTGCGGCCAGCACGACGGTCGTCACGATCTGACCCGTCACGCTGGTAGTTTACGCTCGATCGTCTGTCATGAGGCACGACGGCCGACCGGCGCGCACGATCGAGCAGACACGGGTGGGGCGGGCGGCCTTCCGCCTCCACACGCCCAGCGGGCGGCGATGGCCCGCCCTCAGTGAATCGTCACCCCGATCCCGATCTGCCCGACGTTCGCGTCCAGATCCGCATTGCTCATCGCGAAGCCGTTGTAGAACGCCGTCAGGCTCGTGTTCTTGCCGACGCGGATGTCCCAGCCCACGCCGATGACCACGCCGACGCCGCTCTCGCTGTCGCCGGCGAAGCTGACCGAGCCGACGCCGATGCCGCCCGTGAGGAAGAAGCCGGACCTCGTGACCGGGTAGTAGCGCGTGCGCAGGTCCAACGTGCCGGCCGAGAGCCGTTCGCCGCCGACGCTCTTCGTCCACCCCGTCGTGCCGAATCCGAGCAGCACGTGCGGCGTCATCGTGCCGCCGAGTGAGAGTCCGCCGCTGAGTCCGCTCGCGCGTCCCGCGCAGCTCTCACAACCGAGCGATCCGTAGCCGAAGCCGGCGTTGAACCAGAAGCCCTCGCGCGTTTGCGGGTGCCCGGTGACGGGCGACGCTGCGGGCGCAGACGCGATCGGCGTCGGCGAGTCCTGAGCCGTCGCCGGCTGGACGGCGGCGAACATGAACATGGCTCCGATGACGATGAACCGAGACGCGGCGTGCGCGAGACGCATGAGTCCTCCTGGAAGCCGGCGGGAATCGCCGGTCTGCGAATGAGGACAATAGCGGCCGCACGTTGCCGCGCGATTGCGTGTGGGCTAACTGTTGGCAATGAAGCCGCGCGTGCGCGGCACCCGGTTCGTCGGCGGCGCCGCCGCCTGCTACTCGACTCGGAAGAGCGCGCTGCCGTGGGCGGGCAGCGTCAGGTCGAGCGTTGGCGAGGCCGCTGACCTGCGGTGCGTCCACACGTCGACGGCCCTGACGGCCCCGCCGGCGTACCCGAGCTCGGCCCAGGTGACGTGCAGCCGCGCGGGAGCGTCGCCGAGATTGAAGATCGCACAGTACTTCCGCGCGTCGCGACCAACGACCGCGTTCCAGACGCGGATGTCATCGAGCCCGGCGAGCGCCGTCTTCAACGGCGCGCTCGAAGTTGCGTGCTGATCGAGGTCCATCACGTCCTGGTTGGTCATCAGCGACCGGCTGAAGTCGTCGAGCTGCGTCAAGTTGCCGCCGAAGATGAGCGGCGATCGGCTGACCGCCCACAGCGTGAACTCCGTTCGGGCTTCATCGTCGGTGAGGTTCGTATGACGGGCCTTGCCCGTGCCCGGGTGCGGTCCGAGGACGCCCTCAGGCAGCATGTCAGGGTCGGGCCAGCTCCCGGGCCTGACGTACGGGTTCCACGCCGCGAGGCGATCGAAGGCGTCCCGGAGGCCGAAGGGATATTCGCTGCCGTTCCTGGGATGCGGATTCGTCCAGAGGTCCCAGTGATCGTCGCTGATGCGCCACATCTCGGCGTACTTCGCGACCTCGGCGGCATGGTCGATGGCCGTCGGGCCAGGCGAGAGGCTGAGGACGATCGGCCGCCCGGTCTTGCGGATGGCGTCGGCCACCTGGCGGATCTCGGTGGGGCGATAGGGGCGGTCGCTGATGCAGTCGATCTTGATGAAGTCGACGTCCCACGACGCGTAGCGACGGATCATCGAGTCGTAATACGCCTGGCCGGCGGCGTTGTCGGCCACGCCCCAGTTGGCGTCGTTCCAGGGGCACGGCGACTCGCGGTCAGCCGCGTCGGCCGCGTGGAAGCTGGAGTCGGCGATCGGCAGATTCTCTTCCACGACTGACTTGGGAATGCCGCGGACGACATGGATGCCGAACCGGAGTCCGAGTCCGTGGATCCAGTCGGCGAGCGGTTTGAACCCGGCATCGTTGGCGGCCGACGGGAAACGCTCGACCACCGGCAGGAGCAGGCCGTTCCGATCGTAGCGGTACTCTTGCGCCGCAGTCGTGGCAGCGAAGGGGTCGCGCATGTACCAGCCTTCGTCAATGACGGCGTACTGCCAGCCGTACGACTTCAGGCTCGCGAGGACGTTCACGTTCTCGCGAAACTGCGCCTCGTCGATCGTGAAGCCGTACGCGTCCCAGCTGTTCCACCCCATCGGCGGCGTCGGCGCCAGGTTGACGTCTCGGGCGGCTAGCGACGCCGCAGCACACGCGCAGAAGGCCAAAGCAAGGACTCGGCGAACCATTGGCGCAAGCCTACTATGACCTGCGCTCTGCAGCGCTCTCCTTCGTGGCCGGAGTCACGGAATCCACGTCCTTCAGATTCGCGGGTTGATTCACGACGCGGCTCGATCGCCCGTACACCCCCTCCAACACCTGCACCGTCCGCTCCCACGAGTAGCGCCGCTCGACGAGGCTGCGGGCGCGGGTTGCGATAGCCGCCATCCGCGCGGGGTTCGACAGCGCGTCGCGCATCGCGGTCGCGGCCGATGCCGCCGATGCGCCGGCAACCGCCATGCCCGTCTCGCCGTCGGTCAGAAAATCCGAGATGCCGGCAACCGGCCGCGCGACGACGGGAACGCCGAGCGCCATGGCCTCGAGGACGGCCAGTCCCTGGCCTTCGTCGCTCGATAGCGATACGAAGAGATCCCATCGCCGCATGTGTCGCGCAGTGTCGCGCACGGCGCCGGTGAGCGTGACGGCGTGACTGAGGCCGTGACGATCGATGGCCGATCGAACAGCCGCGGCGTAATCCGGATCGGCGACGGGTCCGACTAGCGTCAGCCGTGCATCGGGAAACGCCCGGACGACGCGCGCGAACGCGCGGACGAGCGTGAGTTGCCCCTTGCGCGGCTCGATGCGGCCGACGAAGCCAATCCGCGGCGCACGGGATCGCTCGCCGCGAGTCGTCGCGCGAGGCGTGAGATCGTCGAGCGGCAGGCCCCACGGCACGTACACCAGCTTCTTCGCCGGCACGCCGCGCTCCTCGAGCATCGTCCAATACGCGTGCGCGGAGACGATGACGCGGTCGCAGCGGGTGAAGCCCCAGGCGTCCTGCTGATTCATCCACTCCGGCCGATTCGGGTCCCAACTGTACATGTGGCCGATGAGGCGGACGCGAGGTCCCGCCGCCGCGCGCACCATCGCTGTCGCGCACGCCGGCACGCCCGCGTGCGCGTGAATGATCGACGGACGCATCCTGTCGACGAGATCCGTCAGCGCGGCAACCGAGGTCCAGTACGTCGCGCTGTCGCGATGGAAGAAATCAATCGTGTGATGCTCGACGCCGGCGCGCCGGAGCCGTGCATGGTACGCCGACCAGTCCGGATGGTCGCCGCGCTGCCCCGCCGTGACGATCGCAACCGGCGCGCGCCGACGCTGCGCTTCGCACAGGCGCGTGACGACGTTGCCGGCGCCGCTCCACAGGTGCGGAATGACGTGCAGGATCATGCGAAGAGGCGCGCGACGATCGCCGAGAGCTGCGCGGGCAACGAGGGATCGGACGGCTCGTGCTCGCCGAGAATCGACATCCAGTTGTCCGGCATCGACGCGCCCGATTGCAGGTCGCGCACGGCCCGGCGCAGCGTCTCGGCAACCGACGGCTCGAGTCCTCGCCGCGGCAGCGGACGACGCGTCAACGGCGCTCGCGTCTCGACGATCCGCCGCAGACTGCCCTGCTCGATGCCATCGCCTCGCAGGATGCCGGCACCCGTCGCATTGACGACATTCGCCGATGCCGATCTCGCGGCATGAAGGAGCGCGTCGCGAAACTGCGTGAGGTGCGATGCGGTCGCGACGGGCTCGCCCGCGTGCGTTTCGATGACGGCCGGATTCCGCGCGACGTCGCCGCGCCAGATGTCGTCCAGCGATTCGCCGTTGGTCACGCGCAGCGCCCAGTCCTCCTCGTAGACCGTGCCGCGGCAGTACGGCTGACCTCCGGTGTACGCGAGGTCCGCGCCGATGAACACGATGGGATCGCCGCCGATCGCGACGCCGAGGTCGAACGCCGTGACCACCACCGATCCCCACGCTCTCAGCATCGTCGTCTCGACGCCCGCGGACGCGAGCCACGGCCATGGATGATGCGCGGCCACGCGAAAGAGAAACGTGCGGCCGACGAACGCGTCCAGGCTCTCGCTCTGCACGCTCGCCTCGGCCACGAGCGCGGTATCGCACGGCGGCAGATGCGTCAGGTGCCTCGCGTTCGGCACGCCGGGATCGACGGCGACGACGAAGTCCGGCGCGAGGCCGGCGGCGAGCGACGGTTTGAGCGCCGTATCGGCGGCGATGAAGATCGCGCGGTCGCGATACGGCCGCAGCTCCTCGAGATTCCGATTCAGCGAGGGCCCCGCGCCGGCAATGACCACGGGCGTACCGCGATGCAGATCGACGAGCGCGCCAACGTCGGACTCGCGCGCGAGCGCGGGCACGTTGCGCAGCGTATTGAGAAGGTACGGCGCGGCGAACTGTCTGCGCGCGCGTTCATTCGCGAGTGCGCCGGCGATCGCCTTCTGGACGATGCGCGCGGCGGCTACCGTGACCTCACGTCTGGCGACGGCAATCACCGGATGGATGAGCCGCGGCGGCTCGGCCGCGATGCGTCCGAGCACGCGCCACGCGTTCGCGGCGCCATCGAAGTCCGGTCCACTGAGCACCATGAGGCGGCCCGCTTCAATCAGATGACGATAGTCGCGCCGGTCGAACAACGCGGCGCAGCACGCGGAATCCGGTTCGAGGACGAGCATGCGCAGATCGCCGGGGTGCTCCTCGAGCGCGTCGATCACCCATCCGGCGCCCGCGCCGATCACGCAGACGGCCGACACGCGGCGAGCCGCGTCCGCGACGCTGGCGAGCCACGCGCGCGCTTCGTCCAGCGGCCGATGCGGATCGTGCACGGCGTACCACGCGCCGCCAGACGCCAGGATCTCGAGCGGCGTCTCGGGTCGGCCGTCGCCGCGGGCGGTCGGCGCGCCGACAGCGTGCGGACGGCCGGCCGTCATCCAGGCGCAGGGATCGACGCCCCATCGTGCGACGTGCGCCTCGCGGTTGATCTGCAGATTTCCAGTGATTTCAGCGACGCTGCTCATCGGCACGCATGGACCCGGCGGCGCTGTTGCAAGGGTCGATCCGCGGCGTGGATGCGGGCATCCTCCTTGCTTTTCCGCTCGCAGGATTCGACGCTCCGCGCGTCGAGCGAAAGGCGCCTCACCGCATGTCACGAGCCGACCACGCGTCATCGACGTCCATCGCATCGCCTCTCGACGCGGCAGCCGCCCGCCTCTCGGTGATCGAGCGTCAACTACACCAGATGTTGACGGTCGTCTCCGCGCCGCCGCGGTCGGCGACCTACCTCGGCAACGGCCTGCTGTTCCTGCCGACGAGCCTCGGCTTCCCGCTCATCGGATTCGCCGACGATCTCCAGTTGACGCCGTCGTTCCTCATGCATCGCCGATGGGACGAGCCGACGACGCATCTTCTCGAGCGAATTCTGCGTCCCGGCGAGCGCTTTCTCGACATCGGGGCGAACATCGGCTACTTCACCGTCTTCGGCGCGCTGCTCGTCGGCGGCACCGGCCGCGTGTACGCCTTCGAGGCGAATCCGCGCACGGCGGACGTGCTGCGCCGAAACGTCCGCATGAACACCATCGGTCACGTCTGCACGCTGCACGACGTCGCCCTCGGCGATCGCATCGGCACGGCGACACTGCACACGTTCGTCGGCAGCCAGGCCAGCTCGACGCTGTCGACGCTGCCCGATCGTCTGCTCGACGAGTGGCACGAGCGTCCGCGCGAACAGGTCGTGCCGATGACGACGCTCGACCAGGCGTTCGCCGGCAGCGACGAGATCTTCTCGTGCATCAAGATGGACGCCGAGGGCAGCGAAGCGCGGATCTGGGCCGGCGCGGATCGCTTCTTCCGGACGCACGTCGACGACCGGACGATCATCCTGCTCGAGTGGAATCCTCCAGGCCTCGTCGGCGCGGGCGCCGATCGCGGCGCGCTGCTGGCGACGTTCGCGCGACACGGCTTCTTCGTATGGCGGCGCGATGACCAGCTCAACGTGACGCGGATTACCGACGTCTCGCAGCTCGACGACTGGTGCAACGCGGAGTTGGTGCTCGCGCGCGACCCGGCGCGTATCGCGGCGGTGTGTCCATGAGCGCGGCGCTCGTCAGCCTGTATCCGCTGGATGCGACGGGCGGCGGCGAGCTGTACACGGTCGAGACCGCGCAGGCGATCCTGGCCAGCGGCGAGTCGGTCACGATTGCGGCGCCGGTCGACGTGCTTCCGCCTCGCGCCGACATGGCCGATCGGCTGCGCACGCCGTTCATCCTCACGGACGCCGCATCGGATGCCGCGCCCGAGGTCGTCACCTGGCGCGACGTGCTCGCCTCGCTGCCTCGCCACGATCACGTCTGGGTGCATCAGTACCTGGCGTCCGATCTCGTCTTCGACGTTATCGCATCGACGGCGTCCGACCAGTCGCTGCTGTTCACGTCACTCGGTTTCGAGCTGATCCGCCCCGTTTTCGTCGACGTCTATCAGCCGTGCCGCGGCCAGCATTTCATCGAGATCTCCGCGTACGCCGCGAGCCGCGCGGCCCTCTACGCACGGAACGCCACCTGGATGCACGCGGCGATCTGGCGCCGCGAGATGTGTCCGCTCGACGTCGTCTCTCCGCGCCGCCGCGAGTACGTGGCGCTCGGCCGCGTCCTGCCGCACAAGGGACTCGAGACGACGATCGACGCGCTTGCCGCAGACGACGTGCTGCACGTCGTCGGGCCGGCGCCGGACGAAGCGTATGGCGCGTTCCTCCGCGAGCGGGCGCGCGGAAAACAGGTCACCTTCCATGGCCGCCTGCCACGCGCCGACGTGCGGACACTCGTCGCGGAGACGAACGGGCTCGTCGCGGCGTCGACGCATCATCTCTTCGACGGCCGCCGCATCGAGCAGCCTGAATTGCTCGGCCTCGTGCTGTGCGAAGCGCTGCGCGACGGCACGTTGCCCGTCTCGTCCAACGTGCCCGCGTTCGCCGAGGTGATGGGCGCCGTCGGGCTGCCGGACTGGACGTTCCCCGAGGGCAACAGCGAGGCGCTTCGCGCCGACATGCGTCGGCTCGCGCGCATGGACGACGACGAACGACGCGAGCGGCTCGAGTCAGCACGCGCCGCGCTCGTGAATCGCTTTGCCTGGGACGACTACTGGCCGCGCGTCACGGCGGTCATTGAGGACATGCGCCAATGCGCGTGATGGTCCTCTCGAACATCTTTCCGCCGCACGTGCGGGGCGGATACGAGCTCGGCATGCTCGAAGTCGCGCGGACGTTTGCCGCCGCGGGTCACGACGTCGAAGTGGTCACGTCGACGGCCGTCGGCGCCCAGCGCCGTGTTCGCCGCGCGGAGGACGTCGCCACGCGCGAGGTGTTCGCGCCGGTGCTGGCTTACGAGTCGGACCTCGCCGATCGTCTACAGGACTCCGTCGTCTGGTCGCACGATCGCACCGACGCCTTCGGCGGCGTCATCCCCGCGAACGTCGTCGCGCTCGCGCGCGAGATCGAGCGATTTCAGCCGGATCGCATCTGGATGGGCAATCCGCTCGGCCTCGGCCCAGTCGGCATCTTCGAAACGGCGCTGAGCGCGCGCGTGCCGGTCGTCATCCACTTGATGGACGACGTGGATCGGTATCTCCTCGGATATCGGCGTCCGATCCACTGGCTTTCGCGAGTCGCGCGGTTGAAGCGCAGCATGACAGCGGTCTCGTGCGCGTCGCACGTGCGCACGATGAACTCGGTCGTGGGCGAGTACGGCACGCATCTCGTCGTACCGAACGGCGTCGACTTCACAGCCTTCGCGGCGCGGAGGGATTCGCGGCAGCACGGCGGCCCGCTGCGCCTCGTCTACTTCGGCCAGGTCGAGCCGATGAAAGGCATTCCGCAGCTCATTGCCGGCATCGACGCGTTCGCAGCGTCGCCGGAGTCGACGCCGTTCGAGCTCGACATCATCGGTCCGGCGTCGGCGTCGTACGGCGCCGAGCTCGCGGCGGAGATCGCGTCGCGCCATCTCGATGACCGCGTACGCCTGGTCGGCCGACTGGAGAAGTCCGATCTGCTGGCGCGCCTCGCCGGCTACGACGCGGCCGTGCTGCTACTGAAGCAGGAAGAGCCGTTCGCGTACGCGTCGCTCGAAGCGCCGGCCGCGGGGCTGCCGGTCGTCATCACGCGAGGCCATGCGGTGGCCGACGCGTATCCGTCGGACTATCCGTTGTTCGTCGACGACCGCGACGACGCCGAGGCGGCCGCATCCGCGCTGCGCTGGTGCGCGTCTCACCGAGATCGGCTCGCGGAGCTCGGAAGGGATCTACGCGCGCATCTGCTCCGGCGGTGCGATACGACGACGGCGGTCAATCCACGGTATCTCGAGATTCTCGAGAGCGCCCCCGCGCCGGACCGGCCGACCGACGTCGACGCGCTGCTCGCGGGCGCGCTCACGGTCGAGGCGCATGCGCTCTCGATCAACGCGTGACGCCATGGCATCGCCAACGATGATCCCCATCGATTCGTCGAGCGCGTCGGCGCTTCACGAGCGCCTGCAGCAGGCCACGCGCGCGGCGCGGACGGCTCCTGTGACGAACGAGCGGCTGGCGCGCGCCAAGCGCCGGCCGGACGCCGCGGCGTGGAGCCTGCTTCAGTGGATGCCGCTGGCGCCAGGAAATAGTGGAAAATCTCGCGCCGAACAAGAACGCACCGTGCGCGTCATCGTGTCCGGCTTGATCGAGAGCGGCGGTGCGAGCGACGTCGCCTGCGATCTCGACGACGTACGCGGACCGGTGCTGATCGTGCGGTCCGGGCCATGGCCCGTCCTTCGCTCACTTCTTGCGACGCTGGCGACCCGGCCAAACGCCCGTCCGATTTCCGTGTTGTGCCACACGCGCGATGTCGAGACGCTCGCGCGGCTCGCCGACGACACGGCGCTCGAGCTCGCGCCGATCTGCTATCCGCGATTCGAACCGTTCGTCACCGCGACGCTCCGCCGCGTGCTGGCCGTCGGCTCCTGGGCCACGGCGATCGTGCTCGACGGATCGAAACACGGCCGCGGCCTCTCGCTCGAGCACATCACGAACGCGATCGACGCGCCCGCGCGCTACGTGTGGAACGCGTCGAACGCCGCGTTCCGGCTGCGGTCGCTGCGTGAACGGCTCGGACGCGAGCGCTACGCCGTCGTCCGCGGCCTGCTTCGCTGGCACGCGGCGCAGAGCGGCGAGTGAGCCGCTGCCGTCGGCTCGCGTCGGCCTTCGGACATTCAAGATAGCGTCCGCGCCTGGCTCCTTCGCTGGCATAATTTCCCATACTTGACGGGCGATTGGGCGCGACTCTGTGATGTACCGACACACCCAGATCGGCTACGCGATGATGGCGTTCGGACTGATTCCAGCCGCCATCGCGATCCGCGCGTTATGGTCGTGGCCGGCGCGTGTCGCCCTGATCCCTCTGATCGTCGGCGTCGTCGCGCTCGCGCTGATTGGGTTGTTCAGCGTGCTCACCGTGTCGGTTGACGAGGCCGCCGTTCGCTGGAATTTTGCTCTTGGCTTGTTCGAGCGAACGATCGCGCTCGGCGCTGTCGCAGACGCGCGCATCGTGACGCCGCCGTGGTACGCCGGCTGGGGCATCCGGTGGACACTCGACGGCTGGCTGTACCGCGTCTCCGGACTCCGCGCGGTCGCCATCCGCACGCACGACGGCCGGACCACATGCCTTGGCACCGACGAGCTCGACCGCTTGCTGGCGGCGATCCTCGAAGGCGTCGAGGCCGTGCGCGCGCAATCTCAGGTTACCCGCCGATAGCGGAGGCCTGACGATCGTTCGGCAATCCTTCCGCAATTGATAGAACTCGGACTGTGTCGAGGGGTCGAGTGCCGGCATGAAGATGGCGTATCGAGACCAGTGGAACGCGGAAATCGCGGCGATGCGGCGCGTGCTCGCCGGCCTGGCGATGGACGAGGCGTGCAAGTGGGGCAAGTCCACCTTCACGGTCGACGGGAAGAACATCGTCATCATGCAGGGCTTCAAGGAGTACTTCGCCCTGGGCTTCTTTCAAGGCGCCCTGCTGAAGGATCCGAAGAAGGTGCTGGTGTAGCTCGGCCAGACGCATGCCGGGCGCGTGATGAAATTCACGCGCGCGAAGGACATCGCGGCACGGGCGGCGACCATCAGGGCCTACGTGCGCGAGGCCATCGCCGTCGAGAAGGCCGGTTTGCGGATGAAGCCGAAGCGGACATCGGATGTGCCGATGCCCGAGGAGCTGCGTGAACGGTTCCGGCGCGACCCGCGCGTGAAGCGCGCCTTCGAGGCGCTGACGCCCGGGCGGCAACGCAGCTACCTGTACCATTTCGCGGCCGCGAAACAGTCCGCGACGCGGGTCGCACGTATCGACAAGGCGATCCCCGCGATCTTCGAAGGCCGAGGGTTCCTGGAGCGACGCTGAGCGGACCGAAGACGAGAGGCGGCAGTCGCGTTCAGCGGACACGCCCGTGCTCGTTCTCGAGCAGCGCACGTCGCGCGCGCAGCGCCGCACAGTCCGCTTCCGCTCGTCGCCACAACACCGCGGCGATGATCAGGAGCGTGACGCCCATCGCGAACGCTGGCCATGCCGCCGCGACATCCGTCATCAACGCCAGCACCAGACAGCCGACCGTGAACACGCCGGAGAAGGCGACCGCCAGGCGCCCCGCCACGACGCGCTGGACGGCCAGCATGACGCGCCGGGCGCGCAGCACCCACGCGCCATAGGCCACCCACGCGACACCGATCGCCGACAGCAGGCCGAAGGCGACCTGCGTGCGGGCCGGAAGGGCAGCCTCGGTCGCCCACAGCGACACCACGACGATCGTCATCGCCGAAGCGACGAGCGACAGCATCACGTATCCGAGGCGCGCGTGAGACGACAACTCGCGACGAGCGAGGCGTTCGAGTGTCGCGGTCATCGCAGGGTCTGCGGGCTGAATGGCGGTCATGCGGGCTTCCTTTCTGGCATCGCGGCGCGCAGCATCCCGCGCGCGCGGAAGAGTCGTGACTTGACGGTTCCAACGGGCACACCGAGCGTCTCCGCGATCTCGGCAAGCGAGAGGTCCCGGAGGTAGAAGAGTGTCAGGACTTCGCGCTCGACAGTCGGGAGCGTGTCGAGCCCGGCTTCGAGACGCGCGATGTCGGCTTCGCGGTCGAACACCTCGGTCTCGGCGGCGGCGAGGGTCTCGACGTCGACGTCAGCCGCGACCGAGGCGGCGTACTTGTCGCGCAGACGGTCCATGAGCAGGCGCCGCGCGATGCCGAACAGCCAGGCCCGCAGGCGCGAGGCGTCGCGCAGTCGTCCCAGGCCGCGCAGGACGCGCACCCAAAGCTCCTGCGTGAGGTCCCGGGCGGCGTCGTCGTTCCCGGCCATCCGCCGGATGTAGAGCCAGAGCGGCGGATGCCAGCGCGCGATGAGCGCGTCGAACGCGTCCGCCTCGCCCAACTGACAGCGGACGACGAGCCATTCGTCGTCGGTGCGGTCGGATGCGAGGTCTGAGGGCGCGTCGCGTGCCACCAATGGCTCCACGCCTATAGTCGCGCGGGCCACGGAAAGGTTCACGCGGACGGTCCTGTTGCGGACGCCGGCGGTTCCATCCTAAGATCGGTTGTTCCTGCCGCGGGCCAAGGGCCCGCCGACACCCGACGTTCCTCGGTAGCTCAACGGCAGAGCATCCGGCTGTTAACCGGAGGGTTGCTGGTTCGAATCCAGCCCGAGGAGCCAGCCTTCGCCAAGCGCTCGCTGCGCTCGCAGCTTCGGCTGACAGACCCCGCCTTCGCAGACCGTCTGCCGAATAGCATCCAGTTCACGTGCCGATTCGGTCCCATCGACCGATTTCCCCAACGTTCGCGGAGGGTTCCCGAACAATGAGCGACGACCGGCTACGGGGTCAGGCGCGTCTCTGCCACGCGCTCGGATGGCGCCGGAGATGCGTGATCGCGAGGACGACCGCGTCCTCAATCTCCACGATGAAAAATACGCCGAAGGGAAACCGGCGGAGGATCGCGCGCCGAACCTCGCGGAAGACGACTGGAAAGCGTTGTGGCCCTTCTTCGATTCGCGAGAACGTGGCCCTGAGTTCAATGAGGAATTCGGTGCCGAGGTCGACGCGCTCGCCTTCGTACCAGCGCGCCGCATCAAGCGCATCGAGTTCCGCCTCCGGCCGAACCGTGAGGCGAGGCATCTACCGGTCGTTGCGAAGACGTGCCTGCGCGCGTTCGATGACGTCTTCCCAGGGACGCGCGTTGTCGGGAGTGCGACGGTGTTCCGCCAGACGTTCTTCCAGAAGGGCCTGCTGCCAATCCTGCAGCGGCACCTGGCCCGCCGTCGCGGCGATGCGATCCCACAGCGACTGCACGTACTCGATCTGATCCTCGACCGGCAGCGCGTCGAACCCTGGCGGCGGCATCGGCATCGAGCGGGCCATGGCCGAAATATACCATCGGGCCCGTGGCATCCGTCGGTGTCAGCGCCGCCGTGAGCGTCCTTTCGGATCGATCTGGGCGTCGGCGGATCGTTTCGCCGCTGCCAGGAGGCTGCGCATCTTGGGCGTGCGGACCAGCTCTTTGAGAATCTCGTCATCGCAGGCGGTGCTGCCGCGCAGCAGGTCGACGACAGCAGCAACCGCCTGAGCATCGAGACGGTACAGCGCCTTCCTGACGTCGGATATCGACGGCCCGGCTGGGATCCAGCGTGCGCCTCTGGCGAGCAACGACCGTAACGCATCGAGCGAGCCAGTGAGGCGGGCCACTGGAACGGTTGCGCGCTGATAGTAGGGGTACGGCGCGTCCAATACGCTCTCCCTCCAGCCGAACTGGCGGAGGCAGCTATCCAGGGCCGTGGACCCCCCGCTGGGCTGGTCGTTGATATCGGCTCCCAGAGAGATGAGGTACGCGACGGTTTCGGGCGTCGTGCTGAACGACGAGGCCGCGGCCACCAGTTCACGCAGGTCGTCGATCGCCGGATCCGGCTTGAGCCGGCGAAGGATTTCGGGCTTCCGACTCCCACAGGCAATCTGCAACGCCGATTGGTGATAGGACGGATCCTCCTGGGCGCCTGGAGTGTCCAGGTCATCTGTCGTCAGCCCCTTGGACCGGGGATTGGCCCCGAGCCACATGAGCAGGCTGACCCACTTCACATCATCGTCCTGGCACGCCTGTCGGAGCGCAATGTCGGCCTGCTCCTGGAGGTCATCGGCGAGGTCCGGTCTGGCGCGCTTGCAGTCGAGAAAGATCCCGAGCTCGCCCTTGATGCGCTGCTTGAACGCGCGGGCGAATGGCGCGTTTGTCACGGGATCGGCACCCCGTTCCAGGAATCGCAGCGCAAGATCGCGGTTCCACGTTTCGATGACGTCCTGGAACGAAACAGCATGGATGCTCGCCCCGTACCGCAGCGCCAGCTCCATAACGGCGTATTGCGACTTCCAGCACGCCTGCGACACGACCTCGTCCTTCGCAGCTTGCTCAGTCTCGTGTTGCAGGAGAAATTCGATTAGGCTGTGGAACCCCGTGTCCAATGCGACGCGCAGGGGCGTCTGCCGGTAATGCGGCGGCACTGCGAGGGACTTGCCGGCGGCCACCCACGCCTGCACCTCGAACAAGCGCCCATCGCGACACAGACGCAGCAGGTATTCGGCATCTTCGTCCTTCGGCGGTTTCGGGCGTGTCGCACGGGGCTTCGCCGACGGGCGGACCGACGGCACTGACGGATATGGCGTCGGCGGTACGTTCGCGCGGGCAGCCTGCTGGTCCCGAACGCGCTGGGACCAGTGCATGAGGTCGTACCGAGGCATGGCGGCCGATTCTAGACCACCGCAGGCCAGACGAACAGACGAGTTTCCAGACGAGTTCTCAAAACCGTATCGTCCGATCACTTCTGATCACTTGTGATCTGATCGCGTACCACAAAGCCTCATCTGATCTGTTCTGATCACGGCTTTCGGAGGCCTGTTGACCGGAGGGGTGCTGGTTCGAATCCAGCCCGAGGAGCCAGCCTTCGCTGAGCGCGCGCGGCGCTCGCAGCTTCGGCCGACAGGCCATCCTTCATCCTTCGAACAGTCACGTCCCTCCCCGCTCGTCCCGACTGGGATGAATGCAGGTTCGAGCGAAGACGGTGGGACCGACGTCGGCCTGGGTCGCCCTGTCGTTCTTCCTCCTGTTGCCGCGGAACGCGATTATCACCTTTGACGACTATATCCTTACGGCTGTAGTCTTGATGGCGTGGTCTGGGAGGTCGAAGGGACCGATGAGTTCGCCAGTTGGTGGGCGTCGCTGAGCGAGGCCGAGCAGAAGGACGTCGCGTTCGTCGTCGAACTGCTCACGCAGCGAGGGCCGACGTTGGAGTTCCCGTATTCGTCATCGGTGACGACGTCACGCCACAGTCACATGCGCGAACTGCGCGCACAGCATCGAGGCCGGCCATATCGCGTGCTCTACGCCTTTGACCCGAGGCGGACGGCGATTCTGCTGCTCGGCGGCGACAAGACGGGCGACGACCGCTGGTACGAGGTCAACGTGCCGAAGGCTGATGTGACCTACGACCAGTACGTCGCGGAGTTGAAGGAGGAAGGGCTGCTATGAAGACGCACAAGTGGGCTGATCTCAAGAAGAGGATGAGCCCCGAGGCGCAGCGAGAGGTTCAGAAGCGTGTCGCGCGTACCGCGCGTCACCTCGACGAGATCCGCCGTGCGCGCGGGATGACGCAGGTCACGTTGGCGTCGGCGATGGGCGTCTCGCAGGCACAGATCACGAAGGTCGAGCATCAGGCGGACCTCTACGTCAGCACGCTGCGCCGGTTCGTGGAAGCGATGGGCGGTGAGCTCGAACTCGTGGCGCGGTTTCCGGATGGCGAGGCCATAGGCGTGAATCTCGCTAAGCCCGACGAAGCTATCGAGAAGCCGAGGGCCGGCGCACGGTTCTCGGCGGAATCTCCTGCATGACAGGGCGTGTTCAACCAGTGCGGCGATGACGCCGAGATCGCTCTCAAGGGCACCTCGGCCCCTGCGGGATGCGTCCTGTTCGTCCGCGAGGCCGCCCCACGACACTCGACGTTACACATTCGGCGACGAAGGCAGGGGCGAGCACGTGCTGGTGACGGGTATCAACAACGTGCAGCCGATCGGGCCCAGTAGCGGAACTCTGGCGAAGCTCTCACGAATTACGCTGCTTCTCGAAGCAACCAGCTGCGGAATCGTCCAGTGCGACGGGCCAGCTCACAAGGCAAAAATGCCCGAGCGCTAGCTTGAACGTCCCGATCCGAGGTCTTTCAGATACTGGACGCTGACCATGTCGGCGATGGTCTCAAGGGCAGCCGCGCGCTTGTCGTTACCCCATGCCGCGAGGTGCACCTTGGCCAAGGCGACTAGTGCGACCGTTTCAGAAATCGTGTGAAAGGTCTGCGCAATGCTCTCTCCAGGTAGCGACGAGCGTAAGGTGGCCAGTGTTTCAATGAGCTTGAACGTCAGGTCGTCGGCAAGCGGAGGGACCGTCTGCATCCATTCCGGATCGAGAGGACTGGGATCGTCGCCGCTGATAGAAGTCGGACACCATCGAAAATCTGAGCGGTTCCGAACGAGATGCAAATAGCGGCGCTCACCCTTGAGCCGAAGGCCGAGAATCGCCGCCCCCTTGAATTCGCTCAGGAACGTCTCGAATTCCTCGCCAGCCAAGTCATCTGACATCTGCTCGATGCGTTCCCAGACTTGGGGATCGCCAGCGTAAGTTGGCTGCCCGTCGCTTTGCAGCCGCAGCAGGAACTTCGCCGCCGTCAATGACGCCATTGTCAGCGCCGCTAGACATGTCATAGGCGGGAGATGCTTCCGGAGCATCTTCCTAGTCGAAGCCTCTAGGACGTCCCACATCGCCGCCATCACGTCGGACGGTGTAGCGGCTTCCGCCCTCTTGAGGCGGTGCATCGATGATTTGGCGGGCGACCGGCGACCCTTCGTCTTGGCCATGCGCATGATTGTGCCTTAAATGTACGTGAAACGGATGCTGAAGCACGCGTGAGGCAGACGAAGAGCCGGCCCACGTCGGCGCCTTCATCGCGGCGATGAGGCGGGCATCGGGTCAGGACGTTGCGCCGGTTCGTGGAAGCGATGCCCGTGGACCTTCCGAGTGGGTTTCACAAGGACCGCGACGTCGTGACCGAGCGTGGCCAGGAACTCCATCAGACGTTCCGCGGAGAAGACTTTGGCCCGTCCGTTCAGTAGATCGGATACGTGCGGTTGCGGAATGCCCAGGAGCTTACCGGCCCCGAGTCTGCGTCAGCTTGCGCCTTGAGGACATGAGGACTTGAAAATCTACAGTGTGAGACCAGCCCTGAGCAGAGATCCTGCTCGGGATTCGACAGGCTGAGATCGGCAGAGACATTGCCGCTGCTCGCCTCGACGTCATTCTGCTCTTCTTCGCGATGTGGCTGGTGCCTTTCCCTGTGATGACGCTCGGCGTCTACCAACCGCTGACGTACCAGTTCGAGATCGCCTTTCGGCGTGGCAATCCCTTTGGTCGATTCTTCTGGAACGCGTGGAGCACGTAGATGGCGTCCTTGAACTTCACGGTATGAACCGCGCAATAACGTCCCGCGGTCATGCGGCGCCACGACCTCAAGCACGCTTCGGCCGCCGAATCTCTGCAGCGCCTTCACCGAGGAGGTAATCCTCGCCACATTGCGCCGCGAACAATGCATAGCCGACGTAGGGCTGGCGTGCGCCAGCCTGTTCGACGTGAGGACGCGCTTAGCTCAAGTTCGTCCGCATCCAGATCAAGGCCGGAACTGATGCCCTCGAACACGACGAATTCGCTGAGATCACAGGATGCCGATCTGGACGCCTACGTCGAAGGACTTACGGCGACCCTCGTGGGTGCCATGCGAGAGATCGCCAGGGCATCTGCGGTCCACTCACTCGTCCTCCGGCGAAGGCACGAGCCGGCATTCCACCGGCTCGCTCCCTCCGCCGCAAGACTGAAAAACCCGTCCTACTTGACCTTCGCGTCCACCTCGATCGCAATCGACCCGCGCAGCGCGTTCGACACCGGGCACTTGCCCTCGGCGTCCTTCGCAATCTGCGGGAACTGGGCCGCGTCGACGCCGGTGAGGCCTTCGACGACGAGGTCGAGGTGCGACTTCGTGATCTTGATGCCGGCGTCGCTGAGATCCGCGGTCACCGTGCAGGTGACGTGCGTCTTCTCGATCTTGCCGCCCATGCGGCCGACCGTCGCGTTGATCACCATCGCGTAGCACGCGCCGTGCGCGCCCGCGATGAGCTCCTCGGGGCTCGTCGTCCCCTCGGGCTCGCCGATGCGCTGCAGGAACGTGACGGGCAGCGTGAACGCGCCCGTCCCCGCCTTGATCGCCCCCTTGCCGCCTTCGCGCAGCGGACCTGACCAATCGACGGTGACGTGTCTCGAGAACTGTGGCATGAGAGCGACTCCTGATACGTAGCGGTGATGAGCGTGCCGGCGCGCGCCCCGATCGGAACGCACGCGTTTGGATCGCGCGTCAAAAGACGCGCCGAAGGCGCCTCGTCCGTTCGAAGTTCGAAGTTCAAAGTTCGAAGTTTCCGACGCGCCTTCCTAGCTTATCGCGCTCAGGCGGACTCGCGCTTCTTCCGTGATGTCCGCGCGCCACCGCCGCGGCTCGTCATGTTGAGCTGCACGACGACGCCCGCGAGCGAGAGGCCGACCCAGAGCGCCGTGTGCCACCAGCGCCCGACGAGCGGCCCGAACGGATAGAGAATCCAGACGTCGCGGCTCGACGCCGCCCGCAGCGCATCATGATTGCCCATGAGCGCGAGCGCGCCGAGGATGAGCGTCCACGCACCGGCCAGCGCGGTCCCGAACACGACGACGTACCGCGCCGCCGACAACGCGCCGAGCGCGCCGACGACGCAGACGATCACGAGGACGGCCGTCGGCGGCTGCCCGCCAATCAGGCGCCACACGACGTGGACGGCCAGCGCCGCGAGCCCGGCGCCGACCAGGCCGACGCCCATGAAGTAGGCGGCGATCATCAGGATCGCGCCGAGAATCCCGCCGACCACGGCCGCGAGCACGAGCGTCCACATGTTCGCCGACCCCATCATCGACGTCGTGATGAACGCGCCGAGGATGAAGCCGTACACGCCGAGCACGAGACGGAACAGGCGGTAGCCCGCGAAGCACGCGAGCAGCCCGCCGAGCGCCAGCACGACCGCCGTCGGCGTGGCATACGAGGCCGGAAGCATCCGGGGATTATGCCATTATCATCAATCCGAAATGACGCGCCGCACCGCGACCAACGCCCTGCTGACGCTGGGCGGCGTGGCGCTCCT
>DASZOV010000086.1:0-13995 GCA_035550595.1 Vicinamibacterales bacterium
TCGCTCTATCTCGCGGGCGACGTGCGTGCGCATGTCTCGTGATAGGCTTCGAGCGGTGCCGGCCGGCGCCGCGCCCGTTTCGTTCGGTCGAGGGGTCATGCTTCGGTCACTCTTCGTTGCCGGCGCCGCGCTCGCCGTCATGCTCGCCGCCGCGCCCGACGCGCGCGCGCAGGGCAATCCGTTCTCCGATTGCAGCTCGACCGACTACGCTCGGTCCCTCAGCTCCATCCCCACTCCCATCCCCGATCGCCCTGGCGCCAAGCGATGGACGCTCACGGGTACCATGGCGCTGCCGGTCGTCATCACCTGCACCGACACGGTCCTTCAAGCCACGCAGATCGTCTATGACGACGACACGCGCGACATCCATGCAACGGGCAGCGTCGTGCTGCAGCAACCGGACTTCACCGTCTTCGCCGACCACGCGGACATGAACGGGAAGACGCGGCTCGGCACGTTCTACACCGCCTCGGGTTTTGCGCGCATCGGCGATCAGCCTGCGAAGAAGAGCCCGATGGGGACGCTCGAATCGGATTTCAAGTTCCACGCCGATCGCATCGACAAGACCGGCCCGAAAAGCTACCGGCTCTATCACGGCGCGTTCACGACGTGCGCGCAGCCGACGCCGCGCTGGGAGATGAGCGGATCGAACGGATCGATCGTCCTCGATCGGCACGCGATCCTGCGCAACGTCGTGCTGCGCGTGAAGGACGTTCCGCTGCTCTACCTGCCGGCGATCTACTACCCCATCAACAAAGAGGACCGGTCCACGGGTTTCCTCTTACCGACCTACGGGTCGTCGACGCTCAAGGGCTCGAGCCTCAGCAACGCCTTCTTCCTCGCGATCAACCGCAGTCAGGACGCGACGTTCTACCACGACTGGTTCGCCAAGACCGGGCAAGGCCTCGGCACGCAGTACCGGTACGTCGCCTCGCCGGGGTCGCGGGGCACGATGAACTTCTATCTGCTCGACGAACACGAGCAACTCGCCGACAACGGCGTCACGGTCCAGGCGCCGGCGCACCGCTCCTACCGGATCGACGGCGACATGAACCAGGGGTTGCCGGGCAACTTCCGCGCGATCGGCCGCGTGAACTTCTTCACCGACGTCACCGCGCAGCAGAACTACCAGAACGTCTACGACTACTCGTCGCGCACGCGATCGTTCAGCGGATCGGTCGGCGGCAACATCGGCCGGTATCGCATCAACGTGTCGACCGATCAAACGGATTATTTCTACGGCGCGACGTCGGGCCAGCGATCGGGGCACGAACCGGTGATCGACGTCTCGATGAGCGACACACCGATCGGCCACTCGCCGATCTACGTCGGGCTCAGCGGTCAGGCCGGGTACTTGATCCGGCAGGACGACCTGTCGAAGCCGGACACGAACCGCAGCCTGTGGCGTTTCGACGCCGGTCCGAGCGTGCGTGCGCCCGTCGGCTCGCTGCCGTACCTGACCGTCACGACGTCGGCGTCGTGGCGCATCACGCGGTGGCTGGAGTCCTACGACCCAGCGACTGCCGAGGTCGTGCCCGTCGCGCTCACGCGCCAGCTCTTCGACATGCGCGCGCAGATCGTCGGGCCGGTGTTCTCGCGCATTTTCCAGCCGTCCGGATCGCGCGTGAAGCACATCATCCAGCCGGCGTTCACGATCGAGCGCACGTCGTCGTTCGCCGACTTCGACCGCGTCATCCAGAACGACGGCGTGGACACGCAGGTCGGCGGCACGACGCGCGTCGACTACCGGCTGACGAACCGGCTGCTCGTCAAGAAAGCGCCCCCGCCCGGCAGCGCGTCGACGTCGGCGGCCGCGAGCTCGGCGCGCGAAGTGCTCACGGTCGACGTCGGCCAGACGTACTATTCCAACGCCCTCGCGGCCAACTACGACACGCAGTACCAGTCGAGCACGGCCAGCCCGACGGCACCGCCCGGGACGTTCTCGCCGGTGCAGATCACCGCGTCGACGCGGCCGACCCAGACGGCGTCGGCGCAGTTCCGAATGGAGATCGACTCGAAGTATCGCGCCATCCGGACGTTGAACGCGTCGGGATCGCTCCAGAACGACCGCGCGCAGGTCACGGCCGGCTGGTCGAAGCGCGAGGTGATTCCCGGCCTCGCGGGTTTCGACGACCCGAACTACGCGAGCCACTTCATCAACGCGGACGTCACCGTCCACACGCGGGACAACCACGTCGGCGGGACCTACGCCTTCAACTTCGACATGCACGCCCGCGGTTTCCTGCAGCAGCGCATCCTGGCGTACTACAACAGCCAGTGCTGCGGCGTGTCGATCGACTACCAGTCGATCTCGACGCCGCTCCTGAGCGTGCCGTCGGATCGGCGGTTCGGCATTTCGTTCACGTTGGCCGGAATCGGCTCGTTCGCCAATCCCCTCGGATCGTTCGGCGGTGGGAGATAATACCGGCGCCGATGAAGGGCCTGATTCTGAGTGGGGGCCGAGGCACGCGCCTCCGCCCCATCACCTATACGCGCGCCAAACAGCTCGTGCCGGTCGCCAACAAGCCGGTGCTGTTCTATGGGCTCGAGGCGCTCGTCGCGGCCGGCATCCGCGACATCGGCATCGTCGTCGGCGACACGCAGACGGAGATCCGCGAGGCGGTCGGCGACGGCACGCGCTGGGGCGCGCGGGTGACGTACATCGAGCAGGACGCGCCGCGAGGACTCGCGCACGCCGTGCTCATCAGCGAAGCGTTCATCGGCGGCGAGCCATTCGTCATGTACCTCGGCGACAACCTGCTCAACCGCGGCATCGCGGGCTTCGTCGAGGAGTTCGCGCGCGAACAGCCGGCCGCGCAGATTCTGCTCGCGCGCGTGCCCGATCCCCAGATGTTCGGTGTGGCCGAGCTCGCCGATGGCCGGGTCGTGCGGCTCGTCGAGAAACCCGCCGAGCCGCGGAGCGATCTGGCGCTCGTGGGCGTGTACATGTTCGGCCCGTCGGTGTTCGACGCGGTCAAGGCCATTCGGCCGAGCGCGCGCGACGAGCTCGAGATCACCGACGCGATCCAGCACCTCGTCGACGCCGGCCTCGAGGTACGGCCGCACGTCGTCGACGGCTGGTGGAAGGACACCGGCAAGCTGGAGGACATCCTCGAGGCCAATCGTCTGATCCTCGACACGATCGAACCGCGCATCGAGGGCACGGTCGACGATGCGTCGCGCGTCGAAGGCAAGGTGATCGTCGGTCCCGGCGCCGTCATCGAGCGGTCGGTCGTACGCGGTCCGGTCGTCATCGGCGCGGGCGCGCGCATCACGCACGCCTACGTCGGTCCGTTCACGGCGATTGGCGACCACGTCGAATTGCGCGACACCGAAATCGAACACAGCATCGTGCTCGAGGGCGCACGCATCACGGACCTGGCCAATCGCATCGAGGACAGCCTCATCGGCCGGCACGTCGTCATCAGCCGGCTGCCCGTGCGGCCGTCGGCGTACCGCTTCATGCTCGGCGACAACTCGGAAGTCAGCATCCGCTGGTAGGACAGAGGCGATGGTGGACGTTCTCGTCACGGGCGGCGCTGGATTCATCGGATCGAATTTCGTCCGCTGGGCGCTCGCCGCTCATCCCGACTGGCGCATCACGACGCTCGACAAGCTCACCTACGCCGGACGCCTGGAGAACCTCGCCGGCGTGCTCGACGATCCGCGGCACCGGTTCGTGCAGGGCGACATCGCGGACGCGCCGGTCGCGGGCCGCCTCGTCCGCGAGGCGGCGATCGTCGTCCACTTCGCGGCTGAAACGCACGTCGATCGGTCGCTGCAATCGGCGGGCGCGTTCATCCAGACGGACGTGTTCGGAACGTTCGTGCTGCTCGACGCCGCGCGCCAAGCCCCCGGGCTCGAACGCTTCATTCAGATCTCGACCGACGAAGTTTACGGGACCGTCGCGAGCGGGCGCAGCCGCGAGACCGACGAGCTTCGGCCGCGCAACCCGTACTCGGCGAGCAAGGCCGGCGCCGACCGGCTGGCCTACAGCTACTGGGCGACCTACGGCGTGCCGGTCACGATCGTGCGCGCGTCGAACAACTACGGTCCGTATCAGTTCCCGGAAAAGGTCATCCCGCTCTTCATCACGAACGCGATCGACGAGCAGCCGCTGCCGCTCTACGGCGACGGCATGCACGTGCGTGACTGGCTGCACGTCGAGGATCACTGCCGCGCGATCGATCTCGTCATCGCGCGCGGCGAGCGGGGCGAGGTGTACAACGTCGGTGGCGGCAACGAAGTCGCCAACGTCGAATTGACGCGCCGCATCCTCGAGCTCACCGGACGGCCCACGTCGCTCATCCACCCGGTCACCGACCGGCAGGGGCACGATCGACGCTACGCCGTCGACACGACGAAGATGGCGGCGCTCGGCTGGGCCCCGCACGTGCCGTTCGACGCCGGCCTCGCGGCGACCGTCGCGTGGTACACGACACACGAAGATTGGTGGCGGCCGATCAAGGAAGGCGACGCGGCCTTCCGCCGGTACTACCAGGCGCAGTACGGTGGACGTGCGCCGGCCTGACGCGTCGCGGTCCACGGGACCGACGATCGTCACGGGCGCCACCGGCTTCGCCGGGCGGCACCTGCTGGATCGCCTCGCCGCCGATGGCGACCGGTCGGTCATCGCCTGGCACCGGCCCGGCGGCCATCCGGCCGATCGCGATCGGCCGGTCACCTGGTGCGGCGTGGATCTCACCGACGCCGCGGCCGTCATGCGCGCCGTCGCTGGCGCGGCCCCCGCACGGATTTTCCATCTGGCGGGCGCGCCGAACGTCGCCAACTCCTGGCACCGCCCGGCCGCGCACCTCCGCGCGAACGCGCTCGGCACGCACCATCTGCTTCGAGCCGTGCAACGCGCGGTGCCACGGTGCCGCGTGCTGGTCATCTCGTCGGCGCAGATCTATCAGCCGGGCGACGACCCGATCCGAGAAGACGCGCCGCTCGTCCCGGTCAATCCGTACGGCGTCTCGAAGCTGGCCGAAGATCAACTCGCGCTGCGCGCCGCGGCCGATGATGGGCTGGACGTCGTCGTGGCGCGGCCGTTCAACCACGCGGGTCCCGGCCAGGCCCCGACGTTCGCCGTGTCGAACTTCGCGCGACAGATCGCGCGCATCGAAGTGGGGCTCGAAGCTCCCCGGCTCGGCACGGGCAACCTCGATGCCCGGCGCGACCTGACCGACGTGCGCGACGTGGTCGACGCGTACTGCCGCATCATGGCGCGCGCGCCGCGCGGGCGCGCCTACAACGTCTGCTCCGGACGCGCGTGGCGCATCGGCGATCTGCTCAGCGAGCTGCTGCAGTTGTCGCGCGCCGAGGTCATCGTCGAAACCGACCGCACGCAACTGCGCCCGCACGACGTCCCCATCGTCCAGGGCGATGCCACGCTCATCCGATCGACGCTCGGTTGGACGCCGACGATTCCCGTCGAGCAGACGCTCGCCGACACGCTCGAGTGGTGGCGCGCGCAGCCACATCAACAGTAACGGCCCGCGGCCTCGCCACATGTGAGACGCCGCCTGTAGGGGCCGGCCCCCGTGCCGGCCCGCTCCCAGTGTCTCAAGCGCGCGCGCCCCGCCTCGCACGCAGACCTCGCTGCCCAGGCCCGACAAATCGCATGGCGCCAGCGGTCCCCGCCATGAGAGAATAAAAAGCGAAAGTCCATGGCCGCGCACCAACTCCTGCTGTTCCCGGAGGATGCCACCGCGCCGACGCTGCGCGATGTCGCCGATGCTGTCCGTACGGCGGGCCCCGAGGCCGGTCTACCCGACGCCGTCCCGCGCGCCGATCACGTGCGGTATCAGGACGTCCACGTCCGGTCGGCGCTCTCGCAGACGACCGGCATGCGCTTCCGCTGGACGTTGAATCCGTATCGCGGCTGCACGCACGGATGTGAGTACTGCTACGCGCGGAAATACCAGCGGCATCTCGAACTCGGAGCGGGCGACGACTTCTCGACGCTCATCTTCGTCAAACGCAATCTGCCGGACGTCCTCCGCCGCGAGCTCAGCCGCGCGTCATGGACCCGCGAAGGCGTCGCCGTCGGCACGGCGACCGATCCGTATCAGCCGATCGAGGGCCACTGCCGGATCACGCGACAGTGCCTCGAAGTGTTGGTGGCCGCGCACACGCCGTTCTCGATTGTCACCAAGGGTCCGATGGTGGTGCGCGACGTCGACGTGCTCGCCGCCGCGAGCCGGCAGGGCGACTGCCGGGTGTTCTTGAGTGTACCGAGCGTCGACGAGGAGGCGTGGTCGCGGCTCGAGCCGGGAACGGCGCCGCCGCTGCAGCGCCTGCGAGCCGCGCGGGCGTTGCGCGACGCGGGCATCGACGCACGCGTGCTGATGATGCCGCTCGTGCCCGGCATCACCACGTCGAAACCGCAAATCGAACGTACGGTTGCGGCAATTGCGGATGCGGACGTGCCGCTCGCCGGTGTGGACGTCGCCCGTCTGGATCCAGGCGTGCGCGAACACTTCTTCGCGTTCCTCGCGCGCGAGTACCCGGCGCTCGTGCCCGGCTATCTGCGGCTGTACCAGAGTGCCCGGGCGAAGTCCGCGTATATCCGCGCGGTCACCGGCATCGTCCACGATCTGGCGGGATGGGCGAAGGCGCGGACGAAGACGCCGGCGTGAGGCAACCGGCCACCTCACAAGCCCGGGCGTTCCGGCCCGTAAGGCGCGTTCAACACGTCAGACGATCGCGTGATCGCCGAGGAGCGCGCGGACGCGCGCGTCAGTCGGCGGGTGCGTCGAGAACAGCGACATCAGTCCAGCGCCCGAGAAGGGCTTCATGATGAAGAGGTGCGCCGTGGCCGGGTTCGCGTCGAGCGGCACCCGGCGCGCCGCGGCATCGATCCGCTGCAGCGCCTGCGCCAGCCCGCGCGGATTGCCCGTGAGATCGGCGCCGCCTCGATCGGCGGCGAACTCGCGCTGACGCGAGATCGCGGCCTGAATCAGCATCGCGGCAATCGGCGCCAGCAGGGCCGTCGCGAGCAGGACGAGCGGACTGGAATCGCCATCGCGATCGTTGCGTCCGCCGACGCCGAAGAACGCGGCGAACCGCGCCATGTTGGCGAGCAGCATGATCGCGGCCGCAATCGTCGCGGCCACGGTGCTGATGAGGATGTCGCGATGGCGGACGTGCGACAGTTCGTGGCCGATCACGCCTTCCAGCTCATCGTCGGGCAGCAGCCGCAGAATGCCTTCCGTGGCAGCCACGGCGGCGTGCGCCGGATTGCGGCCCGTCGCAAACGCGTTGGGCGACATCTCGGGAATGACGTAGACCTTCGGCATGGGCAGCCCCGCACGCTGCACGAGCCGCGCCGTGATCGCGTACAGCCGGTGCTCCGGCCCCACTTCCGTGGCGCGGTACATGCGGAGCACGATCTTGTCCGAGAACCAATAGCTGCCCACGTTCATGACGACGGCGAACACGAACGCCAGCGCCATGCCGGACTGGCCGCCGAACGCCCCGCCGATCAGGATGAAGAGCGCGCTCAGTCCGCCGAGGAGTGCCGCCGTTTTCAACCCGCTGGACATCACACAACCCGTCCTTCCGCGACGCTCGCGCGTCACAAAAAAATTATGACATGCGCGTCACGAGCGGACTTCTATAATGAGCAGAGATATGCGTGCCTGGATCTTGACGTCGGGTGCGGCGCTCGCCGCCGTCGCCGCGCTTTCGGCGCAGACGCTCCCCGTGCCGCGGCCGTTTCCGGGCGCGGGTGGCCCGGCTGAGAGCGGCGCAACCGAGCCGACATCGCGCCGCCAACCCGCCGATCCGGCGCGTCCTCCGACGACGTCTGCACCAACCGCATCGACGCCGGCCTCGGACGCATCCGCCGACGCGCCTGCCGGCCTGCCCGTGTATCCCGCGGCGGATTTTCTCGATTCGTACGACGCGGGTCACGGCCAGCGTTACTACCTGTACGGCACGGACGCGACCTACGACACGATCATTCAGTACTACCGGAACACGCTGCGCACGGGTGGCCGGGAGATCTTCGAGCAGCCGCCGACGCGCCAGTTCGACCTCGGCCGATTCGACGACAACCGCATGTCGTTCCCACCGAGCGTGGTGGTGAAGGACTACACGTGGAACGGATCGGACGGCTATCTGTACGTCTCGGGTGCGACCGAGAAACGCTACAAGACCATCATCCAGATCGTGCCGCCGGTCACGCCAGGCCGATAACGGCGCGCAGCCGTTCTTCTAACCTTGCCGCCGGTATTCGGCGGCCTTTTCGGCCAGACCGATCTCGATGGCTTCGTCGACCGACACGCCTTGTTGCGCGGCCGCCTCACGGATCTGCTGCGTGATCTCCATGCTGCAGAACTTCGGTCCGCACATCGAGCAGAAGTGCGCCACCTTGGCACCCTGCGCCGGCAGCGTGGCGTCGTGGTACGCGCGCGCGGTCACGGGATCGAGCGACAGATTGAACTGATCCTCCCACCGGAACTCGAACCGCGCCTTCGACAGCGCGTCATCCCACGCCTGGGCGCGCGGGTGGCCCTTGGCGAGATCGGCGGCGTGCGCCGCGATCTTGTAGGCGATGACGCCCTGCTTCACGTCCTCGCGGTCGGGCAGGCCGAGGTGCTCTTTCGGCGTGACGTAGCAGAGCATGGCGGTGCCGTACCAGCCGATCATCGCCGCGCCGATCGCCGACGTGATGTGGTCATAGCCAGGTGCGATGTCCGTCGTGAGCGGCCCGAGCGTGTAGAAGGGCGCCTCGCTGCACCAGTCGAGCTGCTTCTCCATGTTCTCGCGGATGAGGTGCATCGGGACGTGCCCCGGTCCTTCGTTCATCACCTGGACGTCGTGCGACCAGGCGATGCGCGTGAGCTCGCCCTGCGTCTGGAGCTCGCCGAACTGCGCTTCGTCGTTGGCGTCGGCAATCGACCCCGGGCGCAGACCGTCGCCGAGCGAGAACGACACGTCGTAGGCGCGCATGATCTCGCAGATCTCGGCGAAGTGCGTGTAGAGAAAGCTCTCCTGGTGGTGCGCCAGACACCACTTGGCGATGATCGACCCGCCGCGCGACACGATGCCGGTCAGCCGCCGCGCCGTGAGCGGGATGTACCGTAGCAGCACGCCGGCGTGCACGGTGAAGTAGTCGACGCCCTGCTCGGCCTGCTCGACGAGCGTGTCGCGATAGATCTCCCACGTCAGCTCTTCGGGCCGGCCGCCGACTTTCTCGAGCGCCTGGTACATCGGCACGGTGCCAATCGGCACCGGCGCGTTGCGCAGGATGCCCTCGCGCGTCGCGTGGATGTCCTTGCCCGTCGACAGATCCATGACCGTGTCGGCGCCCCAGAGCGTCGACCACCGCAGCTTGTCGACTTCTTCGGCGATCGACGACCCCACGGCGGAGTTGCCGATGTTCGCGTTGATCTTCACGAGGAAGTGCCGGCCGATGATCATCGGCTCGAGCTCGGGATGGTTGATGTTGGCCGGAATGATGGCGCGGCCGCGCGCGACCTCGTCGCGGACGAACGTGGCCGGCAGCCCCTCGCGAATGGCGATGAACTCCATCTCGGGCGTGATCTCACCGCGTCGCGCGTAGTGGAGCTGCGTCACCGCGCGCCCGTCGATCGCGCGCCGTGCGGTGCGTCCGGGCACGACCGGCGTCGTGTCGCCACGCTCCTCGATCCACGCGCGCCTGAGCGGCGGCAGACCGACAGCCGGATCCACGCCGCGCGGACCGCTCGTGTCATAGACGGCTAGCGGCGGCTCCCCGCCCTCGAGCGCGATCTCGCGCATCGGCACGCGCACACCGCGCGGGCCCTCGACGAAGATCTTGCGCGATCGTGGAAACGCGGCGTCGAAATCAGCAGCGGCGAGTGGCGTGTAGGGTGTCGAGGCCATGGTGACGTTCCATGACCGGCGGGAAGGATTCGCGAGCGGCCGCGCTCCCTCCGCCGGTCTCAACCGGGTCAGGTTCCAAGGGTGCGATCTCAATCGCGCGCCGAACGTTCGACGTCGGCCCGCGATGCCCCTGGCGGCAGTCCTGACTATAACACCGCCCTCACGCCATGCGGCGCAGCACGACGCACTTCAAATACGACGTCTCTGGCACGGCGAGGAGGACCGGATGGTCGCGCGCCTGCAGCCGTTTCTCGACGACGGCGACCGGCGCGTGCGCGTCACGCGCGGCCTGCTGCAGCACGTCCAGGAAGAGCGCCTCACCCACGTTGTACGAGCAACTGCAGGAAATCAGATGTCCGCCCGGCGTCAGCAAACGGAGCGCGCGCAGGTTGATCTCCTTGTAGCCGGCAACCGCGCGCGGCACGGCGGCGCGGTTTTTCGCGAAGGCCGGAGGATCGAGCACGATCGTGTCGAACCGTGCGCCCGAGATCTCGAGCTCGCGGAGCTCGTCGAAGACGTTCACCTCGCGCGCGGTGACGTTCGTCAGCCCGTTGCGTCGCGCGTTCGACTCGGTCGCTGCCACGGCCGCGGCCGACGCGTCCAGGGCGACGACCGACTCGGCATGCGGCGCCATGTGCAGGGCGAATCCTCCGGCGTAGGTGAACGCGTCGAGTGCGTGGCCTCGCGTGTACCGCGCGGCTGCGGCATGATTTTCCCGCTGATCGAGAAACGTGCCGGTCTTCTGCCCGTGCCTGAGGTCGACTTCGAACTCGACACTACCCTCGCGGATGACGAGCGTGTCCGGGACGTTGCCGGCCAGCACCTCGATCGTCTGCTCCAGCCCCTCGAGCCGCCTCACCTTCGGATCGTTCCGCGCCAGGATGCCCGCCGGCGCGAACTCCTCCACCAGCAGATCGCGAATGCGATCGACGCGCCGATCCATGGCTTGCGACAACGTCTGCACGACGAGATACGTCGCGCGACCGTCGCCGTACACGTCGACGACGAGCCCCGGCAGGCCGTCGGCTTCGCCGTGGACGAGCCGGTACGCGGTCGCGTCGATGGCCAGCTCGCGGCGATATGCCTCGGCGCGCTGCAACCGTGCGCGGAGAAACGTCTCCTCGTCGGGCGCCTCGGCACGGGGCGTGAGGTCGACCGCGCGCAACGCGATCTCGGACGAGCTGCTCCAGAACGCCCAGGCGATCGGCCGATTGCGACCGTCAACGACTTGTACGAGATCGCCCGGCGCCGCTTCCACGCCCGCGATGTCCGAGCGATACACCCACGGATGCCCGGCGCGGATCCGATCGCCGCCGCGGCGGGAGACAACGACGACTGGATGGGATGTCGACATGTGGAAAGCGGGTGCGGTCGCGACGCGATTCGGCCGGACCGGACACGCGCGTGATGCGCGCCGGGAACGTCTATTGATATCATTCCCAGGCATGCGCATCGCGCTCGGCGCCGATCATGCGGGCGTCGCTCTCAAGCATGACATCACACGGCTGTTGACGGCGCGCGGGTTCGCCTGCACCGACGTCGGCACGATGACCGCTGACCCGGTGGACTACCCCGTCTTCGCGGCGCGCGTGGCCGAGGCCGTGGCGTCGGGTGCCTGCGATCGCGGCATCCTGATTTGCGGGACCGGCATCGGCATGGCCATCGCGGCGAACAAGGTCCCCGGTATCCGCGCTGCTGCCTCCTACGACGAGACGACGGCGCGGCTGTGCCGCGCGCACAACGACGCGAACGTCCTCACACTCGGCGCGCGTCTCACGGACGCGGCAACGGCGGCGCGTCTCGTGGACATCTTCCTCGAGACGCCCTTCGACGCGGGTCGCCATGCGCGGCGCGTGGCGATGATTGCCGCCATGACGTGCGACGCGGCGCTGACCTGATCCGGCGCGACACGCCGACGTTTCGTCACGGAAGGATCGTGTTATGACCCAGACTGCCTCGCCCGACACTCGCGTCCTCGCCAATCTCTCGGCCGCCGACCCCGAAGTCGCCGACGCCATCCGACACGAGATCCGCCGCCAGGAGTCGGGCCTCGAGCTCATCGCCTCGGAGAACTTCGTCAGTCTCGCGGTGCTCGAAGCAGCGGGCAGTGTGCTGACGAACAAATACGCCGAGGGCTATCCCGGCAAACGCTACTACGGTGGCTGCGAATACGTCGACGTCGTCGAGTCGCTCGCCATCGCGCGCGCCAAGGCGATCTTCGATGCCGAGCACGTCAACGTGCAGCCGCACTCGGGCGCGCAGGCGAACATGGCCGTCTACATGGCCGTGCTCGCGCCGGGCGACACGATTCTCGGCATGAACCTCGCGCACGGCGGCCACCTGACGCACGGTCACCCGCTGAACTTCTCCGGCAAGTACTTCAAGATCGTGCCGTACGGCGTGCGTGCCGAAGACGAGCGCCTGGACTATGACGAGCTCGATCGCCAGGCCCGCGAGCATCGTCCCAAGCTCATCGTCGTCGGCGCGAGCGCGTATCCGCGGCAGATCGACTTCGCGCGCATCCGCCGGACGGCTGACGAAGTCGGCGCGCTCGTGATGACCGACATGGCGCACATCGCGGGCCTCGTCGCGGCGGGTGAACATCCGAGCCCGGTCCCCCACTCCGACTTCGTCACGACGACGACGCACAAGACGCTGCGCGGACCGCGAGGCGGCCTGATTCTCTGTCGTGAACGGTTCGCGAAGGACATCGACCGCGCGGTGTTCCCCGGCGTGCAGGGCGGCCCGCTGATGCACATCATCGCGGCCAAGGCCGTGTGCTTCAAGGAAGCGTTGGCGCCGGCGTTCCGGACCTATCAGCAGCAGATCGTTCGCAACGCCGCGCGTCTCGCGGCCGCGCTGTCGGGCGCCGGCTTCCGTCTCGTGAGCGGCGGCACCGACAACCACCTGATGCTCGTCGACGTCTTCTCGCGCGGCATCACGGGCAAGGCCGCGGAGGCCGCGCTCGGCCGCGCCAACATCACGGTCAACAAGAACGCGATTCCCTTCGACAAGAACCCGCCGATGGTGGCGAGCGGCGTCCGCATCGGCACGCCGGCCGTCACGACGCGCGGCTTGCGCGAAGCGGACATGGACACGGTCGGCGCGCTCATTGCGCGCGTGCTGGCGGCCCCGGACGACGAAGCCGTCCTCCGCGCCGTCGGCGCCGACGTCGAAGCCTTGTGCCGGACGTTCCCGCTGTACCCGTCGCTCGCGGACTGATCGACGCGGTCGGCGACGCGCTCGCCGACACCGGGCCCTTCGCGCGCGCGTTCGAGGGCTTCGAGTCACGTCCCGGCCAGCGGCAACTGGCCGCGGCCGTGGCGGAGACGTTCGTCAATGGGGGCGTGCTCGTCGCCGAGGCCGGAACCGGCACGGGCAAGACGGTCGCGTATCTCGTGCCGGCCATGCTCGATGGCCGGCGCGTCCTCGTCTCGACCGGCACGCGTACGCTCCAGGATCAAATCTTCCACAAGGATCTGCCGTCGCTCACCCACGCGCTCGGCCGCAACGTGCGCGCGACGTACATGAAGGGGCGCACGAACTACCTGTGCCTGCATCGATTCGAACGGCTCCGTGAAGTCGAAGCGGCACTGCCGCCGGCCGAGCGGGCCGTGCTCCAGCAGATCGCCGAATGGCGCGACGTCACTGAGACGGGTGACCGGACGGAGATCGAGGATCTCCCCGACGATTTGCCCTTCTGGAGCGAACTGACGGCGACGAGCGACCAGTGCCTCGGCCGTGACTGTCCGGCGTATGCCGCCTGTTTCGTCACGCGGATGCGCGAGCGTGCAGCCGAATCCGACATCGTCATCGTCAACCATCATCTGCTGTGCGCGGATGCGTCGGTGCGACAAGGAGATTTCGGCGCGGTCATTCCCGAGTGCGACCTGGCCGTCATCGACGAAGCGCATCAGCTCGAGGACGTCGTCACGCAGTATTTCGGTGTGTCGCTGAGCGCGTCGCGCGTCGATGAGTTCGAGCGCGACGTGAAACGGACCGTCGCCGAGACCGCGGCCGTCGACGCGTCGACGGCCGCTGGTCTCCGCTCGGCGCTCGACGACGTCGCCTTCGACGCGCGGCGTCTGTTCGACGCCGCGCGTCTCGCCATGGCCGCTGGCG
>DASZOV010000087.1:0-22818 GCA_035550595.1 Vicinamibacterales bacterium
GCTGCGCGACGCGTTCGGCATCGGCTACTGCAACATCACGAAGTGCTGCACGAAGGTGTGCCCCGAGCACATCACGATCACCGACAACGCCATCATCCCCCTCAAGGAACGCGTCGTCGATCGCTTCTACGACCCGATTTCACGGCTGCTGCGCGTGTTCAAAGGCTGACGCGGGTCAAGTTAGAAGTTCGAAGCCAGAAGCCAGAAGTGGGTTCCCGGTTCGTCCCGTAGGGGCCGGCCCCCGTGCCGGCCCGGATCGTTGGGCCGCGCGTCTTCAACCGGTGGCGGCGGGTCCTGTCGCCGGACAGCCCCAGGCCGTGCTCGCCCCAAACCATCTGCAACGGGAGTGGGCTTGCGCGCGCCCTGGGGCGCCCCGTCCGACGCCACCCGCCGCAATCAAGTTGGAAGTTCGAAGCCAGAAGGGATCGGCGCGTAACACTTCGGCGACTCGTGGCACTTCCTCTCAGGATGCGGCGACAGGGCCGCGTCGAGGAGGTGGCCGATGGCCCGGATCGACGAGATTGCACCAGATCTGTTTCGCGTGTCGATTTACGTTCCGCAGATCGACCTGCAGTTCAATCATTTCCTGATCAAAGACGATGAGCCGCTGCTGTTTCACACGGGCATGCGGCGGATGTTCCCCGAAGTCCGTGACGCGATCGCGAAGCTGATCGATCCGAAGGATCTCCGCTGGATCAGTTGGAGCCATTTCGAGGTCGACGAGTGTGGCGCGCTCAACGAGTGGCTCGCGGCGGCGCCCAACGCGCAGCCGATCTGCAGCCAGCTCGGCGCGATGATCAACATCGAGGACTTCGCGATCCGGCCGCCGCGCGGTCTGGCGAAAGACGACGTCATCGAGACCGGCGCGCATCGGTACCGCTTCATCCCGACGCCGCACCTGCCGCACGGTTGGGATGCCGGCGTGCTGTTCGAGGAAACGTCCGGCGTGCTGCTCTGCTCGGATCTCTTTCACCAAGTGGGCGACGTCGAGCCCGTGACGTCGACCGACATCCTCGGACGATGGGACGCGGCGATCGCGGCCTATCAGGCGCACCCGATCCTGATGGACTACGTCCCGCTCACGGCCGCGACCGAGCGGCGGCTGACCGAGCTCGCGGACCTGAAGCCGCGCGTGCTCGCGGCGATGCACGGATCGACCTTCGTCGGCGACGGCGGGGCCGCGCTGCGCTCGGCCTCGAGCATGCTCGAGCGCCGGCTCGGGAAGGTGGTTGACGCGCGCCAGCCGCTCTGAGTACCGTCCGGCCGATGCCGGACACGTCCGACGCGCTCGCGGCCGTCGCCGACGAGGCGCTCGCGCGCCGAATCGCCAGCGCGCCACCAGGATCGACCGATGCCGAGGAAGCCGAGCTGTATCGGCGCTTCGCGCCGCGCGTGCGGCTCTACGGCCGGCGTCATCTGTGCGATCACGCGGCGGCCGACGATCTCGCGCAGGACGTGCTGCTGCTCACGATCGAACGGCTGCACGACGGTGACGTGCAACGGCCGGAAGCGATCGGCTCGTTCATCCTGGGCACGAGCCGGATGATGGCCCGCGGGGAACGCCGGACGACGCGTCGGCGCGAAGCGATCGCGGCGAGGTTCGTCGACGCCGGGGGGCAGACGGCCTCTCTGCCCTACGCGGTTCTGGATGCCCCGCGCGTGGCCGCGTGTCTGCGCGCGCTCGGCGAGCGCGATCGGCTGGTCGTGCTCCTCACGTTCTATGCGGATCGCGATGCGCCCAGAATCGCCGAGGATCTGGCCGTGTCTCCGGGCGCGGTCCGCGCGATTCGACATCGGGCGCTCGAACGGCTGCGCGAGTGCGTGATGGGAGGCGCGCGGTCATGACATTACCGAGGTGCGAGCGACTCTCCGTCGACGAGCTGACCGCGTACGCGGCCGGCGAACTGTCGGCGCCTGAGGCGAGCGCCCTCGAGGACCACCTCTTTTCATGCGCGGATTGCGGCGTCCGCGCCGCCGAGGTCGACGCACTGGCGCGTGCCGTCCGATCCGCTGTTCGCGCATCTGCTGTCGGCAGCTTCGTCACGGACGACGTCCTGAATCAACTCGCGCGCGACGGCATCCGCGTTCGCATGTTCACGCTGTCGCCGGGCGCCTTCGTCCCCTGCGCGGTCTGGGACGACGACGATCTGATGGGCGTGCGATTGCGCGGCGATTTCAGCGGCGCGGGCGAGATCATGCTGTTGCAGCGCGTGGGCGGCACCGAAGTCGCCCGCGAGCGCGTGCCGCTTCCGGCGAGTCCTCACGGCGAACTCCTCCACGTCATGCCCGCGGCCATCGTCCGTCAATTGCCGGAAGTGAACATCGAGATCTCACTGTCGACGACCGACGCCGGCGTGGAGCGGACGATCGGCACGTACACGCTCGTCCACGCGGGGCCGATGCACAGATGAGCTGGCGGTGGTCAAGTTAGAAGTGTGAAGCCAGAAGTCAGAAGAAACGCGTCAATGTCGACTTCGAAAATCGCGCTGACCGGCACCTTCGTCGCGGCGCTCGCGTGCGCAGCGGTCGCGGCTCCCCTTTCTCGCAGGCAGGACCAGAATCATCCGAACCGCACGTCCATCATCGTCGAGCCCCCGCGCCGGTTCCTGTCGCTCCGTGCGCTCTGGGACGACGCGCCGGTCGTCGTCGTGGCGTCGTTCCAGAATGAGACGCCACCGGTCGTCACGGAAAAGCGAGCCGTCGTGCGCACGGAGACACTCGCGATCGACGAGGTTCTGAAAGGCGGTGACCGGCTGCCACGAAACGCGGCGACGATCGACATCGACGTGTTCGGCGGCCAGGCCGAACGGGATGGCGCCGAGTACGGAACGTTCGGCTACCTGCCCACCCTTCGCGACGGAGAGCGCGGTATCGTCTTCCTCACGACGTCCAGCGATGGACCAGGGGAATGGACGGTCGTCCATGCGTGGGGCGCGACGCTATCGACGTCGCCGGCCGCGCATGACGTCATCCAACTCGGCGCCCTCGGCTCGTGGTTTCCGGAATTCCACGGGCGCGAGACCATCACGCTCGAAGAGCTCGTCGCGCTTCTGCGAACGTTTCGATGAGGCCGGCACGCTTCGCTGCGCGGATCGTCGCGCGGTCGAGCTGCCCAACCCGCCGGCCAGCCGTCTACTTGAACAGTGCCGAAAGCGCGAGCGTGAAGGCGGGCAGGAGCGGCGAGGTGATCGACGCCGACGTGTCGAGCGCCAGGATGTCGGCAAGTGCGCCCGCGGGCGTTCGGCGGAAGAGCGTCGCCGAGCCGCTGTCGGGATCGACCATCCAATATTCCCGCACGCCCGTGCGATCGTAGAGATTGCGCTTGACGCCACGGTCGCGGCGGCGCGTCGTGGCCGACGCGATCTCGATCACGATCCCCGGCGCGCCGACCACGTGCTTGTCAGTGAGAATGTCCTGACCAGCCAGAATGACGAAGACGTCCGGTTCGACGACGTCGTGATCGGACAGAAGGACGTCGAGCGGCGCGATGAACGCCTCGCCCAGACCCGTGGCGGAAAGATACGCATCGAGCGCCACGAGCATCCGGCCCGCCACGCGCTGATGCTTCGTCATGGGCGACGGCGTCACGTAGTGCCTCCCCCCGACAAGCTCGTGCCGCTGCCCGTCGTCGGGGAAACTCAGAAAGTCCGCATAGGTGAGCTTCGCCGTTGAGGTTGTCTGCATCCCGCGCCGCCTTGTGCGTATCGAGAGTGAGCGTAGCATCGTCTTGCCGGAGGTGTATACAGCGAGTTTCATGCCAGGTTGCACCATCGACGGCGCGACGTCATGTGCGGCGAAATCGAGCGCGATCGAAATCCATCGCGCGTCCACCGTTCCCATCGCAAAGATACGTACGGCGGCCGTCGGGAAATGCATTCCCACGTCGATTGAAAAGCGACGACGTCAAGAGGGTTGCATCGGCGCGGGCGATCATCAATGATCCCCGGTCACTGTCACGATGAGCGTTCCGGTCATCCTCCTCGTCGTCGCCGGCTTGCTGGTGACGGTCAGCCTTGTCCAGCGCCTGGCCGCGCGGCTCGCGCTGCCCGCGTCGGTGCTGTTCGCGCTCGTCGGCACGGCCATCGGGGCGGCGGCGCTCTTCGCGCTGCGTGACGGCGCCACGGGCGCGGTCGCCGACGTCGCGCGCGCGTTCGTCGACGTCCCGGTCAGCGCGGACACCTTCCTGTACGTCTTCGTGCCGGCGCTGCTCTTCCAGTCGTCGCTGACCGTCGACGTCCGGCGGATCATCGAGGACGCCGCGCCGATCTTCCTGCTGGCCGTCATCGCCGTGCTCGTGGCGACGGCCATCATCGGCGTCGCGCTGGTGCCGCTCGCCGGCGTGTCGATCGTCGCGTGTCTGCTGCTCGCGTCGATTGTCGCCACGACCGATTCGGTCGCGGTCATCGGCATCTTCCGCGAAGTCGGCGCGCCGGGACGGTTGTGCCGGCTCGTCGAAGGCGAGAGCCTCTTGAACGACGCAGCGGCCATCGTCACCTTCACCGTGCTCCTGGAGATGGTGACCGGCGGGGCCCCGGCCGGCGTGGTCGGGCCCGTCGTCGAGTTCCTCTGGGCGCTCATCGGCGGCATGGCCGTCGGCTATCTCGCGACCTGGATCGCGGTTGTCGTGATGGGCTGGCTGCGCGACCTGCGGTTGGCCCAGGTCACCTTGACGCTCGCCCTGCCCTACCTCGTCTACATCATCGGCGAGCGCGCGCTCGGCGTGTCGGGCGTGACGGCAGCCGTGACGTCAGGCCTGGCGATGGCGGCGATCGGCCCACAGCGCATCCAGCCGAGCGACTGGCGGTTCCTCCTCGACATGTGGGAACAGCTCGCCTACTGGGCGAGCTCGCTCATCTTCGTGCTGGCGGCCTTGCTCGTGCCGGGGCTGCTGCTCGACATTGGCTGGCACGACGTCCTGGTTCTCGCGGTCGAGATCACGGCCGCGCTCGGCGCGCGCGCACTCGTGCTCTGGGGATTCCTGCCGCTGCTCTCGCGCCTGCGCATGAGCCAGCGCGTCGGAACGAGTTACAAGGTCGTCATCCTCTGGGGTGGCCTGCGCGGCGCGGTGACGCTCGCGCTGGCGCTCGCGGTCACCGAGAACACGGCAATCAGCCACGACGTGCAGCGCTTCGTCGCCGTGCAGGCGACCGGCTTCGTGCTCTTCACGCTGCTCGTGCAAGGACTCACGCTGCGGCCGCTCATCCAGTGGCTGCAGCTCGACCGGCTGTCGCCGTTCGACGAGGCGCTGCGCACGCAGGTGCTCGCCATCTCGCGCGCGCGGATCGCCGATGCCGTCCGCACGATCGGCAAGCGCTACCGGTTCAGCGACGAACTGGTCGCGCGTGTGGCCGACACCTATCGACCGCCCGATCCGGCGCCAGACGCGGCCGTGGAGGGGACGGGTCTCATCGCCCCGTCGCCGCTCGCGAGCGACGAAGAGCACCTGCGGCTCGGGCTCATCGCGCTCGTGCAGCGCGAGCGCGAGATCGTGCTCGAACACTTCGACGCGCGGACGATCTCGGGCCGAACGGTCGAAGAACTGCTCGGCGACGTGGCGCAACTCCTCGATCATGTCCGTACGCGCGGTGAAGCCGAGTATCTGCGCACCGGCCAGGCCCTCGTCGGCTTCTCGCGGCCGTTCCGCGTGGCTCATCTCGTGCATCGCCGCCTGCACATCGACGGTCCACTCGTCGATCGGCTGGCGGACCGATTCGAACGGCTGCTCGTCAGCCGCATCGTGCTCGAGGAACTCACGCCCTACATCAGCGAGACGCTCGCGCCGCTCGTCAACGAACGTACGCCGCCGAAGCTCGTCGACCTGCTGCAGCGACGGCAGGCCATGGCCGCCGCGGCGCTCGAAGCGCTCGGCGCACAGTATCCGGAGTACGCCGCGCTGCTCGAACAGCGATTCCTGCGGCGGCTCGCGCTCCGGCGTGAGGACCTCGAATATCGCGCGCTCTTCGAGGAAGGCGTGATTGGACCGGAGCTGTATGCGGTCCTACAGCGCGAAGTGCAGGCCGCGCGCGAACGGCTGCAGCAGCGTCCGAGCCTGGACCTCGGACTCGAGACGCGGACGCTCATCAAACGTGTGCCGATGTTCGCCGCGCTCGCCGACTCGGACGCCGCTGCCGTCGCTCGCTTGTTGCGGCCGCGCTTCGCGGTGCCGGACGAGCGGTTGATCCGCGCGGGCGACGTCGGCGACGCGATGTACTTCATCTCGTCGGGCATCGTGGACGTCGAGGCGGCGGGACGTCACATCCTGCTCACGACGGGCGACTTCTTCGGCGAGATGGCGCTCGTCTCTCACCGGCCGCGCGGCGCGGACGTCACCGCGCGGATGTACTGCCAGCTCCTCGTCCTAGAACGGCGCGACTTCCAGGCGCTCGTCCGCAGCAACAAAGCCATCCGCGAGGAGATCACGAAGGCCGCCGACGAACGGCGCGAGATGAACGAAAACGTTGGCGCGGACGCTGAGCCAAGTTAGAAGTGTGAAGCCGGAAGCGGTAACGACGTCCGTCAACTTGGAACTACGAACTTCGAACTTCGAAATTTGGTTCCGCGTTGCCTGGTTCGCGGCTTCGCGGCTTCGCGTGAGCAGCTCGGGTACATCGAGAACCTGTTTCGAAGTTCGAAGTTCAAAGTTCGAAGTTGATGAGCGCCCTTCAGTGACGCTTGAAGTACTGCACCGCGCGCTCGTGTTTTTCAGCGGCGGCGCGCGTGCGGAACGTGCCGAGGTTCCGGCGGTGGCCGGTCTTGGGATCGGGCTTGCTGGAATAGAGACGGTACATGCCCTCGCGAATCTTGCGAATCATGACAGGACTCCTTCCCTCGCGGCGGGGCGAGCGCGGAGGCGTCGGCGGCGCAAGGAGAGCCGGCCGGCGGCCCGGGCCGACCCGAGCCGATCGAATCCCAGCCGGGCGCGGCCAGCGGCGCGCAGCGTGCCGGGGTGCGTATGCTAGTGTACCGTTCCACCAAGGGGCATCGCCATGCGTTGGACGTCACGAGGTCGAAGCGCAGACATCGAAGATCGTCGCGGCAGCGGCGGCTTCGGCATGCGCCGCGTCGCGCCGATCGGCCTCGGCGGCGTCGTCATTCTCTTCGCGCTGAGCCTCTTGACGGGACAGAACTTCCTGTCGGTCCTCGACACCGACGGCGGCGGACCGGCAGCCATCAATGCGCCTGGTCCCACGGCGCCCGGCCCGACCTCTCCGGCCGATGAGCGCATGGTCGACTTCGTCTCGTTCGTCCTCGACGATGCGCAGAACACGTGGCAGCAGATCCTGGGCTCGCGCTATCGGCACGCGAAGCTCGTCCTCTTCCGTGACGAAGTCCAGTCAGCCTGCGGCATGGCCGAGTCGGCGACGGGTCCCTTCTACTGCCCCGCCGACGAGCGCGTCTACATCGACCTCGGCTTCTACGACGAGCTGCGCCAGCAGTTCGGCGCCGACGGCGACTTCGCGCAAGCCTACGTGCTGACGCACGAAATCGGTCATCACGTACAGAAGCTACTCGGCACGGAAGAGGCCGTGCGACAGGCACAGGACGCGAACCCGAGCCGCGTGAACGATCTCTCGGTCCGACTCGAACTACAGGCCGATTGCTACGCGGGCGTGTGGGGCCACTCGACGGCGCAGCGCAACATCCTCGAACAGGGCGACGTCGAAGAAGGCCTGAACGCGGCCGCCTCGATTGGGGACGACCGGATTCAGCGGATGTCGGGCTCGAGAGTCGCACCGGAGCGGTTTACGCACGGCTCTTCAGCCCAACGGGTATCGTGGTTCAAGCGGGGGATGGATACAGGAGATATCAAGGCCTGTAATACTTTTCAGTAGATAGATAGTCGGTTCCGGGTTCCAGGTTGGAGGTGCCACGTTCTCCAATCGGGTTCCGGGTTCGACGAGGGTTCTGGGTTCGGGTGGTTCCAGGTTCCGCGTTCGGGTTCCCCGGCGCGGCCTTTCGGCGCGCCGTTCCAGGTTCACCGATCGCCTCCTTCCTCAAACGAAAGCTTTCTTCGCGTCTTCGCGTGAGCGCCTTCGCCGTGCGACTACCGGGAACCCAGTTCGAAGTTCGAAGTTCGAAGTTCCTAGTTCGAAGTTGACGCGCGCCTTTCACTCCTAGCGCCCCCAGGCGCGGGCTCGATGTGTACCAGCACGTCCGCGACCCAGGCGAGCTCCGCCCGGATGCGGGCGGCAACATCGTGGGCAATTTCGTGGGAGGCGCGCACCGTCATCTCCGGGTCGACCTCGATGTGCAGGTCGACGTGATATTGCAACCCGGTCTTGCGCGCGCGCTGCTTCTCGACGGCCGTGACGCCCGGCACGGCGAGGGCGACCGCACGCAGTTCGTCGGTCAGGGCAGGATCGGGCATCGTGTCCATCAGATCCATCGACGCGTCGCGCACGACGCGCACGCCGGTGATGACGACGATGACGCCGACGGCGAAGCCGCCGTAGTGATCGGCGGCCAGGAAGCGCGTGGGATCCAAGCGCGCGAGTCCCACGGCGGCGAGCGCGGCGGCGGCGCCGACGATGTCGACCGAGTCGTTCCAGGCGTCGGCCACGAGGCTCGTGCTGCCGCTGCGACGGCCTGCGCGGAACTTGATCACGGCCATCGTCGATCGCACGGCGATGACGAAGACGAGCGCCCAAATCGCCGACCGTCCCGGCGGGCCCGTCGTCGCGTCGGCGATGGCGACCGATCGATACGCGATCCCCACACCACCGACGATCAACAGCAGGCCGACACCGAGTCCAGCCAACGTCTCGACGCGTCCGTGTCCGTACGGATGTTCGGCATCAGCGGGCCGCGCGGCGAACGAGAGACCGGCTAGCACGACCGATGCGGCGAGCACATCGCCGAGCGCTTCGAAGCCAGCGGCCACGACCGACGTCGAGCCGGCGACGACGCCGACGGCGAGGTTCACGATCGCGAGCGTGGCACTCGTCCACACGCTGGCGATGGCGATGCGGCGGGCGAGACGTTGGTGACGAGCGGCGTCGGGCGACGGCGCCGGGCGGTGATCGGTCATCGTCTACGCGGTGCAGCGTACGCCCGTGCCGCCGAGGCCGCAGTAGCCGTTGGGATTCTTCGCGAGATACTGCTGGTGATAGTCCTCCGCGTAATAGAACGGCGGCGCGTCGGCGATCTCGGTCGTGATCGCATCGAAGCCGTGCCGCGCGAGCTCGGCCGCATACGCCGTGCGCGTCCGCTCCGCGGCGGCGTGCTGCGCGTCGGACGATGTGTAGATCGCCGATCGATATTGCGTGCCGACGTCGTTGCCCTGCTGCATGCCTTGCGTCGGATCGTGGCTCTCCCAGAAGACGCGCAGGAGGTCCTCGTAGGACACCTTCGACGGATCGAACACGACGAGCACGACCTCGGCGTGGCCGGTCAGACCCGAACACACCTCCTCGTATGTAGGGTTTGGCGTGTGGCCGCCGGCGTATCCGACTGCCGTGGTGTAGACACCCGGCGTCTGCCAGAACTTGCGCTCGGCGCCCCAGAAACAGCCGAGGCCGAACACCGCCTGCTCGAAGCCGGCAGGAAACGGCGGCACGAGCGGCGTGCCGAGCACGACGTGCCGATCCGGCACACGCATCGGCGTCTCGCGCCCCTTCAGCGCCTCGTTCATCGTCGGCAGGACGGTCTTGTCGATCCGGAATCGCATTGGGTGCGGGCTCCTTCACTTCGACTCGAACTTCATCGACGTGCCGTTCATGCAGTATCGCAGACCGGTCGGCTTGGGGCCGTCCTCGAACACGTGGCCGAGGTGGCCACCGCAGCGGCTGCAGTGGGCTTCGACGCGGCGCATGCCGTGCGACTCGTCGAGGCTCGTGGCGACCGAGCCGTCGACTGGCGCGTAGAAGCTGGGCCAGCCGGTGCCGCTCTCGTACTTGGTATCGGATTCGAAGAGCGGCTGCCCACAGCCGGCGCACACGAACGTGCCGGCGCGTTTTTCGGCATTCAGCGGACTGGATCCGCGCGGCTCGGTGCCGTGCTGACGCAGGACGGCGTACTGGTCGGGCGCGAGTTGCTCGCGCCACTCTTCGTCGGTCCGGCGGACCGTGAACTCCTGGTCACTCATGGGCAATCTCCTCGGGAACGGCGCCGGGACGCTGCGCTAGAATCGGCGCCATGCTGCGACCGGGCCGCCTCTTCATGTTGGCACTCCTCGGCGCGGTAATCTACGTGGGCTTCTTCGCCGAGCCGGCGAGCCGCCGCGATCCGGGCGCGTTCGACCCGGCAGTGGCCGCCACGCACGAGGCCGCCATCTGGCAATCCGCGGCGGCGCGCGAAGACTTCGGCGTGTACTTCAACACCGTGCTCCTGCTCCGCGACCTTCACGGCTACACCTGGTTCCGCGCGGCGCGCGCCGCGTACCCGCTGTCGCAGGCGACGCTCGCGTTCGTCGGGCAGCGAGAGAAATACGAGCGGCTGCTACCTGACCTGCAGGAGGCGGCCGAGGACGAGAAAGCCTGGACGTCCGCGTCGTTCGATCCAGCCGCCGTCGCACGCGCGCAGCTCACGGCGTGGCTCGCGCCGCGGACGCCCGGCATCGATCCCGAAGACGTGGCGGAACGGATCGCCGACGAACTGGCGTTGCGTTACGACCTGCCGGCGGGCCTCGTGATGGAGGCGGCGCTTCAGCGCGCGAATGCGTTGGCGCTCAGCGGCGAAGGCGGCGTCGACCCGGACTGGCCCTCGATCACGCGCACGCTCACCGTCTCGTACGCATCGCTCGGCGGCGCGCTGCGGCGGACCCACGCTCGACGCGCGCCACGCACGGCGCCGTGACCGCGCCGCGACTCATCGATCTACTCCGCGCGCGGGCCGCCCGCGGCAGCCGTCCGCCGCATGGCGACGGCGCACGCATCGCACTGGCGGTCGAGGGCGGCGCCATGCGGGGCGTGATCTCCGCCGGCATGGTGTGGGCGCTCGAGGATTTGCACCTGACGCACGCGTTCGACGCCGTCTACGGATCGTCGGGCGGCGCCATCAACGCGGCGTATTTCCTCGCGGGCCAGGCCGGCGTCGGCACGACCGTCTACTTCGAGGACATCAACAACCGCCACTTCATCGATCTCCGCCGCGCGCTCCTCGGCCGGCCCATCGTCGACCTCGGGTTCCTGCTCGACGATGTGGCGATGCGCAGGAAGCCGCTGGCGGTCGACCGCGTGCTGGCGCATCCGACCGCGCTCTCGGTCATTGCGACCGACGTCGAGCGCGAGGCCGCGGTGACGCTCAACGGATTCCGCACACCAGCCGATCTCTTCGGCGCGCTCCGCGCCAGCGCGACGATGCCGATCGTGGCGGGGGGACCGCACGTGTACGACGGGCGGCGGTACCTGGACGCGTCACTCTCCGAGCCGATCCCCGCGCGCGCGGCCGAGGCCGACGGCCACACGCACGTCCTCGTGCTGCTCACGCGCGGCCCGGGCATGCGGCCGCACCCGTCGGCGTTCGATCGCTACTTCGTCGCGCCGCGGCTGCGGCGCATCTCGCCCAAGCTCGCCACCGACTACCTGACGCGCGCAGCGCCCTATGCGGATCTCGTACGGATCCTCGACTCGGGCCTCGGCCCGCTCGGTCACGCGAAGGTGACGGCCATCCGCGTGGCGGACTGGCCCATCCACAAACTCGAGCGCCGCCGCTCGATCCTCGAAGCCGGCGCCCAGCGCGGCTACGAGGCGGTCATCTCTGCATTCGGGGAGTGAAGGCCCCTATCGCCCTCGCACGTACACCGCCAGCCGCGGAAACGCGAAGCGGCCGGACACTTCGTCGATGACGTTGACCTGGCAGGTGTAGAGGCCGGGTTTGAGGTCGTCGGCGGGCAGCTCGAACTGGAAGATCACAGCGTGCCGGTCCGGCGCGTCAATCGTCGTGCGCTCGACGACGGGCGTCTCGAAGACTTTCACGCGGCCGCGATAGAACGCGAGGCTCGTGTCGATCTTCGGTGCGCCGGACGCCGAGACGGCCGGGTCGTACACCTCGTAGTAGAAGTACATCGGCTGACCGGGCGTCGCGACGTGCGTCAGGCTCTGGACGATCTCCTGACCATCGCGCAGCAGTGGATTCTGACTGTTCGCCGACCACTGGGCGCCCCCACCGCCGCGCTCGCTGCGGAAACCGGGGCCGCCGAAGCCACGGCCAAATCCGCCAGGTCCGAAGCCGCCCGCGCGTCCGCGGAATCCGCGGCCCGCGCCGTTGAGCACGCGGATTTGCGTGCTGAAGACGACCGGACTCACCTTGACCGGCTCGGTCTGCAAGTCGGGGATCGTGATCGGGAACTCGAACGTTCCCATCGTCCCATCCGTGTTCTCGCGCGCGGCCACCTTCACCTTGAAGTGCCCGGCTGGCAGCAGCACACCTGACTGATACTGCAACTGTTTGCCGGCAAGATCGCCTGCCTGATCGGCTGGGATGCGCATCGCGTCGCGGATGCGGCCGACCGATCGTCCCTGTTCGTCGGTCACGACGCCCAGCAGATCGATCGTCGCCTCGCCGCGATCCTTCGCATCGGCGGCGGGCAGATGCACGGCCGATCCCGGCACGGCCACCGAGACGGGGACATAGAACCGATCGCCCGACACGCGGAACCAGCTCGTCGACGCGACCACCGGCAGATCGGTCGAGGACACGGCCGCCGAGATCTGATCCTCGAGCTGCCGCTCGCGATCCTCCTTGCGAAGGTGCGCGAAATCGGTGGGCGCGTAGTAGCCACGGCGCGCGTCGACCTGGTAGCCGGCGACCGGATGCTTCAGCGTGACGGAGATACGCCGGAACTTGCCATCCTGCGCGGGATTCGTGCTGCTGTAGCCCAAGAGGTAATACGCGGACATGTCGTGCTGCACGCGCGTGAACGCCGGCGAGAAGTCGTTCGTGTCGAGGAACGCTTCCCCGCCCGTATCCGCGGCGAGCGTCGTCAACGTCTCCTGCGACGAGCCGAGCGAGCTGAACTGATTGAGCATCGACCGGCCCGAAAACGCGGACGAACTGAAGCCGCCGCCTCCACGCCCAGCCGCGCCGCCGGGCACGACGGCCGTCAACCCGCGGCTGTCGACCGGATAGATGGACGTGTTGGCCTTGTTCGCGGCGTTGATCACGGCGCGCAGCTCGACCTGGTTGTCGCTGCCGCTCCGCGACATGCCCGCGCTGAAATAGAGGATGGCCTTCTTCTGCTCGATGGGCGCGAGCGCTTCGCACAAGACGCGCAGCGCGCGCAGCCGGCGATCGTTGTTGAAGATGCCGAACTCGGAGTCGTCGAGCGGCAGATCGGCGGCGTCGGTGTCCGTGCTCGTGTCGGTCGACGTGGCGTCCGTGTCGGTGTCTGCCGCGGCAGGCTGTTCGAAGCCCGTGCCGGACGTGGAGTCGAAGCCGGCGAGGACGCTCTTCAGTTGCGCGCGATCCGCCGTGAAATCGCCGAGCACGCTGAGCGTCTGGCCAACGGTCGCCACGGCCACGAGATCCGCGCTCGACATGTTCGCGTCCACGTAGTCATTGGCTGACTTGACCGCGCGGTCGATCTCCTCGGGCTGCATCGAGCTCGTGTCGAACAAGAGCACGATCAGCCGGCGGCCCGGCAGATCCTCGGGCGCGACGTTCGCCGGCGTCGTCGTCGCGGCCGGCGTGGTCGTCGCCGCGCGCGCGGCGGCGCTTTGCAGGCGATCGCGGCCGAGCAGCGCGGGTGTCGACGTCAGCTCCGGCAGACGGTCGGTCGCAATCTGCTCGAAGTCGAACGACGTGATCATCTGCGGCTTGCCGTCCTCCGTGATGGCGAAGTCGTCGGACGTGAGGCCATTGACGACGTTGCCGTCCTTGTCGCGGACAACGACGTCGACGCGGACGACGTTGGTGCCGAGATGAAAGACACGCGCGGGCGGCTGCTGCGGCGACGATTGGGCCGGAGCTTGCGCGGACGGCAGGGCGGGCAAAAGCACGCCAGCGGCAGCCGCGGCGACACACGCGACGAGACGTCGAACGGTCACGAGAACCTCCCGATGAGACCGAGTGTCATGACATGTCCTCGCGACGTCAGAACCGGAAGCGCACGCCGAGGCGCACCGTCCGGAGTGGTCGCACCGACAGCACTTCACCGAACGTCGGCGAGTTGACGTTCGTGTCAATGGCCGCGTAGTTCACCGTGTTGAAGAGGTTCGTCGCATTCACGTTGATCGAGAGTCCGCGCGTCCCACCAAGCGTCACGTCGCGCGTGAACTGCGCGTTCACCTGGTGCGACGAGGGACCAATCACCATGTTGCGCAGCGAGTCGCCGAACGTGCCCGCCGCGGGCACGGCGAAGGCGGCCGTGTTGAAGTACTCGTCGATGGTCGGATTGGCGAGCGTGATGGGCAGTCCCGTGTAATCGGCGCGGAGCGTGCCGCCGATACCCTGCGCCACGTCGGACGCGCACGTCGAGCACCGCACGGTCAGCGGCGTGCCGGTCTCCCACGTCATGTTGGCCGACAGCCGCCAGTCACCGGCGATGGCCGCGAGCCATCCGCCCTGACTCAGCCAGCGGTGATCGCGGCCGAACGGCAACTCGACGTTCAGGTTGCCCGTCACCTGATGCCGGCGATCGAAGTTGGACAGTCCCCACTCGGCGGCCAGATCCTGATCGTCCTGCGCGACCGTTGCGCCACCACCGGTGGCCGTCGTGTCGTCACGAGACTTCGACAGCGTGTAGACGAAGCCGCCCGACACGCCGCGCGATTGACGCTTCTGCAAGCGGAACGAGACGCCGTTCATGCGCGACGCGCCTTCCGACGACTGCCAGGTGAACGCCTGGACGTCTGGGATGCGAAGCCCGTCGGGACCGCGGTTCGGCGCGCGCAGCATGTCGAGATCGGCGCCGACGGTGCCGATGTACGTCACGCCCGCATTCCACGTCTGCGACAACTGCCGGTTGTAGTCGACGTTCCACTGATGAATCAGTCCGAGCTGGTAGTCACGCTCGATGCCGTAGTTGTTCGTGACGACGTCGGGCGACGTCGCGGCGAAGGCATCGGCGAGCGTGAGCGGCGCGGCGACCGTGCCGATGGCCGTTCCCGTCTCGAAGAACGGCGGCTGCTGGGCGAGTTGTTGGGCAATCTGCGCATATGCGCCGGTGTTGTAACTCAGGCCGTAGCCGAAACGAATGACCGTGCGGTTGGTGGCGCGCCAGGCGATGCCAACACGCGGCGCGACGTTGTTCCAATCGGTGTTGACGAGCCCGGCTGGAAACATGCCGTTGTACGGGCCCGTGTCGCCGGACTCGACGGGCGCGACCGCCGTGAAATCCGGCGTGGCGTCGAGGTTCACGAGATGCCCATCCGTCTCGGTGAACGGCCGCACGAGGTTGTACTGAACGCCGTAGTTGATCGTCCAGTGCGCCTTCCATCGCCAGTCGTCCTGGACGTAGGCGCTCATCTGCCGGCCGCGGAGCGCGATCGGCGTCGAGATGCCGTCGGCGCTCGCGCCGAACTGGCGCGTTGCCTGTTGCGGCAGCCCCAGGAGGAAATCCGCGAAATCCTGACCGCTGTTCGCGAAGAGGCTGTCGCCGCCGGTGTAGAGGCCAGTGAAGGTGAACGTGCCCCTCGCGTTCGCGTCCGACCGCGTGCGATCGTTCTGCTGCTCGAACGTGATGCCCGCGCGGAACGTATGCCCGGCGGCCGGGCGCGTCCAGTTGTAGCTCACCTGCCAGGTGTCGTTGGTCCGCTCCGACGGCGCGGCGTCACGAAGCGACGTGAAGCTGCCGAACGTGAGATTCGGTAGGCCCCAGTCGAACGGATCGGTCGCGATGCCGCCAATGCCCGAGTCGCCCGCGACGTTCTGAGCGAAGGCAAACGCACCGAGCGACGTCGACGCACGGCGATCGAACGACACCGAGACGGTGTGGATGGTCCGGCCGTAGCGCATGTTCAGCGAAATCGGCACACTCAAGGCCGATCCGCGCGTCGTGCCATCGAGCAGCGGAAACACGTTCGGGCGGTCGCCGTCGTTCCGCCGATAACTCACCTGCGCGGACAGGGTCGCGTTCAACCGCGCAGGACCAGTCTGCTGCCCGCCACGGCCGCCGCGTCCGCCGAATCCGCCAAAGCCGCCGCGGCCTCCACGACCGGTCTGCTGGCCCGTGAGGCTATGGGTGAAGCGCAGGTTGAACGTGTCGTTCGCCGTGTGTTGGGTACTGAGGCGCCGATAATTCTGCACGCTGCCCGGCAACGTCGGCTCGGGAATGAACTGCAGGAGCGCGAGCGACGTGGGATCGAGACGACTCGCTGGAATCCGATTGCCGGCGAACGGCAGACCTGTCGAGGGATCGATGATGGGGGACGTGCTCGACGAAAAGTCCCCCGCGCGAAACGCGTCGTCAGGCACCGTCGCGTATTGATCGAAGACGCTGCCTTGATGGTTCCCCGTGTAACTGAAGTTGAACGTCGTCCTCCCCGTGCCGTCGTAGATATGCGGGATCTTCGCGGGGCCGCCGATGGTCGTCGACACCGTCTGCTGCAGGTAGCCCTGCTTCGACGGCGCGTCACCGCGGAGCGCGTACGGCGCCGAGTCGAACGCGGATGAGCCCAGATCGTAGTTCGCGTTGACTTGCACGCGATTCGCGCCGCCGAGCCGGCCGCCAAACCCGCCACGTCCGCCGAAACCGCCCGGCCCACCGCCGCGACCGATGAGGCCACCCGGCCCCCCGAGGGTCGCGCCGGCAATTGGCGGTCCGGCCGCGTCACCCAGCCTGAAGTCGCCGCGGCCGATCGCCGCGAGGCGATCTTCGAGTTGACCGCGATCGAGCGAGACCATGCTGCCGCTCACCGCCACCGACTCGGTCGGGGCATCGGTCGAGAAGCCCGGTGGAAGCAGCCTCGCGGCCGGGTCGGTCGTCAGGTCCGTCTCGGATGCCAGTAAGTCGGCGCCGGCCGAACTGGACGCGACGTCCTCGGTGCGCACCGACAACGACTGGAATCGCGACGCGCCGGCCGCGCCTGCTCCGGCGCCGCGTCCACGCCGGCCGTTGCCGGCTGCCGACGTGGAAGCCGTGGCCGTCGTGCTCGCCCCTTCACGCCCGGTCGGCGATGGCGTTGTCGCCTTGCCCGGCTCAGCGGCCGCTGCACCGGCGGCTGGCAACGCCTCAGCCACTGGCATCGACGCGCCTGGTGTACGGGAGACGAGCGGCAGATTGACGTCGAGCGTCGCGTCACAGGACGCTGCGTCGATCGCGACGGTCTTGTCGGCGGCGACGAATGCCGTGAGCTCGATGTGCACGTCGGCCGCACCCTCGGGTAGGAGCAGCGCATACGTGCCGTCGAGATCGGTTGACGTGGCCGCGGCAATGACGCCACCGCGACGCGCGACGATGGATGCACCTGGTAGCGGGAGGCCGTCGTGGCTCACGACACCATGGACGCGGCACGGTGCGCCTCGCTGTGAAGATGCCGGTGCCGCAGACGCCGTCGGTGCCGGACGAACCGAGGAACTGGCGGGCGTAGCCCCTGCCGCAGTCGCCCCGTCCTGCGGGGCTCCGGCTGCGCGCGGCCAGGCGGCCGCGGCAAAGACCAGCGCCGCGGCGACGGCAATCGTCCCGATCCCTTTCACGCTCCGAGCCGGCATGGTCGCCTCTGGCCAATCGGACGCGCGATGGGCTGCCGCCGATGGACGTTGAGTGTTACGACCGGCCGTGCAACCACGTTCCGCCGGCCGCCGGTGGCGGTGTGTGAAAAAACTGTGTCAGCCGCGGGCTATCGCCGCGTGCCGACGATGCGCTCGATGTCGGAGATGCGGCGAGGCGCCTTGGCGGAGAGCATCACCGGACCGTCGGCCGTCATGAGGAACGAGTCCTCGATGCGGACGCCCATGTCGCGATACTTCGCGACGGCTGGCGCGAGCGCGGCGCGGAGCGCAGTGCCGTCCGGCGTCTTCGGCAGGCTGTCGAGCGCGGCCGGGCGGATGTACAGCCCCGGCTCGATGACGAACGTCGTGCCGACGTCGAGCCGGTCGAGCGGATCGTGGACGTCGAGGCCGATGCCATGCGTTGGCGCGTGTGGGAACCAGAGGCTCACTTGGGACGCGGCGTCGGCGAGCGGCACGACGAGTCCCAACGGACGAAGTCCCTCGGCGAAGACCGCCCGAGCCGCGTCATTCACCGCCGTCTGAGTCGCTCCCGGCCGTGCGGCCGCGATGCCGGCGTCCTGCGCGCGCAACACGAGCTCATAGAGCGCGCGTTGTTCGCGCGTGAAGCGACCGTTGACCGGATACGTCCGCGTGATGTCGCCGGTCAGGTGTTCGAAACTCGACGCGGCGTCGACGAGCAACAGCTCGCCGTCGCGCATCTGCCGCGTCGACTCGAGATAATGCAGCGTCGTCGCATTCGAACCGCTGGCGACGATCGAAGGGTAGCCTTGCTCGAGCGCCCCGTGCGCGCGCGACCAGTATTCAATGGCGGCCTGGACTTCGTATTCCCAGCGCCCCGGGCGCGCCGCTTTCATTCCTTCGACCTGCGCTTCGGCCGAGATCTCGACGCTGTGCCGGAGGACGAGCTGTTCATACGGCGTCTTGATCGCGCGTTCGGCGTCGAGCACGTCGCGCGCGCTGCACGCTGTGACGCCGTGATACCGCGCCACCATCTGACGCACCCACTCGACGTGCGAACGATCGGGCGGCGCCTCGGCGGCATCCTGCGCATCGACATCGAGCGCGTCGGCCGTGCAGAGGCGCGCGCGGCCCGCAGCCTTCGCGGCGGCGAACTCGCTCGGTCGTGTTGGTGAAGCGGAAGGCGATCCGGTGGTGCCGTGGTCGTCGTCACCGAGCAGGCGCGCCATGAACGCGTCGAACGCTTCATGTCCGTGCTCGGGATACACCGCCGTGATGCCGCTCGTCGACGTCACTTCGGCCGGCGTCAGGATGTGACCGTACCAAAGCTCGCGAAACGGATCGGTCGCGCGCGTGAAGACCGTCGCCTTCTCGCCAGCCGCTCCTGGCGCGAGCACGAGAATCGTCTCTTCTTGATCGAGACCGGTGAGATACAACAGGTCCGAGTTCTGTCGGTACTTGTAGTCGATGTCCGCCGAATAGACGCGCGCCGGCGCGCTCCACACGACCAGCACCGACTCCGGTCCGAGCCGCGCCATCGTCTTCTCCCGATGGGCGGCGAGATCGGCGAGATACGCACCTTTTCCGCCGAACGGCGGCAGATCAGCGCGAATCGGACGCGGCGTCGCGACCCATAGTGCGACAGCAGCCAAGCCGGCGACGACGGTTCGTCTCCATGGCGCGGGAGTGGCCATTCACCTGTCAGTGTCTCATCGAATCGGCCGGCAGCGCGATCGTGAACCGGGCGCCGCCGCCCGGCACGTTCTCGGCGCCGACCGTGCCGCCATGACGCTCGACGATGGCCTGCACGATCGACAGACCGAGACCGCTGCCCGACGGCACCGCGGTGCCGGCACGCGACTCGTCCGCCTTGTAGAAACGATCGAAGACGTACGGCAGATGCTCGGGCGCGATTCCCGATCCAGTGTCTTCAACCGTGAAGACGACGGCGTCGTCCTTGCGCGAGACGCGCACGTCGACCGTACCGCCAGAGGGCGTGTGACGGACGGCGTTGGCGACCAGGTTCTGGAGCGCCTGCTCGAGGCGATTGGGATCGGCGGGGATCGTCTCGACGGTCGCGTCCTGCGTCGTGCGCAGCGTGACGCCGTAATCGCGGACGACCGGGTCGTGGCGATCACGGATGCGATCGAGCAGGTGCGCGACGGCCACGGGCTCGATGCGCAGGGCACCGCCGCCACCTTCGAGCCGCGCGAGATCGAGCAGGTCGCCGATGATGTGCTCGAGCCGCTCGGTTTCCTCGTTGACGATCTGCAAGTACCGCGCGCGCGTGGCCTCGTCGAGAGGAAGATCGGCCATGCCGAGCGTCTCGACGTAGCCGCGAATGGCCGCGAGCGGCGTCATCAGCTCGTGCGAGACGTCGGCGAGGAGTTGTCGGCGCGTCCGGTCGGCGTCCTCGAGCGCATGCGTGCGCTGCTCGAGCTGCCCAGCCATCTCGTTGAACGCGCGCGCGAACAGCGTCACTTCGTCGCCGCCCGACTCGGGCGCACGCGCGGTCGTGTCGCCAGCACCAATAGCGCGCGCCACCTGCTGCAGGCCTCGAAGGCGTCGGTGCGTGGGACGCGCGATGACGAGCGCGGCGACCGCGGTACCGGCGACGAGTAGAACGAGCGCGACCACGGCCAGCGTCGGGCCGAGCGCGCGGAGCGCGAGCGACAGCGGCGGAGGCTCGCGCGCGACACCCACGAGCCCAACCTGTTTGCCACTGACGAAGACGGGCGTGTACTCGGCCGTCCAGGAGGACTGGCCGAAACCGTCGCCGAAAAAGCGGCGACCGCGATCGCTCCCTCCGCCGCCACGGCCACGGCGCTCTTCACCGATGGACGGTGCGGCACCCGTGTGGAGCTCGTCGAAGAGACGGCCACGCGTCGCGCGCACGAGTGACGGCGGCGGCGGTACCCTCCGGCTCACGGCCAGCCGCCCATCGTCGAGCGCGATGACGAAGCCGCGGGGCACCGACGCGTACCGGCCGTTCAAATAGCTGTCGATGTCGGCGCCGGGCTGGCCGGACAGAAGCGCACCGACATCTGCGGCGAGCGTGTTCGCGAACTGCGCCGGCGATCGGTTGGGGAACAGATCCACCATCCGGCCGGTCATCCAGAGGAACACGAGGCCTTGCGCAGCGAGCAGCGCCGCGAGCAGGGCGATGAAGCCCAGCGCGATGCGCCAGTACAGGCTGCGATACCAGACCGGGTCAGACATCGCTGAACTTGTAGCCCGTGCCCCAGACGGTGAGGATGAGACGCGGATCGCGCGTATCGGCCTCGATCTTCTGGCGCAGGCGCTTGACGAGCGTATCCACGCTGCGCTCGGTGACGTGCGTGTCCTCGGTCCAGATGCGGGCGAGCAGCATCTCGCGTGTGAAGACAATGCCCGGGTGCGAGGCGAGCAGGTGCAGGACGTCGAACTCGTGCGGCGTGAGATCGATCGCCTCGCCATCGACGGTTGCCTGGCGCCGCGCCGGATCGATACGCAGCGTGCCGACCACAATCGGCGAGCGCGACAGTCCCGGCGGCCCGAGCCGATCGACGCGCGGACGCCGCAGGAGCGCACGAGCGCGGGCGACGAGCTCGCGAATGCCGAATGGCTTGGTCAGATAGTCGTCGGCGCCGCTGTCGAGGCCGAGGACTTTGTCGGTCTCCTCGCGACGCGCGGTCAGCATCAGGATGGGAACGTCGGCGTTCAGGCGCTGCCGGCGGATCTCGCGGCAGACCGTCACGCCATCGACGCGCGGCAGCATGAGGTCGAGGACGACGAGGTCGAAGCGCTCGGCCTCGGTCTGACGGAGAGCAGCGTCGCCGGCGGCGGCCTCGGCGACCTCCAACCCCTCGAGGCGAAGGTGCAGCGCGACGAGCTCGCGGATGTGTGGCTCGTCTTCGACGACCAGCGCGCGACGCGGGCGCTCGGGCGCCGGCACGTGCCGGTCCGGCGTGGACACGGATTCCTTCATCTCCATCTCACCTGAACTACGACGCGGCCGCATGGTCCATACGTGAAGATTCGGTGACAGCGGGAACGCGGGTCATCTTACGTGGACGGATGGACCGGCGGGAAGGACGTTCCCATCAGGGCCAAACGGCAGGCCGGCGCGGGTAGCAATGTTCATGCTGCCGACCGGCTGCATCGCTCCAGGCGGCCAGCGCGGGTCAATTTTTCCTGGGATTTTCTAACAAAGACGCCGCGTGAGTGAAGGCCGCGCCGACGGGCCGGCGTCTTGCAATAGGCGTCAGCGATTGCCCGTCGACCGAGGACGCGGCCGCGCGGGAGCCATGACGGCCATGAACGAGATCAGCCGGTTTTTCGGGATCGCCATCGCGATGTTCTACCGGGACGGGCACGTGCCGCGGTTCGATGCATTCGCGGCCGAGCACCACGTGCAGATCGACATCGACAGCGGCACGGTGACCGGTCCGTTCCCACCGCGGGCACTCGGGCTCGTGCTCGAGTGGCGGGCGCGGCACCTGGCCGAACTGCGTGCGAACTGGGAGCTGGCGCGGCTGAGTGGGCGGCTTCGGGCAATTGCGCCACTCGAGTAGTTGCCGTGCGGCGCGGCGGAATTCCGGCGATGCGCCGCGACCGCGGCCCTACGTCCGACGCCCGGCGTCGTCGGCCGGCCCATCGGACACAAAAAAAGGGCCGATGCAGCGCATCGGCCCTTGTCGTTCGAGAAATAATCCCGGCGGCGACCTACTCTCCCACACAGTTACCCATGCAGTACCATCGGCGGTAGCAGGCTTAACTTCCGTGTTCGGAATGGGAACGGGTGTGACCCTGCTCCTATGACCACCGGGAAACCGACTCGGCGGAGCCTTTCCGCCGGATCTTGCTGGCCTCGGACACTCTCTCCCGTTGCGGGCGTCCTGGCGCAATGTATTGAGTGTGGCGGCGGAACATACGTCCGCCGGCACATGCGGGTGGCCGTCGTTGCCGGCGGCCCTCCGCGAACGGTCGAGCCGCGCGCGGGCGCGGCCCTTCCAACTGAATATCCTGCAAACGGTAGTTTCTCGTCACCACGGTCGTGAGCGTTGAAACAAAGAAATCAATGGTCAAGCCTCACGGCTGATTAGTATCGGTTAGCTTCACGCCTCGCGGCGTGTCCACACCCGACCTATCGACCTGGTCATCTTCCAGGTGCCTTCAGGGATCTTGCGATCCAGGGAGATCTCATCTCGTGGAGGGTTTCACGCTTAGATGCTTTCAGCGTTTCTCCCGTCCGCACATAGCTACCGAGCG
>DASZOV010000088.1:0-18612 GCA_035550595.1 Vicinamibacterales bacterium
CGCACGTGCCGTTGGACGAGGCCGTTCCGGCCTAGGCCGCAGCGTCACCAGGCGTCGGATCCGAGATGCGCAAGACAGTTCACGCCGGCGGGGGCGCCGGCTCCGTCAGACCGAATTCGCAGGAGGAGCGATCGTGAGCAAGCGAGTAGTGACCGCGGGAATGATGTTGGGGATGGCGCTCCTGGCGGCGCCGGTGTACGCCCAGGGAGCCGGCGATGCGGCCGCCGCTGGCAGCGGACTGAACTGGGTCGTGGCGTCAATCATCACGGCGGGCTTCGCGCTGGGCATCGCCGCCGGACTCGGCGGCATCGGCCAGGGCAAGGCCATTGCGTCGGCGGCGGAAGCCATCGCGCGCAACCCGAGCGCGGCGGGCGAGATCCGCGGCGTCCTGATCCTGGGCCTCGTGCTGATCGAGTCGCTCGTGATCTACGTGCTGCTCATCTCGTTGATCCTCTTCTTCCTGAAGCCCTTCGCCTAAAGGGCTCGACGTCCGGCGTGCGCCTCCGCGCGCGACGGACGTGCTGATCTTCCCGCGCCCGGTCCGGCCGCCACGCCGGCCCGGGCGCGCTTTTGTTTTGAACCGCCGCGCCGTGTCCAGCCGCCCTCGCCTGACCGTCGTCGACGCCCTGCTCGTGCTGATGGCGGGCATCTGGGGCGTGAACTACAGCGTGATGAAGCGCGCGTTCGTCGACGTGCCGCCGCTCGCGTTCAACGGCGTCCGCTTCGTGCTCGCGTCGGTGCTGTTCCTCGTGGCGATTGCCGTCGTCCGTCGGCGCTGGATCGCGCGCGAGCCGACGTCGCTCTCGCGCATCATCTACACACCGACTGCGCTCTCCTCGCGCGACGCCTGGGATGTCGTCTGGCTGGGACTGGTTGGGTGCTTTCTGTATCAGACGTGCTGGGCGCTCGGCCTCGCGCGGACGACCGCGTCGAACGGCGCGCTGATCCTCGGCGCGACGCCGGTCGTCGTCGCGATGGGATCGGCCGCGCTCGGGCACGAGCGGCTGGGCCGGATGCACTGGATCGGCGCCGCGCTGTCCGCGCTCGGGTTGTACCTCGTCATCGGCCGTCATGCGTCGTTCGGCGGCCGCACGTGGCGCGGCGACGCGTTGATGCTCGCCGGCCTCGCGTGCTGGTCCGTCTACACGATCGGCGCGCGACGGCTGATGTCGCGGCATTCGCCGCTCTTCGTCACGGCCATGACGACGACGGCCGGCACGATCCCGTACGCGCTCCTCGCGCTCCCCGAGATCGTACGCGTGCGATGGACGTCGCTTCCCATGATTGACTGGGCGCTCCTGGCGTACGCGGCGATCCTCGCGGCGGGCGCGGCCTACATCCTGTGGTACACCGGCGTGCAGCGGCTGGGCCCGGCGCGGACGTCGATCTACTCGAACGTCATCCCGATTGCCGCGATGGCAGCCGCCGCCGTCTGGCTGCACGAGCCGATGACGCCCGTGAAGATCGCGGGCGCGGCCTGCGTCATCTGCGGCGTGTTGGTGACGAGAGTGCAGGGGTAGCTGTCATCTTTTCTTGCAGTGGCGCGGGGCCCCACCCCCGCGCTTACGGCGCGTCGCCGCCCGCGCTCCGCTCGCGAGTCATCTTCTTTGCAGTTGCGTTGGGGCCCCACCCCCAACGCTACGCGCTTCGCCGCCCTCGCTACGCTCGGGGGCTCGCGGTATCAACTTCCTTAGTTGTGATTGGCGAGCCGTCATCCCAGTGCTCGCCATCTTAGGTGCGTGAGCGCGACCGCGGCGCCGATGGCGGCGACGGTGACGACCGAGAGTGCCATGAAGCGTCCGTAGAGCGCGCGGCCCATCACGTCGAAGAGTGTCAGGCCCATCAGCGCGAGCGACACGCCCGTGGCCGTTCGCCATTCGACGCCGACTTCCGACCAGCGGTCCAGTAAGACGATGACGGCCGGCGTGCCGAGCAGGAGGACGTAGTCCCAGCCCTGCGGCGAGACGAGCGGCACGAGCAGCATCAGGAGCGCGTACTCGAGATAGTCGGGTTCGGCCACCTGCCGACGGCGGACCCAGACGGTCGCGACCAGGCCGAGCGCGGCACCGGTCGTGATCGTGGCGAGCGCGGTCGCCGCCGTGCCGATGCCCAACCATTTCGCCCACATCGCGGCGAGCGAGACGTTGTCGGCGCCGAGCAGGTTACCGGTCGTCGTGCCCGTGACGGTGCGGTACCACGCGTCGAGCAGTGCGAGGTTGCCGTGCCAGCCGTAGACGGCCGCCGGCAGTAAGAGGCCCGCTGCCAGCACGCCCACGCTCGACACCGCCGCACCGATGCCGTACGTGAACGCGATCCATGGCAGGAGCAGCAGCGCGTACGGCTTGATGAACGCCGCGGCGCCGATGAGGGCACCCGCGACGCGCGGCAGCTCCATCTGGGCCGCGAGCAGTGCGCCCACGAGCACGACCCCGAGCAGGATGTTCGTCTGCCCCAGCACGAGCTCGTGCGCGTAGAACTTCGCCATCAGCACGACGGTGAGCGTGAGGAGCAGCGCGTCGGACCGGCGGCGCTCCGGCAGCGCGCGCACCGACCAGCGCAGGAACGCCGTCAGCAGTCCCGCCGACAGCGCGAACCAGATGACTTTCGCGCCCTCGTGATCGACGAGCGCGAACGGCGCCATGGCCAGCGCGAACGCGGGCAGATACTTGAACTGGTAGTGGCCGTCGCTCGCCTGGTAGAGCGGTTCGCCGTGGAGCGCCCGGTGCGCCGCGGTGCGGTACACCTCGAAGTCGACCATCGCGCGCTCGACGCGCGCGCGATACAGAATCGCGGCAACGACAATGAACAGCAGCGGCCAGAGGAGTGGCCGGAGTCGTGTGAGCACGATGGTCCGATTCTATGATCCCCTCTGGCCACCGTGGCTGGACGGGTGCCTGCTTAGAGGCCGCGCGCCGGCAGAAAGTTCCCTACTCCGGCCGGCGCGGCCGCTGGTTGGCGGCGAGCACCTTCTTGCGCAGCCGCAGGAACTTCGGCGTCACCTCCACCAGCTCGTCGTCGTTGATGAACTCGATGGCCTGTTCGAGGTTCATTTGGCGTGGCGGGATGAGGCGGATGGCTTCGTCGGCCGTCGACGCGCGCATGTTCGTCTGTTTCTTTTCCTTCGTGATGTTGACGTCCATGTCGCTCGGCCGCGAGTTCTCGCCGACGATCATGCCTTCGTAGACGTCGACGCTCGGCGCGATGAACATCTCGCCGCGCTCCTGCAGGTTGGCGATCGCGTAGGACGTCGCCTTGCCCGCGCGGTCGGCGACGAGCGCGCCGTTGGCGCGCGATCCGATCGGGCCGTGCCACGGCTCCCAGCCGTGGAACAGGTGGTTCATGATGCCCGTGCCGCGCGTCTCGGTGAGGAAGAGCGATCGGAACCCGATGAGGCCGCGCGCCGGAATGCGGAACTCGAGCCGGATGCGGCCGCTGCCGTGGTTCACCATCTTCGTCATCGTGCCGCGCCGCTGCCCGACCTGCGCGATGACGACGCCCTGGAACTCCTCCGCGACGTCGATCACGAGATCCTCGACCGGCTCGACGCGCGTGCCGTCAATCTCCTTGGTGACGATTTCCGGCCGCGACACCTGCAGCTCGTAACTCTCGCGGCGCATCATCTCGATGAGGATCGAGAGCTGCAGCTCGCCGCGGCCGAACACCTTCATCTGCTCGGGCGTGTCGGTCGGCTCGACGCGGATCGACACGTTGCCGAGCAGCTCGCGATCGAGCCGATCCTTGATTTGGCGCGAGGTGACGAACTGCCCGTCGCGTCCGGCGAACGGCGACGTGTTGACGCCGAAGATCATCGACACGGTCGGCTCGTCCACCGCGATGTTGCCGATGGGGATCGGCTGCTCGGGATCGGCGATGGTCTCGCCGATCATGATGTTCTCGATGCCGGCCAGGCAGATGACGTCGCCCGCGGCCGCCTCGTCCACGTCGACGCGCTTCAAGCCGTCGAACATGTAGAGCTTGGTGACCTTCGTCTGCTGCACCGAGCCGTCGAGCTTGCAGACGCCAATCGCGTCGCCGACCTTCACGCGGCCGTTGAAGACTCGGCCGATGGCAATCCGTCCGAGATAGTCGCTCGAGTCGAGGTTGGCGACGAGCGCTTGCAGGGGCGCGTCGGCCGACCCGCGCGGCGGCGGGATGGCGCGAATGACCGCGTCGAAGAGCGGCCGCAGATCCTCGCCCGGTCGATCGAGCTCGGTCGACGCCGTGCCCTGTCGCGCGTTCGTGTAGAGGACGGGGAAGTCGAGCTGCTCTTCGGTCGCGTCGAGATCGATGAAGAGGTCGTACACCTCGTCGAGCACTTCCTTCACGCGTGCGTCGGCGCGATCGATCTTGTTGATGACGACGATGGGCGTCAGCCGGCGCTCGAGCGCCTTGCGCAGCACGAATCGCGTCTGCGGCAGCGGCCCCTCGGACGCGTCGACGAGCAGCATGACGCCGTCGACCATCGAGAGCGTGCGCTCGACCTCGCCGCCGAAATCCGCGTGCCCCGGCGTGTCGACGATGTTGATGAGGTGCCCTTCGTAGTGAACGGCCGTGTTCTTGGCGAGAATCGTGATGCCGCGCTCGCGCTCGAGCTCGTTCGAGTCCATCACGCGCTCGACCACGCGTTCGTTCGACCGGAAAATGCCGCTCTGGTGCAGGAGCGCATCGACGAGCGTCGTCTTGCCATGGTCGACGTGCGCGACGATGGCGATGTTGCGGCGGAGAGGATTGGCGACGCCCGGACTGGTCGATTCGGCAGAAGACATCTTTTCAGTTTACAGGAGACAGGGATGAGGGGACAGGGACAGAACTAAAGAGAGTTGATACCGCGAGCCCCCGAGCGGAGTGAGGGCGGCGAAGCGCCGTAGCGCGGGGGTGGGGCCCCGCGCACTGCAAAAAAGATGGCTTGCGGCCGGCCTTGTATAGTTTGTGGACACGCATGCGACTGGCGCTCGCCCAACTCAACTTCACGGTCGGAGCCTTCGACGCCAACTTCGAGCGGATGCGCGGGGCCGTCGAGCGGGCGCGCGCGGCGGGCGCCGATCTCGTCGTCTTTTCCGAGCTCGCGGCGACCGGCTATCCGCCCCACGATCTGCTGACGCACGAGTCCTTCGTCGACCGCAACCTGGAGGTCGTCGAGCGGCTGGCGCGACTGTCGTCGGGAGCGCTCGCCATTCTCGTCGGCTTCGTCGATCGCAATCGATCGGGGCAGGGCAAGCCGCTCTACAACGCCGCGGCGCTCTGTCAGTCGGGTCGCGTGACGGCGCGGCAATACAAGTCGCTGTTGCCCACGTACGACGTCTTCGACGAGGACCGTTACTTCGAGCCGGCTACCGACGTCGCGCCAATGGACGTGGCCGGGCGTCGCGTCGGCGTGACCATCTGCGAGGACGTGTGGAACGACCGCGACTTCTGGCCGCGGCGGCGCTATCACCGCGATCCCGTATCTGAGCAGGTCGCGGCCGGCGCGGACCTGTTGCTGAACATCTCGGCCAGTCCGTTCACGCTCGAGAAGGCCGATCTGCGCCGGCGGATGATTCACCAGGACGCCGTCAAGCACGGCCGGCCGTTCTTCTACCTCAATCAGGTCGGTGGGAACGACGACCTGATTTTCGACGGCCACTCGATCGGCTTCGGTCCGGACGGTCGCGAGATCCTGTGCGCCGCGTCGTTCGATGAAGACTTCCTCGTCATCGACGTGCCGGACGACGGGGACGTGGACGAGACGGAGCACGGCGGATTGTTGCGTCCGGCGCCGGCATCCGAGGAGGAGTCCGCGTATCGCGCGCTCGTGCTGGGCCTTCACGATTACGTCCGCAAGTGCGGCTTCTCGGACGTCGTCCTCGGTCTGTCGGGCGGCATCGACTCGGCGCTCACGGCGTGCCTGGCGGCCGACGCGCTCGGTCCCGCGCACGTGCTCGGCGTCTCGATGCCTGCCCGCTATTCCTCGGATCACAGCCTCGCGGACGCGAAGGCGCTGGCCGAGGCGCTCGGCATCGGCTACGACGTCGTGCCGATCGATCCGATCTTCCAGTCCTATCTCGACGGCCTCGACGCACGGCTCGTTCCCGGCACGCGGTCGATGACCGAGGAGAACCTGCAGGCGCGCGTGCGTGGCGCGGTGCTCATGGCGCTGTCGAACAACCGCGGCGCGCTGCTCCTCACGACCGGCAACAAGTCGGAACTGGCCGTGGGCTATTGCACGCTGTACGGCGACATGTGCGGCGGACTGGCCGTTATCAGCGACGTGCCGAAGTTGCTCGTCTATCGGCTCGCGCGCTTCGTCAATCGCGATCGCGTGATCATTCCCGAGTCCACGCTGACCAAGCCGCCGAGCGCGGAGCTGCGCCCGGACCAGAAGGACAGCGACAGCCTGCCGCCGTACGAGATTCTCGATCCCATCATCGCGGCCTACGTCGAGCAGAACCTCGACGCCACGGCCATCGCCGCCCTCGGCTTCGACGCCGCCGTTGTCGCCGACGTGATCCGCCGCATCGACGCGAGCGAATTCAAACGCCGCCAGGCCGCACCGGGCTTGAAAATTTCGTCGAAGGCGTTCGGTGTGGGGCGCCGCTACCCGATTGCGGCGAAGTATCGCTGAGCGTTGCGAGTCATCTTCTTTTGACTTGCTCGCGGGGCCCCACCCCCGCTCGCCCGCTCAGCGCCGCTCCTGCGTCGCGGGCTTCGCGGACTTCTTTTGGTCGCTTCGCCGCCCTCGCTACGCTCGGGGGCTCGCGGTGTCATCTTTTCTTACTGTCCGAAATACCCTGCGCGCGCGCGGACGTCGTAGTCGCCGCGGCGCAGCACTTTGACCGACAGCGTGTGCCAGCCTTCGCGAGGGACGCCCGTGGCGGTGTAGCGCAGGACGTAGCTCGTCCGGAAGTCGTCGAACGCGCGCACGAAGGAAGCCTCGAGGTCGTCGTCGCGCTGCATCACGGTGAGCGCGCCGCCGGTCGTTTCGGTGAGGGCGCGAAGGAACGCCTCGGCGCCGGCGTGCGCGGGACGATGGCGCGTGCCGTCGGCGACGGCGACGGCAAAGACCGTCTGGCCGACGCGCTTGGCGACATCGACGAGCGCGGCCTCGTCGAGGAAGCTCATCATGTCGCGTCCGTCGCTGAAGAGGATGGCGACGTGTCGTCGATCGGGATCGAGCGGCGTGATGAGCGAGACGGTGAGCGCGTCGATCATCGACGTCGTGCCGCGTGGCTGTCCGATGGCCGGTCCTGGCGCGTTGCCCGCCCGCGCCAGTCCTTGCACCTCGCGGACGTGTTCGTTGAACGTCACGACGCGCGCGCGATCGCCCGGCGCGAGCCGGGCGTTGACGGCGGCCATGCCGCGCTGGAGCGACGCGAACAGCGGCCCCTCGACGCTGCCGCTCAGATCGACGACGAGCGTGATGTCGATGGCGAGCGCCTCGCGGCTGACGTCGTCGATCGTCTGGACGACGCCGTTGTCGCGGATCTCGAAGTCGGCGGCCGTGAGATCGGCGACCGGACGAGTGTCGTGGCGGACCGATACGTCGATCATGACCGAGTCGACGGCCGAGTGGAACACAGGCCGCTGCGCCGCGACGAGCGTCGTCGCGCCAAGTACGACCGCAAGAGTCGTGGACGTTGGAGGTCCGAGCCTCATGGCCTCGCCGCGCGCAGTTCACTGACGAAGCCGGCGAGGCGCCGGAAGTCGCCGGTGAAGTACTGCCACCATGGATCGACGACGTCTTCCGGCGTCGTGCGCGCGACGTCAGCCCAGTGCAACGCCCGGTCGCGATCGCCGGCGCGCAGGCTCAGCGCGGCGAGCGCCGTGGCCGGCGTCTGTGCCTGCGGCTGAAGCGCTGCTGCTTGCTCGTAGGCGGCGATCGCGGCGGTCGAATCGCCCTGTGCGTCCAGGGCCCGTCCACGCACGAGTGCCGCCCAGTAGCGGACTGTCGGCTCGGCATCGGTGCTGATGCGATCGAGGCGCGCGAGCGCTTCTGGCATGCGGCCGAGGCGCACGAGGACGAATGCCGCGCGCGCGTGCGCTTCGTCGGCTGTCGCAGGCGCAACGGCCGCCGCATCGAAGAGCGCGATCGCGCGCTCGAGCGCCTGGCGCAGATCGCGATCACGCGGCGCCGCCGTCCAAAGATACGGCCGTGCATCGCGTGCGACCGCCGCGCGCGCGAACGGCAGCGTCGTCATCTCCTGCACGATGGCGCGCATGAGCAGGAGGCGTGGCGCGTCGAGTCGTGGTGTGGTGGCTGGCGCATCGCCAGGCAGGGATGGCAGGCGTGTCGCGATCGCGTCGAGATAGCCCTGTGCGGCGCCCGCACCCGCCACGCCGGCGAGCAGCGCGACCGCCGCTTCGTGGAACATGATCTCGAATCGATCGATCTCCGGCCGCGCGCCGATCGCGTCGCGGCGACCGACCATCAGCCGGCGCGACGCGTCGAGTAGCATTCGCGCGTCCGGCCAGCGTCGCGCGAGGCCCGTCATCGCGACTTCGAACAGGAACGCCTCGTGCGTCGGCCGCCAGTCGCCCTGCCGGAGTCCAACGGCTTTGAAGAGATCCTCGCGCACGTGCGCGAAGTCATCCGGCGTGACGAGGGATCGCGCGACGATGTCGGTATCGCCCTTGATGAAGGTCAGGTAGATCTGATCGATGGATGGCGGATCGTCGACCGCACCGACCGGTGCCGCCATCGAGAGAGCGGCCGCGAGCAGCATCGCGGTCGAGAGATGCGCCATGGGGCCTCTATGTCACCGATAGCGATCGGCCGCCTGCCGCAATTCGTCGCCGATCGCCGCGGCGAACGACGCCGGAGCGATGACGTGCACGGCGCTGCCGAAGCCCAGTACCCAGCTTCGAAGCGCTGAATCTATGGACACGTGAAGCGTCATGCGCAGCCGGCCGTCGGGCTGCTCGTCGATCGTCTGCGACGCGTGCCACGTCCGGCCGCGGACGAACGCCGCGGCGCTCGCATCGAACTCGACTTCGACGCGTTCCGGTTCGCCCCAGAACACGCCCATCGACGATCCGAAGAGGTCCGCCGGCAGCGTGCGCGTCTTCTGGAACGTGTCGTCACGCACCGACAGCCGCTCGATCCGCTCGGTGGCGAACGTGCGGAACTCGTCGTACTGCGGGACCCACGCGACGAGATAGACGCCACCCTGCGCGAGCGCGAGGCGGTACGGGTGGACGGTGTACGACTTCGACCGGTTGCTCGCGGCCGAGAAATACCGCATCTCGACGATGCGGTGATCGCGTGCCGCGTCGAACAGCCGGCGCGTTGTGTCGACCGTGCGGTCCGACGCGTGACGCGCGCGCGGCCCGGCCTTGGTCGAGATCACCTGCGGCAAGGTGGACAGGAACTGCCGCATGCGCGGGTTGAGCGCCTGTTCGATCGTCTCGAACGTGTGCGCGAGCTCGTCGGCCAGCGGCCAGCCGGTCAGGCTCTCGACGACGGCTCGGCTCAGATAGAGCGCCGCGACGTCGGCCACGCTGAGGCCTTCCTGCACGCTGCGAAACGGCGCGCCGTCGAGTCGCCACCGCTTCGTTTCGTTGCCGGCGCCCTCGTCATAGACGGCGAATCCGGCTTCCTGCAGGGCCTGCAAATCGCGACGAATCGTCCGCGTCGACACGCCGACGAGCGCGGACAGCTCGTGGATGGTCGTGCCGGTCCGCCGCGCCTCGATGTCTCGCAGGATTTGCCACTGTCGGATGACCTCGGCGTTGCGCACGGCGGGAGTGTACTGCGAATGGCCGACCCCCCGTGACCTGGTTTGTCACAACCCCTCGCTATCGTGCAGGGAGACAAAGGGGGTTGACCATGCGTCGCATCATTGGAACGACGGCGTTGCAGTTGAATCTGCTCGAGGACGAGCCCGGGGTGGGGCCGCGGCGGCTGCCGGACCAGGCGGCCCGGCCGCTGCGGGTGATCCAGAAGGACGTCTACGCGGAGCTCGAGCGTCGCCGCCGGCGGGCGCAGATCGCGGCTCGACGACGGATCGAAGATCGATAGCGCCTTACGGGAACACGCCGAGATCGAGGTACGACCGCGCGATCTTGTCGATCGCCGTGCGGAACGCGGCCGCGCGCAGGTTGCCGAGCGCGGGCGTCTCGAGTAGCGCGTCGCGGATGGCGTGATAGGCGACGATCATCGTCTCCTCGAGTCCCGAGTTGACGATGTCCTGTTCGTCCGCGCCGTGGACGAGCAGGCGCCGCTCCTCGTCGGACAGCGTCTTGCCCGTCAGGCTCTCGAGCGCGCGCGCGAAGCGGGCCTCGTCGTTTTCTTCGAGCCGCTTTTCGAGCCGGCCGAAGCGGACGTGCGACAGGTTCTTCAGCCACTCGAAGTACGACACGGTCACGCCGCCCGCGTTCGCGTAGACGTCCGGCACGACGAGCAGGCCGCGCTCCCGGAAGATGGCCTCCGCTTCCGGCGTCGTCGGTCCGTTCGCGCCTTCGAGGATCACTTTGGCCTTGATGCGCGGCGCGTTCTCGCCCGTCAGCACGTTTTCGAGCGCGGCGGGAATGAGGATGTCGCAGTCGAGCTCGAGCGCGGCCGCCGTGGGCGTGACGTCGCGCGCGCCGGGGAATCGCAGGATCGAGCCGCTCTCGCGTCGATGCGCGGCCACGGCCTCGGGATCGAGTCCGCGCTCGTTCGCGATGGCCCCGTCGTGCTCGGCGATCGCCACGATGAGGCCGCCGCCCTCGCGACAGAACTTCGCGGCATGGAACCCGACGTTGCCAAGGCCCTGCACGATGATGCGCTTGCCGTCGAGGCCTGGCGTGAGGCCGCGCGGCGCCATGTCTTCCGCGACGCTGCACGCTTCACGGAGCGCGAAGAACAATCCGCGGCCGGTGGCCTCGCGTCGTCCGCGCACGCCGCCTTCCGGGATCGGCTTGCCGGTCACCGACGCGAGCGCGTCGAGCGATCCGGGCGTCAGCGCCTGATAGGTGTCGACGATCCACGCCATCTCGCGCTCGCTCGTGCCGTAGTCGGGTGCGGGCACGTCGATGCCCGGGCCGATGAAGTTCTTCTTCAGGAGCTCGTGGACGTACCGGCGCGTGATGCGCTCGAGCTCTTCGACGCTGTACCGCTTCGGATCCACCTGCACGGCGCCCTTCGCGCCGCCGAACGGCAGATCGACGATCGCGCACTTGTAGGTCATGAGCGCGGCCAGGCCCTTGACCTCTTCTTCGTCGACGAACGGCGCATAGCGGATGCCGCCCTTGGTCGGCATCTTGTGATGGCTGTGCTCGACGCGCCACGCGTTGATGATCTCGAGCGTGCCGTCCGGCCGGCGAAACGGAAACGCGAACCGGTAGACGGCGTTGCACGCCTTGATGACGTCGAGCAGGCCCTGCGGATAGTCACTGCCCGCGGCGGCGCGGTCGAAGTAGCGGTTGACGAACTCGAACATGCTGCTCATGCACGTCCTCCGAAAGGCGGCGGTCTCGGCTGATAGAATACGGTCGATCCGGCGCCGCGCGAGGAGTCCGCTCACATGTCGACGTTCGTGCCCGTCTCCGCTGGCTGCGCCACGATGGCCGGCGCCCTCCACGTCTTCCGTGGAGCCCTGGGCCTTCAGGCCCAGGAAGACATCGAGGCGAAGTAGCGCGCGGTGGAACGACCTGCGCCTTCCGCCCCCGATCCCGTCGCGCGCTACCGGCAGTGGTTCGACGAAGCCGCCGCGGCAGGCAGCGACGATCCGCGTGCGGCTTGCCTGACGACAGCGTCAGCCGACGGCCGGCCGTCGAGCCGCATGGTGCTGGTGCAGTACTTCGACGCGCGCGGCTTCGCGTTCTTCACCAACCTCGAGAGTCGCAAAGCGCGCGAGATGGCCGCGCGGCCGGCCGTGGCGCTCTGCACCTACTGGCACGCGACGAACCGTCAAACCCGCGTCGAAGGCGACGTCGTCCGCGTGCCCGACGATGAAGCTGACGCGTACTTCGCGACGCGCCCGCGCGAGAGCCAGATCGGCGCGTGGGCCTCGCGCCAGAGCGAGCGCCTCGCCTCGCGCGCGGAGCTCGAAGCGCGCGTCGCGGCCGTCGCGGCCGAATATGCTGGCGGCGCCGTGCCGCGGCCGCCGTTCTGGTCCGGCTATCGCGTCGTGCCCGCGACGATCGAGTTCTGGACGTCATTGCCGGGACGCCTGCACGAGCGCGAGCTCTTCGAACGCACCGCCAGCGGCTGGCGGTCGACGCTGCTGTATCCATGACACCACGCCCACCGTCCGTCCCTCCCGTCGACCCGGCCACCGAGCCCGTCGATCACACCGATCGTCCCGCCCGTGAAGGGTTGCCGAATCCGGCTGGCAAGGATCCCGAGATCGGGACCGGGCCGGGATCGGACACGTCGACGCCCACGCCGGCCGGATCGTCCGACCGGATGTTGCTCGAAGGCCCGCAGTCGCGGCTTCGTGAACTGCTGCTCATCCTGCGATCGCTGCGCGACTTCATTCGTGGCTTCCGCGTCCTGCACTTCGTCGGTCCGTGCGTGACGATCTTCGGGTCAGCGCGCTTCCCCGAGTCGCACCCGTACTACGCCATCGCGCGCGAGGTCGGGCAGCGCGTGAGCATGCTCGGCTTCACCGTGCTCACGGGCGGCGGACCCGGGCTGATGGAAGCCGCCAATCGCGGCGCGCGCGACATGGGGGGACGGAGCGTCGGCTGCAACATCGAGCTGCCGCACGAGCAGGCGCCGAATCCCTATCTCGACCGCTGGTTCAGTTGCCACTACTTCTTCGTGCGCAAGGTGCTGCTCTTCAAGTACTCGTACGCCTTCGTCGTCCTGCCTGGCGGCCTCGGCACGCTCGACGAGATGTCCGAGGCGCTGACGCTCATTCAGACCGGCAAGATCCGTAACTTTCCGGTCGTGCTCATCGGCACGGAGTACTGGAAGCCGTTCATCGCGTTGCTCCGCGAGATGATCACGGCCGGCGCCGTCGGCGCCTCGGATCTGAACTTGTTGAAAGTGACCGACGACATCGACGAGGCAATGGAGCACCTCGAAGTACACGCCGTCAACGCCTTCGGCCTACGCCGCGTGCCGAAGCGCGCGCCCAAGTGGTGGCTCGGGGAGAACGGCTGGGCCTAAGCCGTCTAACGCGCCGGCAGCCTCACGACGGCCACCGTGCCGCCGTCAGGCGCCGGATCCAGCGCGACCGATCCGCCGTGCGCTTCGATCACACGCCGTGCGGTGACGAGGCCGAGGCCCGTGCCGTGGTGCCTGGTCGTGAAGAACGGTTCGAACAAGTGCGCGCGGACGGCGTCAGGAATGCCGTCGCCCTGATCGGTGATGCGCAGCTCGTGCCACTCGCCGACCGTCGTCGTCGCAATCGCGATCGTGCCTCGACCGCGCATCGCCTGCGCGCCGTTCTGCAGCAGGTTCAAGAGCGCCAGCTTCAACTGTTCCGCATCGGCCTGGACGACGATCGGCGTCGGCTCGATGCGCACACCGACGTTGGCCACGCGCGGATCCTGAGCGAAGAGCGAGACCGTGTCCGCGATGATCCTCGCAATCGGCACGGCCGTCATGACGGGCTGGCGTGGCCGCGCGAACAGCAGCAGGTCCTCGACGATGCCGTTGAGCGTATCGACGCGCGCGACGACTTCGCGCGCGATCGCGTGCTCGGGCGTCGACGCCGCGAGGCGCCGGCCGACGACCTGCATCGCGCCGCGAATGCCCGCGAGTGGGTTGCGCACTTCGTGCGCGACGATGGCCGCCATCTTGCCGAGCTGCGCGAGCGCCTCTTGATCGCGTAGGGCCGCTTCCGATCGCTTGCGTTCGGTGATGTCCGACTGGATGGCCGTGTACTGATACGGCCGGCCGCGGTCGTCGAGGAACGGCACGATCGTCGTGTCCACCCAGTACAATCGTCCATCGCGTGCGCGGTTTCGGAGCTCGCCGCGCCACGCTCGTCCCGCCGTGATCGTCTCGTACATGTCGCGGAACAGGTCCGGCGGGTGCAGGCCCGAGTTGAGCACGCGGTGCGTGCGCCCGATGAGCTCGTCGCGCGCGTAGCCCGAGATCTCGCAGAACTTGTCGTTCACGTACGTGATCGCGCCGTCGACGTTCGTCGTCGCGACGATCGCCGACTGGTCGAGCGCGTAGCGCATGTCCTCGAGGTTCTTGTCCGACCGCCGGAGCGCGGACTCGGCCACCGCGCGCGCCGTCGCATCCGCCCGTTGCCGCGCCTGGCTCTGCCGGTACCGCACGACGACGAAGGCGGCGAGCCAGATGGTGAGCGCGATGACGCTGCGGCTGAAGACCGTGGCGCCAATCGACACGGCCGCGGGACGAAGAGTGGTCGCCGTGGCGAGGAGCAGCGTCGACGCCGCGGCCACGCGGAACGCCGTCCGCGGCTCGTGGGCCCAGATCGCCAGCAGGATCGGGAACAGGTAGAGCGTGTTGACCGAGTAGCCGGCGCTGAGCTCGAGGCTCGCGACGAAGATGCCGACGAGAAGGAGCGTGGCGAGGACGGCGAAGTGGCGGGTCAGCATGACGCCCTCGCGGCTGGCGCGCGGCTTGAATATACTGCGCCCCAGTCGCAGCGTTGGCCCGGTTTCGCCCGACGGACGGTCCGTCCCGGGCGCATCGAGCGGAGTAGTGCGCATGCCGCGGGAAAATCTTCCCAATCCGGTCGTGCTGGTCGTCGACGACGAGGCGCTCATCCGCTGGTCGCTTTCCGAGGGACTGGCCGAGTCGGGCTACGCCGTGCGCGCGGCGTCGACCGGGGCCGAAGCCCTGTCCGTGCTTGGCGACTGTCTCACAGATCCGGTGGTCGTGCTCCTCGATTTGCGTCTGCCCGACGTCGGGGACCTGTCGCTCCTGCGCGCCATCCGGAGCGCCCGCCCGGACGCGCCCATCCTCGTCATGACCGCGCACGGCACGCGCGAGGACACCGAGGAGGCCCATCGCCTGGGCGTCACGCACGTCGTCGGCAAGCCGTTCGACGTCGGCGAGATGGTGCGGCTCGTCGGCGAGGCGTGGAGCGCGGTCGGCGCGTGACGCGCGTCGGCAAACGCTCGAGTCCCGCTCGTATACTCATCGCATGCCAGGCCGGCGCGTGCTCGTGGTCGACGACGAATCGCTCGTGCGATGGTCGATCGTCGAACGGCTGCACGCCGACGAACACGACGTCGTCGAAGCGGCGACGGCGGCCGAGGCGCTCACGCGCGCGGCCGCGGGCGTCGATCTCGTCCTGCTCGATTACCGGCTGCCCGACGATGACGGATTGACCGTCCTGCGGCGGCTGCGCGAACTGGATCCGGACGCGCTCGTCATCATGCTCACCGCGCACAAGCGCGTCGAGACCGTGGTCGAGGCGATGAAAGCCGGCGCGTTCGATTACGCGACCAAGCCGTTCGATCTCGACGACCTCGCGCTACGCGTCTCGCGCGCGCTCGACACGACGCGCCTGCGCCGCGAACTGCGCACGCTGCGCGACGAGCTGTCGCGGCCGTTCGCGCTGCCGTCGATCATCGGCGACTCGGAGGCCATCGAGCGCGTGCGCACGCTCGTGCGCAAGGTCGCGTCGAGCCCGGGATCGACCGTGCTCATCACGGGTGAGAGCGGCACCGGCAAGGATCTCGCGGCGAAGGTCATTCACTACGCCAGTAGCCGCGCGAGTCATCCGTTCCTCAACATCACGTGTTCGGCGCTCCCCGATGCGCTCCTCGAGTCCGAGCTCTTCGGCCACGAGCGCGGCGCGTTCACCGACGCGCGGCAGCAGAAGCGCGGGCTGCTCGAGCAGGCCGACGAAGGCACCGTGTTCCTCGACGAAGTCGGCGAGATGGCGCCGGGACTGCAAGCGAAGCTGTTGCGGTTTCTCGAGGAGAAGGCGTTCCGGCGCGTCGGCGGATCGAGCGACGTGCACGTCGACGTGCGCGTCATCGCGGCGACCAATCGTCATCTCGAAGACGCGGTGGCCGAAGGACGTTTCCGCCAGGATCTCTACTACCGGCTGAACGTGCTGCGCGTCGAGATGCCGTCGCTCCGCGCGCACGCGGCCGACGTGCCGCGGCTCGCGCGGCATTTCATCGATGCGTACTGCCGCGAGCTGGGGCGCCCGCCGATGGCGTTGAGCCGCGCGGCCGAGGACGCGCTCAAGACATACGGCTGGCCGGGTAACGTTCGCGAGTTGCGTAATCTCGTCGAACGTGCGGTGCTGCTCGGCGAGCGCGCGGTGCTCGAGCCGGCCGACTTCGCCACGCTCGGCGCGCGCCCGCGGACCGACGCGGTGCCCGGTGGGTTCGAGCTGCCGCCGGAGGGCATCGATCTCGACGCGCTCGAGCGCAGCCTGGTGCTGCAGGCGCTCGCGCGCACGGGCGGCAATCAGACGCGCGCGGCCGCGCTCCTGTCACTACACCGCGATCAGATTCGCTATCGGCTCGAGAAATACCGGCGCATCGTCCCGCCGGCCTCGTCCGACACGTCGTCAGACGCCGAATGAGCGGTGGAGCGCCGCCGGACGCGCGTTCGCCGGCCGAGCCGGCTCAACCCATCAAGGATTGGAAGCGGCGGACTTCTTCGGCGGCTTCGGCCGCGGCGGCCTCGCGCACGGCCTGGATCTTCTGCCAGACCGGGCAGTCGTCGCAGTCGGCCGACGGCCCGTGCGGGCGCATCGTGGGGTAGGGACGTTCGCAGATCCAGACGGCCGTCCCGCCGGGTTCTCCCGGGCGGCCCGGGGCGGGCAGATACGTCAGATGACAGGTCGGTTCGGCGCTCGCTGACATTCTTTTCATTGCAGGCGTCACGAACGAGACGCAAGCCGCGTACCCGTCCGGCGGCTGTCGTGTGCCTGCCCCGATACTCGCGCGTTCGCCGGCCCATCCGCGTGATCGTCCCGTCAGGACGGGCGTTCGGCGCACCTGTGGAAGACCTGTCCGTCAGGTATGTCCGTGGAGACACGATCCGGCACGAGGCTGCCCGCCGTTGCACGTCACCTGTGGCTTTCAAAATTCGTCGTCGACGTGCAAGAGCGTAATCGTACGTACGGTCCTCAGTCTCGCGACCAGGGCGTCTGATGCGGGTCCTGAGCGGAGACTGACGCGGTTGTGATCGTACGTCGGCCGCCCGAGACGTGACGGCGCAGCGTCAGTCGTCGTGTCGATCGGCCGTGTCTGGCCGCAAGCTGTCGGAAGCGACGCCGAACCCTGCCGGGACGAGCGGCCATGAGGGCGGCGGCGAATCGTAGAACACGCGCTCGAGGAACAGGCCGGAGGCAGGCGCGGTCAGCCGTGCGGCCAGTCCCGTGTCGGCGGCTGCGTGCGTGAGGACGGCGGCTGGCGCGAGCTCGCCGCGTCCGACGTGTGCGAGGACGCCGACAAGGCGTCGGACCATGCGCCACAGGAAGTGCGAGCCGACGACACGGACGAGAAGGAGATCGCCGGCGGGCGCGATCGTGATCGCGTCGATGAGCACTTTGGTCGACTGCTCGTCCGGATCGGCATCGGTGAAGCCGCGGAAGTCGGCGAGGCCGACCAGGCGTGACGCGCCGTCGCGCATGCGGTCGACGTCGAGCGGCTCGCGCACCCACCAGACGAACGGCTTCGCGAACGCCGTGCGACGACGCGCGATCTGGTATAGGTAGCTCCGCGCGACGGCACTGTGGCGCGCGTGGAAGCGCGGCGGCACGCGCTCGGCGGCGAGGACGTTGATGTCGTGCGGCAACGCCGCGTTCGTGCGTGCGACGAGCGTGTCGGTCGGGAGCGGCGACGCGCCGTCGACGTGCGCGACCTGCGCGAGCGCGTGGACGCCCGCGTCGGTGCGGCCCGACCCGTACGTCTCGAGCCGGCCGCGCGCGGCGACCGTGCGAAGCGCGCGTTCGAGCTCGCCCTGCACCGTGCGCGCGTTGGGCTGGATCTGCCAGCCGCTGTAGCGCGTCCCGGCGTACTCGAGCGTCAGCTTGTATCTCGGCATGGTGCGGCGGCGGGTCGAGGACGGCGCCCCGTCGACTGACTGTATGCTGACGAGTGGAGCGCGCGCCAGCGGCGTCCATGAGCAGGACGCGAACGGCCCGTGAGCATCGATGGCGAAAGAACGAACGACACCCGAAGCGGCCGCCGCGGCCTTCGGCGTCGGGCACATCCGGCGGCACTTCTTCGTGTGCGCGGGGCCGGACTGCACGACGCCGGAGCAAGGCGACGAGACGTGGACGTACGTCAAGCGCCGCATGAAGGAACTGCAGATCACCGGTCCCGATGGCCCGGCGTATCGGACGAAGGTGCACTGCTTCCGCATCTGCACCGGCGGTCCGATTGCGGTCGTCTATCCGGAAGGCGCGTGGTACCGGAACGTCACGCCCGAGAATGCGGAGCGCATCATCCAGGAGCACGTCATCGGCGGCCGCATCGTCGAGGACCTGTGCTTCGCGCGCAATCCGCTGTGAACGGCTGACCGTGTGGCTGTGATAGATTTGTCGACTGTGCGCCCGTAGCTCAGTTGGATAGAGCGCCGGGCTTCGAACCCGTAGGTCGGGGGTTCAAGTCCCTCCGGGCGCGCCACCGTTCGCGGTTGTCAGGTCCGAGGTCGCTTCCGGGCGCCCCGGTGTTCGGACTCGGCCCATGCGGCGTCGGCACGCGCCCGTAGCTCAGCTGGATAGAGCGTTGGCCTCCGGAGCCAAAGGTCGCAGG
>DASZOV010000089.1:0-1696 GCA_035550595.1 Vicinamibacterales bacterium
TCGAGGAGGCGCTCCAGCGGATGGAGAAGGGCACCTACGGCATCTGCCGCGACTGCGGCGATCCGATCGCGCCCGCCCGGCTCGAGGCCATTCCCTGGACGCGGGTGTGCATCACCTGCAAACAGAAGCAAAGCGCGTGAACACTTCGGACCTCGCCTCCATCCTCCGCGACTTCCATCGCGAGAAACTGTCGATGCGCCAGCGCCATGTCGCCGTCGCGCGCCAGGTCAGCGACTACGAGTTCAACAACACGTATCAGTACATCATCGCGCGCGAAGACACGCACCTCTCGTGGCTCGACGCGGCCATCGCCGACCTCGGTACTTCGGCCGAGGACGTGGCCGAGCCCAACGTGCCGGCGCAGGGCCGCAAGGACGCCTTCCTGCCGCTCATCGCCGACGATGCGCGCACGGCGGGAGAGTTCGTCGCGCGCTGGCGGCCGCGGCTCGCGACGGTCACCAACGCGCGCCATCGGCTGATGCTCCAGGTCGTCCTCGGGGAGACGCTCGAGCACAAGCGTTTCTTCGACCAGATGCTCGGCGGCCGCGATGATCTGCTCGGGCGCCGCGCCAACGGTCCCGGCTCGCCCGGCACGGGTGACGGCGTGCTGCCCGTGCGTTGGATCGAATAGGATCCCCGTGCCGCCCGTGGCCCTCGCCCTGGGCTCGAACCTGGGCGACCGGCGCGCGCACCTCACGTGGGCGATCGGCCGGCTCTCGACGCTCCTTCACGACTCGCGCGCGTCGTCCTTCATCGAAACTGACCCGGTCGGCGTGCCTGACGCACAGCCGCCGTACCTGAACGCCGCGATGGTCGGCACGACCTCGCTCGAGCCGCACGATCTGCTGGCCGCGCTCATGACCATCGAGCAGGAACGGGGCCGCACCCGCACGTCGTTCCGCGGCGCCCGCACGCTCGATCTCGACCTCATCCTCTACGGCGATCTCATCCTCGACGATGCGTCGCTGACGATCCCGCACCCGCGCTTCCGCGACCGCCGCTTCGTCCTCGAACCGCTGGCGTCGATCGCCCCGCATTGGGTCGATCCGATCACAGGCCAAACAATGCGACAGCTCTTAAACGCTCAGCGCTCGTAAAAAACGAAGGGCGCGGCCCTTCGACAGGACCGCGCCCCTGGCGTGTACCGATGCGTGCGGCGCCTACATGCCCTTCTTGTAGGTCGCCTTCACGTCGCCGTTCTGCGTGCTCGTCGTGAGGACGAGGTTGTCGCCCTCCATCGACAGCGTCCGCTTCTGTTCACCGAACTGCGTCGTCGTCGTGATGACGATGGTGTTGCCGTCCCAGGCGGCCTTGGACACCTGATCCATCGACTGACCGCCGCGGCCGGTCATCGTGTTGTGGCTTTCCGAGCCGTCGAGCTTGTAGACGGCCTTCACGGGATTCTGCCCGAGCGAGTAGTCGACGGTCAGCGTGTTGGCGTCCTGGGTGATCGTCACGTTCTGACCCCAGCCACCACGCATGCCGCGGCCCATCCGGCCGCCCATGCGTCCGCCGCCCTGACCGCCGCCGGCCATCATCTGGCCGCCGTCGGCCCCTGCGGCCGGTTCGAGGACCCACTTGCCAGCGAAGTTCGGCTTCGCCTGCGCGAACAGCACGGACGTGGCGACCACGACCGCTGCCGCGCTGAGTACTGCAGTAAGACGTCGCATGAATAGTACCCCTCCCAATCGGAGGC
>DASZOV010000090.1:0-6791 GCA_035550595.1 Vicinamibacterales bacterium
CGCTCCGGCCGAAGCCGTCGGTGCCGAGCGCGATGAGGGGGCGCGGCAGCCAGCGATCGATCGACGCAGGGAGGGCTTTCAGGTAATCGGAGGCGGCCACGAACACACCGGGCGCGTCCTTGAGGCACGTGCCGGCCCAGGGGACGCGGGGTTCCTCGGAGGGGTGCATCGTGTTCCACCGATCGCAGGCGCAGCCGTCACGGTACAGCTCACCGTAGCTCGTCACGCTCCAGACGTCGGCGCCCACGCCGTATTTCGATTCGAGGACCTCCGCCGCGTGAATCACCTCCGGCAGGATCGCGCCGCTGCCGAACAGCTGGGCCCGCGCCTTCTGATCCGGCTGCGTCGCCGCGCGAAACCGGTACATGCCTTTGAGGATGCCCTCGCGCGCGCCCTCCGGCATCGGCGGCATGGCGTACTGCTCGTTCATGACGGTCAGATAGTAGAAGATGCTCTCCTGGTCGACGTACATCCTCCGAATGCCCTCTTCGATGATCACGGCGATCTCGTACGCGAAGGCCGGATCGTAGGCGAGCAGGTTCGGGACCGGGTACGCGAGCATGTGGCTGTTGCCGTCCTGATGCTGCAGCCCCTCGCCCGCCAGCGTCGTCCGCCCCGCCGTGCCGCCGAGCAGGAAGCCGCGGGCGCGCGAATCGCCGGCCGCCCAAATCAGGTCGCCGATGCGCTGAAAGCCGAACATCGAGTAGAAGATGAAGAACGGCAGCGTGTTGACGCCGTAGGTGGCGTAGGCTGAGCCGGCGGCGATGAACGACGAGAGCGAGCCGGCTTCCGTAATCCCCTCTTCGAGGATCTGGCCGTCGGAAGCTTCCTTGTAGTACAGGAGCGTGTCCATATCGACTGGCTCGTACATCTGGCCCGCGTGCGAGTAGATGCCCACCTGCCGGAACAGCGCCTCCATCCCGAACGTCCGCGCTTCGTCGGGCACGATCGGAACGACCAGGTGGCCGAGCGTCTTGTCGCGAAGGAGCTTGGACAGCAGCCGCACGAACACCATCGTCGTCGACGCCTTGCGGCCATTGGTGCCTTCGTGGAATTCCTGGAAGAGCTCCCCCGGCACCATCTCGAGCGGCCTGCTGCGCACCTGGCTGTTCGGGACGTACCCGCCGAGCGCGGCGCGCCGCTCCCGCAGGTACGTGATCTCGCGGCTGTCGTCGGGCGGCCGATAGAACGGCGCCTTGCTGATGTCCGCGTCAGAAATCGGGATGCCGAACCGCGTGCGGAACGCGCGCAGCTCCTCTTCGTTCATTTTCTTCTGCTGGTGCGTGATGTTCTTGCCCTCGCCCGCTTCGCCCAGGCCGTAGCCCTTGATCGTGCGCGCGAGGATGACGGTCGGCGCGCCCTTGTGCTGCATCGCCGCGCGGTACGCGTTGAAGACCTTCAGTGGATCGTGGCCGCCGACGCGCAGCGCCTTCAGCTCCTCGTCCGAGAAGTGCTGCACCATCTCGAGCAGCCGCGGATCGACGCCGAAGAAGTGCTTCCGAAGATAGGCGCCATCCTCGACGACGTAGCGCTGGTATTCGCCGTCGACGACCTCGCCCATGCGCTTGACGAGCAGCCCCTCGGTGTCGCGCGCGAGCAGCTCGTCCCACTCCGAGCCCCACAGCACCTTGATGACGTTCCATCCGGCGCCACGGAACAGCGACTCGAGCTCCTGGACGATCTGGCCGTTGCCGCGCACGGGCCCGTCGAGCCGCTGCAGGTTGCAATTGATGACGAAGACGAGATTGTCGAGCCGCTCTCGCGCCGCGAGCGTGATCGAGCCGAGCGTCTCGGGCTCGTCGGTCTCGCCGTCGCCGAGGAACGCCCACACCTTCTGATCGGATGCCGGCTTCAGCCCACGGTTCTCGAGATACTTGATGAACCGCGCCTGATAGATCGACATCAGCGGTCCGAGGCCCATCGAGACCGTGGGGTATTCCCAGAAGTCCGGCATCAGCCACGGGTGCGGATAGGACGAGAGCCCACCGTCGGGTTTCAGCTCGCGGCGGAAGTTGCGCAGGTCCTGTTCGGACAGCCGGCCTTCGACGAACGCGCGCGCGTAGATGCCCGGCGACGCATGTCCCTGATAGAAGACGACGTCGGGCGTGGCGCCGTTGTCCTTGCCGCGGAAGAAGTGATTGAAGCCGACTTCGTACAGCGTCGCGGAGGAGGCGAAGGTCGAGATATGGCCGCCGATGCCGTCCGACTCGCGGTTGGCGCGCACGACCATGGCCAGCGCGTTCCAGCGGACCAGGCTCTTGATGCGCCGTTCAATCGCGCCATCGCCCGGGATGGGCACCTGCTCGTCGGCCGCAATCGTGTTGACGTAGGGCGTCGTGCCGCCGAACGGCACGCGCACGCCGGCGACGCGGGCACGGGCGCTGAGCGCCTCGAGCAACCGCACGACGCGGGCCTTGTCTCCCTGGTGCAGCACGTAGTCGAGCGACTCGATCCATTCGCGGGTTTCGACGGCTTCGAGTGCCGCGGCATCAGTGGGCGCCAGGTTCTTCATGAAGGTCTCGCTTCCCGGTCGACGAAAATCACACCATTCTACAGCCGACCGTACGCAGCAGGATACCCGCCGCGCCGCGAATCCGTGCAGAATGAGGTACGCGCATGGCGCCCATCTTCTTCCGAGATGCGGCGCCCGGCACGCTCGGCCGCGCCCGCTTTCCATCACCACTCATGACGCACGCGTTGTCCGTTCCCGATCGCCTCCGCCGCTTCGCACCGGTCGACATCTCGGCTGACCTCACGACGCTCCCCGACACGGAGCGCCAGACGCTCTTTGAACTCGTCGCCGCCGCCCGGCTCATCGATGGCCTGTTCCTCGAACAGGTCTGGGCGGGCAATCCGGCGCTGCTCCTCCAACTCGCCGGCGATCGATCGCCGGAGGGACAGGCGGTGCTGCACTATTTCCTGATCAACAAGGGCCCCTGGTCGCGGCTGGATCACGACGAGGTGTTCACGCCGCCGCGATTCGACACCCCGGCCAAGCCCGCGGGCGCGAACTTCTATCCTGCGGACGCGACACGCGAGGAGGTCGACGGCTGGATCGCGTCGCTCGACGCCGAGACGCGGACGCGCGCATCCGGCTTCTTCTCGGTCATCGGTCGTGACGAAGCGGGACGGCTCACGAGCGTGCCGTACAGCGTGGCGTACCGCAACGCGCTCGTGCCCATCGCCGACCGGTTGCGCCGCGCGGCGGCGGTCACCACGCAGCCATCCCTCGCGGCATTCCTCACCGCGCGCGCCGACGCGTTCCTCTCGAACGACTACTACGCGAGCGACGTGGCCTGGATGCAGATCGACGCGTCGATCGAGCCGACCATCGGGCCGTACGAAACCTATGAAGATGGCTGGTTCGGCTACAAAGCGGCGTTCGAGGCCGTCATCGCCGTACGCGACGCCGAGGAGACCGCCAAGCTGGCGACGTTCGGCCGCCGGCTGCAGGCGCTCGAGGACGCGCTCCCGATCGATCCGCGTTATCGCAACCCGCGCCTCGCGCCGCTCTCACCCATCCGCGTCGTCAACGTCGTCTTCACGGCCGGCGACGCGAACCGCGGCGTGCAGGCGGCGGCGTTCAATCTCCCGAACGACGACCGCATCATCCGCGAGCACGGCGCCAAGCGCGTGATGCTGAAGAACGTCCAGGAAGCGAAATTCAACCGCGTGCTCGTGCCGATTGCCGACGTCGCGCTCGCCGCGGCCGACCGTGCGCGCGTGTCATTCGACGCGTTCTTCTCGCACATCCTCCTGCACGAGCTCATGCACGGCCTCGGCCCGCACGTCGTCTACGGCACGACACAGCCGATCCGGCTGGCGCTGAAGGACGCCTACGCGCCGATCGAAGAAGCCAAGGCCGATGCCTCGGGTCTGTGGGCGCTGCATCAACTCGCCGGCGCCGGTCACATTCCCGCTGCCGTGGCCGAGTCGACCTACGCGACGTTTCTCGCCTCGGCGTTTCGATCGATCCGCTTCGGCGTGAACGAAGCGCACGGCCGAGGTGTGGCCGTGCAGTTGAACACGTTCGTCGACCACGGCGCCGTGACCGTCGCCGCCGACGGCAGGTTCGCCGTCGTGCCGTCGGTCATGCCAGACGCCGTGGCCGCGCTCACGCACGATCTGCTGACGATCGAAGCCGAAGGCAACTACGCCGCCGCGCAAGAGTTGCTCGCACGGATGGGCGTCGTCCGCCCCGAAGTACAGCGCGTGCTCGATCGACTCGACGACGTGCCCGTGGACATCGAGCCGATCTTCAGGCCCGCAGGCGCTTGATTTCGGTCAGTGCGAGATCGGGCCGGTCGCTGATGAAGCCCGTCACGCCCCACTCGGCGAGGCGGCGCATGTCGGTGGGGTCGTCGACGACCCAGACGTGGACGGCGATGCCAGCGGCACTCGCGAGGCGGACGAACCTACGGGTCACGACGCGGCGGCCGTGAAAACGTAGCGGGATCTGGAACGCCTGATAGCCGGTCGGCCGCGGACGCTGGAAGAAGAACGACCGGCGCAGCGCGGCTTTGACTTCCGCGACCGAGGCACTCGACGCGACGCCTTCCAGCGCATGACGCGCGGCGCGGACGGCGACGACGTTGAAGCCGCCGACGATCACGCGATCGGACGCGTTCGCCTCGGCAATCACGGCGGCAACACGCTCGGCAGCATGCGCATCGTCGCCCTTGATCTCGATCACGAACGGCATCTCCGGCCAGCGCGCGAGCGCATCGGCCAGCCGCGGCACGCCGATGCCCATCCCAGCGAACGGATGACGTCCTGTCTCGTCCGTGAATCGACATCCGGCATCCACGCGACTGAGCTCGTCGGCGGTCCGCACCCGCACCGGACCGGACGCGTCCGTCGTCCGGTCGAGCGTCGCGTCGTGAATGACGACGACCTCGTCGTCTCGAGAGAGGTGGACGTCGCATTCGATGGCATCGACGCCGAGCGCCGCGGCTCGTTCGAAGGCCGTGAGCGTGTTCTCGGGCGCGAGCCGCGATCCGCCGCGGTGCGCGATGGCCGACGGCGTGTCGAGCGCGAGCAGATGGCCGAGACGGCTGGCGGCTGGCGTGGCCGTCACGAGGTCAGCCGCCGGTCGAACGCGCGGTCGATGAGAAGACCGGACGGATGAGGACGCTGCGCGTTACTATGCATCTATGGATCTGCCTGCTACACGAGGTGCGCTCGCCGAGGCCGTTCGCGCGGGACGCGTGCCGCATCGCTCGGTCAAGGACGAACTTCGCGCCAACCTGACGGCCCGCCTTCGTGACGGCGGCCCACTCTTCCCGGGGATCGTCGGCTACGACGACACGGTCATCCCGCAGATCGTCAACGCGCTGCTGTCGAAACACAACTTCATCCTGCTCGGCCTGCGCGGTCAGGCGAAGACGCGGCTGCTGCGCGCGCTCACGACGCTGCTCGATCCGGCCATTCCCGTCGTGCCCGGCTGCGAGATTCACGACGATCCGCTCGCGCCGCTCTGCGCGGATTGCCGCGCGCGCGCGGCCATCGAGGGCGACGACCTGGCCGTCGGCTGGCTCACGCCCGAGCACCGGTACGTCGAGAAGCTCGCCACCCCGGACGTGACGATCGCCGACATGATCGGCGACGTCGACCCCATCAAGGCGGCGCGGGCCGGCCACGAGCTCGGCAACGAGCTCACGATGCATTATGGCCTGCTGCCCCGCGCCAACCGCGGCATCTTCGCCATCAACGAACTGCCCGATCTGGCGAGCAAGGTCCAGGTCGGCCTGTTCAACATCCTTCAGGAAGGCGACGTCCAGATCAAAGGCTACCCGGTGCGCCTGCGGCTCGACGTGCTCCTCTGCTTCAGCGCGAATCCGGAGGACTACACCGCGCGCGGCAAGATCATCACGCCGCTGAAGGATCGCATCGGCTCCGAGATCCGCACGCACTATCCGCGGTCGCGCCAGGACGCGATGGCCATCACCGCGCAGGAAGCCTGGGTCGACCGCCGCGGCGGCGCGCCGGGCGGCATCGCCGTCGAGGTCCCGCCGTTCGTCCGCGAGATCGTGGAAGAAGTCGCGTTCCAGGCGCGCGGCGACCAGAAGGTCGACAAGCGCTCCGGCGTGAGCCAGCGGCTGCCGATTACCGCCATCGAGAACGTCGTGTCGAACGCCGAGCGGCGCGCGCTGGCCAACGGCGAAGGAATCGCCGTGCCGCGCGTGAGCGACATCTACGCGGCGCTGCCCTCGCTCACGGGCAAGATCGAGCTCGAGTACGAGGGCGAGCTGAAGGGCGCCGAACACGTCGCGCGTGAGCTCGTGCGGCAGGCCGTCGCGACCGTCTTCGACGGCTACGCCGTGACCGTCGATCCACGCGCCATCGTCGAGTGGTTCGATCGCGGTGGCAGCCTCGAACTGTCCGACACGTCGCCGGCCGCCGATCTCCTGGCCGCGGTCGATCGCATCGCCGGCTTCGATCGCGTCGCCACGGCGATTGGCGCCCGCGCGGAGGACGCCAACGCGCTTCGCGCGTCGGTGGCCGACTTCATCCTGGAGGGCCTGTACGCGCTCAAACGCATCAGCCGCACCGACGACGGCAAGCTGATGGGCGCGCCGGCGCCGGCCCGTCCACGCCCCGAAGCGCGCTCGGTCGAATCGCTGCTCGACGATGACGACGAGCCGGCCGGGAAGGGCAAGAAGAAGTACTACAACTGACATGAAATACCGCTACACCCGATTCGTCGCGGATCTCCTGGACGACGTCGACTTCGAGTCGCTCGTCTCCCAGTTGTCCGATCTGCTGCTCTCGAGCGGATTCAACAATCCGTG
>DASZOV010000091.1:0-4190 GCA_035550595.1 Vicinamibacterales bacterium
CCTGCGCGAAAAGCGCGTCACGCCTGTCCAGTTGCAGGAGGCGCTGAACTATCAGCGCACCAACGGCGGCCGGCTGGGCGCGAGCCTCGTCCGGCTCGGCATCATCACCGACGATGACATCGCGGCGGCGATCAGCCGCCAAGTCGGCGTCCCCTCCATCAAGCTCGCGGAATTCGATCTCGACCCCGCCGTCGTGCGGCTGATCTCGGGCGAGAGCGCGATGAAGTACACCGCGCTGCCCGTCTCGCGCTCGGGCACGACCTTGACGCTCGCCATGGCGGACCCGACCAACGTGTTCGCCATGGACGACATCAAGTTCATGACGGGCCTGCACGTCGAGCCAGTCGTCGCCTCCGAGACGGCCATTCGCGAAGCCATCACGCGCTACTTCGGCGCGCGGCCAGAATCGGCGCCGCCGCCAAGGGCGGCCGATCTCGCCACACGCGCGCTCGAGGAGCTCGGCACGCACGACGACAGCCTGGAGGTCGTCGCCGACACCGAGGAGATCGACGCGGCCTCGCTCGAACGGCAGGGCGGGGAAGCGCCCATCATCAAGCTCGTCAACGCGCTGATGCTCTCGGCCATTCAGAAAGGCGCGAGCGACATCCACATCGAGCCGTACGAGAAGGACATGCGGATCCGCTTCCGCATCGACGGCCAGCTCCAGGCCGTGATGACGCCGGCGCTCAAGTTCCGTGACGCGATCATCTCGCGCATCAAAATCATGGCGCGGCTCGACATCGCCGAGAAGCGCCTGCCGCAGGACGGCCGCATCAAGGCGCGATTCGTCGATCGCGGGCGCAACCGCGACATCGACTTTCGCGTGTCGGTGCTACCCACGCTGTTCGGCGAGAAGGTCGTGCTGCGTCTTCTGGACCCGGACGGCCTGCAGCTCGACATGGCGCGGCTCGGTTTCGAGGACGCGGCACTCGCGCGGTTCCAGCACGCCATCCGCAAGCCGTGGGGCATGGTGCTCGTCACCGGGCCGACGGGCAGCGGCAAGACGAACACGCTCTACTCGTCGCTCGCGCAGATCAACACGCCCGGCGTGAACATCATGACCGCCGAGGATCCCGTCGAGTTCAACCTGCCCGGCGTGAACCAGGTGCCCGTGCGCGAGGCCATCGGCCTGTCGTTCGCCGGCGTGCTTCGGTCGTTTCTGCGGCAGGACCCGAACATCATCCTCGTCGGCGAGATCCGCGACAGCGAGACGGCGTCGATTGCCGTCAAGGCCGCGCTCACCGGCCATCTCGTGCTCTCGACGCTCCACACGAACGACGCGCCGAGCAGCATCAACCGGCTCGTTAACATGGGCGTCGAAGCGTTCCTCGTGGCCAACTCGGTGAACCTGGTTTGCGCGCAGCGCCTCGTGCGCCGCGTCTGCGAGTCGTGTCGCGAGCCGCACGCGATGTCGCCAGCCAAGCTCATCGAGGCCGGCTTCGACCCGCGCGAGGCCGAGACGTTCCGCCCGCTCCGCGGCCGCGGCTGTGACCGCTGCGGCGGCTCGGGCTACAAGGGCCGCACGGGCGTGTTCGAGGTCATGGAGATGACCGAAGGCCTGCGCGACCTCATCGTCTCGAACGCTCCCGCGAGCGAGCTGCGCAAGCTGGCCGAGCAGCAGGGCATGGTCACCCTGCGCAAGAGCGGCCTGCAGAAAGTCCGCGAAGGCGTGACGACGATCGAGGAAGTCGTGCGAGAAACCATGTAAAAAGCAGGGCTCACGCGAAGGCGCGAAGATCGCGAAGGAGGAAGAAGTTTTTCTGTATTTTTCTGTGGAGCCCTGGGCCTTCAGGCCCAGGGGAAACATGCAACAAAGTTTGCACTTCAAAAGTTTGTGGTTGAAGAACCCTCGTCCTTCGCGATCTTCGCGCCTTCGCGCGAGACCCGCCGTGGTCTTCGCGCGTTGAAGCCGGCGAGCGACGTGCCGATGTACCGAAGCGAGCATCTATGTCTCTGAGTCTTGTCGACCTCCTGAAGGCTACCCTCGAGCTGGGCGGGTCGGACCTGCACTTGTCGATCGGGTCGCCGCCGCAGGTCCGTGTCGACGGGCATCTGCGCAAGCTCGACCTGCCCGAGCTCACGCCCGATCAGGTCAAGTCGCTCTGCTACAGCGTCCTGACCGACGCACAGAAGAAGAAGTTCGAAGAAACCTGGGAACTCGACCTCGCCTTCGGCCTGCGCGGCGTCGGACGCTTCCGCTGCAACGTTTTCAACCAGAAAGGCGCCGTGGGCGGCGTCTACCGTCTCATCCCCGAGCGCATCCGTCCGCTCGCCGAGCTCGGCCTGCCGCCAGTCCTCGCCGAACTGGCGGACCGCCCGCGCGGCCTCGTCCTCGTCACCGGCCCCACGGGCAGCGGCAAGTCGACGACGCTCGCGGCGATGATCGACCGGATCAACGAGGCGAAGCCCGTCCACATCCTCACGATCGAGGACCCGATCGAGTACCTGCATCACCACAAGGTCGCGCTCGTCAATCAGCGCGAGCTCCACGCCGACACGCGCGGTTTCGACATGGCGCTGCGCGCGGCGCTCCGTGAAGATCCGGACGTCGTTCTCGTCGGCGAAATGCGCGACCTCGAGACGATGGAAGCCGCGCTCAAGCTCGCCGAGACCGGCCATCTCACGATGGCGACGCTCCACACGAACTCCGCGTCGCAGACCATCACGCGCATCATCGACGCCTTTCCCGCACACCAGCAGGGCCAGATCCGCACGCAGCTCTCGCTCGTGCTCGAGGGCATCGTCTGTCAGGCCCTCGTGCCGAAGCTCGGCGGCACGGGCCGCGCGGCCGCGCTCGAGATCCTCGTGGCCACGCCAGCCATCCGCAATCTCATCCGCGACGACAAGATCCATCAGATCTACGGCACGATGCAGATGGGCCAGGAAAAGTTCGGGATGCAGACGATGAACCAGTCGCTCGCGCGGCTGGTGGAGAAGCGCGTCATCTCGCGCGACGTGGCGTTCAACACGTCGTCGAATCGTGACGAGCTCATCACCGTGCTCGAGCGTGGGACGGCCGGGGCGGCCATGCCGCCGCCGGCGGCGATGGGCGCGAGGCGCCCGGTGCAGGGAGCGATGCGATGACGAGCTACGCCTGGGTCGGCCGCACGCGGGCCGGACAAATCGTCAAGGGCGAACGCGCCGCCGAGTCGTCCGAAGCGCTCACGCAGGCACTTCGACGCGAACAGATCCTCGTCACCAAGGTCGAGGCCGCGCAGAAAAAGGAGCGCCGGCTCCGGCGCGTGACGCCGCGCAACCTGGCGATTTTCACGCGCCAGTTCTCGGTCATGATCGACGCCGGCCTGCCGCTCGTCCAGTGCCTCGAGCTGCTCGGCAAGGAAGAACCCGACAAGCGGCTGGCGGGCGCCATCGGCCAGGTGAAAGAAGACGTGGAAGGCGGCGCGTCGCTCGCCGATGCCATGCAGAAGCGGCCCTACGCCTTCGACCCGCTCTATACGAACATGGTGGCCGCGGGCGAAGCGGGCGGCATCCTCGACACCATTCTGAAGCGGCTCGCGACGTTCATCGAGAAGCAGGCCAAGCTCGTGTCGCAGGTGCGATCGGCGATGATCTATCCGATCGCGGTCCTCAGCATCGCGGTCATCGTCGTGATGGTGATCCTGTGGAAGGTCATCCCCACGTTCACGTCGTTGTTCGAAGGCCTGGGCGCCACGCTGCCGCTCCCGACGCGCATCGTCATCTGGATGAGCAAGAAGCTCATCATCTCGATGCCGTTCATCGTCATCGGGGTCGTCCTGGCCGGGTACATGTTCCGTCGGTACTACCAGACGCCGGCCGGGCGGATGCGTGTCGACGGGATGCTGCTGAAGGCGCCACTCGTCGGAAAGATCTTCCGGAAGATTGCCGTCGCGCGATTCTGCCGGACGCTCTCGACACTCATCGGGTCGGGCGTGCCCATTCTGGACGGGCTGGACATCACGGCCAAGACGTCGGGCAACGCGGTCATCGAGAGCGCCATCTCGCAGGTGCGCGGCAAGATCGAGCGCGGCGAGACGATTGCCCAGCCGCTCCGAGCGACCGGTGTGTTTCCGCCGATGGTGGCGCAGATGATTGGCGCGGGCGAGAGCACGGGCGCGCTCGACGCGATGCTGGCGAAGATCGCGGAGTTCTACGAGGAAGAGGTGGACGTGGCGATTGCCGGCCTTCTCACGATCCTCGAGCCTGCACTG
>DASZOV010000092.1:0-2592 GCA_035550595.1 Vicinamibacterales bacterium
CGACCGGGTCGGTCGCGTCGACGAGGAGGATGCGCGCGTCTGTCCAGACGTCGGCGCCGATGGCCGCGGCGTCGAGTCGCAGCGATGGATGCCGGCGCTCGTAGACCGTGCGCCGACCGGTCGCTTCGTCGACGAGGATCATCGCCGCGCGGGTGGGGACGCCGGGCACGGCCGCGAGGTGCGCGTCCACGCGCTCGTGCGCGAGTGCCTCGCCCACGAGCGCGCCACGGTCATCGTCGCCGACGACGCCCACGTATCGCGCGCGCACGCCCAGCCGCGCGCAGCCGACGGCCGCCGTCGCGGCCTGGCCGCCGACGAGCGTTTGGAGTGAGACGAGCGTCCGTTTGTCCGCGTCCGCATCGGCCGTCGCCGCCACGACCCCGAGAACGTCCACGCTGTTTTCGCCGGCCACGACGATGTCGGCGGTGACGTCCGTGGCAGGACGAAGCAGCGGCAGTCGCATGCCGTAAGATACCGCCTCTATACAGGCGGACCGGTTCCCCTGTACCGACATGCCGTTGCTCTCCCCGAGTGCTCGATCCCGATTCGCGAACGGCGCGCGTCACGCCATGTTGGGCCTCTATGGCCTCGGGTGGCTCTGGTCATCCGCGTTGACGATAGGGGCGCTGGCCGGCGTCCGCGTCAGTCGACCTCGCTTCGAGGCCGCTGGACTGACGCTGGGGCTTGGCCTCGTCGCGTTCGCGTGGCTGCGAGCGCAGCCTAGCTCGTCCGAGGCCGTGACCGGAGAACCCGAGCTCGCGCCGCGGACGCTCATCATTGTCCCCGCCATCGTCGCGATCCTGGCCTTCGGATGGTCACTCACGCTCGGGCCGCTGTCCGACGATTTCGTCCTCTGGCACTGGGCGGCTGCGGGGACGTTCGTGCCGGGTGGCTGGCCATATTTCCGCCCGCTGGCACTCGTGATTTGGCGCGCGATCCTCGCGATCGGCGGCGGTTGGATGGCGCTGCATGTCGTGAACGGCGCGCTGCACGCGTTCAACAGCGCGCTCGTGTGCCGCATCGGATCGGCGTGGCTGGGCCGGCGCGCGGGCCTCACCGCCGGCGTGCTCTTCGCCGCGTTTCCCGCGAGTAGCGAGGCCGTCGCCTGGACAGCCGGTGTGTTCGATCTGCTGGCGACCGCCAGCGTCCTTTCCGCGGTCGCGATCGTGCTGTGGATGCCGAGCTCGGCGCGACGAACCATCGCGCTATTCGTAGTGTGTCTCGCCGGCATGCTGTCGAAGGAGTCGGCCATTGTCATCCCGGCGGTGCTGCTCATCGTCACGACGCTGGCGTCGCGCCGGCGATCGATCTCGACGGACTGGACACCGATCGTCGTGAGCGCCAGCGTCGCGGCGGCGTTCCTGATCGTGCGGATGGCGATGTCGCCGGCCGTCGCCGCTCACTTCCAGGCGCTGCCCGCGGACAGGCGCGGCTGGAAGGATCTCTTCGTCAGGCCGTTTGCCGGTCTCGCGCTTCCCGTACGGACGGACGCTGGTGTGGGCCTTGGGGCTTACCTCTCGGCGATCGTCGTGCTCGCCATCGTCGGGATCCTCCTGCTTCAAGCGCTTCGCGGCGAACGACGCGAGCGCGCGGAGCCAGAGAGCGTGCTCCGTGCGCGCGGAATCGCCATCGGCGTCTCGTGGATCATTCTTGGCGCGCTGCCACTGCTCGGTGAGTTCTACGTATCGCCGACGTTGGCGGGAAGTCGTTATCTATACCTGCCAAGTGCTGGCTTTACATGGCTGGTCTCCGCGGTCCTTGCGGGCAAGAGTTCGCGGGCGCTCAACGTGATCGCGTGGATCGTGCTGCTGGCACTCGTCAGTGTCTACACGAGCGGACTGCACGCCGAGCGGCGCGTGTGGACAGAGGCGGCGAAGACGCGCGACGCGATCCTGTCGGGTGCCACCGAGGCCGCCCGCGCAATGTCGTGTGGCAGTCTTCGCGTGGACGGCGTTCCGGAGGATATCCACGGCGCCTACGTCTTCGGTTCCGGGCTGCGCGAGGCGTTGGCCGCGATCCCCTTGCGGCCGGACGGCCGGGCCTGCTTGCTGCGTTGGACGGGGACGACGATTGTCGCGGGGGAGTCGGGCGGCTAGCGCCGCCTGGCGTGTGATACAACGTGAGACTGCCGTGATCGGCGCGGCCAGCCGTCAGGCTGTTCCTACCATCTGGATGAGGGCCATGAAAAAGCTTCTATTCGTCAGTACTCTCGCGGCCGTGCTGGTCGCCGGAGGATTCGTCGCGGCGCAGGCGGCGCGCACCAAGGCGCCCGCGGGCGCGAGCGTGTACATCATCTCGCCGAAGGACGGCGCCACCGTCAGCTCGCCCTTCGTCGTGCAGTTCGGGCTGAAGGGCATGGGGATCGCCCCGGCCGGCGTCGAGCACGCCAACACCGGGCATCATCACCTGCTCATCGACGTGACCGAGATGCCGGACATGACCAAGCCGCTGCCGGCGACCGATCACATCAAGCACTTCGGCGGCGGTCAGACCGAGACGGAGCTGACGCTGCCGCCGGGCCGGCACACGCTGCAGCTCGTCCTCGGCGATGCCACGCACACGCCGTTCGATCCGCCGATCGTGTCGCCGAAG
>DASZOV010000093.1:0-45524 GCA_035550595.1 Vicinamibacterales bacterium
CATCGGCCTGATGGTGATGTTCACGGGCGCGGCGCCGCCCGGGGCCGGCCGGGGCGGACCGGCGATCGGCGCGGGACGCGGCGGTCCCGCGCGAGCCGGTGGTGCCGGACCAGCAGGTCGCGGTGGCCGGGGTGGACGGGCCGGCGGCGGCGCTCCGTTCCGCGTGCCGTTTCCTCCACCGGGCACGGTGCCGCCGAACCCGAACATCCCGGACGCGAATCCCGGCACGTTCTATCCGGCGATGAGCAACATCGACTTCGAGATCGGCGACGGCAACCCCGCGGCGATCGCGATCCGCTTCCACGCCGCGCAGCACGCGTTCCTCACGCACATGGACTTTCACGTCGGCTCCGGACTCGCGGCGCTGACCGAGGTCGGCAACGAAGCCGAGGACCTGCACATCGAGGGCGGCCGCTACGGGATCATCACCGACAACACGTCGCCCTACTGGCAGTTCACGCTCATCGACTCGGTCATCGAAGGCCAGCGTGACGCAGCGATCCGCGAACATCTCGCGCAACTCACGCTCATCCGCGACACGCTCCGCAACGTGCCGGTCGGCGTCGACATCGACCCGCATTACTTCGACGAGCTGTGGGTGAAGGACAGCCGCTTCGAGCACGTGTCGCACGCCGGCATCGTCATCAGCGACGAGCACAACCCGCAGACGGAAATCGGCGTCGAGAACGCGGTGTGCGACGACGTGCCGGTGTTCGCTGCGTTCAGGGAGAGCGGCAAGAAACAGTCGGCGCCCGGACCGATTTATCGCGTGTCGGCGTTCAACTACGGGCTCTTCATTCCCGGCCTCGGGATGACGGGACATTTCGACACGACCTATCAAGCGGAGCGGTTGAACGCCGCGCCAGCGCCGCTGCCCGCGGCGATTCGCGCGCTGCCGCCGACGACCGAATGGGTCAACGTCCACACGCTCGGCGTGAAGGGTGACGGGCAGACCGACGACACGGCCGCGATCAAGCAGGCGGTCGCGTCACATCGCGTCCTGTACTTCCCGAGCGGCTTGTACGTCGTGCGCGACACCATCACGCTGAAGCCGGACACCGTGATCATCGCGCTGCACCCGGGAACGACGCAGTTCGATCTGCCCGACAACACGCCGGGCTTCCAGGGCGTCGGCACGCCGAAACCCGTCGTCGAAACGCCGCGCGGCGGCACGAACATCGTCAGCGGCCTCGGCATCTACACGGGCGGCGTCAACCAGCGCGCGCTATGCATCCTCTGGATGTCCGGCGAGTCGTCGCTGATGGACGATCTGCAAATCATGGGCGGCGGCGGCACGAACATCCCGCCGGCCGTGCGCGCGGCACTCTATCCTCCGGCTCGTGGCGCCGGTGCCGGCGGCGGCGGACAGGGTGGACGATGGGGGGCGCAGTATCCGAGCATCTGGATCACGCACGGCGGCGGCGGTACGTTCGCCAACGTCTGGTCGCCGGGCACGAACGGGCAGGGGGGCTTCTACGTCTCGGATACGACGACGCCGGGGCACGTGTACGAGCTGTCGAACGAACATCATCTCTTCAACGAGATCAAGTTCGATCACGTCGAGAACTGGGACATCAACGCACCGCAGACCGAGGAGGAAGCCGCGACGAGCCCGGAGTCGGTCTCGCTCGAGATCGCGTGGTCGAAGCACATCACGATCGCGAACTACCACGGCTATCGCGTCACGCGAAGCCACGCGCCCTTCCCCGCAGCCGTGCGCATTTACAACTCGTCGGACATCCATTTCCGCAACGTGCACGTGAACGCCGAGAGCGGCTACGGCACGTGCGACGAGAACGGCTGCGGCACGTTCCTCCGCGTGAGCAAGTTTCCCTACGAGAACGCGATCCAGGACATGACGCACCATCTCGAGGTGCGCGAGCACGAGTTCGCCGTGATCGACATTCCCGCCGAGCCGGCCACGCCCGTCGCCGGCGACGCGTCGGCCGTGCTCGCACCCGGCGCGAGCGTGCAGAAGTTGGAGGAAGGGTTCTCCACGATCTCCGGCGCCGCCGTCGATGCCGCGGGCACGCTGTACTTCGTCGATCACCACCAGCAGCGGATCTTCTCGTGGTCCAAGGCCGAGGGGCTGAACATCGTGCGCCACGACCCGCTCGATCCGGTAAACCTCGCCGCCACGAAGTCCGGCGATCTGCTCGTGCAGTCGTCAGACGGGCCGGAGGGCACGGTGTACGTGTTCCATCCTGGCGCACCGGCCGACCAGATCACCGTGCTGCAGCCGCAGGCGACGGCGCCGCACCAGGACGCCGCGGCCGTGCTGCCGGTCAACGTCTGGGACAACGGCGAGTTCGCCAACCAGCTCGACCTGAAGACATACGAGTACACGACGCTCGCCGAGATGTTCGCGAAGGACGTGTCGTCACCGAAGGCGAAGGAGTACGTGTCGCCCGACGGCAGCGTGTTCCTGCCGGCAGGACGCGTCTTCCGCCAGGGCCCTGACGACTCCTACCCCGGGATGGATCCAACGGGCTGGCGCTGGTCGAACAACCTCGACGCGTACGGGTTCCTGACGGCGAAGCCCGGCCAGACCGTGTACGTCGCGAGCGACTCGGAGGATCGCACCTATCGCGCGACGGTGCGGCCCGACGGCACGCTCGGCGATCTCCATCCGTTTGCCGAACGCGGCGGCGAAAGCGTCGCGGTCGATCGCGCGGGGAACGTCTACGTCGCGAACGGGCAGATCTTCGTCTACGACCCGAGCGGCAAAGTCATCGGACAGATCGACGTGCCGGAGCGGCCGATCCAACTGCTGTTCGGCGGCGCGGATCGCGGGACGCTTTTCATCCTCGGCCACCACACGCTCTACGCCGTCGCGACGCGCGTGCCGGGCGAGCCCGGCGCGTGGGGCGGATAGGCGCGCCGCTGTCACGCGATTCGCCGACATGTTTGCCGCTCTGGGCGCCGAGCCGCGACTGCGCGTCATGCGATTGCTGCTCTCGGCGCATCCAGACGGCTTGGTCGTCAATGAAATCCAGGCCGAAACCGGCGTCGCGGGTTCCACGCTTTCTCACCATCTCGAGAAGCTCAAGAACGACGAGCTCGTCACAGTCGAAAGAGAAAAAGCGTTCATTCGGTATCGCGCGAACACCGTCGCCCTCGAGGAGGTGCTCGGCTTTCTGTACGCCGAGTGCTGCACACGCAACAAGGCCATCGAGCCCAGGAAGATCGTCGCACTTGGCAAGTAAGGAGGCGCCGTGCGCTCGGAACCAATGAAAGACATCGTTCGAGAGAAATACGGACAGGCCGCCCTGCGCGCCCATGGTGGCGCCGGGAATGCCTGTTGCGGCGGCGCGGCAGTGCTCGACGGCGGTTGCGATCCGATCACGTCGAATCTGTACGACACCACGCAGAGCGCCGAGATCCCGGACCTGGCCGCGAAGGCGTCGTTGGGGTGCGGCAATCCGACCACACTGGCCGAGTTGATGCCTGGCGAAACCGTCCTCGACCTCGGCTCCGGCGGCGGGATCGACGTCTTGTTGTCAGCGCGCCGCGTCGGCCCGACTGGCAGGGCCTTCGGCCTCGACATGACCGACGAGATGCTGGCGGTGGCCGAGGAGAACAAACGCAACAGCGGGCTCGAGAACGTGACGTTCCTCAAAGGTGAGATCGAACACATCCCGCTCCCCGACCACTCGGTCGACGTCATCATTTCCAACTGCGTCATCAACCTGTCGGGTGACAAGGATCGCGTGCTGCGTGAGGCGGTCCGTGTCCTCAAACGCGGCGGTCGCTTCGCCGTCTCGGACGTCGTTGTGCGCGGCGAGGTGCCGGCCGCCGTCCGGAAGAGCATGGAGTTGTGGGTCGGCTGTGTCGCCGGCGCGCTCACCGATGTCGAGTACGTGGCGAAGCTGACGAACGCGGGCTTTGCAGACGTCGGCATCGAGGAGACCCGCGCCTACAGCCTCGCGGACGCCAGGACGTTCCTCGTGGGGGAAGGGCTGGACGCCGACGCTCTCGCTAACGAACTGGATGGCACGTTCATCAGCGCCTTTGTCCGAGCGACCAAGCCGGCAGCTTCCGCCTGCCGCGCGCCTGGCTGCTGCCCCTGACACCGCGATGGCGGTGACCGCGTTGTTTCGGTGGCTCGCGCGCTCACTCCGCCCGGCGCCTCAGCGCGCGCTCCTTCATCATCACGAACAACACCGGCACGAGAATCAGCACGTGAATCGCGGACGTCACCATCCCGCCCACGATGGGCGCGGCAATGGGCTTCATGATGTCCGAGCCGATGCCGGTCTCGAACAGCATCGGCATCAGACTAGCGAGGACGACGCAGACGGTCATGAGCTTCGGACGCAGCCGCTGAACGGCCCCGTCAATCGCGGCCGCTTCGACGTCCGCGTCCGTGATTTCGCCTCCGGCCGCCAGCCGGCGATCGAGCGCTTCGTGGAGGTAGACCACCATCACGACTCCGGTCTCGACGGCGATCCCGAAGAGCGCGATGTACCCCACCCAGACCGCGACGCTGAAGTTGTAGCCAAGCAGCCATTGCAGGATCAGGCCGCCGGTCATCGCGTAGAACGTGGGCACGATCAACACCACGGCTTCCGCGGCCGAACGGAAGATCATGCGCAACAGTATGAAGATGACGAGGAACACGACCGGCAGAATCAACGCAAGTCGGCGTCTCGCCCGCTGCTGGAATTCGTACTCGCCCGACCAGGCGTACGTGTAGCCCGACGGCAGCGACAACTCCTGGCTCAATAGGGCCGACGCGCGTTGCACGAAGCCGCCGTAGTCGTCCGTCTTCAGATCGAGATACACGTAGCCCGTCAACTGGCCGTCCTCATCGCGGATCATCGCCGGTCCGCGCGTGAACGAGAGCGTCGCGACCTGACCCATCGGAATCTGGGCGCCAGACGGCGTCGCGATCAGCACGCGCGTGAGTGCCTCGATGTTGTCTCGAAAGTCGCGTTGGTAGCGCACGCTGATCGGATACCGCTCGCGCCCCTCGACGTTCTCCGCGATCGTCATGCCGCCGATACCCGACGTGACGGCTTGCTGGACGTCGGCGACCGTGAGCCCGTACTTCGCGGCCTCCGGCCGGTTCACGTCGATGTCGATGTAGAAGCCCTGCGACACTCGCTCGGCGAACGCCGACCGCATCTCGGGCAGGGTCGCGAGAAGCTGCTGAATGCGGACACCCACCTGCTGAATCCCGTCGAGGCTCGGCCCCTGAATCTTCAGCCCGATGGGCGTCTTGATGCCGGTCAACGCCATGTCGAGCCGGTTCGCCACGGGCATCGTCCATGTGTTCGACAAGCCGGGAAACTGCAGCCGCCCGTCCATCTCCTGAATGAGCCGTTCATACGTCATGCCCGGCCGCCACTCGTCGCGCGGCTTCAGCATCACGGTCGTGTCGTACATGTCCAGCGGCGCGTTGTCGGTGGCGCTGTCCGAGCGGCCGACCACGCCGAAGACGCTCGCGACCTCTGGAAACGACCGTAGGATCCGATCCTGCTCCTGCAGCAGTTGAGACGCCTGCGTGATCGAGAGGCCGGGCAGCGCTGTGGGCATGTACAACGCGGAACCCTCGAAGAGGGATGGCATGAACTGGCTCCCGATCCGGAGCATCAGCGGGAACGTGACGAGCAGAAACACCAGATTGAGCAACAGCGTCGTCTTGCGGTACCGCAGGCACCATCGCAGGACGGGACGATAGATCGCCTGCGTGATGCGGGAGATCGGATTGACGGACTCCGGCCGCAGCCGGCCTCTGATGAAGAGCACCATCAGCACCGGCACGAGCGTGATCGCCAGGAGCGACGAACACCCCACGGCCAGCGTCTTCGTCCAGGCCAGCGGATGGAACATCCGCCCTTCCTGCGCCTCGAGCAGGAACACCGGCAGAAACGAGACGACGATGATGAGCAGCGAGAAGAACAGCGCTGGCCCAACCTGCCTGGCGGCGCCAATCAGAATCGCCTGCCGTTCTCCGGCAGCAAGAGGTTCCGGCCGTTCCGCCTGGCGCTCGGCTAGGTGCCGATAGCCGTTCTCGACCATGACCATCGCCGCATCGACGAGCACGCCGATGGCGAGCGCGATCCCGCCGAGCGACATGATGTTCGAGCTGACGCCGAGGAAGTACATCGGCACGAAGGACGCGACGACGGCAATTGGCAGCGCCACGATCGGAATCAGCGCGGATCGGACGTGCAACAGGAACACGATGATGACGAGGCTGACAATCGCCGCCTCCTCGAGCAGATCGCGCGTCAACGTGTCGATCGAGCCGTGAATGAGGCCGGACCGATCGTAACCGGCGACGATCTCCACGCCGGGCGGCAGGGATCCCTTGATCTCCGCGAGTTTGCGCTTGACGCCGTCGATGACGGTGAGCGCATTCGACCCGTAGCGCATGACGATGATGCCGCCGACGGTTTCGCCGTCGCCCTGCCACTCGGCGACGCCCTCGCGGATGTCGGGACCGAATGTGACGGTGCCGAGGTCCTTGATCCGGACTGGCGTGCCGTTCTTCGCAAGAACCGACACGTTCTCGAGGTCCGAGAGCGCCGTGAGGTACCCGAGGCCGCGAATGAAATATCGCGTGCCGCTCAGCTCGAGCGCGCGGCCGCCCACCTCGTTCGTGCTGGCCTTGACGCGATCGATCACCGTCGAGAGCGGGATGCCGTAGGCCAGGAGCTTGTTGGGATCGAGCTGGACTTGATACTGCCGGACGAACCCGCCGATCGAGGCGACCTCGGCCACGCCGGGAACGGTGGCGAGCTGATAGCGCAGATGCCAGTCCTGGAGCGCCCGCAGGTCGGCGAGACTATGCTTCCCCGTGCGATCCACGAGCGCGTACTCGTAGACCCAGCCGGCGCCGGTCGCGTCCGGGCCGATCGCCGGATGGACGCCCTCGGGCAGCCGTCCGCCGATCGTCTGCAGATATTCGACGACGCGCGAGCGCGCCCAATAGATGTCGGTGCCGTCCTCGAACACGACGTACACGTAGGAATCGTTGAACATCGTCTGCGCGCGCACCGCCTTGACGCGGGGCGCCGAGAGGAGCGATGTGACAATCGGATAGGTGACCTGATCTTCGATGACGTTCGGGGGCTGCCCCTGCCAGGTCGTGTGGATGATGACCTGGACGTCGGAGATGTCGGGCAGCGCGTCGAGCGGCATCCGCTGGATCGACCAGATGCCGGCGCCGACGAGCAGCGCCACGCTGGCGAAGACGAGGAATCGATTCCCGGCGCACCAGCCGATGATTCGACCGACCACGTTACATCCCTCCCGTCGCGGTGACCGAGAGTTGCCGCGTCGCCATCGTCTGTCCGTCGTGAACGGCGGTCATGGTGACCTGCCACGTGCCGCCGGAGCTGAGCACGACAGAGCCTTCATACAGGCCGCCGCCCTTGTCGGCCGCGGCGACGACCGTCTTCGTCGCCGCCATGCCCATGGCTGGCATCGCCGGCATGAAGAACGTCACGGTGACCTCGGTGCCGGCCATGCCTCGTCCATCCGCGCCGGTGAGCCGTACGCGCACGGTGTTCTGCCCCTTGCGGGGCGGCGACGGATCGGTGGTCATGTCGATCGCGGCCGGCGCCACAGCCGGGCGGCTCGTCTCTGTGGTACCGCCCGCGGCCGTTGGCGGCGGCGCAAACGCGCCGGCAGCTGCCTGCAACTGCGCCTCGGAGTCGATCAGGAAGTTCGCGGACGTTACGATCGGCGCGTTCGCGTCGATGCCCTCGAGCACGATCTGCTCGTCACCCACGCGCGGGCCGACCTCGATCTCCTTCGGCGTGATGCGGCCGTCGCCGCCGTACGCGAAGACGAGACTGCGCGTGCCCGAATGGAAGACGGCGGCCGCGGGCACGACGAGATGCCGGCCGAGCGGCAAGGCGATCGTGACGTTGACGTACATGCCCGGTCGAAGCCTGAGCCCAGGATTCGAGAACACCAGTCGCACCGGCAGCGTACGCGTCGCCGCGTCCATCTGCGGCAGGACATCGTCGACACCGCCGGCAAATGTCACACCGGGATAGGCATCGACGGTCACCCGCGCGCGGTCGCCCGGCCTGATCTTGCCGGCGTCGTTCTGGAACACCTGCGCGACCACCCAGATGTCAGAGAGATCCGCGATCGTGTACAGCTTCGTGTCGGGCTGCACGTACAGATTGGGAACCGCGTGCTTCTCGGTGACATAGCCGCTCGCCGGTGCGTCAATCGCGAGCGCGTTCGAGACCTCGCCGGATGCATCGAGCCTGGCGATCTCCGCCGGTGCGATCTGCCATTGCCGCAGACGTTCGCGCGCCGCGTCGAGCAGTGACGCCGCGCCGGCCGCGACACCGGCGACGGGACTGTGCGCGAGCTCGCTCGCATTCTTCTTCGCCAGCAGATATTCGCGCTCGGTCGCGGCGAGGTCCGGGCTGTAGATGGTGAAGAGCGTCTGGCCCTGGCGGACGAGGTCGCCGGTGGCATCGACGCGGACATCGCGGATCCAGCCGGCGACGCGGGATTGCACGTACGAGACGCGACGCTCGTTCACTTCGACCGTACCGGTCAGGCGAAGGTCGTCGTTCACCACGCGGTCGGCGACGCGTCCGATTTGGACGCCAATGCTCTGCATCCGCTGCGGCGAAAGCTGGATCGGCGCCAGCGGCGGCGCCGCGGACGTGATCAGCGCCTCGTCTGACTTCGGCGTAGTCGTCGTCCCAGCGGCCGCCGCGGTTGATGGCGGCGGCACCGGCGGCGCGGTCTGACGGTGAAGGCGCCACGCCAGGGCCGCGATGCCGATCGCAAGAACGACGATGGCCGCGCAGGCGAGAAGAAACGCGGTCCGATACGACCGCCCGGTGGTGTCGACAGGCTGCTGAGTCATGGCCGCACCGCCCCGGTCAGCCGCTCCAGCCGAGCGAGCGCGGATTCGTGATCGGCCACTTCCTGCCAGTAGGCGAGGTCGACGTCGAGCGCGTCGGCGAGCGAGGACAGCACCGCCTCGAAGTCCTCGCGGTTCGATGCATAGGCGGTCATGGCGGCCTGGAACGTCGCCTCCGCCTGCGGCATCAAGCCGTCCTCGTAAATCGTCACGCGCTCGCGCGATCCCTGGAGGACGACATACTGCTGCTGCGCGTCGGCCAGGACCCGCTGCACCTCGGCTTGCATCGCCTGCGCCGCGCCCTGCGCCCGCTCCTCGGCTTCGGCCAGAGCCGCGCGCGAACCGGCACGATTCGGCAGCCGGACGCTGAACGTGCCCATGTAGTAGTCACGAAACGCGCTCGCGGTGTGTTGGTACATGTACTGGACGGCGAAGTCCGGCCTGGACGCCTTGTGCGCCAGCGCGACTTGCGTGCGTTCGCGCTCCACGATCGCCGAGCGAACCTCCAGATCTGGATTCTGCTCGCGGGTGCGTTGCTGCACTTCGGCAGCGCTGAGGGGGAACGGTGTGAGTGAAAGCGGTTCGGCGACGATGTCCGGTGTGTCCTGGGCTCGGCCGAGCAACTGCTTCAATCGGGCTTGAGTCATGCCCTCCTGCTGGCGGCGATCCGCGATCGCCTGCAGAATCTTCGTGTGCTGCAACTGGGCTTTCAGCACATCCTGCTGGCTGCCTTGTCCTACCCGGTACCGCGACTCGACAATCTGTTCGACCTGTGTCAACAGTCGGTCGTGATGATCGAAGATGGGCAGCGTCTGCTGGAGATACGCAAGCTGCACATAGGCGAGCTTCACCGCCTCCACGACCTCTCGTTGAACCGAACCGGACTCGGCCCGCGCCGCCTCCGCGTCATGGCCCGCCGCCTCGGCGCGCAGCGCGCGCTTTCCTGGATAGAGCAGCTCCTGCGACACGCCAACGCCGATGTACGCGAAGTCACTGTTCGAAAAACCAGCAAAGGGCCTCGGACTGCCGACGGCCACCTGCTGCACCATCAGCTCCGGACCGGGCATCGCGCCCGCTTGCGTGGGCGCGTAGGTGCTCGCCTGCCACGCGTCTCGCGACGCGGCGATGGAAGGATTGCGCTGTTCGACTTCGTGGATGAGCGCCGACAACGGCGTGGGCGGTTCACTTTGTTGAGCGGCCATTGCCGCCGGCCATATCAACGTCGCCACGATCGTGAGCGCGGCCCGTCGGGACTGGCGCCGAACACGTACGGCTCGAAAGAACCCTGCAGAATTCATCGACCCTCCAACCAGGATGAGGGGCCCTCGTGCGCGCACGCGCGACGAGGCCCACGTCACGCCCGCGGCCATGACCAGCCGCGCGCGACGGACTCTCAGGAGAAGAAAGGGCGAAGAACTAGATCAGGAGGACAGTCGAACGGGATAGCGCTGGCGACGGTGGACTCGTGGAGCGGTCCGCATACGGACCGCGGACGCGGCCCGTCGTGAGAGGTGGCATCGCTTCGCGAGGCACCAGCATGGCGCCCGGCTGCAACGCGAGGCTCATCGTCGCCACCGGTTGCTGCTCCGCGACGTTCAGCTGCTCATGACGCACGCCGCCGTCATGGCAGCAATCCGCGGCGCTCCCCGCATCTGCCTCGTGCATCGGGCAGTGATCGTGCCCGTGGCTGCAACACGCCATTTGCATGCGTGGTGCGGTCGCGGGCGCCGCCATGCACGTGGCCAGCGTCGAGACGGCCAACACGGGCGCGAGAAACAACGCGACCGCGGTCGTGGCCCGGCGTGACATCGGATCGAGTCTGAGTCGGTGCCGGCGTGATTGTCAATTCTCACGCGGCGCGCGCTTTTACTTGCGGCCTTCGACTTCCCGCTCGGCGTCCTTGCGGCGCTTGTCTTCGTCTTCGGCGCTTTCGCCGAGCGACGTCGTCTCGCCGCCACGCTCGATGCCGAGGACGTCGCCGGGTTGAGCGCGTTCGCGATCGGGATCAGGCCAGTTGCTGGCGCGATCGGAGGCTGGCGGCTCGACGGGCTTGATGGGTTGATCCGGCATGAGAGCTCCTTTTGACCAAAGGGGAAGGCGTCATCATGTCACGAAAGGGGCTCACGGGCGCGAACGCGATGACCGGGGATCGACCGTCCCGCGTCTGAAGCACGTCGTCTGATGATCGTTCACGATGCCGACGGCCTGTATCCAGGCATAGACGATCGTCGGCCCCACGAACTTGAAGCCGCGGTGCTTCAGCTCGACCGAGATACGGTCGGAGAGGGCCGTCTGCGCGGGAATCGATCGACCGTCGCCGCGAAGGGTTCGTCCGCCGGTGAACGACCACGCCCAGGCGGCGAAGTCCTCGCCGCCATCTCGCATCTGGCAGAAGATCCGCGCGCCGGCAATCGTCGCCTCGATCTTGGCGCGCGCGCGGATGATGCCTGGATCCGCGACGAGGCGATCGACGTCGCGCGTCGTGAAGCGCGCGACGCGGTCGGGATCGAATCCGGCGAACGCGCGGCGGAACCCGTCACGCTTGCGCAGCACGATGGCCCACGACAGCCCGGCCTGGAATCCCTCGAGCATCAGCGTCTCCCACAGCACGCGGGGATCGCGCTCGGGAACGCCCCACTCCTCGTCGTGGTACGCGCACATCAGCGGATCGTCGCCGGCCCACGCGCAGCGAACGCGCGGTCGGACGGTCCGAGGTCCTCCGTTTCGATCGCGATCAGTCGTCATACGTCGATTCCCGGCGTCGCCGGTACTCCAGCGCCGCGCGACACTCGTCGGCCAGTACACCGGCCACGACGATCGGCGGCGGATTCGAGCCGAACGCCGGATCGGTCAGGACACGATAGGCGGAGGTCGCGCCGCCCGCCTCGCCGGCAGGCACGCCATAGACGACGCGCTCGAGGCGCGTGCGGCGGATCGCGTACGCGCAGAGCACGCACGGCTCGACCGTCGTCACGAGCGTCCCGTCGTCGAGATCGAGCGACCCGCGGTGCTGGCACGCGGCGCGAATGGCCATGACTTCGGCGTGCGCGCTCGGATCGAGGAGCCGGCGCACACGCTCCTCGCCTTCACCGATGATGTCGCCCTGCCACACGACGAGCGCGCCCACGGCCGTTTCATGTGCGGCCGAAGCACGACGGGCCAGCGCGACCGCGCGGCGCATCAGATCCTCGTAGTTCACGCGCGACACCTTCCTGTACTATCGCACCGCCAATGGATACGTCTCGCGTCGTGACGGAACGAACGAGCGGAGGCCGGGTGGCGGCGATCCTCCTGGCCGCGTTGCTGGCCGCGGCATGCGGCTTCCAGAGGCAGATCGAACGCGGTCTCGATCGGGCCGATCAGTGGCTGACCTACTCGGGCGACTACACGGGCCGGCGGCACAGTCCGCTCACCGGCATCACGCGCGTCAACGTGCCCGGACTGCAGGAAGCGTGGACGTTCCCGGTCGGCGACCTGGCGCCGCTCGAAGCGACACCGCTGCTCTACGAAAACACGTTGTACTTCACGGCGGCGTTGAATGTCGCGTTCGCGGTGGACGCGCGCACCGGACGTCAGATCTGGCGCTACGACCGCCAGCTTCCCGACGTGTTGAATCTGTGCTGCAACGCGTCGAACCGCGGCCTCGCCATTCGCGGCGATCGGCTGTTCATGGAGACGCTCGACGCGCATCTCGTCGCGCTCGACCGCCACACGGGCGCGGTCGTGTTCGACATCCCCATGGCGGACGTCGCCGACGGCTACTCCGGCAACTCGGCGCCGCTCGTCGTCGGCGATCTCGTTATCGCGGGCATCTCGGGCGGCGAGTTCGTCGCGCGCGGATTCATCGACGCGTACGACGCAGACACGGGCGAGCGGCGGTGGCGCTTCTGGACCGTGCCGAACGCCGGCGAGCGCGGCGGCAACACGTGGCCGCGCGGCGCCGCCGTGCGCGCGGGCGGACCGACGTGGCTGACGGGCACGTACGATCCGGCGCTCCACCTCCTCTACTGGGGCGTCGGCAATCCCAGTCCTCCACTCGACGGATCGGGACGCGCTGGCGACAACCTGTTCACGAACTCGATCGTCGCGCTCGATGCCACGACGGGCGCGCTCCGCTGGTTCTATCAGTTCTCGCCGCACGACACGCACGACTGGGACTCGAACCAGATCCCGGTCCTGGCCGACTTGACGATTGGCGGACGCGTCCGGCACGTCGTGATGCTCGCCAACCGCAACGGGTTCTTCTACGTCCTCGATCGCGCGACGGGCGAGCGCCTCGTCGCCACGCCGTTCGTCCACACGACGTGGGCGACAGATGTTGACGCGGAAGGCCGGCCCATGCCTCTTCCGCTTCCGGCGACGCCCGATGGCGGCACGCTCGTGTGTCCGGACGACGTCGGAGGGACGAACTTCATGTCGCCGTCGTTCGATCCGGACCGCAGCCTGTTCTTCGTCACCGCGCACGAGGGCTGCGGCGTGTTCTACACGAATCCCGTCGGCGCGGTCGCCCGAGGCGCACGGACGATGGGTGGTGTCGCCGCCGGATCGGACGAGCCGCACTACGGCGCGCTGCGCGCCATCGATGCGCGGACCGGCGAGATGCGGTGGCAGGTGCGGTATGCGAACCCGGGGTGGACGGGCGTGCTCTCGACGGCCGGCGGACTCGTGTTCACGAGCGACGACCGTGATCGGTTCATGGCGATCGACGCGGACAACGGACGGGTGCTCTGGGACGCGCACATCGGCGAGAACGTTCACGCGTCGCCAATGACCTACGCGATCGACGGCCGCCATTACGTCGTCGTGCCCTCGTTCGCGAAACTCACGGCCTTCGCGCTGCCGGCCGCGCGCTGACACTTCCGGCGACGGCTTGCCACGCCGGCGAGCGGCGCCCGCGGTTGACGCGGAGCGCACGCGCCCGGCACGATGCGGACATGATCGTTTCCATTCTCGAGCTCGGACGCGTACGGCAGGGCGGCGATCGACGCGCGGCGCTCGACGAAGCCGTAATGCTCGCGCAACACGCCGAGTCATTGGGCTATCAGCGTTTCTGGGTCGCCGAGCACCACAACTTCCCCACGGTCACGACGGCCGCTACGTCGGTGGTCCTCGCGCACATCGCCGGCGCCACGCGGACGATCCGCGTCGGCGCGGGCGGCGTCATGCTGCCGAACCATTCGCCGTACGTGATTGCCGAGCAGTTCGGCACCCTCGAGACGCTGTTCCCCGGACGCATCGATCTCGGCCTCGGCCGAGCGCCGGGAACGGATCCGGCCGCGGCCTCGGCGCTCGGACGCGATCCGGCGGCCGCCGAGCGCTTTCCGCAGGACGTCGTCGCGCTGCAGGCGTACCTCGGACCCGTGCGGCCGGGACAGCGTGTCGAGGCGGTTCCCGGCTCGGGCACGGAGGTGCCGCTGTGGATCCTGGGATCGAGCCTCTTCGGCGCGGAGCTCGCGGCGCACCTCGGACTGCCCTTCGGCTTCGCCTCGCACTTCGCGCCGGCCGCCCTCGACATGGCACTCGCCCTTTACCGCGATCGCTTCAAGCCGTCGCGACAGTTGGCCGCGCCCTACGCGCTCGCCGGCATGAACATCGTGGCCGCCGGCAGCGACGAGGAGGCGAGGCACCTGGCGACGTCACAACAAATGTCGTTCGCCGACCTCGCGAGGGGCGTCCGCCAGGTGCTCCAACCGCCGATTGACGACATCGATCAGTACTGGTCGCCGCCCGAGAAGGCGCGGGCGTCGGAGATGCTCGCGTGCAGCGTCATTGGCGGCCCGGCGACCGTGCGGCGAGGCATCGAGGCCTTCCTCGCGCGCACGCGCGCCGACGAACTGATGGTCGTGTCCGATCTGTTCGACTTCACGAAGCGGCTGCGATCGTTCGAGATCATCGCCGACGCGTGCGATCTCGTCCCGCGCGTATAGTCCGTCCGGCGCCACCCACCACGAGGGCCTTGAAACGTCGTAGCCACGCGGCGACGGCAAGTCGGGCCGGCACGGGGGCCGGCCCCTACAGCGCGGATAGCCCGCGGTGCGTAGGGGCGGCCCCCCCCGTGGCCGCCCGGACAGACTCAATACCCAACGGTGAAGCGCTGGCGGACGTGCGCCGGACGTTCGAGTTCGTCGATCATCGCCATCGCGTAATCCTGCACCGAGATGTGGCTCTGCCCGCTCGCGTCGACGAGGAGCTGGTCGCCGCCGAGGCGGAACGTGCCTGTCCGCTCGCCCAGCGTCAGTTCCGCGGAGGGCGCGAGAAACGACCAGTCGAGATCGCGCGTCTGGCGCAGTTGATCGAGCGCGTTGATCGTCGCGAGTGAGCCGGGCCGTACCCAGTCCGGCATCTCGGGATTGTCGACGCCGCGTACGCCGGGCGCGACCTCGAGCCCGCCGGCACCGCCCACCCAGAGGACGCGCGTCACGCCCGCCTGCTCGATCGCGGCGATGATCGACGTCGTGCCGCGCACTTGATCGTCATAGAGATGTGGATTCTTCCAGCCGGGGTTGAATGCACTGATGACGGCGTCGTGGCCTCGAAGGATCGACGCGAGACGCGCCGTGTCGTTCACGTCAGCGGCCACGCCCGTCACGCCTGGCCGCACCGCCAGGTGTTGGGGGTGACGGACGATGGCCGTCACATGATGGCCGCGGCGCAATACCTCGTTGAGAAGCGCCGACCCCACGAAGCCGGTCGCACCGATCAACGCGACCGTCAGCTTCCGCCCGCCGCCAGGTTCGACCGCGTCGTCGACACGCGCCGCGACCGCACCCGAGACGGCGGATTCGTCATCGGGGTTCGGATCGGTGGACAACGGATCGCTCGCGGGAAACGAGTCGGCGAGCGTCTCGTCGAGCGCAGCTTCGCGGTGATGTCGTTCGTCGTCGACGATGGGAGCAGGAGTTGGACGGTCACGGCGCGGCATGGGACACCCTCGGGGGACAGAAGGTCATCCCCAGTATCACACCTGCCCCCGCGGCCTGCACGGGATGCGGTCGCGCATCGGGTAGCGAGGAGACGCCGGCGACGTCAGGGTCGCACTTTGTCCACGACCCAGTACATCCAGCGGGGATACGGCCGCCGTCGCAGCCGCTCGTGCCAGAGCGCGTCGCGCTCGGCCAAGTACTCGCGCAGCGGCCAGTACTCCCGCCAGTCTCTCCGGTAGTAAGCGAGCACGCCGGCATCGACGACACGGCGGAGTCGGTTGGCGCGAATGGCCTGCTCGTCAGCGGGTACGAGCCTTGCCGCGTTGTCGGCGAGCCAGCGCTCCATCGTGGCGTGCCGCTGCAGTTCCATCCGATGCGTGTGTGACTGACTGGCCGTGTGGCGGCGATAGCCGGTGAGGGGCTCGTCCAACGCGGCAATGGGTCCGACGAGCAGCAGGTCGAGGCAGAACACGAGGTCCTCGGCGGCCTGCGTCCATTCGGGAAACCGGACCGGCACGCTGCGACGCACGACGAGACTCGACGGGTAAATCGACGAGGTCGTGCCGACCGTCCGGACCGAATAGGGCTCGGAGGCCGTGACGTCCACGGCAATGGGCGCGCCGTCGGCGTCGATGACGTAATGTCCGGTCGCAACGCCCACGACGTCCGCACACGTCAGCTCCGCCTGCCGTTCGAGCTTCCTGGGATGCCACAGATCATCGGCGTCCAGGAATGCCACCCAGTCGCCCGTCGCGAGGTCCATGCCGCGGTTGCGCGCGACCGATTCTCCCTGATTCGACTGCTGCACGACGCGAATGGCTGGATCGAATGCCGCCGCGACACGCGCCGAGTCGTCGGTCGACCCGTCATCGACGACGATCACCTCGTGCGGCGGCCAGGTCTGCGCGGCCACGGACGCCAGGGTGGCCGGCAGGAACTTCGCCGCGTTGTAGCACGGGATGACGACTGAGAAGCGCGGACTGCTCATAGCTTCTTGCGACGCGCCGGACCGCGACGGCAGCGAGCGTCGATCACCCTCCCCGACAGAAAGCCCGCGCGGACGCCGCGAGCGCACGACGCGACGCCTTGGACGGCCGCGTGCGGCGTCTCGACAGCACGGGAAGGAACGGCCACCGATTCAGGCGCACGCTGGCGGGAGGGAACGCGCGGCGACTTCGTGGTGGTACTCGCATGATAGTATCCCTCCCCGTCCGTTCTCCAGTGGCCGCCCGATTCGCGCGGCGGGCCGTCCTGCCATGACTGGCACGAGGTGCTCGTGAGCGGGTCCTCCAGACGCATCGCCATCCTCCTCCACGCCAACGACCGCGACGCGAACCGTCACCGTTATGTCGTCGACGACCTCGCCGACTGCTGGCGCGAAGACGGACACGAGGTCGAGTATCTGCAGGGCATCGATACGTCCGCGACGGCGGACGTGCTCTTCGTGCACGTCAATCTCTCGGTCGTACCCGACGAGTACCTCACCTTCGCGTCGCGCTTCCCCATCGTCCTGAACGGCAGATTGCGCGATATCCGCAAGTCGGTCGTGAGTGCGCATCTCGTCCGTCCCGGCGACGGATGGCCGGGACCGGTCATCGTGAAGTCCAACGCCAACTACGGCGGCGGTCCCGAGCGGCGACTGGCGCCGACCTGGCGGAACACGCGGTCGGGATTCTGGTATCAGGCGCGGCGGGTCGCGAAACGGCTGACCCACCGCTTCGATGTCGAGGACTGGAGCGGCTACCGCATCTACCAGCGCACGGCGGACGTGCCACGGCCGCTCTTCGCGCGCGGTGATCTCGTCGTCGAACGCTTCCTGCCGGAGGTCGCCGACGGCTTGTTCCACGTGCGCGTCTACCAGGTGCTCGGCGACCGTTGGAGCTGCACGCGGCTGGCCTCACCCGAGCCCATCTTCAAGGCCGCGATGAGCGTCTCATCGACGCCGGTCGAGCCACATCCGGAAGTGCAGGGCTGGTGCCGTCAGTTTCACCTGGACTACGGGAAGCTGGACTACGTGGTTCACGAAGGCACGCCCGTGCTGCTCGACGTGAACAAGACCATCGGCGCCTCGGCCCGGGTGGCGGATCTCGACCTTCGCGCGATGCGGCGTCAACTGGCCGAAGGTTTGTACAGCTATTTCGACGACGGCCGATCCGCGCGCGCGTAACGCCGGGTCAGGCCGGTCTCCGGCTACGGCTCGGGCGTCCGCGCGCGGGCGACGGTGATCGAGGCCAGGGGCGGCGGCAGAATGTCGGACAGGTCCACCCGCTCGCAGTCATAGTTCGCAATGTTTCGCGTCGTGAGCAGCACCGGACGGACCGAGCCCTTCACGGCCGGCGTCAGCGCGAGTTCGCCGACCTGCGCCCGCTGGTCGCCGCCCGGGAACGACCGGAATCCCAGCGTCGCGCCCGTGGCCCGCTGCGTCATGTGGACGCCCTGGACGAACCGATCCAGCAGCCGGTTCGTCACCTCACTCGTGCGGCGATAACGCTCGATGCGCTCGGCCGCCTCAGCCGGCGTGCACGGCCGGCCTAGAAACCGGGCGACATTGTCGATAGCCGCAGGTGCGATGTCATCGGCGGGCGTCTGCACCGGCAGGGCGGCCAGTTCGCGATCGTACTCGCCGAGGTCGACGATCTCGGATTCGACGACGAGCTCGACGCGATCGGTCATGGCCATCGTCGCGATGAGCGCGCGGAACTGACGCACGTAGCCCTCCGTCTGGTCGAGCGGGACATCGTTCGTGCGCAGGGCGCAGACGTTGTCGATGACGAAGAAGAAGCGTGCGCCGGGCGCGTACAAGCCGCGGATTTCTCGGCAGAACGCGTCGACCTGGAAGAGCAACAGCAGCTCGGAGAGACCGACCTCGCTCGACAGCGGCACGACGCCGGGCCGCGTGCTCGCGTGATAGCCGGGACCGACGTCGAGAAAGAACCGGAACGCGCCGTCGACCTGGATGCGTGCCCGCAGCGATTGCGCGACCTCGTCCTGGTAGACTTGCGCCTTTCGCCGACCGAGGTCACAGAACCGGCGGCTCGTGAGCACGTCGAAAATCTTCAACGCCAGATCGTCGCCAGCAGCGGAGACGACGGGCGTGTCAGAAATCTGCGGCGCGGCCATCTCCGCCAGCACGCGCGACACGTAGTCGCGTGCCTGCGCGCGGAGCACGTCGTCGACGTGACTCGATACTTCGCTCGATGTCGTCATTTCGTGTCCTGCGCAGCGAGGCGCGCAAGTCGACCTGGGTTCTCCCAGGCCGCCCCAACACAGCGCAGCCTAGCGCCCTCACGCCATGAGTTCAAGCCGGCCACGGACCTGCCATGCCGGAATGGCGGCATATCTGTGCAGGTATCGGCGGTACCACGACACGCCGGCACTCCGCGCGTCCCTGCAGGCATCGACGGGCTGACTGGCACGGCGGCCTGCGTGCTCTTGCACGTTCGCACCGCCCAGAGCGGGCTGATCTCCCAAAATCCGCGCTACCATGAGCGCACCCGGCGTGAGCCGACGCGGTGCCCCGCCGCGCCGAGGTCCGCCGGCCAGGGGCCGATTCGACATGAAAGTGGTGCTGTTCTGCGGCGGACTGGGCACGCGCCTGCGTGAACACTCCGATACGATTCCCAAACCCCTCGTCAGCGTCGGCTTCCGCCCCATCCTCTGGCACCTGATGCGGTACTACGCCTATTACGGCCATCGCGAGTTCGTCCTGTGCCTCGGCTATCGTGGCGATCTCGTGCGCGAGTACTTCCTCAACTATCAGGACGCGATCACGAGCGACTTCACGCTGCACGGCGCTGACAAGCGCATCGAGCTGCACGACGACTTCATCAGCGACTGGCGCATCACGTTCGTCGACACCGGACTCCACAGCAATATCGGCCAGCGGCTGCTCCGCGTGAAGAAGTACCTCGCGGACGAAGAGACCTTCCTGGCCAACTATGCGGACGGCCTCTCGGATCTGCCGCTCGACGACATGATCGCGGATTTCCGTCGCCGTGACGTCGTCGCCAGTTTCGCGTCGGTCAAGAGCACCGAGCGCTTTCACATGGTCCAATGCGACGAGACCGGTGTCGTCGCGCGGGTGGACACGGTGCCGAGCCAGGACTTCTGGATCAACGGCGGCTTCTTCGCGTTCAAGCGGCAGATCTTCGACTACATCGAGGAAGGCGACGAGCTCGTCGAACGGCCGTTCGCCCGGCTCATCGCCGAACGCCAGCTCGCGACGTATCGCTGGAGCGGGTTCTGGCAGTGCATGGACACGTTGAAGGACAAGATCAGCTTCGATCGCATGGAGGCCAGAGGCCAGCGTCCGTGGATGATCTGGCAGCCCCCACGGTCGGCGCCTGACTCAACCGAGCGCTAACGGGCACATGGGCGACCGCGGCGTCAACGCCAGCCCGCCGCGCCCTCATGCCTGCACGCTCGCCGCGAATCCCTGCAGGATCAGCGCGCCCACCGCCGCCCCGGGGTCGTCGATGCCGATCGTCTGTTCGCGGAACACCGCGGCCTTGCCATGCTGCGACATCATCTGCCGCGCCGCCGTACGGCCGTGCTCGGCGGCCGTCGCGGCATCGGCGAGTGCCGTGCGAATGTCCGCGCCGCGCGTGGCTGCGGCTTCGAGCGCCGTTGCCGCGGGATCGAGCGCGTCGACGACGGTCTTGTTGCCGGGCTGCGTCTTGCCTCGTTCCATGATGCCGGCGGTGAACGCGCGAAAGAACGACGCCAGGCCCGCCGAATCGAGCGCGGCCACCTCGGCGACCGCTTTACCGCCGCGCATGAACCCCGTCGCCACGAGTGTGCCCATCGTCGACGGCGCCGCCTTGGCCATCGCCATGCCGGCCTGCATCAGCATCTTGCCCGGCGTGACGGCTGACGCGCTCGCGGCATAGTCATCGGCCGCCGCGAACGCCTTGGTCATCGTCAGCCCGAGATCGCCATCGCCAATCGCCTGATCGAGCGCGACGAGTCGATCGCGGTGTTCGTCCATCAGCAAGCGGACGGCGTGTACCGCCCGCGCGGCGCCCTGCAGATCCAGCACGTCCATACTCATGGTCACGCCCCTCAGAGCTGCGGCTGCGAGAAGAACGGCGTGTCGGCCGGACGCGACACGAGCCGCTTCAGCTCGTCGTCGAGCTTCAACAGCGAGATCGACGCACCGGCCATCTCCATGCTGGTCGCGAACTCGCCGACGTAGGTGTTGAAGATCGTGATGCCGCGCTGCTGAAGCTCTCGTGAGACGCGGCGGAACAGGATGTACAACTCTTCTTTCGGCGTCGCCCCGAGGCCGTTGACGAGGACCGACACCTCGTCGCCGCGCTCGTACGGCAGATCCTCCAGAATCGCCGGCAGCATCTCGTCCACGATCGTGTCTGCGGTGACGAGCGGACCGCGGCGGATGCCGCGCTCGCCGTGGATGCCCATGCCGATCTCCATTTCGCCGGCGCCCAGCTCGAACCCGGGCTTGCCGACCTGCGGCACGGTGCACGGCGTCAACGCCACGCCCATCGTGCGAACGTTTGCGGCGGCTTTCTCGGCGACACGTTTGACCTCGGCGAGCGGCGCAAGTTCCGCGGCCATTGCGCCCGCGCATTTGAACAGATAGAAGATCCCGGCGACTCCACGGCGCTTCTGCCCTTCCGTCTTCGGCGCCGACGCGACGTCGTCAGCGCCGAGCACGGTCTCGACGGTGATGTCTTCCATCGACGCCATCTCGGTCGCCATGTCGAAGTTCAGTACGTCGCCGCCGTAGTTGCCGTAGATGTAGAGGACGCCAGCGCCAGCGTCGATCGCACGGGTCACTTCGAGCATTTGGTCGGCGCTCGGCGACTGGAAGACATCGCCGATCGAACAACCGTCGAGCAGTCCGTCGCCGATGTACCCGAGGAACAACGGCAGATGGCCCGAGCCACCGCCGCTCGCGATGCCGACCTTGTTCGGCGTCTTCGGACCGCCTTTCACGAGACAGTGCAGGTCGCCGGCCACCGACGCCAGCCGGCCGGGATGCGCGGCGAGAATGCCCTCGATCATCTCGGGCACGAATCGCTCGGCCTCGTTCAGAAACTTCTTCATGCTCACTTCCCCCTGCGCTCGAGAACGCTGTTGATCACCATGACCAGAAGCAAGAACGCGCCCCACGCGAGCTCGGTCGCGAAGCTCGTGAGACGCATCATGCCAAATCCTGAACTGAGCAGTTCCAAAGCGAAGACCGCGAGGCCAACGCCGAGCACGCGCGCCGATCCACCGGCCGGGTCGACGCCGGCGAGCACGACGACGAGAATCGACTGCAGCAGATAGGACGAGCCGTAGTCGGCTTTCGCGGAGTTCGCGCGCGACACCATCAGCAGCCCCGTCACGCTCGAAACGAGCGCCGTGGTCACGTAGGTGCGAACGAGCACGCTTCGCACGGGCAACGCCGCGAACCACGCCGCAATCGGATTCGTGCCGACCAGCCGCGCTTCGACGCCGAACGCAGTGCGATTGACGAGAACCGCCATCACGGCGGCACCGCCTACGCAGAGCCACAACGGCACCGGAATCGCCAGAAGCGTGCCGTTCCCGAGCCATTGAAAGCTATCTGGAAGGCCGATGATGGCCTGCCCGCCGGTGAGCACCAGCGCGAGCCCCGTGAACAACTGCAGCGTGCCGAGCGTGACGAGAATCGATGGCACACGAATGAACGCGACCGCGCAGCCGTTGACGAGGCCGCACGCCAGTCCCGTGCAGAGACCGGCGCCGACGCCCGCCACGATCGCGACGGCTTCTCCGCTGGCGCCTGCCTCCCCCCGCAGCACGTGCACCATCGTCATGGCGGCGACGATGCTCGACAGGTTGGCGATGCTGACGACGGAGAGATCGATGCCGCCGGTGAGCATCGACAACATCATCGCGAAGCTCAAGAGCGCGAGCTCCGGAAGCTGGAACGCGATCGATTGAAAATTTGCGGTCGTGAGAAACCGATCGCTGCCGACGAGGAGCGTCATCGACACGAAGACAGCCACGGTGAAGACGACGAGCCGCGCGAACGGCGTGCGGCCCAAGATGCCGCCGCTCGCCAGGCGAGTCGCGAGCGTCGCACCGGCCGGCGCGCCCCTACCGGTCATCGCGCGATCTCACCCGCGCGGGCGCTTCGCGTCCGGAGCGCGGTGATGCTCGTGCTGACGAGCACGACGAGTCCGATGAACACCTGATGCCACTGCGACGGCAGGCCGACGAGCACGAGGCTGCCGTCCATGATGACCATCAAGGCCACGCCGAGGAGCGCGCCCGTCACCGTGCCGCGGCCGCCGGTGATGCTGGCACCGCCGATCACGGCCGCCGCGATGACGGTCAGTTCCAGGCCGTCGAGATCGAGCGGATTGGCATTCCGAATGATCGACGCGTGGATGATGCCGACGAGGCCGGCCAAGGCACCCATCAGCCCGTACACGAACAGGTGGATGCGGCGGACGTTGAATCCGACCCGTTCCGCTGCCGCGAGATCCGCGCCGACTGCGTACGCCCCACGGCCAATCACTGTGTACCGTAAGGCCAGCGCCACGGCAATCGCGACACCGGCGAAGAAGAGAATCGACACGGTCAACGCCGCCGATGCGCCGTTGGCGAGCGTGGCCTCGAAGAGGTTCGTGCGCGAGAAGGCGATGATCGACGACGGCAGGTTCGTAATCGTCCGCGTGCCGACGAACTCGAGCAGCGCACCGCGAATCACGCTCGCCGTGCCGAGCGTGACGATGAGCGCGGGCAGGCGGAAGAAGTGGATCAGAACGGCGTTGAACAAGCCGAGAGCCAGGCCGATCGCCGTGGAGATGGCCAGAAGCACGGGAAGATGGTCCAGGCTGCGCACGTCGATCGCGAGCGTGCACGTGATGTACATGCCAGCGACCGCGATGGCGGGAAACGAGATGTCGATGCCGCCGGAAATCAGCACGACGAGCAAGCCGATCGTCAGGATGCCGAGCGGCACGCTCGTCTTCAGCAGATCGAAGGCGTTCTGCAACGAGTAGAACGCCGGGTTGAGCGCGCCGATCACGATCGACAACAGCACCGTGACGACGAGGAGCACCAGCTCGTGCCGGCCGAGAAGCCGGCGCACGCGACTCGTCATCGTCGACTCGCCTCGCACGCGTCAGCGCGCGGCACTCAACTGCTCCTGCAGCGCATCGCCGGTGAGCGTGGCGGCGCCAAGCTCGGTGGCTACGCGCCCGTGTCGAAAGATGATCACGCGACCACACGACTGCACGAGTTCCGGCAGATCGTCCGAGACGATGAGGACTGCGAGTCCGCCAGCCGCGAGCTGCCGGATCGTGGCGTGGATCTCTTCCTTGGCGCCCACGTCCACGCCCACGGTAGGTCCATTGAGCACGAGAACTTTCGGACGAGTCGCGAGGACGCGCGCCAGCACGACGCGCTGCTGGTTGCCGCCGGACAACTGGCGCACGGGTGCATCGATCGATGGCGTCTTGACGCCGAGGTCGTGAATCCAGCGGTCGGCCTGGCTTCGCATGCGACGCGTCGATAGCAACCGCAGGCCAGTAGTCAGCGCTCGAAGGCTGGAAGCGTTCGCGTTGTCCGCGATCGAGCGATCGAGGAACAGCCCCTCGCGCAGCCGATCCTCCGGCACATAGCCGATGCCTGCGCGCGCCGCGGCGCGCACGGTATGCGCCGGTAGCGTTGCGCCGTCCACGGCAATCTCGCCGGTGCCGCGGGTCTCGAGGCCGGCCACGCGCGCGGCGAGCTCACCCTGGCCCGCGCCGAGCAGGCCCGTGAGCCCCACGATCTCGCCGGGCCGCACGTCGAACGTCACGCCGCGCAGAATCGGGCCCGTGAGATCGCGGATGCGGAGTCGGGGTGACGCGCTCGCGTCCACGCGGCCGGCGAATCGGCTCTCGCCGATCGCGCGTCCCGTCATCGCGTGCGTCAGCCGCGCCTCGTCGAACTCCGCCGCAGGCCCCGACTCCACGACGCGTCCGTTTCGGAGCACGGTGAAGCGATCGGCGGCCTGCAGCATCTCGCGCATCTTGTGGGTGACGAAGAGGATCGCGACACCGCGCTGCTGCAGGTCGCGGACGAGCGCGAACAACGCGTCCACCTCCACGCCGGTCAGCGCCGTCGTCGGCTCGTCGAGGACGATGAGTCGCGCGTCCTGAAGCAGGGCGCGCGCGATGGCGACGAGTTGCTTCTCTGAAATCGGGAGATCGCCGACGAGCCGATCGAGATCGATCGAGACACGCAGGCGCTCGAGCGCGCGCTCGGCCGTGCGGCGGACGTCGCGCCATCGAACGAACGTTCGGCGGTGTTCGAGGAGCGAGTTGATCGCGAGGTTCTCGGCGACGGTGAGATTGGGAAAGAGCGACAGGTCCTGATAGATCACCTGCACGCCCTGGCGGACGGCGGTGATGGGCGTCAGCGACGCGACCGGCTGTCCGGCGATCGCGATCGAGCCGCGGTCCGGCCGGTGCACGCCGGCGATGACCTTGATGAGCGTCGACTTGCCCGACCCGTTCTCCCCCGCGAGGCAGTGGATCTCGCCGGCCGCGACGTCGAGCGAGACGTCGTCGAGCGCGCGTACGCCGCCGAAAGACTTGCCGATCGCCTCGAGCGACAGGAACGGACGATCGGACGAACGCGGCGTCATTTCATGTACTGGTCGACGTTGTCCTTGGTGATGTCGATCCAGGCCGAGCCGAAGAAGAGATTCGGCTTGTCCTTCGACTGCACCAGCGACTCGTACCCGGGCAGGCCGAGGTTGGTGCCCGCCGTGATCTTCTGCCCCTCGAGCATCATCACCGCGATCTTGTTCATCGCGTAGCCGGCGAGGGCCGGATCCCAGAACGAGATCATCCGCACCGATCCGCTCTTGATGTACTGGCCCGACACCGATGCGAGGCTGGTGCCGACGATGGCGACCTGTTTCTGGAGGCCACGTTCTTCGACCGCGAGGCCGGCGCCGGCCGCCGTGCCCATGGCGCTCGTCTGCACGCCCTTGAGCGTCGGGTGCGCGATGAGCAGCTCCTTCATCTTCTGGTAGGCCTTGTTCTGGTCTTCGTAGTCCTCGATCTTGTCGGCGACGTCGTGCATCTTCGGATATTTCTCGCGCTGGTACGCGACGCCGGCGTCGACCCATTCGGTGTGCGATTTGGAATTGAGGCTGCCGACGAACGTCGCGTAGTCGCCTTCGCCGCCCATTTCCTGCGCCAGCCGTTCCATCAGATGGCGTCCATAAGCGGCGTTGTCGAACGGCTCGATGATCAGGTCGGCATTCTGCGCCGAAGATGCCTCGTGCGCGATGACGAGGATGCCCTGCTCGCGCGCTTTCTTGAGCACGGGCTCGACGGCCTCGACCGAAAACGGAACGACGCAGATCGCGTCGACCTTCTGCGCGATCAGGTTCTCGATGATCTGTACCTGCTGCGCGCCATCGGCCTGCGCCGGGCTCTGCATGAACGCTTCCTGCCCGGTGTCGGCGGCGAACTTCTGCACGCCCTTCTTCATGTCCTCGAACCAGGCGATGCCTTCGACCTTGCCGACGGTCGCGATGGTGTAGCGATGTGCCGGCGTCGGGACCGAACCGGACGACTCGCTCTTCCGGCTGCAGGCCGTCAGGGTGCAGACAGCCGCGAGAGCCGCGGCGATGAGCATTCGTGGAACACGCACGCCCCCTCCAATCGCAGGGATCCTATACCGTCTCCCCTCCTTCGCCAGAGCGCTCGGCGCTCGCCGGCACCAGAGGACAGATACCTCCCTGGTGCATGCGGCGATGCGTCAGGTAGTACGTAATGGGGACGGTCATGCGCGAGAGCAGCAGCGATGCGACCTCGCCCGCCATCAGTGAGATGGCGAGGCCCTGGAAGATCGGATCGAACAAGATCACTCCGGCGCCGACGATGACGGCGGCCGCTGTGAGCGCCATGGGTCTGAAACGCACGGCGCCGGCGTCGACGACGGCCTCCGCCAGCGGCATGCCCTCGCGCACTCGCAACTCGATGAAATCGACGAGAATGATGGAATTGCGCACGACAATGCCCGCGCCGGCGATGAAGCCGATCATCGATGTCGCCGTGAAGAAGGCGCCGAGCGCGGCATGCGCCGGCAGAATGCCCACCAGCGAGAACGGGATCGCCAGCATGATCGTCAGCGGCGTCGTGAACGACTGGAACCAGCCGACGACGAGGATGTAGATGAGAACCAGCACGGCGGCGAACGCGAGGCCGAGATCGCGAAAGACCTCGTAGGTGATGTGCCACTCGCCATCCCACTTCATGGCGTACCGCGTGCTGTCATCGGGCTGGGTGGCGTTGAAGATCTCGAACGCATAGCCCTCGGGTAGCGCGATCTGCGACAACGCACGATTCATCGCGAGAATGGCGTAGACCGGACTCTCGACGGCGCCCGCCACGTCGCCTGTCACATAGGTCACCGGCCGCAAGTTCTTGTGATAGATGCTGCGCTCCTCCGCCCCACGGACGACGCGCGTGAGCTCGCCAACGGCCACGGCCGTCCCACGTCCCGAGATCAGCCGCAGGCCTTCGACTGCGTCGAGCGAGCCGCGCTGGTCGCGTGGAAGGCGCAGCACGATCGGCACGTCCTCACGTGCACGCGCGTCGTGGAGCAGGCCCGCCGACGCGCCGCGGCCGGCGAGCGAGACGAGCGACGCCACGTCGGCGACCGATACCCCCGCCAGCGCCGCCTTCTCATCGTCCACCTCGAGCCGCAGCCGTCCGTGTGGCGCTTCGACGTACCAGTCGACGTCCACCACACCGGATGTCCGCTCGAAGATCGCACGCACCTGCTGCGCCAATGCGAGCCGACGCTCAGGGTCGGGGCCATAGACTTCCGCCACGAGGGTCTGCAGCACTGGCGGACCAGGCGGAAGCTCCACCAATTGGATGCGCGCGCCGAGCCGAGAGGCGACAGGCGCCAATCGTTCGCGCAGACGCACGGCAATCGCGTGACTCTGTTCGCTGCGCTCGTCCGGCGGGCGCAGCATGACCTGCAGGTCGGCGACGTTCGGATCCTGCCTCAGGAAGTAATGGCGGACGAGCCCGTTGAACGTGTACGGCGACGCGGTACCGACGTAACTCTGTACGCTCGTCACGGCAGGATCGTGCAGCGCGTCATCGGCGAGCGCGGCCGCCACGCCGGCCGTCGCTTCGAGCGGCATGTCCTCGGGCATCCTCACGAGGACCTGCAGCTCGCTCTTGTTGTCGAACGGCAGCATCTTCACCGACACGAGGCCGGCAGGCACCAGCGCGACGGCGGCGACGAGCAGGAGCCCGACGAGCACCAGAAACGCCAGACGTCGAGCCGGGTTCGCGATGAGCGACCCCATCACACGTCGATAGAGCCGCGTGAGACGGTCTTCGCGCGCACGTGCGGCGTCGTGCGGCCGTGCGAGAAGGCGTACCGCGGCCCACGGTGTGACCACGAACGCGACGAGGAGCGAGAACACCATCGCGGCCGACGCCCCGATGGGAATCGGCCGCATGTACGGCCCCATCAGGCCGCCGACGAAGGCCATGGGCAGGATGGCCGCCACCACCGTGAGCGTGGCGAGCATGGTCGGGTTGCCGACCTCGTCGACCGCCGATACCGCAACCGACGCCAGCGACTGGTCCGGCTTCCTGGCACGGGCGTGCCGCACGATGTTCTCGACGACCACGATGGCGTCGTCCACGAGGATGCCGATCGAGAAGATCAGCGCGAAGAGCGTGATGCGGTTGAGCGTGTAGCCGTAGAGCGAAAAGACGAACAACGTCAGCGCGAGCGTGACGGGGACGGCGGCCAGGACCACGAGCGATTCACGCCGTCCGAGCGCCAGCCAGATCAGCACGGAGACGGAAATGACGGCGAACAGCATGTGCCACAGCAGCTCGTTGGACTTGTGCGCGGCCGTTTCACCGTAGTCACGCGTGACCGACACCTGGAGGTCGCGCGGGAGTAGACGACCGCGCAGGTGTTCCACGCGCTGTTCGACGGCGCGCGTCAGCGTGATGGCGTTGGCCCCCTTGCGCTTGGCGATTGACAGCGTGACGGCTGGGAACGCCTCGCCCGGCCGCGGGTGCTGCGTCACGTAACTGACCGGTTCGCCGCCGCCATCGGCGATCGTGGCGATGTCCAACAGCCGCAGCGGCGCGCCCTCACGCGGCACGATCACGAGATTCCGCACGTCGTCCGCGGACTCGAACCATCGTCCCCCATCGACCAGCCACGCACGATTCGCGGAGACGATCTGTCCCGCGGGCGCGCGCACGTTCGCGGCCTCGAGCGCGTGCTGGATCATCAGCGGGTCGACGCCACGCGAGGCGAGGCGCGCCGGATCGATGTCGACGGTGATTTGACGTGGCCGGCCGCCGACTACGGTCGTCTCGGAGACGTCCGGCAGCTCCTTCACCACCTCCTGCAACTGGCCGCCGAACGCGCGCAACTGCACATCGTCGTACGGCGCGCCCCACAGCGTGAGCGCCATGACCGGGACATCGTCGATTGATCGCGCATGGACGGATGGTGGCGAGGTGCCGGGCGGCAGTTCGCCGGCGTGCGCCGCGAGCTTCTGGTTCAACCGAACCAGCGCCTGCACTTCGGGCTCGCCGACGAGGAACCGGACGATGACCATCGCGCGGCCGGCCTGCGACGTCGAGTAGAGGTACTCGACGCCGGGCACTTCCCAGAGCCACTGCTCGATGGGACGGGCCACGTGCTGCTCGACCTCGGCCGGCGACGCGCCCGGGAAGTCGACGACGACATCGACCATCGGCACGATGATCTGCGGCTCTTCCTCGCGTGGCAGCGCCACGAGGGCATATGCGCCGAGTCCGAGCGACGCGACGAGGGCGAGTGGCGTCAGCTTCGAGTGGATGAACGCCGCCGCGATGCGGCCAGCGAGACGCGGCGCCGGCGTCATCGCGTCCCTTCGGTGATGCGGGCGCCATCGACCAGCGAGACGGGAGGCTCCGACACGATGCGTGCGTCCTCAGCAAGGCCGGCGAGCACCTCGAGGCGATCGTCGACCTGCGTACCGGTCGAGATCGGCTGCAGGCGAACACGGTGCTCATCGTCGACGACGTAGACGAACGTCAACTGACCGCGACGAATCGCTGCCGATGCCGGAATGAGCAGGCCCCTACGCGCCGGTCCCTCGAAACGCGCGCGGCCGAAGGAGCCCGATGGCGGGTGTACGCCAGCCGGCAGATCGAGCTTGATGAGGAAGCTGTGCGACGCTGGATCGACGCGCGCGATCTCGGCAATGACGGCATCGACCCACGTCGCGTCGTCTCCGTCACCCAACCTCACCTTCGCCGGTCGAGACCGGGACACGAATGCCGCACGAGCCTCGTCGAGCGTCACATCGAGGCGTGCGGCACGCGGGTCTTCCATGGTGAGCAACGGCGCGCCCGGCACCGCCATGTCACCGGGATCGACCGCGCGCTCGGTGACGATCCCGTCGAATGGCGCGATGAGCGTCGAGTAGGACAACGCCGCTGACGCCGCCTCGGCGGTGGCGGCGGCCGCGGCGCGCGCCGCCGTCGCCGCGGCGAGTCCGGACCGTGCCGACGCGAGCTGCGCTCGTGCCTCGTCGCGCGCCGCCCGGGCCTGATCGAGCTCGTGCGCCGTGGCCGATCGCTTCTCGAACAGCGTCCGCACGCGATCGTGCGTCGCCTGCGCGAACGTCAATGCGGCGTCGGCCGAGCGCACGGTGGCTTCGGCCGCGCGGACCTCGTCGTCGCTGCCACTGGAAGCCGCCTGGGCCCGGGCCTGCGTGGCTGTCATCTCGCGAGCCTCCAGCGTGACGAGCGGCGCACCGCGTCGCACGTGATCGCCGGCGTGCACGTGTACCGTCATGACGGGGGCCAGCACGCGGCTGGCAATCGCGGCGGCCATGCGGGCGCGCACGATGCCGCCCGCCTCGAACGTCGATGGCCATGTGCGGGCGTGCACACGAGCCGTGGCGATCGATGTGAACGTGTCGGCGACCGGGGTCTTCGACGCCCGGCCTCCACAGCCGGCGGCGAGCGCGGAGAGCACGAACAGAGCAGGCAACACCAGCTTCACCGTGAACCTCGCCATGTCAGGGTTGGCGTCCGAGCGCGCGCGTCAGCTTCGCGTTGCTGACCATCGCGGCCACGACGGCGGCCGTCCGCTCGGCCTCGGCATCGAGGACCGCGCCCTGGGCGCGAAGCAGATCGGTGACGCCGGCCATGCCGGCCTCGAATCGATCGCGGACGATGCGCGCGCTCTCGTGGGCCTGCGCGACTGCAGCGCGGCCCGCGTCCACGCGTGCCAGGGCGGCTCGACGCTCGGTGAGGGCGCTGACGACCTCGACGTCCACGGCGGCGCGCGCGTCGTCCGCTTCAGCCGCTGCTTTGTCCGACGCACGCGCGGCCGCCCTCAGACGTGCGCGTTCCGAGCCGCCGAGCGATACGTTCCAGCTCACTTCGGCGCCCATGAGCCACGACGAGGCGCGATCGTTGAAGCGCGTCCCGCTCACTTCGACGGCCGCCTGTGTGCTCACGCGCGGCAGCAGCGACGCGCGCGCGAGGCGTCGCTCGGTTCGCGCGAGGTGATCGGTCAGCGACGCGAGGCGTAGCTCAGGCCGCGCGGCTTCTGCCTCGGCCAGCAGCGCGCCGAGATCGACGTCGCCTGGTACGGGGTCTGGTCCCAGCCACTCGGCCACCAAGTAGGTCCGAGTCACTGGCGAGCCCATCAGCCGATTCAAGCTCGCGCGCGCAATGACCTCGTCCGCATCGGCCTGTATCGCTTGCTGGGCGAGGGCCGCGACGTGCGCGTCGAGCGCCAGCACGTCGGCATCGGTCGCCATGCCGGCGTCACGACGGGCCGCCGCGCGGGCGCGATCGGCGCGTCCAGCCTCCAAGGCCGAATCGATCGCGTGATGGGTCGCGTGGGCGACCACGATGCGGCCGTAGGTTTCGGCGGTCGTGGCCGCGAGGGTCGCCCGGCTCTCGTCGAGCGTCAGGCGCGCAGCGTCACGCATCAGCCGCGCACGCTCGACGTCGGCATGCAGCCGGCCGTCGAACAGCGGCTGTTGGAACACGACCGACGTCCGGTGGAAGCCGATGGCATCGGGACGCTCGAGCGCGTCGATCGTGAAGCTCGCGGCGGTGAACTGTCGTGCAGCGAGCAGCGAGCTGAAGACGAACACGGGCTGATCGCCACGCTGCCAGGTCTCCGCGACCGAGATGCGGGGAAACCATCCGGCACGCGCCTCGGACATGCGGGCGTCGCGCTCGGCGACTTCGGCTTGCGCGGCACGAAGGCCGGCATGGTGCGTGAGCGCCTGCTGGGTGGCCTCAGACAGCGTCAGCACTTCCTGGGCCTGGGCGGGAGCGGCGAGGAGGATCGCGAGCACGCCGATCGAAGGCGGCCACCAGAGCGGCTTCAGCATGGCGGAGGAGAGATGCAGAGTCCGCGCGAAGGTGACAACGGCGGTGGCGTCACCGCCATGTCACCTCTCGCCTTGGTCGTGCATCTCTGATCCGGAGGTGACGCCATGCTGTCCTTACCCCACCGTTATGCGGTGACGGCCGTCCCGACCGCTGATGGCGAGGTCCGCCTGGCGACGAACGGGGTGCCGCCGCTGCCGACGGCCGCGCCCGCTGAATTCGATGGCCCAGGCGATCGCTGGTCGCCCGAGACCATGCTCGTGGGCGCCGTTGCCGACTGTTTCGCGATCACCTTTCGAGGCGTGGCTCGGGCCTCGCAGGTGGCATGGACCGAGATGACGTGCGAAGCCACCGGAACGCTCGACCGCGTCGGCGGTGTGACGCGCTTCACGCGGATCGATCTCGACGTGCACGTGGTCGTTCCGGACGGCGCGGATGAGCTGCCGGCGCTGCGCGTGCTGGACAAGGTCAAGCGGACCTGTCTGATCACGAATTCCCTGAACGCGGACGTGTGCCTGCACGCCGCGATCGAGGCTCGTACAATCGATGCCGATGGCTGCCCCATCTGAAGCGGTCACGACCGCCAGCGAGCCGCGGGAACGCGACCGCACGGAATACGCAGCGCTCGTCCGTGACGCCGCGACGGGTAACCGCGTGGCCATGGAGCGGCTGCTGATGCGTGCCCAGGAGATCGCCTATCGTTTCAGCTTCCTCGTGTGCGGCCATCCTGAAGATGCCGAAGACGTCATGCAGGAGGCGCTGCTCAAGACGTTTCAGTACGTGCGGCGCATCGACGAGCCCTCGGCATTCCGTACATGGCTGTATGCCACCGTCCGCAATGCCTGCCTGATGAAGCGCAGGCGGCGCGCCGGAGAACCTGCGGGATTCGTTCCCCTCGACGGACACGGCAGCGACGAAGGCGCGTCGATCGAGGTCACGGACCGCCGCATTCCGATCGACGAACAGATGGTGCAGGCCGCGGTGGATGCGCGCCTGCGCGCCGCGCTCGAACGGCTGCCGCCCGCGTATCGGATGATCGTCGTGCTGCGCGAGATGGAGGGCCTGTCGACGCGCGAGGTGGCGACGATCACGGGCTATTCCGACGCCAACGTGAAGCAGCGGCTCCATCGGGCGCGCCTGATGTTGCGCCAGTACCTGGAGGACGCATGACCACGCAATCCCTTCCGCCGTGCCGGGAGACACTTCAGAACATCTCCGCGTACCTCGACGGTGAGCTCGACGCGACCGCGTGTGAGGCCATCGAACAGCACAGCCTCGGATGCCCGAGCTGCGCGGCGTTGCTCGATGGATTGCGAACGACCGTGGGATTGTGCCGGCAGGCTGCGCACGTCGAGTTGCCCGAGTCCGTGCGCCAACGAGCTCGAGACGCCGTCCGGCGGTTGCTCGACCAGACGCCGTCGGCGGCGAGTTGACGCTGCGCCCCCCTCTCGGATTCGCGGCCTCTTACCAGCAATACCGGCCGCGTGCTGCAACAGACGACCGGTGCCAACCACGGGCCACGCGTTAGGCGATCCGAAAGGGCGAAAAATGGCCCTCTAGGTACAAAACAGGTACAGCGGCCGGAAATCTGACAGGCGCCGTGCGTTTTTCTTAGAGATTTGGCGGAAATCGATGGCGGAGAGGGTGGGATTCGTTCCGCCGAATCTTGCCACTCTCAACGATTTAGGCGCGATCCGAACCGCCAGAAACCGCCAAATCCTCTCGAAATCCGAGTATGAAGTACAAAACAGGTACAGCGCAAGCGAAAGGAAGCGCGCGAAGTTTCAAGGTGCAGGTCCAAGCCTCGTGCCGGTCGAAGCGCGATTTCAATGACGAAAGTCGCTGAGAGGAGAACCGACACCAGAGCGGCACCAGTCAATGCGGCTGTTGCGGATGAGGAAATGGCTGCGGCAGCCTTTTGTGCGCCAGATCGACGGCGTCAGGGTGATCGTGCCGTCTATGTTCTCTCGAATGCTCCAACAGGGGCTCGCTTGCTCGAGCAGGTTAAGTTCGATCACGTCGCCGCAGCCGCATGGGCAAACCATCGCAGCCGCCCATGGGTACGGCTCCTCCCCGGCGACGTAAATCGTGGCATGCTTCAGCGGATCGGGAAAGTCTTCGACACGCTTATAACGGATCCGCGGTCTGCGGTCGCTGCTGTTCCTGCGCCATCGCCACAGCTCTACCAGCTTGCGGCGAAACGATCGGGCGATGGTATTGAACAACCTCAAGGAGCTTCCTCTGGTTCGCTGAGTTCCGGCATCGACAGGAGCGGCTCCACATCGCCCTTGCCAATGTGTGTCGAGAACATGCCGGACGCGGCGGCCTCGACCTCACGGTATTCGCCAGGGTGAAGAAAGCTGACGCGGACGACTGCGGAATCGGCGTTGTCGTCGTAGCGGTACGGGTGAAGGCGCGCGAGGAACTCGTTCACCGCGATGGCGGCCATCTGCATGTTGATGCTAACGACGGCCGGCCGGTCTTCCTCGACGCCGTGGATGTATCCGGCGCGGAGCTGATCGCGGTAGGCCTTTGGGTCGGTGCGCCGCAGGCCCGCGGCCTTGAGCTGAGCGGACGTGTAGACATCGCGGTCCTGCAGCGTCGATCCGTCAGGGCGCAGATAGTGGACGGCGCCGCACGCCTCCGTGATGCCGCCCTTGCCGTCGGCGTCGAGCCGCACGCCAACATCGAAGTACGGGAGAACGTAATGCGCCGCCAGACGATTCAGGAGATGCCGGCCTTCGACGCCGTCCATGCAACCGAAGAGGACGTCGCATTCGGCCACGGCCTTCGCGGCGGCCGGCGTCGCGAGGTCCGCGTGAAAGATTTCGACCTCAGTGCCGAAGCCCATCGCCGCGATGGCGCGCGCCATCACTTCGACCTTCGGCCGCCGGAGGTGGGCGTGCTCGCGCCAGGAATTCACGATCCGGTTGAGATTCCGCTCTTCGACGAAGTCGGGATCGACGAGCACGAGCCGCCCGAAGCCGAGTCGGGCGAGCTGCTCGATCAGCGGGCTGCCCGTTCCGGAGCAGCCGATCACAGCGGCCGTCATGTGGCGCAGCCGGTTGGTGGTGCCGGCGCCGAACAACTGCGCGTGGCGCTGCGCGAAGGCGGCGACGCGGCCGGTGTCCGACGGAATCCAGAATTGCAGGTTGTCGCCGGGAATGAGGATCGAATCGAGCGACTGGAAGCTCCCGTCGCGCATGGCGGCGCGTCCGAACATGCGCCCGCCGGGAAGCATGACCGCGCTCGCGTGCGGGAACTGGCTGTCCGTCCAGCCAAACACGGACGCAAACAGATCGGCATCGGATTCATCGTCGACGGTCGAGAACTGCGAATAGCCGCCGGGATGAGAGTGGATCTTTAGAATTCCGAGGTCACGGCGCGCCGCTTCGTCAAGGAGCGAGACCAAACGTTGCGTCGACCAGGTGATGCGGTCGGGCGTCCGGACCTTGCATTCGTCGTACGGGATCGGCACCACTTTATGAACCGTGAGCGCATGACGGGCTCGGCTGCGGCGACGCCCGCACAACGCCACAGCGACCGCTTCGAGCCCGTCGCCGGGCAGAAGATGCCGCTGCAAGAGTTCGTGATCTTGTTGTGTGAGACGAAGGCTGACGTGCATGCGCGCTCTGAGCCGTTTCAGTTCAATTCACGCTGCAGCCAGTCGTCGACCTGAAGCAGGTGCGTGCCGACGTGATCGAGACCCGGCCGCCACGGATTGGCTCCCGTGCGGTGCCGCGACCATTGCTGGTACGTCTTGCCGTCGATGGTAAGCGGCGTGAGCTGCCGGATGGCCTTACCGTTGGTCAACGCCAGCGCCGGATGGAAATACACCATGTCGATCTGGTCGTCGGGATACGACGGCGGGATGCGCAGCGCGACGTCCGCCGTCTCATGGTTGTAGCTGCGGGGAATCGGGTATCCGTGCACGATCAGCCACTTGGTGCCCCCGTCGGTCACCGTCTCCCATTTCAGCCCGAGTGCGTTCAGACACTCGACATCTTCTTCCGGAAGCTTGAAATCACGCCGGAGCTTCGTGCCGTCTGCCAGTTCGATGGTCATGTCAGCCTTCCGTGGGATCGCGGGCGAGCGTCTGGAAGCGCTCAATACCCGGCGTGTCGAAGTGCACCGTCTGGTCGGGGCCGATGGGCATCGGCGCCCCGCCGCGGATCTTCTGCGAGAGCATGTGGGTCTCGGGCGTCTTGCCGACGAGCGCGAGAATCTCGCGCCCCTTCATCGACGGGACGGTGACGTCCTTCTTTACCGTGTCGATGCGGATGCGGTATACCTTCGCCGGCTTCGGCGGTTTGCCTGCCTTGGCCCATTCCTCCAAATCGATCATCTCTTCGGGTTCATCGGCGGCGATGCCATGGTTCTGTTCTTCCTTCATGGTGGCTTCTCCTTGTCAGGGTTCGCGGTTCACGTACGGATCGGGATTTCGACGACGGGCTTCAGCGGTTCGAGAATCGTCGGGTAGCGCTGCAGGATCTTGTTGTAGAGCCCCGCAGTGTTCTTCGACGAGATGGTGATGACGAGCGCATAGGGGATCTTGTCGGCCGCATGCGCGTTGCGCCCGCCGATGCGCGCGTTGTAGTGGACGTCGAACACCGGGTTCTTCAGCCCCGCGCCCCGCATCGCGCGGGCTTTGTGCATCGTCGTCTCCCACTTGTGCGCGTCGGCGCGCATGTCGGTTTCGTCGACCGACAGGTCTTTCGCCTGGAAGAAGTAGCTGGAGTCGGCGTGCAGCTGCTTCGGGTCCTTGCGCTTGCCGCCGTGCGGGCGGAACCGCACCTCGAGTCCGCTGCGTGTGTAGTTCAGAGGATCCTGGGGATCGGTCGGCGTCGCATAGCAGAACGTTGCCTTGATCTCGACCATGCCGTTCATCGGGTCCCTCGGGACGGGGATCTGCAGCCGCACCCAGCTCGCCGGGCGGAGTTCGCCCTGATACACGATATGGGCGGCGTGATCGTCGGTGAGCACGATCGAGTCGAGGTCCGAAGGGATACGCCCCCAGCCGACTTCGTTCTTGTCGTGACCACCGTCTTCGCTGGTGTGGACGAGCAGCGCCTTAATGGCGAGCGCCGCGAGCTGCCGGCCGAAATGCGCGCGGATGCCGAGCGCAGTCCGCAGCGCCGTCGGCGCCGCGAAGCTGGTGCCCGTGGTCGGCATCGCCGTGCCGGGCTTTTCGGCATTCAGCACCCAGTACGGCTCCTTGCTGGAGCCGCCGAAGGCGAGGCCGTCCGGTTTCATGACGCCGGGGCTGCGTCCCGGCCCGATCGAGCTATACGGGGCGCGTTTCCAGGCGGGGCCGACACGGTCGCAGCCGCCGACCGACAGCGCGTTCACACAATCGGCCGGGGTCTGGATGCGCGCGTTGCCGGACGCCCAGTCTTTTTCGCCGCTGTTGCCGACCGCGATGGTGGGCAGAGTCCTGCCGTCGGAGAAGAGCTGGTCGAGCACGGCGGTCCAGGCATGAACGTCGGCGTCTTCGACGGGCAGGTCGGGTCCGAGGCTCAGGTTGATGAAGTCGTATTTCGGCCGCGACTCCAGGACGTCCTGAATGCGTTCGAGAACGGTGTAGAGCTCCTGCTGGTCGTCCTTGAGCGTGTCCTTGTCGAGGACGCGGTAGTGGTCGATGCTGGCGTACGGCCTGTCCGCGATGATGCCGTCTTGCAGCGGCCCGAATAGCAAGGCCGACGTGACAGCAGTGCCGTGGTTCTGGAATTCAGGCACAGCGTCGCCGAGATTTTTCGTCTTCTTCCTCGTGACCCACGGATCGAGCTTCGCGTCGGGCCTGACGCCGCCGTCGAACACCGCGACGCGGATGTCGCGATCAATCGGCTCGGTCTTCGGCAGCAGGCAGGCGAACGGCGTGAATCCCGGCGTGGCTCTCGTGAGTGGCCGGAACTGGCGCAGGCGCGGCATCTCGCGCGCGAGCCGCAGGAACGAGTATTTGACGACGTCGGCCGCGACCTCGCGCGGCACGCGGAGCGGCAGGAAGCAGAGCCCCTCGGCGAAGAACTTGCGCTTGTCGAGATTCAGCCTGACGTCGAGCGTCTTCAGATACGCCTCGAATCCCTCCAGAATGAACGCGTCTTCGGCAATGGGCTGCGCATGCAGCACGACTTCGAGAAGCGGCTCTTTCGCGTCGGAGCGCAGCGGCTTAAGCTTTTCCTCCGGCGCCTGCGTGCGGAAATCCTCGATCTTGATCAGATCGTCGGCGGTCGATGCGGTCTCGCGGATCTTCTCGATGTCGGCGGCGAGCTGGCGAAAGTGGCTGCGCTTGCCGGCAACGAACAGCTCGGAGGTCACAGCCGATTCCGGCGGCTTCTTGCGCGCCCATTTGCCGGGCGACACCTCGCGCGGGCGGCTGCCGACCGTCTCCAGTGCGTAGGTCTTCAGCAGCTCTCCCGGATAGTACGACTTGGCCAGATACGTCGGATGCAGCGTGACGAGCGCCACGGTCTCGTCCTTCGGGCAGACCTCTTTCGGAAGCTCCGCGATCTGCTCGACGGCCGCCTTCACCTTCGGCGCGAGGCGTTTGCGCGCCTCGGCGAACGTATACGGGTGCGCCTTCGGGCCGCCAGCGACCGGCGCCGCGAGATCGGACGCCAGTCGCTCGCCGTAGCCGATGATGAAGTTGGAGCGCTCAGCCATTGCTATTCCTCATCCCTGAATCACCCGGATCCGACTTCGTCTTCTTCCGTATGGTGTCGCGGCTGACGCCCGTCAGCTCGTGCACCTGCCGCTGCGAGATCCCCGCCTCGGTCAGCCACAGCGCAATCTCGCCGCGCTCGCGCCGCGGCAGCGGCTGCACGCGGTTCTGAACGAGCTGCGCGAGCGCCTCGTGCAGCGGCACGCTACGGATAACGGCGGCGCGCCGCGCGATCAGCACCTCGCGCTCGATGTCGCTGAACGACATGCCGCGTAGCGAGACGGCGAGCGCCTCAAGCCACGCATTTGAAATCTTGTCCGCGCCGAAGAACGTACGGATGGCGCGGCGGACCGATTCGTCGTTCGGCATCGGGAATTCGATCCGCATCTCGAAACGCCGCCAGACCGCGGGGTCGAGCAAGTCGGCGTGATTGGTTGCCGCGATCAGCAGGCCCGTGGCCGGCCAGTCATCGATCTCCTGCAGGAGCACGGTGACGAGTCGTTTCAGCTCGCCGACGTCAGTGGCGTCGTCGCGGCGCTTGGCAATCGCGTCAAGCTCGTCGAGGAGCAGCACGCCGTCGATGCCCTTGGCGTAATCGAGGACGTGCCGGACGTTGGCGCCAGTGCGTCCCAGGAAGCTACTCATGACGGCGGAAAGGTCGAGCGTCAGCAGCGGCCGGTGCAGCTCGCGGGCGATCCAGCGTGCGGCGAGCGTCTTACCGACGCCGGGCGGTCCGGTGAAGATGAGCGAGCGCGTGGGCGCAAGACCCTGCTTGACAAGGTCCTCCTCGCGGTGGCGCTCGAACAGAATCTGGTCGAGCGACGCCTTCACCGCGGCGTCCCACACCGGCTCGATGTCGAGCACTGGGCTGTTCTCGACGCGCAGGAGTTCGAGCCTGGTTTCGAGGTCGACGGGCAGCGGCGCTGTCGCTTCCCGGCGCAGCGGCGAGGAGCGGGTCGGCGATTCCTGCAGCAGCTCAGTGAGCTGCGAGGCCACCGCCGGAAACGACTGCCGGTAGCGACGCGCGAGCCGCTGGATGTACGCCTGGACGTCCTGGGACCGGCCGATCAGCGCCAGCCGTGCGATCTGGACTAGTTCTTCGGGTTTGATTGCTTTATTGCCCATTGGAAATGTCGATGCCCATGTTCATGGGTTACAGCATACAACGGATGTGGACTACTTTTAAACCACACAACGCACTATTAGTCCGTAGCGCCGAAAACACGCCTGATTTCACGGTCTGGACCGGACGATTCGGGCGCACTCGGGTGGAAAATGATTTGAGGAAGGCGACGGAAACGGTGAAATCACACGAATCCGCCGCTACGAGCCAACTCCTCGCGCTGTCGGAGCGCCGTCGACAGGCCGACCATCGAAATCGGAACGACGACCTGTCGCACAACGTTGGCGACTGGCGCTTCGTCGCTGCCGCGACACTCAGTCGAGTTCTTCCAACAGCACGTCATCTGCCGAACCGTGCTCTTCATGTCGCTGACTTTCTTCAACTTCAGGCAGGCGCTCGAGATTCTTGGTCGCGTAGTTCGCGCTGTCGGCCCATGTCGCGCGGAACTGCCGCATCTGCTCGACGCGGAGTTGTTTCAGATGCCGAAACCCTTTCGCTTCGCACCACGGCACCAACCGGTGCTTCAAGACGTTCTCGTGCTTGCGCACCGTCTCCGTGCTCAACTGTTGCGCGCACGCGTCGTTCAGAAACAGGTCGACGGCTTCGACGATGGTCGGAATGTCTGGTTTCTTGACCACGCCGATCTCGCCCGTCGCCTCCCACTCGCGCACGAGATCTGTCGCGGCCGACCAGGACCGGAGATCGAGCGCGCGCCGGATGTGCTCGCCTCGCAACGAGCCCTGCACCCAGATGGGACAGTGGCAAACGCGATAGCGCCGCGAGCGGTAGCGGCACGGCGACTGGTGGCGCCGGTAGAGGTTCAGCACGATCCCCTCCGAGAGGGCGAAAAGGGCCCTCTAGGTACAAAATAGGTACAGCGGCCGAAATCTGACGGGCGCTGTGCGTTTTTCTTAGGGATTTGGCGGAAAAGTGATGGCGGAGAGGGTGGGATTCGAACCCACGTGCCCTTTTGGGGCAAGACGCTTTCGAGGCGCCCCCGTTACGACCACTTCGGTACCTCTCCGCTCCCGCTAGTCTAGCCTACGACCACGCCAAAACGCGCGTCCGCAGGCTTCATCATCTAGCGGCGTTCCTGGAAGAACCGCCGCAGGCGCGCGCGGCAGTCGGCGGCGAGCACGCCCGAGACGACGCGCACGCGATGGTTCAGCGAGGGATGATCGAGAGCCCGCTGCGCTGATTCGACGGCGCCGGTCTTTGGCTCGGCTACGCCGTAGACGAGCGTCTCGACGCGCGCGTGCACGAGCGCGCCGACGCACATGAGGCAGGGCTCGACCGTGACGTACAGCGTCGCACCGCCGAGCCGATAGTTGCCGAGCGCAGCGGCCGCGTCGCGGATGGCCACGATCTCAGCGTGCGCCGTCGGATCGTGCGCGCCGAGCGGTTGGTTGTGCCCTCGACCCACGACCGCGTCGTCGACGACGAGGACGGCGCCGATGGGAACTTCGCCGATCTCGGCCGCGCGATCGGCGAGCGCGAGTGCCTCGCGCATGAACGCCGCGTGCGACGCCTGCGTCATCGCGTGATGGTCAGTACCGCACGCCGACGAGCACGCGAAAGGCCGATCCGCCGAGATCGTGCTCGTCGAAGACTTCCGACGCGCCAGCCTTGCCGATCGCGCGCGGCGCGTGCCGCACCTCGGCTTCGATACCGGCCGACAGCACCTTCCAGATCCCCACGTCGACGCCGCCGAAGATCGTGTAGCCGTGAAACACGGCGACCGTGTTCTCGTCGTCGGACGCGAACTTCGACGTCTCGCGGTACGAGAGCCGCATGAAGCCACCGCCGCCGTACGGCACGATGCGCCCGGTCGGTCCAACCGGCACGCGCCAGCCCGCACCGATGACGAGCGGCGAGACCTCGACGGTGACGGGAATGTCGAGTGACACCGTCTCGCTGCCGGCGATGAGCGCGCGGCTGCCGTCGTGACGCGCGGTCGATCCGACGACGCGCGCGAACAGTCCGCGCCACAGGCGCAGCACCTCGACCCCGCCGCCCGAACCGGAGAGTGTCGACGTGCCGAGCACGGCGTCGAACGACTGCGACGCGATCATCGCCGTGCTTTCATACAGAACGAAACCGTGGACGCCAATCCCGCGGCGCGGCTGCGTCTGTGGCCGGCCGCGGACGACGCGCTGGGCGGACGCTTCCGTCAATCGAGGCGCAGTCGCCGACGCATCTCCATTTGCAGACATCGACGCGGCATCGCCATCGGACGTCACGACACCGAACAACACACCGTGCGTCACCGCCGCACGGAACGACGACACGTCAGCTTGCGCTGTACGCGATGGATGCGATGTCGCGTCGGCCGCAGCCGCAAAGACGCCTGACGCAGCGGCACCCTCTGCCGCCGCAGGCATGGCGGACAACACGATCGCGAGGCTCATGACCGCTGCGACGCGACTCCCCATGATGCTCCTTGCGGTGAGGCGCGTCATCAGTTGGCAATCCCGAGACCGCGCAGCGCGGCGCGCGGCTGAATGAGCCCTGCGCCGAACTCGTCGTCGTTTCCCGACGTGCCGAGATCCTTGGCCGTGGCCTTGATGAACGACTCGATGGCTTTGGGACTCTTCATGCCGCCCTGGCTCATGAGGAGCGCCGCCAATCCCGACACGTGCGGCGTGGCCATCGACGTGCCCTCGTATCCCACTTCGACGTACCGATCGAACCTGGGCCGCACGAGCACGGTCGGATCTTGATCGGGCGGAAAGAGCGTCGTCTGCCAGATGTAGCCCTGGTCCTCGCCGCCGCCCTGCGTGTCGTCGCCGCCGGGCGCCGCGATCTCGACGTAATCGCCAGTGCTCGAGTAGTACGCGCGCGTCTCGGACTTCCCGATCGCGCCGACCGCCATGACGCCGTCGATGTCGGGCGCGTAGGACGCCGGATACTCGACGGGGTTGCCGTCATCGTGATCGTTGCCCGCGGCAACCGCGACGAACGCGCCGTGCTGGACCGCGTAGGTGAGCGCATCGCGGATCGCGGGCGCGGGATCCGGTCCGCCGAGGCTGAGGTTGATCACCTTCGCGCCGTTGTCCACTGCGTACCGAATGCCGGCGACGATGGCGTCGTCTGAACAGCCGCCAGCGTCGGGATCCGCGAAGCCGGGCTCCGAGGACATGGCGCGGCCGATCATCACTTCCCAATAGCCGATGCACACCTTCACGGGCATGAGACGCACGTTGTAGGCCATGCCGACGAGCCCCATCCCGTTGTTGGCGTCCTCGGCGATGGTCGACGCGACGTGCGTGCCATGGCCCACCATATCGATGAGCGGCGCGCCGCCGCCGAGCAGCACTTCGGCGTCGGGGTTGACGATGCGGGAGCCGGAGATGTCGGGACTCGGACCGAAAGGAAGCGGCGTCGCCTCGAAGCGCTGGCCTGTCCAGATGGGAAACGTGATCGTGCCCGTGTCGGTCGTCACGCCGGTGTCGATCACGGCCACGGTCACCGACGGGGACCCGCCGGGATTGATCGTCCACGCGCCGGGCATGTCGATCAGCGAGAAGTTCCATTGAAGGACGGAGTAGTCAGGATCGTCTGGCGTCAGCCCGGACGAGGGCGAAGGGGTGACGGCCATCGGCGTACGATAGGCGCCCGATCGCCAGCCCGGTTGGCGGCGAATGTAATTGGGCTGCGCATACTCGACTTCGGGTTGCGCGCCGAGCTCGTCGGCGAGGACGCGCGCGTCGGGCTGCGTCTGGTCGGTGAGCACGGCGACGTCGCCAATCCACCGCAAGGCGTTCGAGTCGGGCCGGCTGCGAAGCGCGGACAAGGCGCGCGACCGTCCGGCCACCGACACACCGGACTTGAACTTGACCAGGACTTCCGACGGCAGATAGCGCAGATGCTGCTCGCTCGCGTCGCTCATCGCCTGCACGCGCCGCGCGTTCACGCTGAGGGGCAGTGTCCCGCGCTGGACCGCGGGCGCTGCGGCCGGCACGATCGATCCGCGCGGCACGGCGCGTTGCGCGGAGAGGGCGGACGTCACGAGCGCGACGGCGGCGAGCGCGGCCATCGGCAGGAGCCACGCGCGGAGTGAACGCCGCGCCTTGCGAGATCGAGAACGGTCGTTCACCGGCGGTCGCCTCGTGCGCGGCGTGATCGGCATGGGGTTGCGCGAGAGCAATTCATTTGCCGCGCCGACTTTACCCTACATCACGGAGGTCCTTGTCGACTGGTGATTCGCGCCGCCCACTGCGAAGGACATCCGCGCCCTCGGAACGATGACCGTGACGTTCTTACAGCAGCAGGAATTTCCTGCCTGACTGCGTACGACGGCGTGCGGTCCGTGTCGTCGCGGCAAGACTGGCCAACAAATTGCACATGTTTGGGGTCACCATGTCCCTGAGACTCGTGCGCGAATCACGAGGTCTGGCCGCGACGACGCCCCGGACCGGTTACTGCGGACCGCTGCCAGCGATGCAAGAGACGCCAACCGACGGCGCGCGCCCCGACGGGTTGTTCAGCGCGCTCGACGGACGCGAGCTGATCGCGATGGGTCGCCGGTGGCAGGTGGAAATCTTCAGTATTTGCGACCAGGGCAGCGAGCGGTGGGTGCAACTGGCGCTGCACGGCGTGACCGACTACATGCTCACCTTCCGCCTGGCGGCGGGCAACACGGCGCGGGATCTCGTGCCGACGATTCTCTCCTGGCTGATGCACCCGACCGACACCGGCGACGTCATCAGCGTTGCCTGACGACGTCCCGTAGAGTCTCGCCGCATGATGATTATTGTCTGCTCGCGAGACGACTAAGCCATCCATCGATTACAATTTCTGACATCCGACCGCGCCTCCTCGCCGGTCCGGCACTGTGTTCCTGCTCGATCTCCTCAAGTCGATTGGCGGTCCTGGCTCGCTCGGCTTTCTCCTGCTGAGCATCGCGGCGGCCGCGGCGCTCGCCGCCGCCGGCCCACGCGCGCGCCGATGGGCGCGGCGGTGGCTTGCCGTCGTCGCCTCTGCCTACCTCTTCCTGTCACTGCCCGTCGTGGCATCGGCGCTCGCCCGCTACGCGCCTCCAGCCTGGTCGGCGCAACACCCGACACGACTCGGCGCCGAGCGGATCATCGTCATCGACGGCGACAACCCGCGCGGCCGGGCGCGCGAGGCCGCGGCCTGGTACCGTGCCTCGCCGCCGCCGCAGGTCCTCGTTTCAGGCGGTCGCTTCATGGCGCATCTCCTCGTCGAGGCCGGCATCGCCCGTGGACGCTTCCATCTCGACGACACCGCGCCGACCACGCGCACGCAGGTCATCTGGATGCACGATCTCGCGCATGGGCCGCGCACCGTCGTCATCACCTCGCGTCTGCAGGCGCCGCGTCTCGCAGCGCTCATGGCTCGCGCCGGCATCGATGACATGACGCTCGTGCCGGCCCCCGTCGATCGCGAGCCGGCCACAACGGGCACCTGGCGATTCGTCCCGTCATGGTCCGCGCTCATGGTGAGCCGCGACGCCTGCTACGAACGGCTGGCGCTCCTGTACTATCGCTGGCGTGGCTGGATCTGACCGGCGGCCGCGCGTCCTCCAGGTCGTGCTCAGCCTGAATCCCGGCGGGACGGA
>DASZOV010000094.1:0-5893 GCA_035550595.1 Vicinamibacterales bacterium
ACGGCGAGCGCGGCGCCGGCAACGAAGAGTGACCGAAGCATGACCCCTCGACCGAACGAAACGGGCGCGGCGCCGGCCGGCACCGCTCGAAGCCTATCACGAGACATGCGCACGCACGTCGCCCGCGAGATAGAGCGATCCGGCGACGACAACTGGCGATCCGGCCGCCGCAGCGCGGCGGATGGCCGCGATCGGATCAGGTGCGGTCGACACCGGCAAGTCTGGCGCGACACGCGACGCGGCGAGCGCGAGATCCTCGGGTCGCGCGGCCCGCGGCGTCTCCGGCGCCGTGCAAACGAAACACGACGCGGCCGGCGCGAGCGCGGTCAGGATCGTGTCGATCTGCTTGTCGTGCATGATCGCGACGACGAACGGCAAGCGCTGCCCGTACGTCTCGAGCACGTAGGAGGCGAGCGCGCGCGCGCCAGCCGGATTGTGCGCGCCGTCGATCAGAATCTCGCCCGCGGCGCTCCGCACGAGCTCGAGTCGTCCGGGCCAGACGACATCTTCGATCGCCGTTCGGATGGCAGCCTCGTCAATCGCGAACCTGCCAGTCTCATCGAGCGCCTCGAGAAGCCGGATCGCCGCCCGCGCGTTGTCGATCTGATGGCGGCCGCGCAGCGCCAGCCGTAACCCGTCATAGCGCCGGCGTGGCGTCGTCAACGTGACCACCGCCTGTCCGGCATCCATCGTGATCGACTCGACGGCGACGTCAGCGGCACGAAGGAGGCGCGCACCGCGTTCCTCGCACGTCTCCGAGACGATCGTCTCGACCGCCGGCGGATTCGGCGCGAGGACGACGAGGCCGTTCGGCTTGATGACGCCGGCCTTCTCGCGCGCGATGGCCTCGATCGTGTGGCCAAGGAACGCCTCGTGGTCGAAGTCCACGGCCGTGATCGCAACGGCCACCGACGAGACGACGTTCGTCGCGTCGAGCCGGCCGCCCAGGCCGACTTCGAGCACGGCCACGTCGACGCGTGCCTCGCGGAAGACGTCGAGCGCCAGGGCTGTCGTCGCCTCGAAGAAACTCGGCGGCGCGGGCAGCGCGGCCGAAGCAGCCAGGACGCGGCGGGCGGCGGCATCGAACGTCTCGGTCGTGATGTCGCGACCGTCGATGGCGAATCGCTCTTCGAGTGCGACGAGATGAGGAGACGTGTAGCGGCCCGTGCGCAATCCAGCCGCACGCAGGCCGCGGTCGAGCATCGCGGTGACCGATCCCTTGCCGTTCGTGCCTGCGACGACGATCGAGGGAAACGCGCGATCGGGCCGGCCGAGCGCGTCGACGAGGGCCCGGATCTGGTCGAGGCCGAGCTTGATGCCGATCTGCTCGAGCGACAGGAGCGCGGCGCGCGCGTCAGGCGTCGGGCTCGTCACCGGTGGGAACGGCGGTCGCCGACGGCGTGGATCGCGGGCCGACGCCGAGCAGGCGCAGGGACCGCGCCACGGTGGCCTTCAACTCGCGCCGATCGACGACGAGGTCGATGAAGCCCTTGTCGAGCAGGAACTCGCTGCGTTGAAAGCCCTCCGGCAGTTTCTGCCGGATCGTCTGCTCGATGACGCGCGGGCCGGCGAAGCCGATGAGCGCCTTTGGCTCGGCGATGTTCAGGTCGCCGAGCATCGCGAAGCTCGCCGTGACGCCGCCCGTCGTCGGGTCGGTCAGGATGGAGAGATAGGGGAGGCTGGCGCGATCGAGCCGGCCGAGCGCGGCGCTGATCTTCGCCATCTGCATGAGCGAGAGCGTGCCTTCCATCATGCGCGCCCCGCCCGAGCACGAGACGACGATGAGCGCAGCGCGTTCCGCGCAGGCCCGTTCGGCCGCGCGCGTGATTTTCTCGCCCACGACGACGCCCATGCTGCCGCCGATGAAGCTGTACTCCATCGCGGCGACGACCGCCGGCAGTCCTTCAATCGTGCCCGAGCCGACGATGATGGCGTCGTTCAGACCGGTAGAGGCAATCGCCTTCGACAACCGATCACGATACGCCTTCGTGTCCGTGAACGTGAGCGGATCGGTCGAGCGCAATCCCGCGTCGTGCTCGGTCCAGCCACCGTCGAGCAGCATGCGCAGGCGATCGGCGGCCGACAGGCGGAAGTGATGCGCACACCGCGGACACACCGACAGGCTGGCGACGAGATCCTTGTTGTAGATCGCCTTGTTGCACGACGGACACTTGACCCACAGACCTTCCGGGACCCGGCTGGCTTGCTCGGGCGCCGCGATCGGCCGGCGGGCCTTCTTGAACCAGGCCACTCCGGGACTCTACTGGCTCGCGCCGACCGGGGCAAGTCCACACGCGCGTCCGAATGACCGACGGACCTGGCGCACGCGGATCGGATCGCGGCTCACGGACGCAGGCGCGGCACGAAGTACTGCGTGCCGTGCCCCATGGCGGCGATCTGACGCAGGAGTTCGTCGACGGCCTCATCGCCCCACGCGAGATCGACCTGCGACGTCTCGACGACGAGCAGCGGCGTCGCGCTGTAGTGAAAGAAGAAGTGGTTGTAGGCTTCGTTCAGTTCAGCGAGGTCGACGGCCGACGGCGGTTCGTTGCCTCGTCGTCCGCGGTTCTGACGCTCGAGCGCCGACGTCGGCGCCTGGAGATAGACGACGATGTCGGGCAGCGGGACGTCGCGGGCGAGGAGCTCGAACAGCCGTTGATAGATGAAGAGCTCGTTGTCGTCGAGCGTCATGAACGCGTAGATGCGATCGCGCTCGAACAGGTAGTCGCAGACCGTGATCTGATTGAAGAGGTTGCGCTGGCGGAACGCCTGCATCTGCCGGTGGCGCGCGAGCGTGAAGAACAACTGCGCTTGGAACGCCGCGCCCGGACGACCGGCGTGGAAATCGGGGAGAAACGGATTCTCCGGGTCGTCGAGCACGACGGTCGCGCCAATCCGTGCGCCGAGCCGCTCGGCGAGCGTCGTCTTGCCGAGGCCCGTGGGACCTTCGATCGCCAAATAGCGAAAGTCCAAGATGGCGAAGTATAGCAGCGGCCCGCGGCGAGGCGCCGAACCGCTGCGCTACGATACCCGCATGGCACGAAGACGCCTTGGATTCTCGATCGTCTGGCTTGCGGTGGCCGCTGCGGCCGCGGCGATCGGCGCCGGTTGCAAGTCCGTCCCCACGACGCCCGCCGAGACGACACCGGCGAAGCCGCCGGCATCGCTCGATACGAAGATTGCCTGGACGCTGCGGCTCGAGCAGCAGCGCGTGTTGCGCGATCCGGACGTGACGCCGCCGGCGCCTCGTCCGGCGGGCACGCCTCGCGCGAATGCGTTGCGTCCCGCGGCGGATCCGGATCTCGTCGCGCTGTCACTGGATCCGTCAGCCGCGCTGCGGCGCCGGGCCGTGCTCGCGATTGGCCGCGTCGGATTGTCCGAGGGCATGCCCGCGCTCATCGATGCGCTCACGGACAGCGAGCCCGACGTACGCGCCATGGCGGCGTTCGCGCTCGGCCTCGCCGGCCGCGCCGACACGATCGCGACGCTGGAGCACGCGCTGACCGACGAGGTGCCCGTCGTGCGGGCGCGCGCGATGGACGCGATTGGTCTCATCGCCGATCGCTGCCGGGCGGATACGAGCGCATGCGGTGCGCCCGCGCCGGCCGCGTCCGAGCCCGCAACGGCCGCACCAGCGCAGGCTGGCGGCGCGGCGTCCTCTCAGCCATCGACGCCGCCCGCGAGTCAGGCGCCGGCGACCGTTGACCTCAGCGCCGCTGCCTCGGCGGTCGCGCAGGCGGCCGCCGGGTGCGGGCCAATCCTCGCCGCGCTCGCTCCCGATGCAACCGACGTTTCGCCCGAGGCCGATGCCTGCCGCGCCGCGCTCTTCGCGCTCGCACGCCTTGGGCAGTACGACGCGCTCGCGCGCGTCGCGCTCGACGCGTCTGGACAGCCGGCGTCGACGTGGTGGCCGGTCGCCTCCGCGCTCGCGCGGGTCAACGACCGGCGCGCGGCCGCTGCACTTCGTGCGTTGGCCGCAACGCCAACGACCGACACGCGCGTGTTCGCGCTTGGTGGTCTGGCGGCGGTCAAGGATGCCGGAACCGCCGGCCTTGCGCGTCCCATCGCGCTCGACGCGGCCGCCGCGTTGCCGCTGCGCGCTGCCGCGGTCCGGGCACTCGGATCTGTCGGCGGGCAGGACGCGACCGCCGCGTTGCTGCAACTGCTCTCGACGCCCGATCTTCCCGTGCCCTTGCACCTGGCTGTCATCGCGGCTCTCGGCCAGACGCGCTCGCGCTCCGCCTTCGATCCGCTGCTCGACTGGTTAACGGCGCCCAACCCCGCCGTCCGCGCCGCGACGATGCGATCACTCGCTGCGATCGATCCCGATGCGTTCCTGACGGTGCAGGCCAGCCTCGGGTCCGACGCCGACTGGTCCGTGCGCGCGGCGCTGGCGTCGGTGCTCGGCGGTCTGTCAGCGGATCGCGTGACGGCGGCAATCGAGGATCTCGTCACTGATGCTGACGCGCGCGTCCACGGTCCGGCGCTCGAGGCGCTCGTCGCCGTTCACGCACCCGACGCGACGTCGCGTCTCTTCGCCGCGCTCGAAGCCGGCGACGTCGCCGAGCGAGCGACCGCGGCCGAGCTCGTCGGCCGCACTCGTCCCGATGGCGGCGCGGCGCGGCTCGTGGCGGCGTACGAACGCGGCCTGGCCGATGGAACCGGTGACGCGCGTGACGCCGTCGTGTCAGCACTCGCGCAGTACAGCCACGCCGACGCCGAGCCGACCTGGCGCAAGGCGCTCGCCGATCCGGCCTGGTCGGTTCGTGTGCACGCCGCCCGGCTCCTGCGCGACGCTGGTGTCTCCGATGCCGCGCCCGAGCGTCCCGCGCCACTCCGGCAGCCGGCCTCGTTCTTTTCATCGGATGCGCTCCTGCACCCGGCGTATTCGCCGCACGCGTTCGTCGAGACGTCGCACGGCACGATCGAGATCGAGTTGAACGTCGTCGATGCGGGCGTGACGTCGTTGAACTTCATCGCGCTCGCGCGCGCCGGGTTCTTCAACGGCACGCGGATTCACCGCGTCGTGCCCGGCGTGCTCGTGCAGGGCGGCGATCCGCGCGGCGACGGCACGGGCGGGCCGGGATATGCGCTCGTCGACGAGCTCAGCCCGCGTCCGTTCGTGCGCGGCACGGTCGGCATGGCGCTCGCTGGACCGGACACGGGCGGCAGCCAGTGGTTCGTCACGCTCGTGCCGCAGCCGCAACTCGACGCGAAGTACACGGTGTTCGGCCACGTGGTGCGTGGCTGGGACGTACTGGATCAGGTTGCGCCCTGGGACGCGATTGAGCGGGTGCGGATCTGGGACGGCGCGTCGTTCGAGTGAGGATGGACGCGGCGGCTCCGAGAGCCGCCGCGTGTCGAGAGAAAAAAAGGGGGCGACGATCGCCCCCTTTTTCTTCTAGCGGGAGGGCGTGCTTACCGCTTTTTGCCGCCCTTCTTCTTCCCGCCCTTGGCTGCTTTCTTCGCCATGTTCGTCGTCCCCCCTTTCATCGTGAGGTAGTGCACAGGTGCTCAACCGTGCTGCGGCGCCGCGGCCTCTCGGCCCGCCCGGCCCGCACGCATGGCGTCCTGGCTTCGTCGCGAACGCGGCGCCGTCACGGCGCGGCACGTCCGGCAACTCACAAAAAAAGGGCGCGGGCATCGCGATGCCTGCACCCTGGATGAATCACGCCGACGCGTCCAGAGCGGCGTCGTCGCCCCTGCGCGTGTGTCCGAAATCGCCTGCCGTCGTGATCCATGCGCATTGCCGAAAGAAACCGACCGACCGCTCGGTTGAGCAGTACCCCATGAATAGGCTGAGCCGGTTGCTCTCACGCAAGATGTAGATTATGGACGAGTTCGGAAGACTGTCAAGCACAAAGTGATCAGTTTTGTCAAAAACTGATCGCGA
>DASZOV010000095.1:0-59859 GCA_035550595.1 Vicinamibacterales bacterium
GAGCTGAATGTGCACTTCGTTGTTGCCGCTCGCCTGGTCCGCCAGGTCGCCCTGGCGGCTGTTGACGTCCATCGAGGCGGGCAGCGGACGCGTGCCGGTCGACGCGCTGAGAATCTCGCCTCGCTTGCGCAGCAGATCGTCTTTCAACCGCGTGAGCAGGGCGTCGTCGAGTGCGGGTTCGGTCATCGGTCTCGGTGCGGCCCCGGGCGCCGCGACAACCGCCCTATCTTATCAGGCCACTCGGGCCGCGGGACAACGCCCACCGCCCCGGACGCTTACAGTCATCTTTCCTGCAATGCGTTGGGGCCCCACCCCCAACGCTACGACGCTCAACGCCCTCGCTACGCTCGGGGTTTCGCGGTGTCATCTTTCTTAGTTCTGTCGCCTGTCGTGTCATCTTCTTTGCAGTGGCGCGGGGCCCCACCCCCGCGCTTACGCGCTTCGCCGCCCTCGCTTCGCTCGGGGGCTCGCGGTGTCATCTTTTTTTCTTAAAGCGTGTTTCAAAACTCACGACGCGCCGTCAGGCGCTCGTCAACTTCGAACTTCGAAGTTCGAACTTCGAAGTTTTGCAATGTACTCTTAAGTTCTGCCCTCTGTCCCCTGTCTTCTGTCGCTGTCCGCCATCAATGTATTCATAGACTGTCCATACATGCACTACACAAGACGCACCCACACGCCGCATGAACCGCGCTAGGCCTGCGGCGCCAGCTTCTGCATCAGGGCGCCGAGCGCCGATGCCTCGTCGGCGGTCAGCGCGCCGAACACGCTGGCTTCGGCCTCCTGTTGGATACGCGTGCCGTCGCGACACGCCTTCTTCCCCGCTGCCGTCAGCACCGCCAGTCGTCCGCGGCGATCGTGCGGATCGGGTTGACGCGCGACGAGGCCGTCGCTCTCGAGGCGATCGACGAGCTGCGTGATGTTCGACTTCACGCACGCCAGCCGGCCGGCGAGCTGGCCGAGCGGCAGCGACTCGCCCGCGTCGGCGAGCGCGCGAAGCGCGGCGAGCTTGGCGAGCGACAGGCCGATCGCGTCGAGCCGGGATTCGACCTGCGCCTGCACGGCGTTGGCCGTGTGCAACAGGGCGAACAATCCGGCAGGCGAGGCGGCCTTTCGGTTCATGTATGAAGTATAGCGTCCGACCGCGACGCGCGCCACCTCGTCAAATCCCGTGGTGAAACCGGTTCCACATCCGCTACAATCGCCGCCGGCCGGTCGTCTCCGGCCGCCGAACACCCCGACAGCCCGAAAGGACCTGGCCATGCGCGCACCGCGATTTCCGTGGAAGACCGCGAGCCTCGTCGCCGGCACGATCGCGATGATCTCGTGGGGCAGCCTCGCCGCCCAACAGCCGGCCTCGTCGTCCGCTCCGGCGGCGTCAGCCGACAGCGCGACGCCGAACATGCCGGCACCCAAGCACTGGACCGCCCAGGAGGACCATCAAAACATGATGGACCAGCTCGGCATCCGGAAGCTGCGGCCAGGTCCGAGCGGCAACGAACAAGATCCCAACCACGCGAACTACGACGAGTCGAAGGCCAATCCCTTCCCCAACCTGCCCGATCCGCTGACGCTGAAGAACGGCCAGAAGGTGACGACGCCCGGGATGTGGTGGCACGAGCGGCGTCCGGAAATCGTCGAAGACTTCGAACGCGAGGTCTACGGCCGCGTGCCGGCGCAGGTCCCGGTCGTGACCTGGCGCGTCGCGCGGACGCAGTACGGCGTGGTCGCGGGCCATCCGGTCCTCGGGCGGGAGCTCGTCGGTCACGTCGACAACTCCGCGTATCCGGCCATCGACGTCAACATCAGTCTCATGCTCGTCACGCCGGCTGACGTCCACACGCCGGTGCCGGTGATGATCATGTTCCGCGGCGGCGGTCTGCCGGGCGATCCGCCTCCGGCTCGCGGCGGCTTCGGCTTCCCCGCCGGGCGCGGCGGTGCGGCAGGAGCCGCGCGCGGACGCGCGGCGGGACCGGGGCGAGGCGCCGCAGGACCGGGACGCGGCGCGGCGGCAGGTCCGGCACGTGGAGCCGCTGGCGCTCCGGGCGCCGGGGCCCCGCAGGCGCCGAGCGATCCGCCGGCAACCGATCAACTCATCTCAGGCGGATGGGGCTACGCGCTCCTCAATCCGGCGAGCGTCCAGGCCGACAACGGCGCGGGTCTGACGGCGGGCATCATCGGCCTCGTCAACAAGGGCCAGCCGCGCAAGCCCGACGATTGGGGTTCGCTGCGCGCATGGGCGTGGGGCGCGGGACGCGCGCTCGACTACCTCGCGAGCGATCCATCCGTCGATGCGACCAAGGTCGGTATCGACGGCGTGTCGCGCTACGGCAAGGCGGCGCTCGTGACGATGGCGTTCGATCCGCGATTCGCGATGGTGCTCGTCGGCTCGTCGGGTGAAGGCGGCGCCAAGCTGAATCGCCGCAACTGGGGCGAAGCGGTCGAGAATCTGACTGCCTCGGGCGAGTACCACTGGATGGCCGGCAACTTCCTGAAATACGGCGCGTCGGATGCGACCTTCGGCAGCAAGAACGCCGGCGACCTGCCGGTCGATTCGCATGAGCTCATCGCGCTCTGCGCACCGCGGCTGACCTTCATCAGCTACGGCGTGCCCGAGAAGGGCGACGCGAAGTGGCTCGATCATCAGGGCAGCTACATGGCGACCGTCGCCGCGGGCAAGGTCTTCCGGCTGCTCGGCGCGAAGGATCTCGGCGTCGGCGACGACTACCACACGGCCAAGATGCCGGCCGTCAACGTGAGCCTGCTCGACGGTCAGCTCGCCTGGCGTCAGCACGACGGCGGCCACACGGACGGCCCGAACTGGAAGTACTTCATCCCGTGGGCGGACAACTTCCTCGGCTACACGGCGCCGGCCACGCCTGGCCCGCGGACGCCAGGTCCGGCCGACGTCGCGGCGCCGCGCACCGATGCGAACTCGAAGATCGCGCACGAGGATCTGCTCCGGAAGCGGACCGAAGGACGCGTCGACGTCTACTTCGAAGGCGACTCGATCGCGCGCCGCTGGGGCGCGACCGACCAACCGGACTTCCTGGCCAACTGGCGGTCGAACTTCACGGGTTGGAACGTCGGGGACTTCGCCTGGGGCGCCGATCGGACGGAAAACATTCTCTGGCGGCTTCAGAACGGCGAGCTCGACGGCCTGCATCCCAAGGTCGTCGTCCTCCTGGCGGGCACGAACAACGTCGGCTCGCGGCCGGGTGGACCGGAGAAGGTCGCCGACGTCACGCGCGGCGTGCAGGCGATCGTCAACACGTTCCACCAGAAAGTCCCCGACGCGACGATCATCCTGACGGCCATCTTCCCACGCGGCAACGACCCGGCTGTCAACGCCGAGATCAACCAGATCAATGCGAACCTCGCGGCGTGGGCCGACGGCAAGACCGTGCGCTTCCTGAACATCAACGACAAGCTCGCCGACAAGGATGGCAATCTCATCGACGGCATGCTGAACGCGCAGGACCACCTGCACCCGACGCTCAAGGGCTACCAGGTGTGGGCCGATGCGTTGAAGCCGATGCTCACCGATCTGCTCGGGCCGCCGGCCGCGACCGACCAGGCGCCGCCGCCGACGGGCGATCCGAGCGCGCGCGGCCGTACGGCGCAGTAGTGAACGATCGCGCCGCGGCGCACGGCGCGAATAATCGCGTGCGTGAGGACGGAACAGGATAGACTGGCGAGCTTCGAGCGTTCGACGCCGACGACCTTGCCATGACCGACATCCTGCTTCCGTCCCTGCGCCGCGCCGCGGCCATCCTTCTGACCGCAGCCGCGCTGCCGTACGCCGCCGCGTGCAGCCGTCCGACCGCTTCCCGCTCGCTCGCGCCCGACGTCTGGGCCGTCGTCGACGGTCGTGACATTCATCGCGCCGAAGTCGAGGAGGCCTACCGCGCGTCGGTCGATCCCACGCCGACGCCGCCGTCCGCCGAAGAGACGCTCGGCCTCGAGCTCAACGTCCTCGACGAGCTCATCACGCAGGACATCCTGCTGGCGCGCGCGAGCGCGGCGCACCTCGACGTCACGGACGCGGACGTCACCAAGGCCGTGACCGAACGTCAGAACGGACTGACCGACGCCGCCTTCCAGATGCAGCTCGCCGAGCGCGGCCTGACGCCCGACGACTTCAAGAACGGCGTCCGCCGCGAGCTCATCGTGCGCAAGCTCGTCGACCGCGACGTCACGAGCAAGATCAACGTCACCGACGCGGAGATCACCGCCTACTACAACGCACACCGCGCCGAGTTCAACGTCACCGAGGACCAGTACCACCTGGCGCAGATCCTCATCACGCCGGTCCAGGACCAGCAGATCACCAACCGCCAGCACGACGATGCGACGTCGCCCGCCGACGCGCAGCGCAAGGTCACGATGCTGATGGATCGGCTCCACAAAGGCGAAGATTTCGCGACCTTGGCGATGGACTACTCGGAGGATCCCAACAGCGCGCCGCGGGGCGGCGACCTGGGCTTCGTCCCGGCTTCGACGCTCGAACGCGTCCCGCCGCAAGTGAAGAAGATGGTGCTCGACACGAAGCCGGGTCAGGTCAGCGCCGTCACGCTCAACGGCGCGACGACGCTCTTGATGGTCGTGGCGCACGAGGCGCCCGGCCAGCGCGAGCTGACGACGCCGAGCGTCCACGACAGCATTCGCGACAACCTGAAGTCGAGGCGCGAGCAGGTGCTGCACGCCGCGTACCTCGCCGAGGCCCGCGCCGGCGCCACGGTCGTCAACAACCTCGCGCAACAGATCATCGCGACCAACGGCGCGCTGCCGGCCGCGGCGCCGACAACATCGGCGCCCGGCGCATCCACGCCAGCGCCCGCCGCACCGGAAGGAACAGCACCGAAGGCCCAGTAGCCCCCGGGCCGGCACAGGGGCCGGCCCCCACAACGGACCGCCCACGGACGCTCCGGTTTCCCCTTGTAGGGGCGGCCCCCCGTGGCCGCCCGGACAATCCGTCTGCCGCGGCCGCGCGATCGTCCCGGGCTACGGCTGCGTGCGGCCGTCGCCGCCGAGCGTGATCGTCACGCCCGTGCGGACGCTGCGCGGCAGCGCCGGAAAACCGAAGACGCCCTGCTCGCGCTGATTCAGCAGGTTCTCGAGGCTCAGGTACCACTTCACGCGCGGCACGATCCGGTACGACGCGCTCGCGTCGAGCTTTTGATACGCGGCATCGAGATCGTGATTCGGCAGGAGCAGGCTGTTGCCGAAGTCGGCATCGCTCACGAACGTGCTGTCGTCCGACGTGCCGGCGAAGTACGCCGACAGCACGGCTTGAAAACGACCGTTCGTGAACATCGCGAGCAGACTCCCCGTATCGGCCGGTCGCCGAAACGGCGCGGCGCCGACGAGCGGACCGAACGCGCCAATCTGAATATCGGGGAACGCCGGATTCGTCGCCGGCGCGAGCGCGCTCGACGCGAACGAGTCGGTCACGACGGCCTTCAAGTGCGTGTAGGACGCGCTGACGCGCACGTACGCGCCGATGGCGGCCTCGCCCGAGAACTCGACGCCGCGTGCCCAGTACGACGACGAGTTCACGTAGGCACCGAAGCCCGTTGCGGCGGCAGCCGACGGCGGAATGCCCAACTGCGGCAGCACACCGGCATCGACGAACTCGATCAGATCCGAGAACCGGTTGTGGAAGAACGTCGCGCCCACGCGCGCGCGTCCGCCCCACAGTCCCTGCTCGACGCCGACGTCGATGCTGCGATTCCGCTCCGGGCCGATCGGTGACAGACCGTTCACGTCCGGCTGCGCGTCGGCCGGCAGCGCCTGCACGATCGCATACAGCGACGACAGTTCCTGCGCGATGCTCGGCGCCTTGATGCCGGTGCCCGCATTGAACGTCACCTTCGTGTCGCCGAACGCCGCCGTCGACGACGGCTTGCGCACGTAGGCGGCGAGCGAAACGCGCGGCGTCACCGCCGACTTGAAAATCGCGTTGTGGTCGTAGCCGATGCCCGCCGTCGCGAACACGCCGTGAGCCGCGGCGCGCACCTCCGCGAAGGCGCCCGCGTTGGTACGCGACGTCGACGTGGGTTCGCCGAATTGTCCGTAGACCGACGATCCCTCTTCGCGCTCGACACGCGCGCCCGCTGACAGATCGATCCAACTCGACAAGTGCCGCGTCGCCTGGCCATAGCCCGCGCGACGCGTCGTGTTCGCGTCGTATGGAATCGGATACGTGTCGAAGTAATCGAGAATCCCTCGTCCCGTCGCCGAATAGCCGTTCGCGCCGGTGAGCGTGACGACGTCGCCGAGATAGCTCGGGAAGCCGGAGTCGAACGGGTCGTACGGCTCGCCGGTGGGCGATGGGTTCACCGAGTGGTTGCCCAGGCTCATCGACGTGAACCGCAGCGTCGTCTCCCAGCCCGAGCCCAGGCGGGACTGCAGAGCGGCGCTCACATAGGTGGCGTTCGACGTCAGCGTCGTGTCGTCGGCGATGCCGTACACACCGATCGCGTTGGGACTTCCGGCCGTGCTTTCGACGTGGCGCACGGTGAGGCTGACATCCGATCGCGGCCCGAGCGCCCAGCCGAACCGGCTCGCGAACGTGTCGTTCTTGTAGCCGTTGTTCGGCAAGTCGTTGTCCGTGTCGAAGTGCGAGTAGTCCACGAAGTAGTCGAGGCGCTGGACCGTGCCGCCGAGCGACGCTTCCTGCCGCGTCGTGCCGAAGTTGCCGCCGTCGAACGAGAGCGACGCTTCCGGCGTGCGTGTCGTGCCGCGCCTCGTCGTCAGGTTGATGACGCCGGCGAGCGCGTCGCTGCCGTACAGCACGCTGTTCGCGTCGCGGAGCACCTCGACGCGATCGATCCCGGTCGCCGTGAGATTCGAGAAGTCGAACGCACCGCCCACGTCGTTGGCCGGCACGCCGTCGATGAGCACCTTGTTGAAATTGGCCGCGCCGCCGCGCACGAACACGGACGTGACGCCGCCGCGCGCACCCGACTGCGTCACCGCGGCACCGGGCACGAGCCGGATCGCGTCGAGCACGTCAGGCTTGGCCGTCGCCTCGATCGTGTCGCGATCGATGACGGTCACTGAGGCGCCGGCCTCGGACGCGGGCACCGCTGTTGCCGAGGCGGTGACGACGACGTCCTGCCGCAGGCCGACCTGAAGCGTGACGTCGACGACGGCGTGACTGTGCGCGCCGACGAAGAACGGGGCGGCGGTCCCGGGCACGAACCCCGTGAGGCGCGCGTCGATCGCGTACCGGCCTTCGTCGACCCGTGAGAACGCGAAGTGGCCGTGCTCGTCCGTGACCGTCTCGGCGACGCGGTTGGCATCGCGCAAGAGCGTGACGGTCGCGCCGGGAACGGGATCCCCGATGGAATCGAAGACCGTACCGCTGACCGATCGATCCGCGGACTGCGCGTGAGCGCCAGCCGCGACACACGCCATCGCGGCAACGACCATCGTGACCACTCGAACACAACGGAACAGACGGGAAACGGCGCGAGGAGCGAGGACGCTCGCCATGCTGCAGGCCTCCGCGGGCAAATGCGGCGACCAGCATCGGCGATGAAGACACGCAGGAACGAAGAGGCCGGAAGGCCGAGAGACTTCGTGTGCGCTCTCCGTCGTCGCGGAAAGTCGACCGCAAGATGGCCTGGGTAGGTCTCCTGGCTTGGAAGGTGCGAATCGGTTGTCGACTCGCAGCCGCTTCACCTTCCCCGGCCGTTCGGCCGAGTGGCGTCTCGAAGCGGCGATCCTTCACTCACAGTGGCGGGACCGCGCCGGATTTGCACCGGACTTCCCTGTTATGCCCCTCGTGGGCACCCAAGGCAGACTGTGATGCTAGCACGGGCGTGCGCGGCAGACGTCTCACGCCTGCCGCGGCTAGGGGGCTAGGGAATGATGAACGAAGGCCCGGTCGGCCCCGTTGGGCCGGTCGGTCCAGTCGGGCCTGTCGGACCGGTCGCGCCGGTGGCACCGGTCACGCCGGTCGGTCCCGGCGAACTATCTGGACCAGTGGGGCCAGTCGGCCCGGGCGGGCCCGCGGGGCCCGTCGGTCCGGGAATACCGACCGACTGCGCGTACGCCGCGTGCGGAATCGCCATGGACATGACGACCGGCAGCGCGGCCGCAGCCGCCCATCCCATCTTCCGCAGCGCACCGCGGCGTGCCACCGAACCCGCTTCCGTTGCGAGCGGTGCCGCATCGTCGACGGGCGATTCGAGGAGATCGACGAGGTCGAGTTGGCGCAGCACGTCCTCGACGGCCTCGAGGTTCGGCGGCAGGCCGAGCGTCTCGGCCGTGCGCGCGGCAATGTCTTCGACCGACGTACGGCCGTCGCAACACCGCCACACCGTCGCCGCCACGGCATGAAGGGAATGCGCGCGCTGCCGTTCCACGTCATAGACGACGAGGTCGTCGTCGAACGCTTCGACGGTCAGACCGCGCGAACGAGCGAGAGGGAATGCGGTGGTCATGGCGCCGCTACACCGGAATGGTCCCGGTCGGTCCAGTCGGTCCGGTTGGCCCCGTCGGACCCGTCGCGCCGACAGGCCCGGTCACGCCGAACGCGCCCGTAGGACCGGTCGGACCGGAGCCGGCAGGCCCGGTCGGGCCAGTCGGTCCCGTCGGACCAGCGGGTCCTGGCGGACCAACGACCTGCGCCGAGGCCGTAGCGGGCAGCGCGATCGACGCGACGAGCGGCACGCCGACGAGTGCGGCCCAGCCGAGCTGTCGCAAAGCGCGGCGACGGACGTGCGGCGACGAGGTCACCGACACGGCGGCGTCAGGCGGCGGCTCGAGCAGACCGGCGTGGTCGAGCTGACGAAGCGCCTGCCAAATGAGATCGAGGTTCGGCGGCTGACCGAGCGCGTCGGCGACGGCACGATCGATGTCCTCGATGGACGTGCGGCCGTCGCAGCGCTGCCAGACCGCGGCGGCGCCTTCGTTCAACGAATGCGCCTTCTGGCGCTCCGTGTCGTAGATGATGAGTTCGCCGTCGAGGTCCTCGACGGTCAACCCGGCTGATCGCGCGCGCGGAAATGGCTGATCCATGAGCGTCCGTTCGAGAATGGCCGCTGGCGCTGGGGGGAGAGCGGTGCGCGTATCCTAGCACCAATGTCGCCTCGGGCCGCTACGACCTCCGACCGGCGCGGCCTGTTGCGCGCCGCCGCGCTCGCGCCGCCCGACGCCGCACTGGCCGCATGGACGGCTTGGCGTGCTGGTGCTGACCGATGGCGATTCGATCCCGCGTCCGACTGGTGGCTGCCGCTCGTCTGGTGGAACCTGCGCGAGGTCGTAACCGATGCGGCCGACGCGTCCCTGCTGCGCGAGCACTATCGACGCGCGTGGATTCATCATCAGCACCTCATCGCGCGCGTCGCGCCCGCACTCGACGCGCTGCATCGCGAAGGCATCGAGACGCTCCTGCTCAAAGGCGCGGCCCTCGCGATTGCGACCTACGAGCGGCCGGCGCTCAGGCCGTTCGGTGACGTCGATGTCCTCGTAGCGCCCGACGCGGCGCCGCGGGCGCATGCCGTGCTCGAGGGGATCGGATGGACGCCGTTCCGCACGCTCGTGCCGACGCTTCGCGCCGCCCTGCACGGTCTCGGCTATACGGACGCGTACGGCGCGACGCTCGATCTGCACGCTTACGCGCTCGTCGAATGCTGCGCGCCCGGCATCGACGCGGGGTTCTGGTCGCGCAGCGAATCCGTGCAGGTGGGCGGCATCGACACGCGCGTGTTGTCGCCCGCCGATCAGTTGCTGCACGTATGTACGCACGGCCTGCGCTTTCACGGCATTCCGACGTCGCACTGGATGGCCGACGCGACGATGATCCTGCGCCGCGCCGCGAACACACTCGATTGGCGCGTGCTCGTCGAGGAAGCACGCGCGCGCCGAATCACGTTCCAGGTCGGCCGCGCCCTGGACGCGCTCGATCCTGAGTACGCGCCGGCACCGGCACGCGTCCGTGTCGAACTGGGCGCGGCGGCATCGATCTGGTGGGAACGCGTCGAATATCGCGCCAAAAGACGACCGACGCGGCCCGCCGCCGTCGTCCAGTCCTGGTGCACGGAGCGCCGGAGTCGCACGCTCGCACCGAATGCGGTGGTCGGCGCGACGACACGTCTGCGGGCAGCCGCTGGTGCGGCCAGTTCCGGTCAGCTCGTCACGCGCGCCGCGCTGGCGCTCGTCGGACTCGGCCGGCATGGCTCGTCGCGCACGTTCGACGCGTACGGACGGCGCATCCAGATCGATCTCGACGAGGGCGTCGACGCCGCGGTGCTGTTCGATCGGCTCGCCGATCGGCTGCCGCCATTCAAGCGACTGCGTGCGCGTGACGAGCCGGATCGGCTGTATCGCGTGTTGCCGCTCGGCTCGGCCGGCGGGGCGGACACGCCCTGCCGCCTGCTCGTCAACACCGCGCCACTCGGCACGGCGAGGACGATCGACGAGGCCGCCGACTGTCTCGTCACCGACCTGCAGACGTTTCTTGCCGTGTCGGCGCCCGATCGCATCTTCATCCACGCCGGCGTCGTCGCCGTGCGCGAGCACGCGGTGCTCCTGCCGGGCGTCTCTGGCGCGGGCAAGAGCACGCTCGTCGACGCGCTCGTCGCGGCGGGCGCGCACTATCTCTCCGACGAGTTCGCTGTCGTCGATCCAGACGGACGCATCCATCCGTACGCGCGTCCGATCCGGCTGCGCACGGCAGGAGGCCCGGACCGACGGATACGTCTGCGCGACCGGCACCTCTGGCGTTCGTCACCGGTGCTTCCGGCTGGACCGTTGCTGTTCACGAACTTCGATGCAACGAGCGAGTTCAATCCAGCGCCGATCGCTCCAGGCACGGCGCTCCTGCGACTCCTGAGTCACTGCCCGAGCGCGCAGGCGCGTCCCGCGGAAACGCTCGCCGCTCTCCGCCGTGTCGTCAGCGAGGCACGTGCCTGGTCCTCGCCGCGGCCGGACACCGGCGTCGTCGTGCGTATGCTGATGGAAGAGATGCCGGCGCTCACAGCCAGGTGAACATCCATGAAAGCTGCGGTTCTGCACACGTTTGGACAGCCGCCGCGCTTCGACGACTTTCCTGATCCGCAGGCCGGTCCCGACGAAGTCATCGTGCACGTCCGCGCGGCGTCGCTGAAGAACGTCGACCGCGGGCGTGCGATGGGCACGCACTACGATCGCCACGCCACGTTGCCGGTCGTCTGCGGACTCGACGGGGTCGGCGTCCTCGACGATGGCGCGCGAGTCTATTGCGGTGGACCTCGTCCACCGTACGGAATGATGGCGGAGCGCACCGTGGTCTCACGCGCCTGGACGATGGCGGTACCCGACGCGGTCGACGATGTCCACGCCGCGGCACTGCCGAATCCCGCGTTGTCGTCCTGGCTGCCGCTCGTCTGGCGCGCGAAGCTCGAGCCCGGCGAGACCGTGCTGATTCTCGGCGCCACGGGCGTTGCCGGCAAACTCGCCATCCAGATCGCCAGGCATCTTGGCGCAGGCCGCGTCGTCGCCGCCGGCCGCAATCCACGCGTGCTCGAGACGTTGTCGGAGCTCGGCGCGGACGCGATCGTCGCACTCGATCAATCGGATGGCGACCTGGCCGCGGCCTTCGCCCGCGAGGGACCGTTCGACGTCGTTCTCGACTATCTCTGGGGCCGGCCGACAACGGTGCTCCTCGAGGCGCTCACGGGCCACGATCTGAAAGCCGAATCGTCGAGAACGCGCCTGATCGAGATCGGATCGATAGCCGGGTCAACCGTTCCGCTCTCGGCCGCGACGCTGCGCAGTGCGTGGATCGAGATCCACGGGAGCGGTGGCGGCAGCATTCCGCGGAAAGCGATCTTCGAAACGCTCCCGAAGCTCTGGGCGCTCGCCGCGACAGGCGCGCTTCGCATCGATACCGAGGTCGTGCCGCTCGCCGACGTCGAGCGCGCGTGGCAACGGCAGGACCTGGGTGGGCGGAGATTGGTGTTCGTGCCGTGAGGCGTGGAGACGTCCAACTTTGAACTTCGAACTTTGAACTTCGAACAGACGAGGCGCTTTCGGCAACTTTTTTCAATCGCGCGTCCGAACGTCAACTGACAATCAACGTGCGGCTCGATCGACCAGGCGGGCTATCGGCCCCCGCCTCAGCCGACGCGCAGCGCGACGACAGGATCGACGCGGCAGGCGCGGCGTGCGGGAACGATGGCCGCGACAAAGGCGACGGCCGTCAGCGCCACGGCCGAGAGCGCGAGCGTCAGTGGATCGTACGGCGTCAGACCGAACAGCAGGTTCGCGACGACGCGCGCGGCGAGGATGGCCGCGGGCACACCGGCGAGAATCCCGGCGAGCACGACCCAACCGGCATCACGCAGGACCATGAACAGGATGTCGCGCTTCTCGGCGCCGACGGCCATGCGCACGCCGATCTCGGCCTGACGCAGCGTTACCGCGTACGCGAGCTGCGCGTAGAGCCCGGCTGCGGCGAGCAGCAGCGTCAGGCCGGCGAAGAACGTCGCGAGCGCGGCGACGAGGCGCTCGTTGCGGAGGGCATAGTTCTTCCACACCGCGAGCGGCCGGGCCGAATACACGTAATGAAATCCCAGCGATTCAACCGCCACTTCGGCCGCATGCTCGACGGTCGCCGGATCGCCGACCGTACGAACTTCGATGGTGAAGTCGTACCAGGACGTCTGCATGGCCGCGACATAGACCGCTCGCGGTGCTCGGCTGTGCAGGTCGCCAAGGCTCGCACTGTCGACGACGCCGATGATGCGCGCGTTCTTGCCGCCCGGAAAGTCCGGCACGTCGAGAGTCTGCCCGATGGCGCCCGTGCTGCCGAACACGGCGCGGGCGAAACTCTCGCTGACCACTGCGACTTGCGGCGCGTGCTCATCGTCCGTCCACGCGAAGTCCCGGCCTGCGAGCAGCGTCATCCCCATGGTTCGGAAGAAGTCCGGGCCGACGATTGCGACGTCGGCGTCGGTCGTGAAAGCTCCCCCGTGGACGGCAATCGCCATCCGGTTGCTCGCGCCGAGAAAGGGCTCGGGCATGGCGTAGGACACCGACTGCACACCAGGCACGCGCATCAGCGCGTCAGTGAGGGCCCGATGATAGGCGGCGTGATCGGAAGGTTCATGCGAGGGCGTCTGCGCCAGAATCCGCATTTGCAGCACAGCCTCGGGATGAAAGCCCACATCGCGCGTGCTCAAGTCACGGAGGCTTCGGCTGACGAGCGTAGCTCCGGCAATGAGAACGAGCGCCAGAGCGACTTGTATCGCCACGAGTGCCTTCTGCGCGAGAGCGTGACGATGGCCCACGACGCGCGACTCTGACTGGAGCGTGCCGGCCGGATCGCGGTTGATGGCACGCCAAGATGCGAGCAGCGCGCAGACGATGCCGATGATGATCGCGACGACGGCCATGCCTGCGGCGACGCGCAGATCGGGTCGCGGGTCGAAGGCGGGCGGCTTGTCCAGCAGCGTGCCTCCACCCCACAGCGCACCGAACAGGGGCCGTCCGGCCCAGGCGGCGAAGACGATGCCGAGCGCCGCCCCCATCACCGCGACGAGCACGCTTTCGACGACCATTGATCGCACGAGCACGCCGCGACTCGCGCCGAGCGTCGCGCGAAGCGCCAATTCAGCACGGCGGCTGACCGCGCGGACCAGGATCAGATTCGCCAGATTCACGACGGCGATGAAGAGCACCAGGCCGCCGAGCGCGGCCAACTGTCCAAGCGGTCGTGCGAGCATCGTGCGAACCGTCATGCCGACGCCCAGCGTGCCGGTTCTCAGCGGCTCCACGTGCACGCGACTCGCGAGATACCGCGTCCGCCGGTCCGCGGGCGCATTGGGCGGCACCGTGCGCTCCAGGACTGACGGCCACAGTGCTTGCAGGCGTGCGGCTGCAGCGGTCACGCGCACGCCGTCGTTCAGCCTCGCGCCGACGAAGTGCGAGTACATCCCGGCGATGTGATCCGCATCGAAGTCGAACGGCACCGTGGCGTCCGGTACCATGGCCGGGTTCAACCCCGTGTAATCTTCGGGCGTGACACCGATGACCGTCAGGGAGATGCCATCGACGACGATCGTCCGACCAAGGACGCCGGGATCGCCACCGAATCGCTGCCGCCACGCGCGATAGTCGAGCACGGCGACATGGGCGGACGTGCCGTGACCGATCGTCGCGACGTCGTGTGCGTCGAGCAGGCGGCCCAGCAGCGGTTTCACTCCTATGGCTGCGAAGAAATTGCCGCTGACCTGGTTGACGCCGCCTTGATAGCGCACGCCGTCCACGTTCATGCTCCGAAGCTGGTCGTCGTCCCAGGCGAAGACATCAGCGACGTCCGACAACCGTCGCTGCAGCTCCTCGAACTGCGTCAGCGGCAGCGGCTCGTTCTCCTTCGGATGATCCGGACTCGTGCGCCAGAACACGACGAGTTGATCCGGCCGGTAGACGGAGAGATCGCGCGCGTAGACGGCGTCGACAATGCCGAGAACGGCCGTCACGGCGGCGATGGCCAGTGCCAACGAAACGATGGCCACGCCGCTCGCCATCGGACGGCGCGTCAGCCCACGGACGGCGTCACGGACATCGCGCGCGATCCAGCCGAGACCCAACCGCCGCACGTCGCGGACGGCTTCACGCGTCTGGACGACGCCGCCGAGATCGGCGAGCGCCTGTCGCCGTGCTTCGGCCGGCGACAAGCCGCGCGCGACGTGGGCGTCGATCTCGTGCGCGAGATGAAACGCCAGTTCCTCGTCCGCCTCCGCCTCGGCGCGACGGCGGCCGACGAGACCTCGGAAACGCGCGAACAGCCGCCGCAGCATGAAGACGACCTCGATTCTCTACTCGGCCTTGAGCACGCGCCGCATTGAGAGCGCGAACTGCTCCCAGCTCTCCTGCTCGGCGCCGAGCCGCCGCCGGCCTGCCGCCGTGAGCGTGTAGACGCGCGCGCGGCGGTTGTTCTCGGACGCCGTCATCTCGGACCGCACGTCGCCGTTGAGCTCGAGCCGGTGCAGGGCCGGATAAAGCGACCCTTGACTCGCGTTCAGCCCCTCGCGCGACACCTGGCGGATGCGGTTCGCGATGCCCCACCCGTGATTCGGGCCGAGCGCGAGCACTTTCAGGATGAGCAGATCCAGCGTTCCCTGCAGCAGATCGGTTTTCGGCATGGCATCGCTCCCTCTCGGAGGATGAGGGGAGAAGCATACGCGGCTGATCTGTCGGAGGTCAAGAGGTCACGGGTTGTGGTGTAACTCTCTTCGGTGCAGTGAGGTCGTTCGACGCGGCGAACGGATAGCCGACGCGGCCGTCGAGCCAGCGTCTCACGCGAGCGACTTCATCAGTGCCTCGGCCGTCATCACTGTCGCCTGCCGCGGAAAAACCTTCTCGGACAACACGCGGTGGACTTCTTCGTCCGCGTCCGCGCAACAATCGCGGACGATGACGAGGCGGTAGTCGGCGTCGGCGGCGTGGCGCGTGGTCGACAGCACGACGCCGCTCGTCGCGATGCCGGCCAGGACCAGCGTGTCGACGTCGTTCGCGCGCAGGATCATGTCGAGGTCAGTGCCCGCGAACGCGCTCACGCGGTGCTTCGTCACCACGACCTCGCCTTCGGCCGGCGCGACCGCGGGATGGATCTCGCTGCCGGCAGCAGACGACAGGAAGGCCCCGGTCGTCCGGATGGTCGCGAAGGACTGATTGCGCGCGCTCACTTCCGGATAGCCGTCGCGGAACCCGACGCCGACGAAGATGACGCGCAGGCCGGCCGCGCGCGCCGCCGCGAGCAGGCGCGCCATGCGGTCGAGTAGTGCCGCGGGATCCGGCGCGATGCGCTCGACGATCGTGCGCTGAAAATCCATGACGAGCAGCGCCGTGCGGCGCGGATCCAAGGTCGGGTCGTTCATTCGTGGCCTCCAGCACGGCCACTATATTCGCGCGATACTCCCCGCCGTCGGCGTCGCAGTGGCGCACGAGGACATCGTCGCCTCACTCGAGTGAGGGAGTGCGGCACCGATCCGACGAGGGATGCGAGCGACGGCGCAACGGCCTAGACTTTGGCCACCATGACGCTGCCCAGACGGCCAGACACGATTGATGCACGTCTCGTCCTTCGGACGTACGCGTGGATCGCTTTTGGATCGGGGTTACTGATCTATGCGTGGCCGGCGGATCTGCTCCCGCACGCAGCGTTCTACGGCGCGACGCCGCAAGGACCGTGGGCGATCACGCGGGTGGCGGCGGCTCTTGCCGTCGGCATGGGATATGGCGCACGCCGGCTCGCCGCCATTGTCGACCCGGAGAGTCGACGCCGCGCGCTCTTGGCGCTGGCGGCCAGCCATCTCTGGTTCGGTGCGCTGTTTTTCCTTCAGTGGTACGCCCTGCTCGACGGCGTGTTGTCGTCGCTGGTGGGATGGGGCCCGCTGCTCGTTGGCGGCATTCTCTGGTACGCGGCGAATGGATCGGACACGACGCGCGTCGTCGTTCATCGGCTCATCGCGCCTGCTGACGCACGCGATCTCCACGCCCCGATGCGCGCGATCGCCGACTGGCGGCGCGTCAGCGTGCTGCAGTCCGAGTACGAGGCCCAGCTTCAACATGCCGCGCGCCAGGAGGAACGCCGGCGGCTCGCGCGCGACCTGCACGACGCCGTCAAGCAGCAGTTGTTCGTCATCAGAATGGCCGCGGCGACCGCCGAGGTCCGCTTCGATACCGATGCCGGCGGCGCCAGGGTGGCGCTGGCACAAGTCCTCACCGCGACGCGCGACGCGATGACGGAAATGACAGCCACGATCGAGCAACTCCAGACGACGCCGATTGAAAATGTCGAGCTGGCGTCGGCGCTGAAGCAGCAGTGCGATGCGCTCGCCATCCGCACAGGCGCCCGCATCCGCTGCGAAGTCGGCGCGCTGCCGCCGAGCCAGACACTGCCGCTCGGTGCGCAGTCCGGTCTCTTCCGCTGTGCGCAGGAGGCCCTCGCCAACATTGGCCGGCACGCGCGCGCGACGGAGGTCGACGTGACGCTTGCATCGAACATGCAGCAGATGGCGTTGACGATTCGCGACAACGGCGCGGGCTTCGATCCATTCGCCGTCGTGCGCGGCATGGGCCTGGAGAACATGAAGGCGCGCGCAGCGGACGCTGGCGGCACGTTCACGATCACGAGTGCGCCGGGGCGCGGCACGACAGTCGAGGTCGCAGTGCCGTATGCGACGAGGTCGTTCGCGCACTACGCCGCGAGGGCGTCTGTCTGGGTGGCGGTTCTGGGCGCCGCGACCTGGTACGTCGTCCATGCCGGCATCGAGACGCATCCGGTGGTGTTGGGCGGCGCGATCCTGGCCGGTGTGGCGTCCAGCCGATACATGATGGCGCTCGTACGCCTGCACCGCACGGACAGGATCACGGCATGAGCATCACCATCGCGCTCGTCGACGATCACCGCGTGGTCTCGCACAGCCTCCAGGCCTATCTCGAGTCCTTCCCCGATCTACGGGTCATCGGCATCGCCGCGAGTGGCGAAGAACTGCTCGAACATCTCGACGAGTGGAAGCCGCAGGTGGTGCTGCAGGACTTGCTGATCCCGGGCGGACTCAGCGGCATCGAGACGACCGAACGCGTGCTCGCCCGTGCGCCCGCGACGCGCGTCATCGCGCTGACCGCGTCCATCGACGAAGCACGACTGATGGGCACGCTGCGAGTCGGCGCAGCCGGCTACGTGCGCAAAGATGCCGAGCCCGAGACGCTGCTCGCTGCGGTGCGCGCCGTTGCTCGCGGCAAGACGTTCGTCGATCCGGCCGCCGCTCGGCAATTGGCGAATGCGCATGGACGCGACGCGCTGACGACGCGGGAATCCGAGGTCTTGCGACACGTGGCACTCGGCGACTCGAACCGGACCATCGCGGCCGCATTCGACATCACCGAGGAAACCGTCAAGACGCACGTCGCCCATCTGCTCTCGAAGCTCGGCGTCGAGAACCGCGGCCAAGCCACGGCCGAAGCGCTGCGGCGCGGGTTGATCGCCGTCGAAGATCTGATGCCTTCTGCAGAAGTCGGAAGTTCGAAGCCAGAAGCCGGAAATTGACGCGCCGCTCATCGATGGCGCGAGCAACGCCGTCGTCGACGCGTTGCGGCTCCGCATGTGGCCCGACGCCCTCGACGGCGCTGCTGATGCCCGGACGTTCGGCGTAGGATGACACCATGGGTCCGTGGCCCAGATTGACGGTCCATCAGCAGCGGCGGGTGATCCGGCTGCGCCGGATCGGTGCGTCCTTACTGGCGGCCTGCATCGCTCTCGCGATGATCGTCTACCGTGTCGGTCTCGCGCATCGCGCGCCGACCGCCGCGGAGCTCTTGCCCGGCACGGCCGCGGTCATCGAGCGCCAGCGGGGCATCCTCTTCGGGCGCTCAGGCGCCGCCATGTTCGAACTGTTCGAGACGCTCCAGGAGCCGGAGGGCCAGGCGGGCATCCTGGTTCTCGTCGGGATCATCGCCGCTGCCGCGTGCTATCAGGTCGCGCACAAGATCGAAATCGGAGAGGACTGAAGGGGCGCGTCCATCCGCCATTGCGTCGACGCGCGGATCAAGTCAGAAGTTCGAAGCCAGAAGCCAGAAGTTGAGGAGGCGCCTTCGGCGCATCTTGCTTCGAATTGCTCTCTTGTGACGCGGACGGCCGTGGGCAGGCGCTCTGCTCAGCCGATGGCGCGGACGACGCCGCCGTCGACGCGAAGCGCGGCGCCAGTCGTGGCTGACGCGCGGGCGCTGCAGACGTAGACGATCATCGACGCCACTTCGTCGGGCGAGCTGAAGCGCTGGATGACCGACGAGGGACGCGCGGTCTGGAAGAACTCGCGTTCGACGACCGCGGTGTCGACACCGCGCGACACGGCCAGGCGCGTCACGAACTCGCCGACGCCTTCCGACGAGGTCGGGCCGGGCAGCACGCTGTTGACGGTCACGCCAGTCCCGGCGAACGTCTCGGCCAGGCCGCGCGCGATGGCGAGCTGCGCGGTCTTGGTCATGCCGTAGTGAATCATCTCGGTTGGAATCTGCAGCGCCGACTCGCTCGAGATGAAGACGATGCGCCCCCAGTTGCGACCGCGCATGCCGCGCGCGTAGTGTCGCGACAACCGCACGCCGCTGAGCACGTTCGTCTCGAAGAACTGCATCCACTCCTCGTCGGGGATGTCCTCGAATGGCTTGGGATCGAAGATGCCGACGTTGTTGACGAGGATGTCCACGTCCGGAAACCGCGCGATGACCGCGGCGCAACCGGTCGCCGTACCGAGATCGGCGGCCACGCCGTCGACCTTCGCATGCGGATGTTCGCGTCGAATCGCCTCGACGGCCGCGTCGACGCGCGCCGGCGTTCGGCCATTGACGATGACGTGGGCGCCTTCGGTAGCGAGTCCCTTTGCCGCAGCGAGACCGATGCCGGCCGTCGATCCACTGATGAACGCGCGCTTGCCTGCGATGCCGAGATCCATGAGTGCAGATTATGACAAGTCGTTCACGCCGATGGGCGGACGCGGAAGACGGGCAGATCTAACGAGCGATAGGGCGCCGCGCCTGGTGATAGACGCGCACGATCAGCAGTTCGCCTGTTCGACGTTGGTAGTAGATGCGGAACGGCGGCACGGGCCAGCTTCGGACAGTCGCGCCCGAACGCAGGCGCGACACCGGCCCCTCGAAGGATTCGTCCGCCAGACGCGCAACGCACTCCGAGATCCGCTCATCCAAATTGGCAGCGGCTGACGGACTGCGCTCGTTGAGATAGGTGATCGCCTCGACGATGTCGGCGACGGCGTCTTCGGTGTAGCAGACGGTCAATGCCGGAGCGCGGCTTCGATGATCTGGCGCGCGCGCGCGGCATCGACCACGCGGCCCTGGCGGTAAGACTCCAGTGCGGCCTCGATTCCCGCGTCCTCGTCAAGCGACAGTAACGGAGCCTCGTCGTCAACCGCCTCGACGACGTACCGGCCGGCCGGCAGCTCGCGAAGTTCGGATGGAACGTCCTTGCCGTTCCATGTCACAACTCGAGGGGTTCGTGCCATACCGCCATTGTAGCGCCGCAGCCAAGCTCACCACGTTCGCGATCTTCGCGCCTTCGCGTGAGGCCTCTCTGTCCTCCCCTGTCACACGTGCTCGGATAGACTGGCTCGGCGATGGCCGTGGCCGAGGCGCAATCGACGACGCGTCCGCCGCTCAAGTGGGCGGGGGGGAAGCGGTGGCAGGTGCCGCATCTGCGGACGCTCTGGGCGAAGCACGCGCACCGGCGGCTGGTCGAGCCGTTCTGTGGCGGGCTCGCCGTCGCGCTCGGCCTCGTGCCGGATCGCGCGCTGCTCAACGACGCGAATCCGCACCTCGTCAACTTTTATCGCTGGCTCCAGCGCGGGCTCGAGACCGACCTCGTCATGAAAAATGACGAGCGGCAGTTCTATCGGCATCGCGATCGTTTCAACGAGCTGCTGCGAGACGGCGGAGGCGAGACGGCCGAAGCAGCCGCCCTCTTCTACTACTTGAATCGGACGGGCTACAACGGGCTCTGCCGGTTCAACAGCAAGGGTGTGTTCAACGTCCCATTCGGCCGGTACGCGCGGATTGGCTACGCGTCGAACAAAGACTTCGCGGCCTACCGCGACGCCTTCGCGAACTGGGAATTCAGAACAGGCGACGTTGAAGACGTGCCGCTCGAACGCGCGGACTTCGTCTATGCCGACCCGCCGTATGACGTCGACTTCACGCACTACGCGAAGGGCGGCTTCTCCTGGGAGGACCAGGAGCGCACGGCCAGGTGGCTGGCGAAACACCGCGGCCCGGTCGTACTCGTGAACCAGGCCACGCCGCGAGTCGAAACGCTCTATCGCTCGCTCGGCTACGACGTGGACTTCCTCGACGCGCCGCGCCGCATCAGTTGCACGGGCGACCGGACGCCGGCGCGCGAGATCATCGGGACGCGGCACCTGTGATTGCGCGGAACACGAACACGGGCGCCGTCCTCGAGGCGATGATCCTGCCGACGCTCGCGCGCGGCGGCTACACGTGCGAGCAGCAAGTGATCGTCGGCACGCGCTGCGGCGGCGGCGTGCACAAGGTGGACGCCGTGGCCACGCGCGACGGACGCCGCGTCCTCGTGTCGCTGAAGTGGCAGCAGACCGGCGGCACGGCCGAACAGAAAGTGCCGTTCGAAGTCATGTGCCTCGCCGATGCGGTCCGCGCCGGACACGCCGACCGCGCCTATCTCGTCCTCGGCGGCGACGGCTGGAAGCTGCGCGATTACTACACGTCGGGCGCGCTCGCCGATCACCTCACGCACGCCGCGCTCGTCCAGGTCGTCACGCTCGAAGCCTTCGTGCGGCTCGCGAACAACGGACAGCTCTAAGAGTGCATTGCAAAACTTCGAAGTTCGAAGTTGACGAGGCGCCTGACGGCGCGTCGTGAGTTTTGAAACACGCTTTAAGCGTCCCCCTACCCGAACGTGAACGCATACGCCGCGACGCCGGCGTCAAGGAACTCGATCTCGACCGTGTGTGGCGTCGACGTGTCGCCAGCGAGGCGGACGAGCTGATACAGCCGCTCGTCGGTGACCGTGCCGCGGCCGGAGGCGTCGACGTCCGTTCCATGATTCGCGCCCGGCTCGGCGCCGTCGATGCGGACGACGAAGCGGATGGGCTTACCGGACGTCATGGGGCCGAGCACGAGGTGCAGGTCGCGGCCGCGGAAACGATAGACGATGCGTCCGCCCGGACGATCGAGGACGGACCGTTCGTCGTGAATCGTCCACTGTCCGGCGAGCGCCCAGTGATCGGCCGCGAGCGTGTCGGGCGCGCGGTAGTCGTGCGGTTTGTCGTAGACGGCCGGTCCGGAGTCGAAGTTCGTGCCGCGCGCGTAGCCGACGTACGTCTCGGGCGACTGCTGCGGCGCGTTCGACGCCGCCGCGTCCACGCCCGTCCCATCGTCGTTGACGTAGCCGCCCGGCAGGTTGCGTTGACCGGCTTCGGTGAGCAGACGACGGATGATGTCTTCGGCCTCCGCGTAGCCGCCTTCGCCGAAGTGATGCGCGCGGATGCGGCCTTGCGCGTCGACGAAGTAATCCGCCGGCCAGTACTCGTTGTTGAACGCCTGCCAGATCGCGTAGTTGCTGTCGAGCGCAACGGGATAGTTGACGCCGAGGTCGGCCGCTGCGCGGCGCACGTTCGCCTCGTCCTTCTCGAAGGCGAACTCCGGCGTGTGGACACCGATGACGACAAGGCCGTGATCTTTGTACTTTTCCGCCCAGCCGCGAACGTACGGCAGCGTGCGTAGACAGTTGATGCAGGAGTACGTCCAGAAGTCGACGAGCACGACGCGGCCACGAAGCGACTCGCGCGAGAGCGGCGCGGTGTTCAGCCATCCGGTCGCGCCGTCGAGCGGCGGCATCTCGCCTTCCACGGCCAGGGCCTCGCCGGCGGTTGGCACCTTGGTCGACGCGGCCCGCGGCCGCACGGCATCGACGAGGCGCTGCTCGATCCGGCTCGTGCTCGCGAGCGACACGCGCGTCAGAAAGCCCGTGTCCGCGCCGAGCGCGATCGCAACGACGCTGGTGAGGATGAGCACACCGAGCGCGCGCCGGATCCATTCGCCGACGCCGAGCGATCGGCGCATGAGGACGAAGACACGGCGGCCGACGAAGAGCGCCAGCGCGAGCGACGTCGCGGCACCGGCGGCGAACATGAAGAGCAACACGGTCGTGCGCGCACTCGCGCCCTGGAGCGCGGCGCCCGTCAGGAGCAAGCCGAGGATCGGACCGGCGCACGGCGCCCACAAGAGACCGGTCGCCACGCCCAGGCCCATCGCGCCAACGATCGAATCGCGATCGTTCGACGATCCGGCCTGACTCCAGCGGCTTCCAAGCGCGACGATCGGCTGCGTCCAGCGCGCGGCCAGCTCCGGCCAGATCAGCGTGACGGCGAAGATCGCGAGCAGGACCAGCGCCGCGGTTCGGCCGTATTGGTTCGCGCGCACGGCCCAGCCGCCGCCGATTGCGGCGAGCGTGGCCACGGCCGCGAACGTGACGGCCATGCCGATGAGCATCGGCAGTCCGTTGCGACGAAAGGGACGATCGACGCGCGCGAATGCGAACGGCAGAACGGGCAGGATGCAGGGACTGACGATCGTCAGTACCCCGCCGAAATACGCCAGGACCAGCAGCAGCGTCATCTTCTTTGCAAGGCGCTGGGGCCCCACCCCCAGCGCTACGGCGCTTCGCCGCCCTCGCTCCGCTCGAGGGCTCGCGGTGTCATCTTCTTTAGTTCTGCCCCGTGATCCCTGATCCCTTCCCTCAGGCCCTCGGCACGAAGTGCATCGCCGCGGAGTTCATGCAGTAACGCAGGCCGGTCGGTTTGGGGCCGTCGGGAAAGACGTGACCGAGGTGCGCGTCGCAGCGCCGGCACGAAATCGCCGTACGTTCCATGCCGAACGAAAGATCCACGGTTTCGACGACGTTCTCTTTGGCCAGTGGCTGCCAGAAGCTGGGCCACCCCGTGCCGGAGTGGAACTTCGTATCCGACGTGTAGAGCGCCGTCCCGCAGCAGATGCAGCGGTAGAGCCCTTTCTTCTCGTTGTTCCAGTACTCGCCGGTGAACGCAACTTCCGTATCAGCGTGGCGGGTCACCTGATACGACAACGGCGACAACTGCGCGCGCCACTCGGCATCGGTCTTGACGAGCTTCGGCACGCGTTCCGACTTGCCGCGCACACCCGCGTCGCTGAAATCGATGATCGTGACGAGCGCCGGAGCGGCGCCGACCGGACGCGCGCGAAACACGGCCGCAGCCGCGACGAGGGCCGACCCGCCGGCCACGAGAAACGTACGGCGATCGACGGCAGATGATGAACGGCGAACCATGGCTGTTCCCTCCTCGCTGACGAGGCCAGACAATGTTCGGGCGGGCGCTTTGTTGATCATACGTCGACTGCGCGACGGGTTACACGGCCGCGGCGGCAGGCCAACGCCCGGCTCGTTCAACTGTCATGGGCAGGCCGCCCTTGGGCGTCAGGGTGATGGCGGGCTCGGGGACCACTCGCTGCCCGGCAAGTGACCGCAACCGAAGGATGCGGACAATCGTCGCGACGATGAGCGCGCACTCGTGACGCGCGAGCGCCTGGCCGATGCAGACATGGCGGCCGCCGCCGAACGGAAAATATGCAAAAGGCGGCCACGTCGTGCGGCCTTCGGCAAATCGCTCGGGATCGAATCGCTGGGGGTCCGGAAAATACTCCGCGCGGCGGTGGACGATCCATGGACAGAGATACAGACTCGAGCCGGCTGCGACGGTCGAGCCGCTCGGCAACCGGTCGTCGACGACGACGGTGCGCGTGAAGAGCCAGGTCGGCGGATACAGCCGCATCGCCTCGGCGATGACTTGGCGCGTGTAGCGCAGCGCATCGTAGTCACCGGACGCCACGCGTCGTCCTCCCGTCGCCGACTCGACTTCCTCCCGCACACGCGCAGCCACATCGTCATGGCACGCGAGCAGGTGCCATGTCCACGTCAGTGCCTCGGCCACCGTCTCGTATCCGGTCAGCGCGATCGTCCGCGCCTCATCGGCGACGTCGTCATCGTCCAGACCGCGGTCATCGGCGCCACGTGCAGCGAGCAGGAGCGACAAGAGATCGTTGCCCACGCCCGATTCGCGCCGGCGTGCGATCTCGTCACGAAGGATCGATCCGATGACGCGGCTCGCCTGGCGATGACGCCAGACGACGGGAAGCGGCAGGCGGTCGCGGCCAGGCACGGGATAGTCGAACCAATATTGGATATAGCGGCGGCGATCGCGAATCGCCGCGGCGAACTCGTCAGCGCGCCGCGCGTCGCGACCGAGAAGCGCCCGTGTGATGACGTCCTGCGCGAGCCTCGCCATCTCGACAGCGACGTCGACGACCCGGCCGTCGGCCCAACTCGACGCACGCATCTCGGCGAGCGTGACCGCCGCCTCCGCAAATGGCGCGATCGCGGCCTGCGCGAACATTGGCTGCAACGCGCGTTTGCGCGCGAGGTGCGCGTCGCCGGCGAGCGTCAGGAGTCCGGCGCCGGCCAGCCGAACACCCGCGGCGCTGCGACGCTGCGATCCTTTTTCGTAACGCTCGGGATGCGTCTGAAGCACGTGCTGCACGTCGCGCGCATCTTTCAGCAGCCACGTGTGGGAGCGCATCGGCACGGGCACGACCGGATCGGGCGCGGCCGCGCAGCGCTCGAGATAACCGAGCTTGTCGCGGCGAAACGCGACGACGTCGATCATGACGCGCAGGTCTCCGCGTTCGATGCACCCACGAGGGCCGGTGGCCGCTGCGTCTTCTCGCGCCGGACTTCGTCGACGAGCGCCAGATACCGCGAGAGGTGCGCGTCGACGGTCCACAGCCGCTCGTAAGCCGCGCGGCCCGCCGCGGCCAGGCGCATGCGTTCATCCGGTCGCGCGAGCAGCGCCTGCATGTGCTCGACGAGCTCGTCATCGGTCGCATAACTCAACGCGCGTCCTTCGTCGGCCAGTTCGGCGAGCGAACCGAGACGCCGTGTGATGACGGGCGTTCCGGCGGCCATGGCTTCGGCGGCGACCAACCCGAAGGCTTCGTAGGTCAGTGACGGCACGACGACTCCACACGTGCGCGCGTAGGCTGTCCGCATCTCGTCGCGCGAGAGCGTTCCGATGAAATGGATGCGATCGCAGTCGCTGGCCAGACGGCGCAGTTCGGCCTCGTATCGGCCGCTTCCGGCGATGACCAGTCGCAGAGCCGGATGCCGGCGCACGAGCGGCACGAGCGTCTGCGCACCCTTGAGCTTCTCGAGGCGGCCAGCAAACAAGAAGAACGGCTGGGTCGGCAGCGCAGGCACGGGCGGAACGGCGTCCTGCGCATCGACGACGAAGTGCGGCAGGTGGACGAACCGCGCATCGAGGCCGGCGGCCAGATGACGATCGAGAATCGCGCGGCTCGGCGCAATGACACGATCGACGTGCGCAAGCGATCGAGAGACGAGCCGCGTCCGGCGCCACCACTGCGGCGGACGACCGTACGCCAATGCGCAACGCACGCACGTCGGCCGTTCGCACGGCGCCTTGTTCATGCGGAACAGCGTGTGCGCCCCGCACAACAGCCAGTGCTCGTGCAGCGTGAGCAGCGTCACACCGCGGCCGTACCGCAGCACCGCCGGACCGAAGAGCGAGATGTTGTGAAAGTGCACGACGTCGAAGTTGGTGCGATCGAGATGCCGCTCGAGTGCGCGCGACATGAGCAGGGGAAAGCCCGTCTGATGCGCGGCCACGAGCGCCAGACGCCCCGCGCGGCTCTTCAGCGCGTGCACGCGCAGACGCGGCGAACGACGAGGACGCGGGTCGGTGGCGTCGATCAAATGCGCGGGATAGGCGTCGCGCAAATAGACGACGTCCACCTCATGGCCGCGAGCCGCGAGCGCCTCGCTCAAGTCTCGGACGAACCGGCCATCGCCGCCGAACGCATGCGGCGGGTAGAACGTCGTGATCATGCAGAATTTCACGGCGTGGGACGCGATTATCGCATGAGGACCGGACGGCCTCGACGCCACCTCTATACTGGTAACGATGGCGTCGTTTCCGGCGCGCGAGGTGACATTCATGGCCATCGATCCCGTCTGCGGCATGCAGGTCGATCCCGCGAAGGCCGCGGGCACGAGCGAGTATCAAGGCACGACCTATTACTTCTGCGCGAAGAGCTGCAAGGCGAAATTCGACGCGAACCCCAGTCAGTACGTGAAGTAACCCGGCGCCATCCGGCGCCTCGGAGACGTCCGCATGTCGACCGCGCCTGCCGCAGTCCCCGACGAGGTCGTCGATCCGGTCTGCGGTATGACGATCAGCCCGTCGGACGCCGTCGGGCACGTCGACTACCGCGGCCAGACGTACTACTTCTGCGCCCAGTCCTGCCTGGAACGCTTCACGGCCGATCCCGCCGCGTTCCTGGAGCCGACCCCGAACGACACGAAGGCCGCCCCCGCGCGGCCCGATCAGATCTACACGTGCCCGATGGATCCGGAGGTCCGTCAGATCGGCCCCGGCGCCTGCCCGAAGTGCGGCATGGCGCTGGAACCCGTCTCGATCGCGCCTGCCACGAAGACCGAGTGGACGTGTCCCATGCACCCGGAGGTCGTGCGCGACGCGCCGGGCGCGTGCCCGATCTGCGGGATGGCGCTCGAGCCGCGACAGGTCGCGGTCGACGTCTCGAATCCCGAGCTCGACGACATGACACGGCGGTTCCGCTGGTCGCTCGCGCTCACGGCGCCGATTCTCGCCGCGATGATCGCGGACGTCTTCCCCGGCCGACCGCTCGAACGCGCGCTGCCGATGGGCGTGATGACGTGGATCGAGCTACTCCTCGCCACGCCCGTCGTCGTCTGGGGCGGGTGGCCGTTCTTCGTCCGCGGCTGGGCGTCAATCGTCAATCGCCACCTGAACATGTTCACGCTCATCGCGATGGGCGTGGGCGCGTCGTACGTCTTCAGCGTGATCGCGACCGTCGCGCCGGGACTCTTCCCTGACGCCTTCCGTACGCACGGCGGACGGATCGGCGTCTACTTCGAGCCGGCCGCGGTCATCGTCGTGCTCGTGCTGCTCGGACAAGTGCTCGAGCTCCGCGCGCGCGGACGCACGAGCGCGGCCATTCGCAACCTGCTCGGCCTCACACCGACCACGGCAAGACGCGTCGAGACCGACGGACGCGAGGTCGACGTTCCACTCGAGACCATCCATCCAGGCGATCGTCTTCGCGTGCGGCCCGGCGACCGCGTGCCGGTCGATGGCGTCGTCATCGACGGCCACACGAACGTCGACGAGTCGATGGTGACCGGCGAACCGGTGCCCGCCGAGAAGACGACCGGCAGCCCGGTCACGGGCGGCACGGTCAACGGCACGGGCACGTTCGTGATGAAGGCGCAACGTGTCGGCGCGGACACGCTCCTCGCGCGCATCGTGCAACTCGTCAGCGACGCGCAACGCTCGCGCGCACCCATTCAGCGGCTGGCGGATCGCGTGTCGGCCTGGTTCGTTCCAGCCGTCGTCATCGCGGCGATCGTCACGTTCGTCGTATGGGCGATGGTCGGTCCTGAGCCGCGTCTGGCGAGCGCACTCGTCAACGCGGTCGCGGTGCTCATCATCGCGTGTCCGTGCGCGCTCGGCCTCGCGACGCCGATGTCGATCATGGTCGGCACGGGCCGCGGCGCGGAGATGGGCGTGCTCCTGCGCAACGCCGAGGCGCTCGAAGTGCTCGGCCGCGTCGACACGGTCGTCGTCGACAAGACCGGGACATTGACCGAAGGACACCCGTCACTCGCGACCGTGCAGGCGGCGTCCGGATTCACCGAGCCTGACGTCCTGCGATTCGCCGCCAGTCTCGAACGCGTGAGCGAACATCCGCTCGCGACGGCGATCGTCCGCGGCGCCGAGGCGCGCGGCGTCGTGACGAGCGACGTGACGAACTTTCAATCGATGACCGGTCAGGGCGTCACCGGCGTCGTCGACGGCCGGCGCGTGGGCGTCGGCAACGCGACGCTCGTGTCGACGCTCGGCGCGACGCTCGATCCACTGGCCGAGGCCGCCGACGCGGCGCGGGCGCATGGCGAGACGGTGATGTTCGTCGTCGTCGACGATCGACTGGCGGGACTTTTTGGCGTCACCGATCGCGTGAAGCCGACGGCTGCTGGCGCGATTCGCGATCTCCATGCCGAGGGGTTGCGCGTGGTCATGCTCACCGGCGACACCCGCGCCACGGCGGACGTCGTCGCGCGCGCGGTCGGCATCGATCGGGTCGAGGCCGAGGTATTGCCCGACGTCAAAGCCTCGGTCGTCAAACGCCTGCAGGATGAAGGCCGGCGGGTGGCGATGGCCGGCGATGGCATCAACGACGCGCCCGCGCTCGCGCAGGCCGACGTCGGCATTGCGATGGGCACGGGCACGGACGTCGCGATGGAGAGCGCCGGCGTGACGCTCGTCGGCGGCGATCTCCGCGGGCTCGTTCGGGCGCGGCGGCTCAGCGTGGCGACGATGAAGAACATCCGGCAGAATCTGTTCTTCGCGTTCGTCTACAACGTGATTGGCGTACCCATCGCCGCCGGCGCGCTCTATCCCGCTTTCGGCTGGCAGCTCAGCCCGATCGTCGCGAGCGCCGCGATGACGTTCAGCTCGGTGTCGGTCATCACGAACGCGCTGCGCCTGAGACGCGCGCGCGTCTGAGATGCACCGCATCACACGACGGTTCCCACTGCGTGAGGAGTGCAATCGATGACAGAGGCGATTGAGTTCGGGCTCGACACCTTCGGCGACGTGACGGTCGACGGTCGCGGCCGGCGGCTGCCGCAGGCCGAGGTGATCCGCCACGTCGTCGAGGAAGCCGTGCTGGCCGATCGTGTCGGCGTCGACTTCATCGGCGTCGGCGAACACCATCGCGACGACTTCGCCGCGTCAGCGCCCGACGTCGTGCTGGCGGCCATCGCGAGCCGGACGTCGCGCATCCGCCTCGGATCGTCGGTGACCGTCTTGAGCTCGGACGATCCGGTCCGCGTCTTCCAGCGCTTCTCGACGATCGATGCCGTATCGAACGGCCGCGCGGAAGTCGTCCTCGGCCGTGGATCGTTTACCGAGTCGTTTCCGCTTTTCGGCTACGACCTCTCGCAGTACGACCAGCTCTTCGAAGAGAAGCTCGATCTCTTCGCGCAGATTCTCGAACAGCGGCCGGTGACGTGGTCTGGACGCACGCGGTCGGCGCTCAGCGCGCAGACGATCTATCCGCCGATCGAGCACGGCCGCCTGCGCACGTGGGTCGGCGTCGGCGGCAGCCCGGAGTCCGTCATCCGCGCCGCGCGCCACGGGCTACCGCTCATCGTCGCCATCATCGGCGGCAACCCGCAGCGGTTCACGCAGTTCACGGATCTGTATCGCGCCGCGCTCGAGCGACTGGGCAAGCCGGTGCTGCCGATTGGCGCGCACTCGCCAGGGCACGTGGCGGCGAGCGACGCGGAGGCGCGCGAGGCGATCTGGCCGCACTATGCCGCGATGATGACGCGCATCGGCCGCGAACGCGGCTGGTCGCCGGTCACACGCGAGCACTTCGAGCACGAAGCTGGGCCTGACGGCGCCCTCTGCGTGGGATCACCCGAGACCGTCGCGCAGAAGATCGCGCGCACGATCCGGCTGCTAGGGCTTTCACGATTCGGGATGAAGTACAGCGCCGGCACGTTGCCGCACGAAGCGCTGATGACGAGCATCGAGCTCTACGGCACCGAGGTCATTCCGCGCGTGCGGGAACTCATCAAGGCGTAGACAGACAGAAAGACGGCGTTCGATCGCGCGGCCCGGACACGCGGAGCCGTGCGCCATCAGCCGCCCGCGCCACCGGTACCACCCGTACCGCCGGCCCCACCGTTTCCGCCAGCACCGCCGTTACCAATCAAGCCGCCGTCTCCGCCGGCGCCCCCGTTCCCGCCCGTGCCGGCGCCACCGTTCCCGCCATTGCCCCCGGCGCCTCCGTTGCCGTCGAAGATGCCGCCGTTGCCACCATTCCCGCCGTTTCCTCCTGTACCGCCATCACCGCCGTTACCTCCCGTCCCTCCGGCGCCCCCGTTGCCGCCATTGCCGGCCAGGCCACCGTCTCCGCCATTCCCGCCTACGCCGGCGCCGCCGTTGCCTCCATTACCGCCGTTGCCTCCGGTCCCTCCCGCACCGCCATCACCACCGTTGCCTCCGTTACCTGCAGCGCCCCCGTTACCGCCATTCCCGCCGTTGCCGCCAGCCGTGGACTGCGCGGCCGCGGGAGACGGAACGGCTATCGATTCGACGATGGGCAGCAGCGCGACCGCGAGGCCGCGCTGAATCAAGGCGCGCCGCGTCAGATCCGGTCGTCCGGCGTCGAACGCGGCAGGCGGCGCTTCGAGCAAGTGCGCCGCTTCGAGCTGCCGCCCGGCGACGGCGACGATCGCGTCGATGTCGCCGTTGCCGACGTTCAGCGCCTCGGCGAGCGCGGCGCCGAGTTGCACCGGCGTCGTGACGCCGTCGCAGCGTTCCCAGATGAACGCCGCCGTCCGGTTGAGGACGTGCGCCTCGTGCCGGCTCCAGTCGTAGATGCAGAGTTCGTCGCCGATCCGTTCGACATGGACCGTCGAAACACGCCGGGGAGGGATGATGTCGCGCATGTGTCGTCGCCGCAGCGGGCCGTCTCCGCGAGACGCGGCAGCCGTGTGGCGTTCACGCGCGCGGGACAGTCAAGGGGGCGACCAGACACTATCGGATCGCGTGCGGTGTTGACAACAGCCGCACGCCGGGTCGTGAAGTGCGTCTCCCGCGCCCCCTCGGGCCGGACGGTGTCGCTTGCCGACCCGTTCGGTCCCGGAGTAGGCTGCGCCATGCTCACACGTTCCGTACGGCCGCGCCTTCTGGCGCTCGCTGTCGTTTTGGTGTGCACGGCCATCGCCGCGTCCGAATCCGTACGGACGACGGCGCCAACCACGCCAGTCCGCCCGAAGATCACCGGCGTCGCTGGCTTCGCGGTCAAGGTGAGCGATCTCACCGCGGCGCGCGCGTTCTACTCCGGCATCCTGGGTCTCGACGAGGCGTTCACGATCAAAAGTCCCGTCGGCGGCCCGGACCTCACCACGTTCAAGATCAACGATCGCCAGTACGTCTATCTCGCGCCAGGCTTGTCAGGCGACGAAAGCCGGCTGCTCTATGTCGGCTACGAAACCGACGATGCCCGCGCACTCCGAACGTATCTGGCGAGCAAAGGCGTCGCGGTGCCCGACGCAGTCACACCCGATCCGCAGGGCAATCTCAGCCTGATCGTGAAAGATCCCGAGGGCAACGACGTCCAGTTCATCCAATACATGCCTGGCTCGCTCCATACGCGTAATGCCGGGAAGTTCCTGTCCGATCGCCGCCTGTCGAAGGAAGCGCTGCACGTCGGCTATCGCATCCATGACGCGGCGCGCATGGATACGTTCTACCAGGACATTCTCGGCTTCCGCCTGATGTGGAAGGGCGGCAACACGGACAACGACTTCCGCTGGATCTCGATGCTCGTGCCCGACGGCACGGAGTGGCTGGAATACATGGTCGATACCGGCACGCCGGCGCCGCGCACGCTCGGGATCTGGAATCATCTCGCGTTCGGCACGCTCGATCAGCAGGCCGTGGCGCGCGCGGTGCTCGCGCGCGGCTATCGCGGACAGGCGCAGCCGAAGATCGGACGCGACGGTCGCTGGCTGATGGACCTGACCGATCCGGACTTGACGCGCGTCGAGTTCATGATCCGCAAGCCCGTCCAGACGCCCTGCTGCTCGCCGCTGCACGACGTCGTCGACTGACGCGAAGACGCGTACGTCGCGTCGCGCGCGATAGAATGCGCGCGCTCGCGTTCTGGCACTCGCACCGCCGCGCCGCATTCCCAGTTCCGGAGAAGCCCGATGATGCCTCGTCGTCTGCTGCTGTCAGCCGTCCTCGTTGCCGCGATCGGCGTGGCGTCGCCGGTCATGGCCGCGTCCGTGTACACGACGCGACCCGATGATCCCGGCGCCGTGTATCTGACCGCGCAAGACTTCGGCGTGAAGAACGACGGCACGGCCGACGCGAGCGCCGCGATCCAGGCCGCGCTCGACAAGGCCGCGACGACGGCGGCGAACATCGTCTTCGTGCCGTCCGGACGCTATCGCATCACGCGCACGCTGTACCTGTGGCGCGGCGTTCGCATCATCGGCTACGGCGCGACGCGGCCCGTCTTCTTCCTGCCGCCGAACACGCCCGGCTATCAGCAAGGCATCGGCCTGATGGTGATGTTCACCGGCGGAGCGCCAGCCGGGGCGGGTCGGGGCGGACCAGCGATCGGGGCCGGGCGTGGCGGCGCCGCGCGAGCCGGTGGTGCGGGACCGGCCGGTCGCGGCGGTCGAGGTGGACGGGCCGGCGCCTTCGCGCCATTCCGCGTGCCGTTTCCGCCGCCGGGCACGGTGCCGCCGAACCCGAACATCCCGGACGCGAATCCCGGCACGTTCTATCCGGCGATGAGCAACATCGACTTCGAGATCGGCGACGGCAATCCGGCGGCGATCGCGATCCGCTTCCACGCCGCGCAGCACGCGTTTCTCACGCACATGGACTTCCACGTCGGCTCCGGCCTCGCGGCGCTGACCGAAGTGGGCAACGAAGCCGAAGACCTGCACATCGAGGGCGGACGCTACGGGATCATCACCGACAACACGTCGCCTTATTGGCAGTTCACGCTCATCGACTCGGTCATCGAAGGCCAGCGCGACGCGGCGATCCGCGAACACCTCGCGCAGCTCACGCTCATCCGCGACACGCTCCGCAACGTGCCGGTCGGCATCGACATCGACCCGCACTACTCCGACGAGCTGTGGGTGAAGGACAGCCGCTTCGAGCACGTGTCGCGCGCGGGCATCATCATCAGCAACGAGTACAACCCACAGACGGAAATCGGCGTCGAGAACGCGGTGTGCGACGACGTCCCGGTGTTCGCCGAGTTCAGGGAGAGCGGGAAGAAGCAGTCAGCGCCCGGCGCCATCTATCGCGTGTCGACCTTCAATTACGGACTGTTCATTCCTGGCCTGGGCACGATGGGGCACTTCGACACGACCTACCAGTCCGAACGGCTGAACGCGATGCCGACGCCGCTGCCCGCGGCGATTCGCGCGCTGCCGCCGACGACCCAGTGGGTCAACGTCCATACGCTCGGCGTGAAGGGCGACGGACAGACCGATGACACGGCCGCGATCAAGCAGGCCGTCGCATCACACCGCGTCCTGTATTTCCCGAGCGGCTTGTACGTCGTGCGCGACACCATTGCGCTGAAGCCGGACACGGTGATCATCGCGCTGCACCCGGGCACGACGCAGTTCGATCTGCCCGACAACACGCCGGGCTTCCAGGGCGTCGGCACGCCGAAACCCGTTGTCGAAACGCCGCACGGCGGGACGAACATCGTCAGCGGCCTCGGCATCTACACGGGCGGCGTCAACCCGCGCGCGCTGTGCATCCTCTGGATGTCCGGCGAGTCGTCGCTGATGGACGATCTGCAGATCATGGGTGGCGGCGGCACGAACATCCCGGCGGCCGTGCGCGCGGCGCTCTATCCGCCGACGCGTGGCGGCGGCGCTCCCGGCGGCGGAGCTGGCCGCTGGGGCTCGCAGTACCCGAGCATCTGGATCACGCACGGCGGGGGCGGCACGTTCGCCAACGTCTGGTCGCCCGGCACGAACGCGCAGGGCGGCTTCTACGTCTCGGACACGACGACGCCGGGACACGTGTACGAGTTGTCGAACGAGCATCATCTCTTCAACGAGATCAAGCTCGACCACGTCGAGAACTGGGACATCAACGCACCGCAGACCGAAGAGGAAGCCGCGACGAGCCCGGAGTCCGTGTCGCTCGAGATCGCGTGGTCGAAGCACATCACGATCGCCAACTACAAGGGCTATCGCGTGACGCGCAGCCACGCGCCGTTTCCGGCCGCCGTCCGCATCTACAACTCGTCGGACATCCACTTCCGCAACGCGCACGTCAACGCCGAGAGCGGCTACGGCACCTGCGACGAGAACGGCTGCGGCACGTTCCTTCGCGTGAGCAAGTTCCCGTACGAGAACGCGGTCCAGGACATGACGCACCATCTCGAGGTGCGCGAGCGCGACTTCGCGGTGCTCGACATCCCGGCCGAACCGGCCGCGCCCGTGCCCGGCGACGCGTCGGCCGTGCTCGCGCCCGGCGCAAACGTGCAGAAGCTCGAAGATGGCTTTTATACGATTTCCGGGGCGGCCGTCGATGCGGCGGGCACGCTCTACTTCGTCGATCATCACCAGCAGCGGATCTTCTCGTGGTCCAAGGCCGATGGCTTGAACATCGTGCGGCACGATCCGCTCGATCCGGTGAACCTCGCGGTCACGAAGGCCGGCGATCTGCTCGTGCAGTCGTCGGACGGGCCGGAGGGCACGGTGTATGTCTTCCGTCCTGGATCGCCGGCTGACGAGATCACGGTCCTGCAGCCGCAGGCAAGCGCGCCGCACGAAGGCGCGGCCGTCGTCGTGCCCGTCAACATCTGGGACAACGGCGAATTCGCCAATCAACTCGACCTGAAGACCTACGAATACACGACGCTCGCGGAGATGTTCGCGAAGGACGTGTCGTCACCCAAGGCGAAGGAATACGTGTCGCCCGACGGCAGCGTGTTCCTGCCGGCGGGACGCGTCTTCCGCCAAGGCCCCGACGATTCCTATCCCGGCATGGATCCGACGGGCTGGCGCTGGTCGAACAACCTCGACGCGTACGGGTTCCTGACGGCGAAACCCGGCCAGACGGTGTACGTGGCGAGCGACTCGGAGAATCGTACGTACCGAGCGACGGTGCGTCCCGACGGGACGCTCGGCGATCTCCATCCGTTCGCCGAACGCGGCGGCGAGAGCGTGGCCGTCGACCGCGCAGGCAACGTCTACGTCGCGAACGGACAGATCTTCGTTTACGACTCGAACGGCAAAGTCATCGGCCAGATCGACGTGCCAGAACGGCCGATCCAACTGCTCTTCGGCGGCGCCGATCGCGGCACGCTCTTCATCCTCGGCCACCACACGCTCTACGCCGTGCAGACGCGCGTGCCGGGCGAGGCGGGCGCGTGGAACCGCTAGGCGCCGCGGCCTACTTACGGCCCTCGACTTCCCGCTCGGCGTCCTTGCGGCGCTTGTCTTCGTCTTCGGCGCTTTCGCCGAGCGACGTCGTCTCGCCGCCACGCTCGATGCCGAGGACGTCGCCGGGTTGCGCGCGTTCGCGATCGGGATCAGGCCAGTTGCTGGAGGCTGGCGAGGCGGCGGGCTTGATGGGTTGATCCGGCATGAGAGCTCCTTGTGACCAAAGGGGGAGGCGCCATCATGTCACGAAAGCGGCTCATCGGCGCGAACGTGATGACCGGGGATCGACCTTCCCGCGTCTGAAGCACGTCGTCTGATGATCGTTCACGATGCCGACGGCCTGCATCCAGGCATAGACGATCGTCGGACCGACGAACTTGAAGCCCCGCTGTTTCAGCTCGCGTGAGACGCGCACGGAGAGCGGCGTCTCGCTCGGCACGTGGCGGCCGTTGCCGCGGACGACGCGATCGTCCGTGAACGCCCAGGCCCAGGCGGCAAAGTCCTCGCCGCGATCCCGCATCGCGCAGAAGATCCGCGCGCCGGTAATCGTCGCCTCGATCTTCGCGCGCACGCGAATGATGGTCGGATCCTGGACAAGGCGATCGACGTCGCGCGGCGTGAAGCGCGCGACGCGGTCAGGATCGAACCCGGCGAATGCGCGACGGAACCCGTCACGCTTGCGCAGGACGATCGCCCACGAGAGCCCGGCTTGGAATCCCTCGAGCATCAGCGTCTCCCACAACATCCGGGGATCTCGCTCGGGAACGCCCCACTCGTCGTCGTGGTACGCGCACATCAACGGATCGCCGCCGGCCCACATACAACGAACGCGCGACCGAACGGTCCGAGGTCGTGCGGTTCGATCGCGATTAGTCGTCATAGGTCGATTCCCGGCGTTGCCGGTACTCCAGAGCCGCTCGGCATTCGTCGGCCAGCACGCCGGCCACGACGACCGGCGGCGGATTCGCGCCAAAGGCCGGATCGGTCAGCACGCGATAGGCCGATGTCGCGCCGCCCGCCTCGCCCGCCGGCACGCCATAGACGACGAGCCCGAGCCGCGTGCGGCGGATCGCATACGCGCAGAGCACGCACGGCTCGACCGTCGTCACGAGTATGCCGCTGTCGAGATCGAGCGATCCACGGTGCTGGCACGCGGCACGAATGGCCATGACCTCGGCGTGCGCGCTCGGGTCGAGGAGCCGGCGCACGCGCTCCTCGCCTTCGCCGATGACGTCGCCCTGCCACACGACGAGCGCGCCAACGGCTGTTTCGCCCGCGGCCGAGGCGCGCCGGGCCAGCGCGACCGTGCGGCGCATCAGATCCTCGTAGTCCACGCTCGACACCTTCCTGTACTATCGCACCGCAATGGACACGGGACGTTTCGCGGCGTGACGCGACGAGCGATTGGACACTGGGCGCCGGTGATCCTCCTGGCCGCGTTGTTGGGCACGGGATGCGGATTCCAGCGGCAGATCGAGCGCGGTCTCAATCGACCGGATCAATGGCTGACCTACTCCGGTGACTACACCGGCCGCCGACACAGTCCGCTCACCGGCATCACGCGCGTCAACGTGCCGGCGCTGCGGGAAGCGTGGACGTTCTCGGTCGGCGACCTGGCGCCGCTCGAAGCGACGCCCCTCCTGTACGAGAACACGTTGTACTTCACGGCGGCGTTGAACGTCGCGTTCGCGATCGACGCGCGCACCGGCCGTCAGATCTGGCGCTACGACCGCCAGCTTCCCGACGCGCTGAATCTCTGCTGCAACGCGTCGAATCGGGGCCTTGCCATCCGCGGCGATCGGCTGTTCATGGAAACGCTCGACGCGCATCTCATCGCGCTCGACCGTCACACGGGCGCGGTCGTGTTCGACGTGCCCCTGGCGGACGTCGCCGACGGCTACTCCGGCAACACCGCGCCGCTCGTCGTCGGCGATCTCGTCATCGCGGGTATCTCGGGCGGCGAGTTCATGGCGCGCGGGTTCATCGATGCCTACGACGCGGACACGGGCGAGCGGCGGTGGCGCTTCTGGACCGTGCCCGAATCCGGCCAGCGCGGCGGCAACACCTGGCCGCGCGGCAACGCCGTGCGCGCGGGCGGACCGACGTGGCTGACGGGCACGTACGATCCGGCGCTCCACCTCATCTACTGGGGCGTCGGCAATCCCAGTCCTCCACTCGACGGATCGGGCCGCGCCGGCGACAACCTCTTCACGAACGCGATCATTGCGCTCGACGCCACGACGGGCACGCTCCGCTGGTTCTATCAGTTCTCGCCGCACGATACGCACGACTGGGACTCGAACCAGATCCCCGTCCTGGCCGACCTGACGATCGGCGGACGCCTCCGTCACGTCGTGATGCTCGCCAACCGCAACGGCTTCTTCTACGTGCTCGATCGCGCGACGGGCGAGCGTCTCGTCGCCAAGCCGTTTGTCCACACGACCTGGGCCACTGACGTCGACGCGGAAGGCCGGCCCATTCCTCTTCCGCTTCCGGCGACGCCCGACGGTGGCACGCTCGTCTGTCCAGACGACGCCGGAGGGACGAACTTCATGTCGCCGTCGTTCGATCCGGAGCGCAGGCTGTTCTTCGTCACCGCGCGTGAGGGCTGCGGCGTGTTCTACACGAATCCCGTCGGCACGGTCACCCGAGGTGCACGGACAATGGGTGGCATCGCCGCCGGCTCGGACGAGCCGCACTACGGCGCACTGCGCGCCATCGATGCGCGGACCGGCAAGATGCGGTGGCAAGTGCGGTACGCGAATCCTGGGTGGACCGGCGTGCTGTCGACGGCTGGCGGACTCGTGTTCACGAGCGACGACCGCGACCGGTTCATGGCGATCGACGCGGACAATGGCCGCGTGCTGTGGGACGCGCACGTCGGCGAGAACATCCATGCGTCGCCGATGACCTACGCGATCGACGGCCGCCAGTACGTGATCCTGCCCTCGTTCACGAAACTGATGGCGTTCGCGCTGCCGGCCGCGCGCTGACATTCCGGCGACGACTTGCCACGCCGTCGTGCGACGTCCCGCGGTTGACGCGGAGCACGAGCGCCCGGCACGATGCGGACATGATCGTTTCCATTCTCGAGCTCGGACGCGTGCGACAGGGCGGCGATCGACGTGCGGCACTCGACGAAGCTGTGGTGCTCGCACAACACGCCGAGCGGTGGGGGTACCACCGCTTCTGGGTCGCTGAGCACCACAACTTCCCCACGGTCACGACGGCCGCCACGCCGGTCGTCATCGCGCACATCGCCGGGGCCACGCGGACGATCCGCGTCGGCGCGGGCGGCGTCATGCTGCCGAACCATTCGCCGTACGTGATTGCCGAGCAGTTCGGCACGCTCGAGACGCTGTTCCCCGGACGCATCGATCTCGGCCTCGGCCGCGCGCCGGGGACGGATCCCGCTGCAGCCGCTGCGCTCGGGCGCGATCCGGCTGCGGCCGAGCGATTTCCGCAGGACGTCGTGGCCCTGCAGGGCTACCTCGGGCCGGTGCGGCCAGGACAGCGTGTCGAAGCGGTTCCCGGCTCGGGCACGGAGGTGCCGCTGTGGATTCTGGGATCGAGCCTCTTCGGCGCGGAACTGGCGGCGCACCTCGGGCTGCCGTTCGGCTTCGCCTCGCACTTCGCGCCGGCCGCCCTCGACGCGGCGCTCGCCCTGTATCGCGATCGGTTCCGGCCGTCGCGGCAACTGGCCGCGCCCTATGCGCTCGCCGGCATCAACATCGTGGCCGCCGGCAGCGACGAGGAGGCGCGGCACCTGGCGACGTCACAGCAGATGTCGTTCGCCGATCTCGCGCGGGGCGCCCGTCGAGTGCTCCAACCGCCAATCGACGACATCGATCAGTACTGGTCGCCGCCCGAGAAGGCGCGGGCATCCGAGATGCTTGCGTGCAGCGTCATTGGAGACGCCGCGACCGTGCGACGAGGCATCGAGGCTTTCCTCGAGCGCACACGCGCCGACGAGCTGATGGTCGTGTCCGATCTGTTCGACTTCACGAAACGGCTGCGATCGTTCGAGATCATCGCCGAGGCCTGCGACCTCGTCCCGCGCGCGTAGCATCAGATTAGACGTGCGAAGCCAGAAGTTGGGGAGGCGCCTTCGCGGCGTCAATTCGGCTGTTGAAACGCGCGCTCAATACCCAACGGTGAAGCGTTGGCGGACGTGCGCCGGACGTTCGAGCTCGTCGATCATCGCCATCGCATAGTCCTGCACCGAGACGTGGCTCCGTCCCGTCGCGTCGACGAGGAGCTGGTCGCCGCCCAGGCGGAACGTGCCGGTCCGCTCGCCCAGTGTCAGCTCGGCGGAGGGCGCGAGAAACGACCAGTCGAGGTTGCGCGTACGGCGCAATTGCTCCAGCGCCTCGATGGTCGCGAGCGCTCCGGGCCGCACCCAGTCAGGCAGATCCGGATTGTCGATGCCTCGCACGCCGGGCGCGACTTCGAGGCCGCTCGCGCCGCCCACCCACAAGACGCGCGTCACGCCGGCCTGTTCGATCGCGGCGATGATGGACGTCGTGCCGCGCAGCTGCTCGTCGTGCAGATTCGAATTCTTCCAACCGGGATTGAACGCGCTGATGACCGCGTCGTGACCTCGCACGAGCGATGCGAGGCGCGCGGGGTCGTTTACGTCGGCGGCCACGCCCGTCACACCAGGCCGCGCCACCAGCCGCTCAGGGTGACGAACAATGGCCGTCACTCGATGACCGCGGCGCAAGGCTTCGTTGAGGAGCGCCGACCCGACGAAGCCGGTCGCGCCGATCAACGCAACCGTCAACTTCCGGCCGCCGCCACGTTCGACGACATCATCGACGCCAATCGCGGTCGCGCCCGGCATGGCGGTTTCATCATCGGGATTCGGGTCGGAGGACAGCGGATCGCTGGCCGGGAACGTGTCAGCGAGTGTCTCGTCGAGCGCGGCTTCACGGTGCCGTTGTTCGGCGTCAGGTGTGCGGGAGCGGGATGGACGGTCACGGCGTGCCATGGAATACCCTCGGGGACGGAAGGTCATTCCCAGTATCACACCCACGGCAACGGCCCGCACGCCTCACGTCTGCACGCTCGCTGCGAATCCCTGCAGGATCAGTGCGCCCACCGCCGCCCCGGGATCGTCGATGCCGATCGTCTGCTCGCGGAACACGGCCGCCTTGCCGTGCTGCGACATCATCTGCCGCGCCGCCGCGCGGCCCTGTTCGGCCGCGGCGGCGGCCTCGTCGAGCGCCGCGCGAACATCCGCGCCGCGCGCGGCGGCGGCTTCGAGCGCCGTCGCGGCCGGATCGAGCGCGTCGACGACGGTTTTGTTGCCGAGCTGGGTCTTGCCTCGTTCCATGATGCCTGCGGTGAACGCGCGAAAGAACGACGCCAGTCCCGATGTGTCGAGCGCGGCCGCCTCGGCGATCGCCTTGCCGCCGCGCATGAACCCCGTCGCCACGAGCGTGCCCATTGTCGACGGCGCGGCCTTGGCCATCGCCATACCGGCCTGCATCAGCATTTTGCCGGGCGTGACGGCCGACGCGCTCGCGGCGTAGTCGTCGGCGGCCGCAAAGGCCTTGGTCATCGTCAGCCCGAGATCGCCATCACCAATCGCCTGATCGAGCGCGACGAGTCGATCGCGGTGTTCGTCCATCAGCAGCCGGACGGCGTGTACCGCCCCCGCGGCGCCCTGCAGATCCAGCACGTCCATACTCATGGTCACGGCCCTCAGAGCTGCGGCTGCGAGAAGAACGGCGTGTCGGCCGGACGCGACACGAGCCGCTTCAGTTCGTCGTCCAGCTTCAATAGGGAGATGGACGCACCGGCCATCTCCATGCTGGTCGCGAATTCGCCGACATAGGTGTTGAAGATCGTGATGCCGCGCTGCTGAAGCTCGCGCGCGACGCGGCGGAACAGGATGTACAACTCTTCTTTCGGCGTCGCCCCGAGGCCGTTGACGAGGACGGACACCTCGTCGCCGCGCTCGTACGGCAGATCGTCCAGAATCGCCGGCAGCATCTCGTCGACGATCGTGTCGGCCGTGACGAGCGGACCGCGCCGGATACCGCGCTCGCCGTGGATGCCCATGCCGATTTCCATTTCGCCCTCGCCCAGCTCGAACCCGGGCTTGCCCACCTGCGGCACGATGCACGGCGTCAGCGCGACGCCCATCGTGCGCACGTTCGCGGCGGCCTTCTCGGCGACACGCTTGACCTCGGCGAGCGGCGCGAGCTCAGCCGCCAACGCACCGGCGCACTTGAAGAGATAAAAAATTCCGGCGACGCCGCGGCGCTTCTGTCCTTCCGTCTTCGGCGCCGACGCGACGTCGTCAGCGCCGAGCACGGTCTCGACGGTGATGTCTTCCATCGAAGCCATCTCGGTCGCCATGTCGAAGTTCAACACGTCGCCGCCGTAGTTGCCGTAGATGTACAGCACGCCAGCGCCGGCGTCGATCGCGCGGGTGACCTCGAGCATCTGGTCAGCGCTCGGCGACTGGAAGACGTCACCGATCGAGCAGCCGTCGAGCAGTCCGTCGCCGATGTACCCAAGGAAGAGCGGCAGGTGCCCCGAGCCGCCGCCGCTCGCGATCCCGACCTTGTTCGGCGTCTTCGGGCCGCCTTTCACGAGACAGTGCAAGTCGTCGGCGACCGACGCCAGTCGTCCCGGATGCGCGGCGAGAATGCCCTCGATCATGTCGGGCACGAACCGCTCGGCCTCGTTGAGAAACTTCTTCATGCTCACTTCCCCCTGCGCTCGAGAACGCTGTTGATCACCATGACCAGAAGCAGGAACGCGCCCCACGCGAGCTCGGTCGCGAAGCTCGTGAGACGCATCATGCCAAATCCTGAACTGAGCAGCTCCAAGGCGAACACGGCCAGGCCGACGCCGGCGACACGCGCGGACCCGCCCGCCGGATCCACACCCGCGAGCACGACGACGAGAATCGATTGCAGGAGATAGGACGAGCCGTAGTCGGCCTTTGCGGAATTCGCGCGCGACACCATCAGCAGGCCCGTGACGCTCGAAACGAGTGCGGTCGTCACGTAGGTGCGGACGAGCACGCTTCGCACGGGCAGCGCCGCGAACCACGCCGCAATCGGATTCGTGCCGACGAGGCGCGCTTCGACGCCGAACACGGTGCGATTGATGATGACCGCCATCACAGCGGCGCCGGCCGCGCACAGCCACAACGGCACCGGGACCGCCAGGAGCGTGCCGTTCCCGAGCCACTGAAAGCTGTCCGGGAGGCCAATGATCGCCTGCCCGCCGGTGAGCACTAGCGCGAGACCCGTGAACAACTGGAGCGTGCCGAGCGTGACGAGAATCGATGGGACGCGAATGAAAGCGACCGTGCAGCCGTTGACGAGGCCGCACGCGAGACCCGTGCAGACGCCAGCACCAACGCCCGCCGCAATCGCGATGGCGTCTCCACCGGCCCCCGCCTGTCCCCGCAGCATGTGCACCATCGTCATGGCCGCGACGATACTCGACAGGTTGGCGATGCTGACGACGGAGAGATCGATGCCTCCGGTGAGCATCGACAACATCATCGCGAAGCTCAGGAGCGCGAGCTCCGGAAGCTGGAACGCGATCGACTGGAAATTGGCCGTCGTGAGAAATCGATCGCTGCCAACGAGCAGCGTCATCGATACGAAGACGGCCACGGTGAAGACGACGAGCCGGGCGAACGGCGTCCGTCCGAGGATGCCGCCGCCGAGCACGCGATTGACGAGGGCCGCTCCCACCGGCAGACGACTGCCGGTCATCGCGCGATCTCGCCCGCGCGGGCGCTGCGCGTCCGGAGCGCCGTGATGCTCGTGCTGACGAGCACGACGAGTCCGATGAACACCTGATGCCATTGCGACGGCAGGCCGACGAGCACGAGGCTGCCGTCCATGATGACCATCAAGGCCACGCCCAGCAGCGCGCCCGTCACGGTGCCACGGCCGCCGGTGATGCTGGCGCCGCCGATCACGGCGGCTGCGATGACGGTCAACTCGAGGCCGTCGAGATCGAGCGGATTGGCGTTCCGAATGATCGAGGCGTGGATGATGCCGACGAGGCCGGCCAACGCACCCATCAGCCCGTACACGAACAGGTGGATGCGGCGGACGTTGAAGCCGACGCGTTCCGCCGCCGCGAGGTCCGCGCCGACCGCGTACGCGCCGCGGCCAATCACCGTGTACCGCAAGGCCAGCGCCACGGCAATCGCGACGCCGGCGAAGAACAGAATCGACACGGTCAGCGCAGCCGATGCTCCATTGGCGAGCGTGGCCTCGAAGAGGTTCGTGCGCGAGAACGCGATGATCGACGGCGGCAGGTTGGTAATCGTCCTCGTGCCGACGAACTCCAGCAGCGCGCCGCGAATCACACTGGCGGTACCGAGCGTCACGATGAGCGCCGGCAGCCGGAAAAAGTGGATCAGGACCGCGTTGAACACGCCGAGAGCCAGGCCGATCGCCGTGGAGATGGCGAGGAGCGCGGGGAGATGGTCCAGGCTGCGCACGTCGATCGCGAGCGTGCACGTGATGTACATGCCCGCGACCGCGATGGCAGGGAACGAGATGTCGATGCCGCCGGAAATCAGCACGACGAGCAGGCCAATCGTCAGGATGCCGAGCGGCACGCTCGTCTTCAGCAAATCGAAGGCGTTCTGCAGCGAGTAGAACGCCGGGTTGAGTGCGCCGATCACGATCGACAACAACACGGTGACGCCGAGGAGCACCATCTCGTGCCGGCCGAACAGCCGGCGCACGCGACTCGTCATCGGCGACCCGCCCCGCGCACGTCAGTGCGCCGCACTCAATTGCTCCTGCAGCGCATCGCCGGTGAGCGCGGCCGCGCCAAGCTCGGCAGTCACGCGCCCGTGTCGAAAGACGAGCACGCGACTGCACGACTGCACGAGCTCCGGCAGATCGTCCGAGACGATGAGCACCGCGAGCCCGCCGGCCGCGAGCTGGCGAATCGTGGCGTGAATCTCTTCCTTGGCGCCCACGTCCACGCCCACGGTGGGTCCGTTGAGCACGAGAACTTTCGGACGAGTCGCGAGGACGCGCGCCAGCACGACGCGCTGCTGGTTGCCGCCGGACAACTGGCGCACGGGCGCGTCGATCGATGGCGCCTTGACGCCGAGGTCGTGAATCCAGCGGTCCGCCTGGCTCCGCATGCGACGCGTCGACAACAGCCGCAGGCCAGTCGTCAGCGCTCGAAGGCTGGACGCGTTCGCGTTGTCCGCGATCGAGCGATCGAGGAACAGCCCTTCGCGCAGCCGATCCTCCGGCACGTAGCCAATGCCGGCGCGAGCCGCGGCGCGCACGGTGCACGCCGGCAGCGGCGCGCCGTCCACGGCGATCTCGCCGGTGCCGCTGGTCTCGAGCCCGGCCACGCGCGCGGCGAGCTCGCCCTGGCCCGCGCCGAGCAGACCCGTGAGCCCCACGATCTCGCCGGGCCGCACGTCGAACGTCACGCCGCGCAGAATCGGGCCGGTGAGATCGCGGATGCGGAGTCGGGGCGGCGCGCTCGCGTCCACGCGGCCGTCGAATCGCGTTTCGCCGATCGCGCGTCCCGTCATCGCGTGCGTCAGCCGTGCCTCGTCGAACTCCGCCGCGGGTCCCGACTCTACGACGCGTCCGTTTCGGAGCACGGTGAAACGGTCGGCGGCCTGCAGCATCTCGCGCATCTTGTGGGTGACGAAGAGGATGGCCACGCCGCGCTGCTGGAGGTCGCGCACGAGCGCGAACAACGCGTCCACTTCCACGCCGGTCAGCGCCGTCGTCGGCTCGTCGAGGACGATGAGTCGCGCGTCCTGGAGAAGGGCGCGCGCGATGGCGACGAGCTGCTTCTCCGCGATGGGGAGGTCGCCGACGAGCCGATCGAGATCGATCGAGACGCGCAGGCGCTCGAGCGCGTGCTCGGCCGTACGTCGGACGTCGCGCCACCGGACGAGCGTCCGGCGATGTTCGACGAGCGAGTTGATCGCGAGGTTCTCGGCGACGGTGAGATTGGGAAAGAGCGACAGGTCCTGATAGATCACCTGCACGCCCTGACGCACGGCGCTGATGGGCGTCAGCGACGCGACCGGCTGTCCGGCGATGGCAATCGAGCCACGGTCCGGCCGATGGACGCCTGCGATGACCTTGATGAGCGTCGACTTACCCGACCCGTTCTCCCCCGCGAGGCAGTGGATCTCGCCGGCCGAGACGTCGAGCGAGACGTCGTCGAGCGCACGAACGCCGCCGAAGGACTTGCCGATCGCCGTGAGCGACAGGAACGGACGATCGGACGAACGCGGCGTCATTGCATGTACTGGTCGAGGTTGTCCTTGGTGATGTCGATCCAGGCCGAGCCGAAGAAAAGATTCGGCTTGTCCTTCGACTGCACCAGCGACTCGTAGCCGGGCAGGCCGAGGTTGGTGCCGGCCGTGATCTTCTGCCCCTCGAGCATCATCACCGCGATCTTGTTCATCGCGTAGCCGGCGAGAGCCGGATCCCAGAACGAGATCATCCGCACCGAGCCGCTCTTGATGTACTGGCCGGAGACCGACGCGAGGCTGGTGCCGACGATGGCGACCTGCTTCTGGAGGCCGCGTTCTTCGACCGCGAGGCCGGCACCGGCCGCCGTGCCCATCGCACTCGTCTGCACGCCCTTGAGCGTCGGGTGCGCAATGAGCAGCTCCTTCATCTTCTGGTAGGCCTTGTTCTGGTCTTCGTAGTCCTCGATCTTGTCGGCGACATCGTGCATCTTCGGATATTTCTCGCGCTGGTACGCGACGCCGGCGTCCACCCATTCGGTGTGCGACCTCGAATTGAGGCTGCCGACGAACGTCGCGTAATCGCCTTCGCCGCCCATTTCCTGCGCCAGGCGTTCCATCAGATGGCGGCCGTAAGCGGCGTTGTCGAACGGTTCGATGATCAGGTCGGCGTTCTGGGCCGACGACGCCTCGTGCGCGATGACGAGGATGCCCTGATCGCGTGCTTTCTTGAGGACCGGCTCGACGGCCTCGACCGAGAACGGCACGACGCAGATGGCGTCGACCTACTGCGCGATCAGGTTCTCGATGATCTGCACCTGCTGGGCGCCGTCGGCCTGCGCCGGGCTCTGCATGAACGCTTCCTGCCCGGTGTCGGCGGCGAACTTCTGCACGCCCTTCTTCATGTCCTCGAACCAGGCGATGCCTTCGACCTTGCCGACGGTCGCGATCGTGTAGCGGTGCGCCGGCGTCGGGACCGACGCGGACGAGGTGGCCTTTCGGCTGCAGGCGGTCAGGGTGCAGACAGCCGCGAGACTCGCGGCGATGACAACTCGTGGAACGTGCACGCCCCCTCCAATCGGAGGGGATCCTATACCCGGCGCGAGCGGACGCCCAACGCGCGACGACCTATCATCGGACGTCCGGCCGTCGGCACTCGGCGCGTGACATCGCGCGCGTCAGGGCCGCACTCGATCCACGACCCAGTACATCCATCGCGGGTACGGACGCCGGCGCAGTCGTTCGTGCAAGAGCGCGTCGCGCGCCGCAAGATACTCCCGGAGCGCCCAGAACTCGCGCCAGTCTCTCCTGTAGTAGGCGAGCACGCCCGCGTCGACGACACGCTGCAGCCGGTTGGCGCGAATGGCCTGCGCGTCGGCGGGCGCGAGCTTCGCCGCGTTGTCGGCCAGCCAACGCTCCATCGTGGCGTGCCGCTGCAGTTCGATCCGGTGCGTGTGCGACTGGCTGGCCGTGTGCCGGCGATAGCCCGTCAACGGCTCGTTCAACGAGGCAATGCGTCCGATGAGAAGCAGGTCGAGGCAGAACACGAGGTCTTCGGAGGCTCGGGTCCATTCCGGAAACCGGACCGGCACGCTGCGGCGCACGGCAAGACTCGACGGATAGATGAACGATGTCGTGGCGACCGTCCGAACCGAATACGGACCGAAAGGCTTGACGTCGATGGCAACAGGGGCGCCGTCCGCGTCAATGACGTAATGCGCGGTCGCCACGCCGACGGCATCGGTACCGGTCAGCGACGCCTGCCGTTCGAGCTTTCTGGGATGCCACAGGTCGTCGGCATCGAGGAAGGCGACCCAATCGCCGGTCGCGAGGTCCATGCCGCGGTTGCGCGCGACGGACTCGCCGCGGTTGGGCTGACTCACGACGCGAATGGCCGGGTCGAACGCCGCCGCGACACGCGCCGAGTCATCGGTCGACCCGTCGTCAACGACGATCACTTCGTGCGGCGGCCAGGTCTGCGCGGCCACGGACGCCAGCGTGGCGGGCAGGAACTTCGCCGCGTTGTAGCACGGAATGACGACGGAAAAACTCGGACTGCTCATACGTTCTCGCGCCGCACCGGATCGCGACGGCGACGTCAGTCATCCGACGGCCCGCGGCGCCGACGCCGGACCACACGACACCTGGGACAATCGTGCGCGGCGTTCCGGCGGCTGGGAGGGAACGGCCGTCCCGGTCACACGCGCGCTCGGGGGACGGAGCGCGTGACGACGTCGCACGGTACCCCCATGATAGTATCCCGTCCCGTCGATTCTCCGGTGGCCGCCCGGATTCACGCGGCGGGCCATCCTGCCGTGACTGGCGCGAGGTGCTCGTGAGCGGGTCCTCTAAGCGCATCGCCATTCTTCTGCACGCCAACGACCGCGACGCGAACCGTCACCGGTACGTCGTCGACGACCTTGCCGACTGCTGGCGGGAAGACGGACACGAGGTCGAGTACCTGCAGGGGATCGATACGTCCGCGACGGCCGACGTGCTCTTCGTGCACGTCAACCTGTCGGTCGTCCCCGACGAGTACCTCGCCTTCGCGTCTCGCTTCCCTATCGTGCTGAACGGCCAACTGCGCGACATTCGCAAGTCCGTCGTGAGCGGGCATCTCGTGCGTCCCGACGACGGATGGCCCGGGCCGGTCATCGTGAAGTCGAATGCGAACTACGGCGGCGGCCCCGAACGGCGGTTGGCGCCGAGCTGGCGGAACACGCGGTCAGGATTCTGGTACCAGGCGCGACGGATTAGACGGCACCTGACGCACCGCGTCGACGTCGAGGACTGGGTCGGGTACCGCATCTACCAGCGCACGGCGGACGTGCCACGATCCTGTTTCGCGCGGCCCGATCTCGTGGTCGAACGGTTCCTGCCGGAAGTCGCCGACGGGCTGTTTCACGTGCGCGTGTTCCAGGTCCTCGGCGATCGCTGGAGCTGCACGCGGCTCGCCTCGCCTGAGCCTATCTTCAAAGCCTCGATGAGCGTCTCGTCGGTGCCGACCGATCCACATCCGGAAGTGCAGGCGTGGCGCCGTCGATTCCATGTCGACTACGGGAAGCTGGACTACGTCGTGCACGAGGGCACGCCCATCCTGCTCGACGTGAACAAGACGACCGGCGCGTCGGCCAAGGTCGCGGATCTGAATCTGAAGACGATGCGCCGCCAGCTGGCCGAGGGCCTGTACAGCTATTTCCGCGACGGGACCGCGGGGACGACCACCAATCAGGTGTGAGCGACGGCCGCGTCCAGCTACAGCTCGGGTGTCCGCGGGCGGGCGACGGTGATCGAGGCCACGGGCGGCGGCAGGATGTCGGACAGATCCAACCGCGCGCAGTCATAGCCGTCGATGTTCCGCGTCGTGAGCAACACCGGCCGGACCGAGCCCTTCACGGCCGGCGTCAGCGCGAGCTCACCGACTTGCGCGCGCTGGTCGCCGCCGGGGAACGATCGGAATCCGAGCGTCGCACCCGTGGCGCGCTGCGTCATGTGCACGCCCTGGACGAACCGATCCAGCAGGCGGTTCGTCACGTCGCTCGTACGGCGATAGCGCTCGACGCGCTCGGCGGCTTCAGTCGGCGTACACGACCGGCCCAGAAACCGGGCGACGTTGTCGACGGCCGCGGGTGCGATGTCATCGGCCGGCGCCTGCACCGGCAGAGCCGCCAGTTCGCGGTCGTACTCCTCGAGGTCGACAATCTCGGACTCGACGACGAGCTCCACGCGATCGGTCATGGCCATCGTGGCGATGAGCTCGCGGAACTGGCGCACGTAACCCTGCGTCTGTTCGAGCGGCACGTCGTTCGTCTTCAACGCGCAGACGTTGTCGACGACGAAGAAGAAGTGCGCGCCGGGCGCGTACAGGCCGTGGATTTCTCGGCAGAACGCATCCACCTGGAAGAGCAGCAGCAGCTCGGAGAGACCGACGTCACTCGAGAGCGGCACGATGCCCGGCCGCGTGCTCGCGTGATAGCCCGGACCGACGTCGAGAAAGAACCGGAACGCGCCGTTGGCCTGAATGCGCGCCCGCAGCGACTGCACGACCTCCTCCTGGTAGGCTTGCGCCTTTCGCCGGCCCAGGTCGCAGAACCGGCGGCTCGTCAACACGTCGAAGATTGTCAGCGCCAGGTCGCCGCCCGCAGGCAGGTCGACCGGGGTGTGCGCGATCTGCGGCGCGGCCATCTCGGCCAATACGCGCGACAGGTAATCGCGCGCCTGCGCGCGAAGCACGTCGTCGACATGACTCGACACTTCGCTCGATATCGTCATTGGTGGTCCTGCCTGTCCGGCGTGAGGCCCGCCTGCCGGGGCGGGGCGAGTTGGCGACCGATGGCGCCAGGGCGAGCGCCGTCACGGCGCCGGCATTGGGCAGCCTAGCGCCCCGCCGCCGCGACTTCAAGCGAACGCGATCGTCTGGCAATCCGCGCTACCATGGGCGCACCCGGGGACGCGGCGCGGCGCCCCGCCGCGTCGAGGTCCTCCGGCCAGGGGCCGATTCGACATGAAAGTGGTGTTGTTCTGCGGTGGACTGGGCACGCGCCTGCGTGAACATTCCGATACGATTCCCAAACCGCTGGTCAGCGTCGGATTCCGGCCCATCGTCTGGCATCTGATGCGGTACTACGCCCACTACGGGCATCGCGACTTCATCCTGTGTCTCGGCTATCGCGGCGATCTCGTGCGCGAGTATTTCCTCAACTATCAGGAAGCGATCACGAGCGACTTCACCTTGCACGGCGCGGACAAACGCATCGAGCTGCACGACGACTTCATCTGCGACTGGCGGATCACGTTCGTCGACACCGGGCTCCACAGCAACATCGGCCAGCGGCTGCGCCGCGTCAGGAAGTACCTCGCGGGCGAAGACGCGTTCCTGGCGAACTATGCGGACGGACTCTCGGATCTGCCGCTCGACGAGATGGTCTCGGACTTCCGCCGTCGCGACGTCGTCGCGACGTTCGCGTCGGTCAGGAGCACGGAGCGTTTTCACATGGTCCAGTGTGACGATGCCGGTGTCGTCGCGCGCGTCGACACGGTGCCGAGCGAAGATTTCTGGATCAACGGCGGATTCTTCGCGTTCAAGCAGGAGATCTTCGACTACATCGAAGAGGGCGACGAGCTCGTCGATGAGCCGTTCGCCCGCCTGATCGCCCAGCGCCAGCTCGCGACCTACCGCTGGAGCGGCTTCTGGCAGTGCATGGACACGCTGAAGGACAAGATCAGCTTCGACCGGATGGAAGCCAGGGGCCAGTGTCCATGGATGATCTGGCAGCGGCCGCCGGCGCCTGACGCGACCAGCCGATAGCGCGCGCCCGCCGACGCGCACCCCGCGCGTCAACGCCTCGCCCGCGGCCTCACGCCTGCACGCTCGCCGCGAATCCCTGCAGGATCAGGGCGCCCACCGCCGCTCCGGGATCGTCGATGCCGATCGTCTGCTCGCGGAACACCGCGGCCTTGCCGTGCTGCGACATCATTTGGCGTGCCGCCGTACGCCCGTGCTCGGCGGCCGTCGCGGCATCGGCGAGTGCCGTGAGCGCCGAGCACCGTCTCGACGGTGATGTCTTCCATCGACGCCATCTCGGTCGCCATGTCGAAGTCCAGCACGTCGCCGCCGTAGTTACCGTAGATGTAGAGCACTCCAGCGCCAGCGTCGATCGCTCCGGTCACTTCGAGCATCTGGTTGGCGCTCGGCGACTGGAAGACATCGCCGATCGAACAGCCGTCGAGCAGTCCGTCGCTGATGTACCCGAGAACGAGCGGCAGACGTCCCGAGCCGCAGGGTCTACGCCCGCGAGCACGACGACGAGAATCGACTGCAGCAGATAAACGGACGATGCGCTCGCTCTCAGGGGCCTGCACCGCCGAAGCGTGTCCCGCGTCCATGCGCGCCAGCGCGGCGCGACGTCCGGTGAGGGCACTCTCGTCGAGCGTCAGTCGCGCGGCGTCACGCATCAGCCGCGCACGCTCGACGTCGGCATCCAGCCGGCCGTCGAACAGCGGCTGTTGGAACACGGTCGCCGTCCGGCGTGAGCGCCTGTTGAGTGGCCTCTGACAGCGTCAACACTCCTGGGCCTGCGCGGAAGCAGCGAGGAGGATGCCGTGCTCGGTTCAGTCGCGAGCGCCGCGAGCGCGAGATCGCGGAGACCATCGAGCGGTTGACGGCCGCGGCCAGTTTGGCCAGCCGAGGAATCGGGGGCAAAGAGTAGAATCGGCGCATGCGTCAGGTGTTCTCGCTGCTTGCGATGTCGATTGCGGCTGTTCTCCCGGCGGCAGCGGCTCAGAGCCAGCTTCCAAGATCCAATCTCATTACGGACCAGCGGGAGCTACTCAGAGGTTTGGGCGACATCTCCGTCTCGGTATCGCTTCCCTCGGAAATGTCGTTCTCCGAGAGGACGATCCAGACTAACTTCGAACTACGCTTACGCCAAACCGGGATCACGGTTGACGAGAGGAGCGGCAATGAGCTGGCTCTCACCATGACGACGATGCACAACATCGACGACGGTGGTCGTGACCTTGGTTCTCTGATCTACTCAGTCGATTTGGACATGCTCACAATGGTCCAGATCGCCGATTTTCGACCGGAGATGCGCCTGACTATCGCGCCGGTGTGGTCGACGTCGCGGTTCGGCATCGTGGGAAGGTCTCGGACGGCAGAGGTTCGAGAAACGCTGGACGACATGATGTCCCGATTCTTGAACGACTACTTGGCCGTCAACCCGAGACGCTAGCTCGGGCTCAGCATCGAGGCCGGCTGGAGTCCGGGAACGCAGCCTATCGGCCGTTGGACTCGGGATCAAGCGTTTCCAAGAGTCGCCTGAGGGCCTTTGGCTTGTTGGACCTTTCCAGCACGCGCTGGCAGATGTCCCATTGAAGGGCCAGTGTACGGGCTCGAAGTCGATGGCCTGCGGCGGTGCTCGTCGCTGCGTCGAAGTACTCGCCCATCGTGGCGGCGTCGAACAGATCCTGGTGACTGTTCTTGACGAGGTTGGCAAGGGCGGGTTCGCACTTCAGGTTGCCCGCGATAGCGCACAGCCACGTGACCTCATTCGCGAGTGAGCGCAGCTTCGTGAGGAGCGCGGGATCGGCGGCCTTGGTGTCAGGAGACGTCTTCAGGCAATCGACAATGAGTTCATCGAGCCGCTTGCAGAGGCCGCCCACTGCATCGATTGGCACTTTGCTCAGCTCGCCCTGTCGTCGGAGAGCCGACTGGATCAGCCATCCGATAAAGAGCGCGACGGCGGCGCTGAACACCGTCGAGGCAGGTATGGCCGGACTCGCCCAGAACGATCGAGCCACCCAACCGATGCAGAGACCGATGAGCAGCAGGACGTACGGCCCGATCCACATGTCCTCTACCTGCCTGTCGTCTTCCGTTCGTTGGCCTCTTGAATGTAGCGGTTCACGGTTGTGACGAGCGTCGGGTCATCATTCGACTTGATGCTGAGTTGGTTCCACACCTGATCAGGTGTCAGCAGCTTCGGCGCTTCCTTCGGATCTGTCCAAAGGCGACAGAGCCCACCGAAGGATTCCTCCAGGAACGAGGCAGGGTACCCGTACTTCATTCCGTCCAGATCAACCTCTAGCGTCTGTCCGGCACGAAACGCCGCCTCAAAGGCCGGAGCGAGACGTTGGGTTCGGTACTGCTCGCCGGAAAAAGGCCCCTCTCTGATGTAGCGAGGGCCTGGAAGGCGTGTGAAATCGGAGACCCGTATCGACTGAACCGTCATGACTCTGATCGCCGTCCTCCGGCGCTCCATCGAAAGATGGTACCGTGAAACCCCTCAGGCACGCGACGAAACGCAAGCGATGCGATTTCTCCGGTCGTTGAGGACGTGAGTACCCGCATCGTAGGGAGCGTCGTCTTCGCGTCATTCAGCATCTTGGGTAGACCACGTCCCCTGCCCGGCAGTTCGGTCGATGATCCGACTTCACCTGTGAATGCGTCGGTCAGCAGTCTCGCCGATCCGTAGGCGCCGACGCCTATTCCCAGCTTGCTCAGAAATCGTCGTGCGGGGTAGCTGTTGAGGATGCCCACACCCAAATCGGCAATCGTGAAATAGGCAACGCCGTCCTCGCAATAGACCATCGCGAACCAGCGCGCCGGTTGCGATGGCGCGACATCCGGATCGAGCTTTCCGGCCTCGGCCGACCGGTTCGCATGATGGTGAGTGTTGGACATGACCTCCATCAGTGTCTGGTACGAGACGCTCGCCTCCGCAGAGTTCAGCGATGCATGATCGCGGGCGAAGTCGACCATCGCCTCAGCCTTGGTGTTGATGACGAGGCGCTCGAAGCTGTCGCGCATCATGCCGACCGGATCCGGCAGTTGGCCCGGGGGCTTGGCGAATCCTGTGAAGAATCCTGACGCCTTCAGCTTCGCTGCTACATCGAGCTTCTCTGGCATGTTCCCGCCAACGTTCACGGTCAGGGCGTTCTTCATGATTGCGCGCATGAGGAGCAACGCGTCGCTCGACACTCGCACGACACGCCGGAGGTCGAGAAACACACGCGGGTGTCGGCCGGACAGGCGGGCTCGGAAAGCGTTGCAGAACGTGAGAGTGTCTTTCGGCTCATCGAAGACACTCAGCACCGGCGGCGCGACAATGGTGGGCCCGCTGGTGCCGGAACCGCCGCCGAATCCCGAGGTCCGAATCTTGTACCGGCGCTCAGCTCGCTTTCTCCTAATCGCCTGAGCACGCCGAAAATCCGGATGTGTCCAACTCCGCTTCATCCGGGCTCATCGCATGAGGAGTGCGACAAGCGCGACGGCGAGACTCAGAATCGGAATCACCGTTCTCGTCATCCGTTCACCAAAGGTCCATCGGGCGTCACGGATGCCGCGGCGGAGTTGGCCGATCGCTTCCTCGTTTGCCTCGCCGCGATGCACCATTACCGGGATGGGTACGTCCCACCGCTGGCCTAGGCGCTTCAGCCGTCGCGCCTCTCGCGTCGCGACAAAGAACCTCGCCGTCCTACGTCGCGAACTGTGGCGGTCGTAGACTTGGCGAACGGTCTGAGGATTGTCATCATCGAGGGCTGCCAAATCCTCGATCTCGTCGCGCTCAATCTGCTCGACGTTCAGAGCGTACCGCCGCCGGGCGAGCCACAGCATGTAGGCGTCGAACGCGGCCTCTGGTAGCAGGTACGACCAGTGCCACCGGAGGAGATCGCGCATTGCGCGAGACGTTCGCTCCGGCAGTCGTGGCAACCGGTCGGTCCAGTCTCGTCGCGAGGCTTGAAGGTCGCGCTGGTTGAGCAAGTCGACCTGTTGCAAGAACTCCCGGACCTCCATTGCATCGCCTCTGAAATGTGGGACTGAATGTGGTCTGGAAGCTACCAGTCCTCAATAAGCGGCCACAAATTGCAAAAACTGGCGGAGAGGGTGGGATTCGAACCCACGTGCCCTTTTGGGGCAAGACGCTTTCGAGGCGCCCCCGTTACGACCACTTCGGTACCTCTCCGCTCCCGCTAGTCTAGCCTACGACCGTGCCGAAGCGCGCGCGCTGGTGGGCGCGCTCGTCTACCGCCGCTCCTGAAAGAACCTCCGCAGCCGCCCGCGGCAGTCGGCGGCGAGCACGCCCGAGACGACGCGCACCCGATGGTTCAGCGACGGATGATCGAGCGCCCGCTGCGCCGATTCGACGGCGCCGGCCTTCGGCTCGGCCACGCCGTAGACGAGCGTGTCGACGCGCGCGTGCACGAGCGCGCCGACGCACATGAGACACGGCTCGACCGTGACGTACAGCGTCGCACCGCCGAGCCGATAGTTGCCGAGCGTCGCGGCGGCCTCGCGGATAGCCACGATCTCCGCGTGCGCCGTGGGGTCGTGCGCGCCGAGCGGCTGGTTGTGCCCTCGCCCTACGACCACATCGTCGACGACGAGGACGGCACCGATGGGTACTTCGCCGATCTCGGCCGCGCGGTCGGCGAGGGCGAGCGCCTCGCGCATGAACGCCTCGTACGGCGTCTGTGTCATCGCGTCGTCGTCAGTACCGCACGCCGACGAGCACGCGGATCGCCGACCCGCCGAGATCGTGCTCGTCGAAGATTTGCGACGCGCCCGCCTTGCCGATCGCGCGCGGCGCGTGCCGCACTTCGGCTTCGACGCCCGCCGACAACACCTTCCAAATTCCGACGTCGACGCCGGCGAAGACCGTGTAGCCGTGAAACACCGCAATCGTGTTCTCGTCGGCGGTCGCGAACTTCGACGTCTCGCGGTACGAGAGCCGCAGGAACCCGCCGCCGCCGTACGGCACGATGCGGCCCGTCGGCCCGACCGGCACGCGCCAGCCAGCGCCGATGACGAGCGGCGAAACTTCGACGGTGACGGGGATGTCGTTCGACGAGGTCTCGCTGCCGGCGATGAGCGCGCGACTGCCCTCGCCTCGCGCGGACGATCCGACGACACGCGCGAACAGCCCGCGCCACAACCGCAGCACTTCGACGCCGCCGCCCGAACCGGACAGCGTCGACGAGCCGAGCACCGCGTCGAACGACTGCGACGCGATCATCGCCGTGCGTTCGTACAGAAGAAAGCCATGGACGCCAATCCCACGCCGGGGCGGTGTCCGTCGCCGGCCGCGGACAACGCGCTGCGCGGACGCGTCTTCATTCGCAGATCTCGACGAGGCGTGGCGATCAGATGTCTCGACGCCGAATGACACGTCAGGCGCCACCGCCCCACGGAACGGCGATGCTTCAGCCGGCGCCGCGACGGACGGACTCGACGTCGCGTCGGCCACGACCGTGGTGACGCCTGATGCAACACGCTCAGCCGCTGCGGGCGCGGCAAACAACACGACCGCAACGCCCATGACGACCGCGGCGCGACTTCCCATGATGCTCCTTGCGACGAGGCCCGCCATCAGTTGGCGATCCCAAGGCCACGCAACGCCGCGCGCGGCTGAATGAGCCCCGCGCCGAACTCGTCGTCTTTTCCCGACGTGCCGAGATCCTTGGCCGTCGCCTTGATGAACGCCTCGATGGCCTTGGGACTCTTCACGTCGCCCTGGCTCATGAGCAGCGCGGCCAGTCCCGACACGTGCGGCGTGGCCATCGACGTGCCCTCGTAGCCGACTTCGACGTACCGATCGAACCTGGGGCGCACGAGCACGGTCGGATCCTGATCGGGCGGAAAGAGCGTCGTCTGCCAGATGTAGCCCTGGTCCTCGCCGCCACCTTGGGTGTCGTCGCCGCCGGGCGCCGCGATCTCGACGTAGTCGCCGGTGCTCGAGTAATACGCGCGCGCCTCCGACTTGCCGATGGCGCCCACCGCCATGACGCCGTCGATGTCGGGCGCGTAGGACGCCGGATACTCGACGGGATTGCCGTCGTCGTGATCGTTGCCCGCGGCAACCGCCACGAACGCGCCGTGCTGGACCGCGTACATCAGCGCATCACGGATCGCCGGCGCCGGGTCCGGTCCGCCAAGGCTGAGGTTGATCACCTTCGCGCCGTTGTCCACCGCGTACCGAATGCCGGAGACGATGGCGTCGTCCGAACAGCCGCCAGCGGCGGGATCGGCGAAGCCGGGCTCCGAGGACATGGCGCGACCGATCATCACCTCCCAATAGCCGATACACACCTTCACGGGCATGAGGCGCACGTTGTAGGCCATGCCGGCCAGCCCCATTCCGTTGTTGGCGTCTTCGGCGATCGTCGACGCGACGTGCGTGCCGTGACCGACCATGTCGATGAGCGGCGCACCATCGCCGAGCAGCACTTCGGCATCCGGATCGACGATGCGGGAACTGGAGAGGTCGGGACTCGGGCCGAAGGGAAGCGCTGTTGCCTCGAAGCGCTGGCCCGTCCAGATGGGAAACGTGATCGTCCCCGAGTCGGTCGTCACGCCCGTGTCGATCACCGCCACGGTGACCGACGGCGATCCGCCCGGATTGATCGTCCACGCGCCGGGCATGTCAATCAGCGAGAAATTCCACTGCAGGACGGAGTAGTCCGGATCATCCGGCGTCAGCGCGGACGACGGCGCGACGGCCGCCGGCGTGCGATAGGCGCCAGAGCGCCAGCCCGGCTGGCGGCGAATGTAGTTGGGCTGTGCGTACTCGACTTCCGGCTGCGCGCCCAGCGCGTCGGCGAGGACGCGCGCATCCGGTTGCGTCTCGTCGGTGAGCACGGCGACATCGCCAATCCACCGGAGCGCGTTCGCGTCGGGCCGGCTGCGAAGCGCGGACAAGGCGCGCGACCGCCCGGCGACCGACACGCCGGACTTGAACTTGACCAGGACCTGAGACGGCAGATACCGAAGATGCTGCTCCGTCGCGTCGCTCATCGCCTGCACGCGCCGCGCGTTCACGCTGAGGGGCACGGTTCCGCGCTGGACCGCGGACGCAGCCGCTGGCAGAACCGAGCCGCGCGGCACCGCGCGCTGAGCGGAAAGGCCTGAGGTCAGGAGCGCGACGGCGGTGAGCGCGCTCGCGGGTAGAAGCCACGTGCGGAACGGGCGACGCGGCCTGCGAGATTGAGAGCAATCGTTCACCGGCGGTCGCCTCGTGCGCGGCGTGATGGACATTGGGGTGCGCGAGAGCAATTCATTTGCCGCGCCGACTTTACCCTACACCATGGAGGTCCTTGTGAACCCGCGGCTCGAGACGCCCACCGGAAAGGACACGCGAAACGCGCTGGGCGACGACCATGGCGTTCTTACAACAGCAGGCATTTCCTGCCGTCCTGCCTCCGGACAGCTGCGGCTCCTCTGGCGGTAGGGAGACTGGCCAACAAATTGCAAAGTTTCCGGCCACCATGTCCCTGAGACTCGTGCGCGAATCACGAGGTCTGGCCGCGACGACGCCCCGGACCGGTTACTGTGGACCGCTGCCAACGGTGCAAGAGACGACGCCGGACGGCGCTCGCCCTGACGGACTGTTCAGCGCACTCGACGGACGCGAGCTCATTGCCATGGGCCGTCGCTGGCAGGTGGAAATCTTCAGTATTTGCGACCAAGGCAGCGAGCGCTGGGTGCAACTGGCGCTGCACGGCGTCACCGACTACATGCTCACCTTCCGCCTCGCAGCGGGCAACACGGCGCGAGATCTCGTGCCGACGATCCTGTCCTGGCTGATGCACCCGACTGATAGCGGCGAGGTCATCAGCGTCGCATGAACTGAACATTGTAGAGTCTCGCTTGCTGATGATTATTGTCTGCTCAAAGAACGACTAATCATTCGGGCGATTACAATTCCTGACACCGACCGCGCGCACGCGCCGGTCCGGCACTGTGTTCCTGCTCGATATCCTCAAGTTCGTCGGCGGTCCCGGATCGCTCGGCTTCCTGCTGCTCAGCATCGTGGCCGCCGTGGCGCTCGCGGCCGTGGGCCCACGCACGCGGCGATGGGCATGGCGATGGCTCGGCATCGTCGCTTGTGCCTACATCTTCCTATCACTGCCCGTCGTCGCATCGCGGTTCGCTCGATACGCGCCGCCGCCCTGGTCAGCGCTGCACCCGACGCGGCCCGGTGCGGAACGGATCGTCGTCATCGACGGGGACAATCAACGCGGTCGGGCGCGCGAGGCCGCGGCCTGGTATCAGGCGTCGGCAACGCCGCCGCAGGTCCTCGTTTCGGGCGGTCGCTTCATGGCGCAGCTCCTCGTCGACGCCGGCATCGCTCCCGGACGTTTCCAGATCGACGACACGGCACCGACCACGCGCACGCAGGTCATGTGGATGCACGCGCTCGCACGCGGGCCTCGCACCGTCGTCATTACCTCCCGCCTGCAGGCGCCGCGCCTCGCCGCGCTCATGGCGCGTGCTGGCATCGATGACATGACACTCGTGCCGGCGCCCGTCGATCGCGAACCGCCCAGGACAGGCGGTTGGCGATTCGTTCCGTCATGGTCCGCGCTCATGGTGAGCCGCGACGCCTGCTACGAACGGCTGGCGCTCCTGTACTATCGCTGGCGTGGCTGGATCTGACCGGCGGCCGCGCGTCCTCCAGGTCGTGCTCAGCCTGAATCCCGGCGGGACGGA
>DASZOV010000096.1:0-147913 GCA_035550595.1 Vicinamibacterales bacterium
CAGCCTGATCCTCTTCGGCGCGAGCGGGTCGTATCCGGTCTTCGACCTCGGCCGCTGGTGGACGGTGCTCAGCGCCTCGTGGCTGCACGGCGGGCTCCTGCACATCCTCTTCAATCTGCTGTGGATTCGCCAGCTCGCGCCCGAGGTGGGGGAGCTCTACGGCCCGGGCCGGATGATCGTCATCTACACGATTGCCGGCATCTGCGGCTTCACGGCCAGCTCGGTCGCCGGCTACGAATTGGGCTTTCTGCCGATCCGCATCCTCCAGGGCGCGCAGCTCACGATTGGCGCGTCGGCACCCATCTTCGGGCTGCTCGGCGCGGTCGTCTATTACGGCCGACGCACGGGCTCACGCGCGACGCAGAGTAATGCCTGGACGTGGGCCATCGCGATGTTCGTCTTCGGCCTCGTCATGCCGGGCGTCGACAACTACGCACACGCCGGCGGCTTCGCCGGCGGCTACCTCGCGAGCGTCGTGCTCGATCCGCTCAAGCCGGAGCGCATCGATCACATGCTGATGGCCGTCATCTGCCTCGGTCTCTCGATCCTGTCGATCGTCGTCTCCGTCCTGCACGGGCTCGCGCTCAGTTGATCGATCCGGTCCTGCTCGTCGCCGCCTATCGACAGGGCGTGTTTCCCATGGCCGTCGAAGACGGCGCGATCGCCTGGTTCTCGCCCGATCCGCGCGGCGTGATTCCGCTCGAGACGTTCCATGTTCCGTCGCGCCTCGCGCGCGTGGTCCGGCGCGGCACGTTCGAGATCCGAATCGATCATGACTTCGAGCGCGTGATCCGCGCGTGTGCCGATCGCGGTGACGATGACGGGACGTGGATCAGCGAAGACATCGTCGAGGCGTACGTCGAGCTCGCGCGGCTCGGCCTGGCGCACTCGGTCGAGGCGTGGCAGGACGAGCAGCTCGCCGGCGGCCTTTACGGCGTGCACCTCGGCGGCGCGTTCTTCGGCGAGTCGATGTTCCATCGCGTGACCGACGCGTCGAAGGTCGCGCTCGTGGCGCTGGTCGAACGGCTGCGTGCTCGCGGGTTCACGCTGCTCGACACGCAGTGGATCACGCCGCACCTCGAGCAGTTCGGCGCCGTGGAGATCCCGCGTGCCGAGTACGTGCGGCGCCTCGAAGACGCAATTGCCCGTCCCTGTCGCTTCGTCGATGCATAGCCGGCGTGGGGTACGCCGGCGAGGTCAGTGGACGGTGTACGGCTCGCTCAACGTGAACGGCGCGATGCGCGCGTCGAAGCGCTCGCCCGATCGCGTCACCATCTGGTAGGTGCCTTCCATCGTGCCGAAGGCGGTGCCGAGCGGGCAACCCGAAGTGTAGGTGAACGACTGCGACGGCTCGAGCACCGGCTGTTCGCCGACAACGCCCGCGCCGCGCACTTCTTCGACCATGCCGGCCGCGTTGGTGATGATCCAGTGGCGCGAGATGAGCTGGACGGTCTCGTCGCCCTCGTTCGCGATGGTAATGGTGTAGAGGAAGAACCATTCCTTGTCGAACGGGCGCGAACGGCCCGGCGCGTACTCGGCGACGACCGACACCCGGATGCCGTGCGTGACCGCCTCGGACGTGAACATGCCGGACATGATGAACGATCGTTCTCGCCGCCTGCAACCGCCCGATGACGCCGGACAGTGCGCCGCGTGCCGGCACGCGCGCGTCGTCGTGAGCGATCGCGGCAGCCGGTTCGTGCAGTGCGACCGCTCGCGCGTCGATCCGCGCTATCCGCGCTACCCGCGATTGCCCATGTCCGATTGCGCTGGACAGGAACCGCCCGAGGTCGGCTAAGCTCGGACGACCATGACCGAGCTGCTCGTCGCGCTCGTGACGCTGACGATTCTGGAAATCGTCCTCGGCGTCGACAACGTCATCTTCATCTCGATCCTGTCCGGCAAGCTGCCGGCCGGGCAGCAGCGCCGCGCGCGTCGCGTCGGGCTGCTCGCGGCCATGGTCATGCGCCTGGCGCTCTTGTGGTCGATTGTCTGGATCTCCCGGCTCACCGAACCGCTCATCGACGTGTTCGGACTCGAGGTGTCGGGTCGCGACCTCATTCTCATCGGCGGCGGCCTGTTCCTGCTCGCCAAGGCCACCTACGAGATCCACGACAAGCTCGAAGGCGCCGAGCATGACGCCGGCCGCGCGGCCGCGTCTTTTACGAGCGTCATCGTCCAGGTGATGGTGCTCGACATCGTCTTCTCGCTCGATTCGGTGATTACGGCCGTCGGCATGGCGAACGATCTGCGCGTGATGGTGGCGGCCGTCGTCCTCGCCGTGATCGTGATGCTCGCCGCGGCTGAGCCGATCAGCGCGGTCGTCGAGCGGCACCCGACGATCAAGATCCTCGCGCTGTCGTTCCTGCTGCTCATCGGCATCTCGCTCGTCGCCGACGGCCTCGGGCAGCACATCTCGAAGGGCTACATCTACTTCGCGATGGGCTTCTCGGTGTTCGTCGAGGCGTTGAACATCCGCATGCGCGGCCGGCGCGATCCGGTGCAGTTGCACCGCCGTTTCGAGGAGTGACGACGTGCGTCGAGTAAGGACAGGACTGGCAGTGATGATCGCCGCGTCGATGGGGATGACGCTCGCAGCACAAACAGCCGGTCCGCCACCGCGCGTGCTCGCGACCGCGACGGGCGCGTTTGTCGACATGGACGCGATGGTCGCAGATCTGGCAACGGCCGATGTCGTCTTTCTCGGCGAGCCACGTGCACGGTCCGCCGGCGTAGCCGGGACGGAATTGGCGATCGTGAAAGGCTTGGCGGCGAAGCGTGGGCCATCGCTCGTGCTCGCGCTCGGGATGTTCGGCCGTGACGTGCAGGAGCCGTTCGATCATTTTTCGATGGGACATATCGACGACGGGGAACTCGAGGCGTCGACGGGGCCGTGGTCGGACGAGCAGGCCGACCATCAGGCGATCATCGACTTCGTCGGCGGACGTGGGCGGCCGATCGTTGCGTCGAACGCGGCGTCGCGTCTCGTCGCGGAGGTCGCCTCGTCTGGCATGGCCGCGCTCGACGCGCATGCCGCGGACCATGCCTTGTTCGCCCGTGACCGGCAGTGCGACGCGAGCGGACCGGAATTCACACGATTCGCCGCGTCTCACGCGCACGCGGATGGCGTCGGGGTGTCGCCGTCGCCCAGCACGCTGTCGCATGCATATGAAGCGGCGTGCCTCGAGGACGAGACGATCGGCGAGTCAATCGCGCAGGCCGCGTCGGTCGGCAGCAGCGCGAATGCGCGACCGTTCGTGGTCAGCGTGAACGCCGCGGCGCGGAGCGACTATCGCGCCGGCGCCGTCGAGCGCACGCACCGCCGGCTGCCCGCGGCGCGACTGGCGGTCGTGAGTTTCGCGCTGACCGATCGCATCAATGATGCCGCCGCGCCCTCGGATGCAGCGGCGCGGGCGGACTATGTCGTCTATGTGCAGCAGCCGTGAGATGTGCGACCCTGCCATCTTTTTTGCAATGCGCTGGGGCCCCACCCCCAGCGCTACGACGCTTCGGCGCCTCGCTACGCTCGGGGCCTCGCGGTGTCATCTTTCTTCAAAGCGCCAGCCGATGGCGCCCGGAGTGCAGGTAGTTCATCGTCTGCACGGTGACGAGGACAGTGAAGTCCTGCTTCGTGCGGTCTTCGGGGAATTTCAGGCGCAGGCCGAGGTCGTCGCAGCGTGTCACGATGTCCTCGATGACGCGATCGATCGTGTACTGATAGGTGCCGGTCCATTCGGCGACGAGACGACGGACGTCTCGGCGGATCGCGTGGATGAAGCGCGAGGCCTTGCGGTTGTGGCGGAACTCTTCCGCGTTCGAGAACAGGCGCCGCAGGTCGCGGTCGTGGAAGTGCGGGTAGTCGACGCCGTAGTGCGTGCGCTTGGCGGCGTAGTGCCGGCCGAGCGTCGTGCGCAGGCGGGCGAGCGGCTCGACCTCGCGGCGTGAGGTCACGAGCGGCGGCGTGCCCGCGATCTCGCCCATGAGCGCGTGCATGTACTCGAGCTTTCGCAACGCGGGCCAGTCTTCATAGCGCGTCGCCCAATCCGAGTCGGGCGTCAGCCAGACGGCGAACGTCTCGGCGAAGTCCTCGTCCGGATGGCTCTGCGCGTACCACGAGTCGAGGTGCAGCACGAAGCTCTTCGAGTACGGCTTGGGCAGGTAGAAGTCCGGATAGGGCTGTGACGGCGAGCCGAAGAGCTTGATGCGCTTGCGCCGGCGGCGCAGCCGATAGGCGTTGTCGATGGCGTGGCCGGCTTCGTGCCGCAGGATCTTCAGGCACCAGTCGGGCGTCCCGCCTTCCACTTCGAGCATCTGCGCCTTCTCGAGTTTCATCAGGCGCGGGTGGGCGAGATAGAAGGGGATGGCGATGCCGGGAACGCCGTCGGGCGTGAACCACTCGGCCGACAGCCAGTAGTGGGGGCGGAAGGACAGTCCTCGCCCTGCGAGCTCGTCGTTGAGCTGGGCGACGCGGGGTTCGAGCCAACTGCCGGCAATCGCGAGGCCGAGGTCGCAGAAGCGCATCGCGAGCAGCGCCTCGTCGGACAGCGCGTTCAGGTCGGGCGCCGGCGCAGGGGGCGTCGGCGCGGGCGCTGGCTCGGGAGGCGCGGCCGGTGGCGGAACCTCGTTCGTCTCGACGGGGACAGTCACGGCAGGCCGACGCGTCTCTGCCATCAGCATAGCCGACCATCATCGACCATGCCCGACGACCGGGGCGCCCGCAGCGGCGGCGGCATCGGCCGGTGCGCCGCTATAATCGATCGTCATGCGACGCGTGGCCGCCATCGTCGTTCTCGCGTGTGTGATGGGGACGACGGCGGCCCCGGTTCTGGCGTGCCTGGCGTCGTGCACGATGTCGATGACGGCTGGCGGCGCCTCGCGGCAATGCGTGGCGAGCGACTCGTCTTCGGCCATCGCCCCCTCGCATGACTGCTGTCCGGATCAGAAGGTTGTCGCGCCCGCGACGCCGGATGTCGTGCACGAAGTGCCGGTGGCCGTCTCGATGGTGCGCATCGATCTGCCGTGGTCATCGGCCGCTCCTTCCCTAGTCCCGCGCCGGTTCGCCTCGACGCCTCCCGACGTTTCTTTCGTTCGACATCCACCGCTTCGGATCTGAGTCGTTTCCTCGGCTGCACACCTTGCGGTCGGTCCTTCCGGTCTCCGAAGACCGGCTGCCGCCGCGTGCTCATTGGGTTCGTCGAGAGAGGAAACGTGTATGTCTCGGATGTTCGTAGGACGGTTGGCGATCGCCGTGGCGATCCTGTTGGGGATGTCGCGCACGGCGGCTGCTCAATCGGATGGCGGGGGCATGCCGCAGGGCCATGACATGTCCATGCACATGACGCAGCCGGACGCGCCGTCGTGGCACTTCATGCAGGACGGCCAAGTGGACGTCGTCGGCAACTGGCAGAGTGGGCCACGAGGCGGCCGAGAAGTGACGGCGCCCAACTGGTGGATGGGCATGGCGAGTCACGCGCTGGCTGGCGGCGACCTGACGATCGACGCGATGTTCAGCCTCGACCCCTTGACCGAGGGCCGCGACGGGTATCGCGAGCTGTTCCAGGCCGGCGAGACGCTCGACGGCCATCCGCTCGTCGACCGCCAGCACCCGCACGACTTCTTCATGCAGCTCGGCGCCGCGTGGCGCCGGCCGCTTGGACGCGAGACGTCGCTCGTCCTCACCGGCGGCCCGTCGGGCGAGCCCGCGCTCGGTCCGGTCGCGTTCATGCACCGCGCCTCGGCGGCTGAACTGCCGTTCGCGCCCCTCAGCCATCACACGTTCGATTCGACGCACGTGAGCTTCGGCGTCGCGACCGCCGCGCTCGATCGCCCGCGTTGGTCGGCCGAAGTCTCCGCCTTCAACGGCCGCGAGCCCGACGATGCCCGATGGGATTTCGATTTGGGACGGATGGACTCGGTCTCGGCGCGCCTCTGGATCCGTCCTGGCGCGGGATGGACGTTGCAGGCCTCGACCGGACATCTCGTCGATCCCGAGGTCCTCGAACCTGGCAACATCCAACGCACGACGGTTTCCGCGTCGTGGTTTCATCCGCAGGGCAGCGGCTTCGACGCGGCGACGGTCGCCTATGGCGTGAACCAGCTCGCCGACGTGTCACGTCACGCCATCCTCGGCGAACTGACGCGCGAGCGTTCCGCCGTCTCCGTGTCGATGCGGTTCGAGTCCGTCGAGGTGGAGACGGGGTTGTTCGCACCTTCATCGGCCGGGGATTCGACACATGCCGGCGCGACGAGCGCCGACTGGGTCCAGGCACTCACGGTCGCCGTGTCGCGCCATCTCGCACGAGCCCACGGCGTCGAGCTGGCCATCGGCGCCGCTGGCACGATCTACGGCGTGCCATCCATCCTGCGTCCGACGCACGGCGCGCATCCGGCGTCCGCTCAGATCTGGCTGTCGCTCCGGCGTGCGGGCGGCGCGATGGGGCGGATGTGGAACATGCGCATGACCGACCCTCCGCGTCTCGGCGCCATGCACGACGGAATGTAAGCGGTTTCCACGCGCCTGACCGGATGGGGGATCCGTCGGCGGGTGCCTGCCGTGTATGCTGGAGAGACCTTGGCGACACATACCGGACTGGGATCCCAACGAGCCGAGCGGACGTCGCACCGGGCACTCGGCGCGCTGCACGCTGAGACGGGCGGCAAGAAGAAAGTGCGATGGTCGATGGCGTGGCAGGAAGCGCGCGAGCTCATCTGGGCGCGCCGCGGCCGCATTGCCATCGGCCTGCTCCTCATGCTGATTAGCCGGCTGGCAGGTCTCGTCCTGCCCGGCGTCTCCAAGTTCGTCGTCGACGACGTGATGGGGAAGGGGCGGACCGATCTACTGCCGAAGTTCGCGTGGATCGTCGGCGCGGCCGCGCTCGTCCAGGCCGCGACGTCCTTCGGTCTGTCGCAGATCCTCGGTGTGGCCGCACAGAAGGCCATCACCGACATGCGGCGGCGCGTCGAGGCGCACATCATGCGCCTGCCCGTGCGCTTCTTCGACACGACGCAGACCGGCGTGCTCATCTCGCGCGTCATGACCGACGCCGAAGGCATCCGCAATCTCGTCGGTACGGGCCTCGTCCAGTTGGCGGGCAGCATCGTCACGGCGGTCTTCGCGCTCGGCGTGCTGCTCTACCTCAACTGGAAGCTCACGATCCTGACGATTCTGGTCCTCGCCGCGTTCGCCGGCGCGATGGCCTACGCGTTCCGCACACTACGCCCGCTCTTCCGCGAGCGCGGCAAGTTGACGGCCGAGTTGACGGGCCGTCTCAACCAGGCCCTCGGCGGTGTCCGCGTCGTCAAGACCTATACCGCGGAGCGCCGCGAGGATCTCGTCTTCACGAAGGGCGCGCACGCGCTCTTCCGCAACATCGCCAAGTCGATGACGGGCGTCTCGGCCACGACGGCGTTTTCGAGTGTCGTCATTGGCGCCGTCAGCATCATCGTGATCCTCGTCGGCGGACATGCGATCGCCAACGGCACGATGACGCTCGGCGACCTGCTGTCCTACATCCTCTTCACCGGCCTCATGGCGATGCCCATCGTGCAGATCGCGTCGATCGGCACGCAGATCAGCGAGGCGTTCGCCGGGCTCGACCGCATCCGCGAGGTGCTCGACACGACGCGTGAGGACGCGGAGGACGCGACGCGCGCGGCCGTCGACGACCTCGACGGCGACGTGGCGTTCGAGCACGTCTGGTTCGAGTACAACCCGGGTGTGCCGGTGCTGAAGGACGTCTCCTTCGTCGCGCCGGCCGGCACGACGACGGCGCTCGTCGGCTCGTCGGGATCGGGCAAGAGCACGCTCATCAGCCTCGTCATGGCGTTCAATCGGCCGACGTCGGGCCTCGTCCGCATCGACGGCCGCGAGCTGGACTCGATGCGCCTGTCCGACTACCGCCGGCATCTCGGCGTCGTGCTCCAGGACAACTTCCTCTTCGACGGCACGGTCGCCGACAACATCCGCTACGGCACGCCGCACGCGACGATGGACGACGTGCGGCGGGTGGCGCGGATCGCGCACGCCGACGAATTCATCGAGCAGTTCGATCAGGGCTACGACACGGTCGTCGGCGAGCGTGGCGTGCGGCTGTCGGGCGGCCAGCGCCAGCGCGTGGCCATCGCGCGCGCGATTCTCGCGGACCCACGCATCCTGCTCCTCGACGAGGCGACGTCGAGTCTCGACAGCGAGAGCGAGTCGAAGATTCAGGACGGCCTCCGCTCGCTGCGCCAGGGGCGGACGACGTTCGTCATCGCGCACCGGCTGTCGACCATCCGCAGCGCCGACCAAATTCTCGTCCTCGAGGAAGGCGTCGTCGTCGAGCGCGGCACGCACGCGGAGCTGCTCGCGCTCGGCGGGCGCTACCGGCAGCTCTACGACAAGCAGTACAACTTCGAGCGCGACCGCTTCATCAACCCGGGCGAGGACTTCACGCCCGAGCCGGCCGTCGCCGCTGTCGCACCTCCAGCGTCGTCGCGTCGTCCGCGCGATTGACGGCTGGGTCCGTCCGCGTCGGCGGTCGCGTCCCCGATTCACTCTGATATGGCCTCGTTCATCTACACCATGAAAGGGTTGGGCAAGATCTATCCGCCCGACTCGGTCGTCTTCAAGGACATCTGGCTCTCGTTTCTCTACGGCGCGAAGATCGGTGTGCTCGGCGCGAACGGATCGGGCAAGTCGACGCTCTTGCGCATCATGGCGGGTCTCGACCTTGACTATCAGGGCGAGGCCACGCTCTCGGCCGGCTACACGGTCGGCTATCTGCCGCAGGAACCGCGGCTCGATCCATCGAAGACCGTGCTCGGCAACGTCGAGGAGGGCGTCGCACCCGTCCGCGCGCTCCTCACGCGCTTCGACGAGATCAACGCGAAGTTCGCGGAGGATCTGTCGCCCGAGGCGATGGACAAAGTGCTCGAGGAGCAGGCCAAGGTCCAGGACGCGATCGACGCGGCCGGCGCGTGGGATCTCGATTCCAAGCTCGAGCACGCGATGGACGCGCTTCGCCTGCCGCCCGCCGATGCCGACGTCGAGACCCTCTCGGGCGGCGAGCGCCGGCGCGTGGCGTTGTGCCGGCTCCTGCTCCAGTCGCCGGATCTGCTGCTGCTCGACGAGCCGACCAACCATCTCGACGCCGAGTCGGTCGCCTGGCTGGAGCTCTTCCTCCAGGAATACAAGGGGACGGTCGTCGCCGTCACGCACGACCGCTACTTCCTCGACAACGTCGCGGGCTGGATCCTCGAGCTGGATCGCACGCGCGCGTTTCCGTTCGAGGGCAATTACTCGGGCTGGCTCGATCAGAAGCAACAGCGGCTCGCGCTCGAGGAGAAGCAGGAGACGCGCCGCCAGCGGACGCTGCAGCACGAGCTCGAGTGGATCCGGATGTCGGCCCGCGCGCGACAGGCCAAGGGCAAGGCGCGTCTGAACGCGTACGAGCAACTGCTCGCCGAGGACACGGCCGACAAGGTCGATCGCGTCGAGATCTACATTCCGCCCGGCCCCCGGCTCGGCGAGGTCGTGGTCGAGGCGCGCGGGGTGCGGAAGGCGTACGGTGATCAGGTCCTCATCGACGACCTCAGCTTCACGCTTCCACGCGGCGGCATTGTCGGCGTCATCGGCGCCAACGGCGCCGGCAAGACGACGCTGTTCCGGATGATCGTGGGGCAGGAGACGCCCGACGCCGGGACGTTGCGCGTCGGCGACACCGTGTCGATCGGCTATGTCGACCAGCTCCGCGACGCGCTCGAGCCCGACAAGACCGTGTGGGAGGAAATTTCGGGCGGCGAGGACGAAATCGCGCTCGGCCGGAAGGCCGTCAACTCACGCGCGTACGTGTCCTGGTTCAACTTCCGCGGGCGCGACCAGCAGCAGAAGGTCGGAATGCTGTCGGGCGGCCAGCGCAACCGCGTCCATCTCGCGAAGCTCCTGCAACGTGGCTGCAATCTGCTCCTGCTCGACGAACCGACCAACGACCTCGACGTCGACACGCTGCGCGCGCTCGAAGATGCGCTCGTCGACTTCGCCGGCTGCGCCGTCGTCGTCTCGCACGATCGATGGTTCCTCGACCGCATCGCCACGCACATGCTCGCGTTCGAAGGCGACAGCCACGTCGAGTGGTTCGAAGGCAACTTCCAGGATTACGAAGCGGACAAGAAGCGCCGCCTCGGCGCGGACGCCGTCCAGCCGCATCGGATCAAATATCGCAAGCTGACGAGATAGGGCACCGCGAGCCCCCGAGCGTAGCGAGGGTGGCGAAGCCATCAAACAAAGTTGACTCCGCGAGGCCCCGAACGGAGTGAGGGCGCCGAAGCGCGTAGCGTTGGGGGTGGGGCCCCAACGCACTGTAGAAAAAAATGACGCGGCGCTGAGCGGGCGCGCGGGGGTGGGGCCCCGCGCGCGGGCAAAGAAAGATGGCCCCAGCGCACTGCAAAAAGATGACCCGCGAGGGGGCTGTCGAGCCCCGGGGCAGTCAGGCCAAGGGGACAATCGGAGGATGGGCGTGCGCGTGAGTCTGTTGTCCGTCGTGCTCGTGGCCGCCGCGGTCGTGGCAGCGATCCCCTTCGGTTGGGGACTCGGCGTCATCGTGGCATCGCTCATGGCGGGCCCCGATTTCGGTCAGCTCCCCGCCATGACGATCGGCGTGGCCGTCCTCGCATCCATGGCGTTCGCGGTGTTGCCGGTCTTCCGGCCGCAGACCCGCCTCGCGATTCTCGTGGTCGGCGCGGTGGTGTTCATCGCGATCGCGCGAACGCTCTGATCGACGCGTCATGTCCACCTCCCTGCAGTCCGACTGCGATCGCCTCACGGCTGTGCTGCTCGCGCACCCGCGCGAGGCGTTCGTCGACGTCGCAACCGTGAATACACAATGGGCCGCGCTCGGATATACCGCGCCGCCGGATCTCGCACGCGCGGTCGATGAGTACGACGAATTCACTGCGATCCTCGAATCGGCCGGTGCCTCGCTTCACTGGCTGCCGCGCGGTGCGGGCACCACCATTGATTCAATCTACGTGCGCGACGCCGCCATCGTCTGCGACCGAGGAATCGTGCTGTGCCGCATGGGAAAGCCCTCGCGCGCCGGCGAGCCCGCGGCACTCGAGCAGGGGCTGGCGGCTGCCGGCCTGGGCGACTGGCCGATGGCCGGACGCATCGAGGCGCCGGGCACACTCGAAGGCGGCGATGTCGTCTGGCTCGGACCGCGGACGATCGCGGTCGGACGCGGGTACCGCACGAACGACGAGGGGATTCGCCAGCTTCGCGCCATCCTCGGTGACGGCATCGACGACCTGATCGTCGTGCCGCTGCCACACTGGCGCGGGGCGGGCGACGTCATGCACCTCATGTCGCTCATCAGTCCGATCGATCGCGACCTCGCCGTGGTCTACGCGCCGCTCCTGCCGGTGCCGTTCCGCGAGCGATTGCTGGATCTCGGCGTGGGATTCGTCGAGGTGCCGGACGAAGAGTTCGACAGTCTCGGCGCGAACGTGCTCGCGCTGGCGCCGCGCCGCTGCGTCATCGCGCGCGGCAATCCGCGCACCGTCGCCGCCCTCGAGCGCGCGGGCGTCGACGTGATCGAATACGCCGGTACCGAGATCAGCCTCAAGGGTGCCGGCGGCCCGACGTGCCTGACACGGCCCCTTGCGCGGCACGTCGCAGCCGGCATGTAGTCGCGCCCCCGCTGCGCTATGCTTCATCAGAAAGTGCACCGTGCTATTCTTTCCCGAGAAAGGCAGGTGCGAATGGCGGGATCAGCGGTGCGCGCGGTCGCGTCTGATGGGGCGGTGGTCACCAAGGCGGCACTCCGCGCGGCCGGTCGGCTGGGATTGCCGAATCGCGTGTTGGCGCGGACCATCGGCCTCTCGGAAGCGAGTGTGTCGCGCATGAGTGCGGGTGGCTACACGCTCACGCCCGGCGACAAGGCGTTCGATCTGGCCGTATTGTTCGTCCGGCTGTATCGCTCGCTCGACGCGATCGTGCATGGCGATGAAGCAGTGGCGCGCGCGTGGCTGACGCAGCCGAACGACGCGCTCGGCGGCGTCCCGGTCGCACTCATACAGTCCGTCCCTGGCCTGGTCCATACGGTTGCCTACCTGGACGCCCGCCGCGCTCTCGTCTGAACGGCGCGGCCTCTCCGGCCTCGTCTGGCGCGTCGTCGAAGCGCAGCACCGCGTGTCGACGATGAAGATCGTGGATACGCTCGAGGAGCAGCAGGCTCTTGAATCGCTGATCGAGGACGCCAAGCCGCCGTTGCCCGTCGAGTGTCGCGCCCTGCACTATCTGCTCGCCACGCCATTTCGATACGGCGCGCCGTATCCGCGCGGATCGCGCTTCCGTCGTGCGGGGCACACGCCCGGCGTGTTCTACGCGTCGACGACGGTCGCCACTGCGGTGACCGAAGCGGCATTTCACCGCCTGCTCTTCTTCGCCGAGTCGCCAGGAACGCCGTGGCCCGCCAACGCGGGCGAGTGCACGGCGTTTTCTGTACGCACGCGCACGCCGGCGGGATTGGATTTGACGCAGCCGCCCTTCGACGTCGACCGTCGGCGCTGGACGCACCCGACGGCGTACGGTCCTTGTCAGTTGCTGGCCGAGGCTGCGCGTGAGGTGGGCGTCGAGATTTTGCGCTATCCGTCGGCGCGCGATCCACACGGCACGAACGTGGCGCTGCTGTCATGCCGCGCGTTTGCGTCGCGGGAGCCCGTGGCGCGTCAGATCTGGCGCCTGCATTTCGGCGCGCACGGCGTGCGCGCCATCGCGGACGATCCAGACACGGCGCTTGCGTTCGACCGGCAGGCGTTCGCCGATCCCCGCATTGCCGCGCTCGTCTGGGACCGCTGAGTCCGGGCCGGCACAGGGGCCGGCCCCTACGAGGTGCACGGCGCCCAGTGGTGACGCGTCCGCGCGTGCGGCGATCCCGCGCAACAACGCGTCGGTATATGTCGCGCCGCCCAAACGGCATGTCCGTTGTAGCGGCGGCCCCCCGTGGCCGCCCGGACGATCCGCATGTGCCGCAGCAGGCGACGTATCTCAGGTAGGATCGGGCTCGTCATGTCCACAGCGCCCGGTTCGAATCGTTCCCGTCTCCAAGCCATTGCCCACCGCGCCATGCTCGAGCGCGGCCTGCTGCCCGAGTTCTCGCCTGCGGCGCGCGCCGAGCTGGCCCGGATGACCGCGGCCGCGCCGGTCGACGAGGCGGCCGTCCGCGATCTGCGCGATCGCCTCTGGTGCTCGATCGACAACGACGACTCGCGCGATCTCGATCAGTTGTCGGTGGCCGAGTCGCTCGACAAGGGCGTCGTCCGCGTGCTCGTCGCGGTCGCCGACGTCGACGCGCTCGTCAAGCCAGGAACGGCGATCGACGACCACGCACGGACGAATACGACGACGGTCTATACGGCGGCCGAGATCTTTCCCATGCTGCCGGAGAAACTGTCCACCGACCTCACGTCGCTCGGCGAAGACGACGACCGGCTGGCGATGGTCGTCGAGATGGACGTGACGTCGGACGGCGAGGTCACCGCGTCGAACGTCTATCGCGCGGCCGTGCGCAACCGCGCGAAGCTCGCCTACAACGGCGTCGCCGCGTGGCTCGAGGGCGGCGCATCCGCGCCCGAACGACTCGCGGCCGTGAAGGGGCTGGACGATCAGCTCCACATGCAGGACCGCGCGGCGCAAGCGATGCGGCGTCGCCGCTTCGCCCATGGCGCGTTGACGCTCGGATCGACCGACGCGCACGTCGTGTTCGACGGCGACACGCTCGCCGACGTCCGATCCGACGAGCAGAACCGCGCGCAGGCGCTCATCGAGGACTTCATGATTGCCGCCAACGGCGTCGTCGCGCGCTTCCTGCGGGGGAAGGGACTGCCGACGCTGCGCCGTGTGCTGCCCGTCCCGACAAGGTGGCCGCGCATCGTGCAGATTGCGACCGAGGCCGGCGGCCATCTGCCGACCGAACCCGATGCGGCCGCGCTCGAAGCCTTTCTCACCGAGCGACGCACGGCCGATCCGACGGGCTTTGCGGACCTGTCACTCTCGATCGTCAAGCTGCTCGGATCGGGAGCCTATGCCGTCGAGCGGCCGGGCGGCACGGCCGACGGGCACTTCGGTCTGGCGGTGCGCGACTACACACATTCGACGGCGCCGAATCGGCGGTTTCCCGACGTCATCACGCAGAGGCTGCTGAAATCCGCGCTGAACGGCGGAACGTCGCCCTACGGGCTCGACGAACTCGATGAGCTCGCGCGTCACTGCACCGAACAGGAAGACGACGCGTCGCGCATCGAGCGGCAGGTGCGCAAGTCGGCGGCGGCGCTGCTCATGGCGTCGCGCGTTGGCCAGCGCTTCGACGGCATCGTCACCGGCGCGTCGTCCAAGGGCACCTGGGTGCGGCTGTTCCGGCCGGCGGCGGAAGGGAAGGTCGTGCGCGGAGAGCGCGGACTCGACGTCGGCGAGCGCGTGCGTGTCGAGCTCGTGCACACCGACGTCGACCGCGGCTTCATCGACTTCGCACGCGTGTAGGACCATGGCGGCCCGGCGCTACTTGACGCCCGGCAGCTTCGGAATGCCCATCTGGCCGCCGAGCGCGGCCAGTTTCTTCAAGTCGATCTGGCCGACGATGTTGACGACGGTGACTTCCTTGGGCTCGACGACGAGCACGGCCAGACCGCCGGGGACGTCGCCTTCGCGCCACAGGTAGACATCGACCGACTCGTCCGACTCGCGCGTGCTGACCATCTTGGCCCATCCCGGCGCGGTGAGCTGTTTCCGGATGGGATCGACGATACCCACGTCGAACGCGCCCGTCTGCTTGAACTCGAACGTCTTGACGTAGACGCCCTGCAGGCCGGAGACGAGCTCCTTGATGTTGGCGTTGGAGGCGTCGTCGCTCGAGAGGAATCCGCCAGCCATCTGCAGCATCGCGGGATCGAGCGTGACGTCGGTGACGTCAGCCGCGCCCTTCGCGAGCGAGGCGAGCGCGTCGAGATTCAACCGCGCGCCCTGCGCGGCGGCGTACGTGGGCATCGTGAGAAACGCAGCGGTCGCGGCCGCGAGATACCAGCGAGTGCGTGTGCGGTGTCGAGTCATCGTCAGTCTCCTGTGTCCTGTCATCTTTCTTTACCCGCTCGCGGGGCCCCACCCCCGCTCGCCCGCTCAGCGCCGCTCCTTTGTCGCGGGCTTCGCGGACTTCTCTTAGTGCGCTTCGCCGCCCTCGCTGCGCTCGGGGGCTCGCGGTGTCATCTTTTTCTTGCCCTATCCCCTGTCGCCTGTCTCAGAACTGTCTTTGTCCGGCCTCGAGCACGCGCTGTTGGACGACGATGAGCTTGTCGCTCGCAATGGCGAGTGCCGTCCGAAGTTCGTCCGCCGCGCGTGCGGCCTGTTCGATGCGCGCGTGATGTTCGCGATAACCGGCCGCGCCGAGTAGCGTCGCGACGACGGCGGCGGCCGCGGCCCATTGCGTCCATCGACGGCGCCGCAGCGCCGCGTGCCGGCTCGCGTCTTCGGCGAGCCGCGCCATCACGCGGGCGTCGAAGTCCGCGGGCGGCGGGGTGCGAGCGAGAGCGCGACGGAGTTCGTCATCGAGATGCATCGACGTCCTCCTTGGGCAGCTTCGCGCGAAGCACGGCGATCGCGCGGCGCAAGTGACTTTTCACCGTGTTGACCGGCATGTTCAGCGCGGCCGCGATCTCCGAGGGATCGAGATCCTCCTGATAGCGGAGGACGACGATCATGCGCGGCTGCGGTGGAAGCGCGGCGATGAGCTCGCCGAGCCGGCCGGCGAGCAGCACGTCGGTCGGGCGAGCCGGCGCCGCCACGTCGGGCAGCGCTTCGACGCCGACTTCGGGCCGTCGCGCGAGCCGCCGCATGCGATCGATGCAGCGATGGCTCGTCGTGCGACGCAGCCATGCGCGCGCGTGCGCGGCCGAACCGATTCGCGCGAGGCTGCGATACAAATCCAGGAACACGTCCTGCGCCAGTTCCTCCGCGACCGCCGGATGGCGCAGCGTGTGGTAGGCGAGACTGTAGACCATCGACTGGTGCTCGCGGACCATGTCAGCGAAGGCCGACGTGTCGCCAGCCTGCGCGCGGGCGAGCCGGCCATCACCGGGATCCTCCGCCACGAGCGCGACGACAGGCGCGTCGAGAGCCTTCAGCATGTCCTGCTGACCTATACGCAGGCAGCCGACGATCGGGTGCAGGTTGTCGAACGACAGCGTTCGGGCGGGCACAGGGGCCCGCCCCTACAGAAGATCCCCTTCGCGATCTTCGCGTCTTCGCGCGAGGCCATCCCTAACTTGACGGGTGCTTTTCACTCCCTAGGCATCGGTCCCCAGCTCGGGAACTGGTTGTTCCCGGTCGTCGTGATCTGACGCAGACCGCCGCCGGTGCGATCGATGATCGCGATCTGATGGCGGCCCCAGCGCGTCGTGTCGAACGCGATGTGCCGGCCGTTGGGCGCGATCGCGGCATCTTCGTTCGTGCCCACACCGTCGGTCAGCACCTTCACGCCTGGATTGTTGAAGTCCCAGATCGCGATGTCGTGGCCCGGGCCGGTGCCGACGGTGAACGCGATGAACCCGAGCGAGGACCACGCCGGCCGGTCCACCTGCTGCGCGACGAGCTTGGTCAGGCCCGTGCCGTTGGCGCTCATGATGTAGAGCTCGTTCTCGCCGCCGCGATCCGACGTGAACGCGATCTGCGTGCCGTCGGGCGACCAGGTCGGTGCGCCATCGCTCGCCGGGTTGTTCGTGAGGTTCATGGCGTGATCGCCGTCGGCGTCGGCGACCCACACGTCGAGGTTGCCCGATCGCGTCGACGCGAACGCGATGTGCTTGCCGTCAGGCGACCACGCGGGGGACCAGTCCTGCACGCTGATGTTGCCATCGCCCGGTCGATCGGGCTTGCGGCTTGGCTTGCGCAGGTCGGCGACGAAGATGTCCGGCGGCCCGTCCATCCACGACACGTAGGCGAGATGCCGGCTGTCGGGCGACCAGGCCGGACTCATGTTGATGCTGCCATTCGAGGTGAAACGCGTCTGGTTCGCGCCGTCGTAGTCGGACCAGTAGATCTCCTTGCTCGCCACGCGCTCCGGACGTCCGGCGAGACGCCCCCCGTCGCGGTCCGACACGAACGCCAGCTTCGTCCGCGCCACGCCGTCCAGGCCGCGCACCTGCTTGTGGAAGTCGTCCGCGATCTGATGCGCGCACGGCCGCACGTCGTCGGGCTTGCAGTGGGAGTACCGCACGCCGAAGAACTGATGGCCGGCTTCGGCGCCCTTGACCGAGATCGCGCGGATCTCGACGGCCATGTCCTTGCCGGTGCGGACGATCGTGCCGACGACGACGGCATCGGCGCCGAGCGCGGTCCATTGGTCGACCGGCAGCGCATCGGGTGGCGCGAGTGGCACGCGCGCCGAGGCCTTGCGGCCGATCAGGTAGAACTCGCGCTCGAAGTCCAGATCGTTCCACAGCACGTCGGCGATGCCCGTCGCCGCGTCGCCGAGCGCCGCCTTGTCCTCGTCAGCGACGATGAAGTCCGGGACCGCGAGCCGCGGATGATACGCGGGATTCGAGAGCGTGATCGTGACGTCGTTCTGTCCGAGCGGCGTGGCGCGAAGCGTCGGCCGCGACGTCGTCACGGCCGCGAGAACGGCCACGGCGGCGGCGGCCACGAGGAACCGGTATCGAGTCATGTGTCGTTCATCCTATAGCCGGCAGATGAGCAGTTCGCGCTCGTAGACCATTTCCTTCGGCAGCCGGTCGTGCAGGTCGATGAAGAGGGCTTCGTGGTCGAGCACCTCACGGCGCCAGGCCTCGCGATCGACGGCCTGCAGCGCCTCGAAACGCTCGCGCGGGAAATCGAGGCCGCGCCATTCGAGATCCTCGTAGTACGGCGTCCAGCCGATGGGCGTCTCGCGCGCCTGCGCGCGGCCGTGGACGCGATCGACGATCCACTCGAGCACGCGCATGTTCTCGCCGAAGCCCGGCCAGAGGAACGCGCCCGATGCGTCCTTGCGGAACCAGTTCACGTGGAAGATGCGCGGCGTCACCGAGAGCGCGCGCTGCATGGCGATCCAGTGCCGGAAGTAATCGCCCATGTGATAGCCGCAGAACGGGCGCATCGCCATCGGGTCGCGCCGCACACGGCCGACCGCGCCGGCCGCCGCCGCTGTCGTCTCCGATCCCATCGTCGCGCCCGTGTACACGCCCGCACTCCAGTTGAACGCCTGATAGACGAGCGGCAGCGTCGACGCGCGGCGTCCGCCAAAGACGATGGCGCTCACCGGGACGCCGTCGGGATCTTCCCAGGCAGGATCGATGGTGGGGCACTGCGCGGCTGGGGCCGTGAAGCGCGAGTTCGGGTGCGCGGCTGGGGCGCCCGTCGTGCGTCCGATCTCCGGCGTCCAGCGCTGGCCTCGCCAATCGAGACACTCGGCCGGCGGTTCGTCCGTCATGCCTTCCCACCAGACACCGCCGTCGGGCGTCAGCGCGACGTTCGTGAAGATGGTGTTGGACGCGAGCGTCGCCATTGCGTTCGGATTGGTCGCCGCCGACGTGCCGGGCGCGACGCCGAAGAATCCCGCCTCCGGATTGATCGCGCGAAGCTGTCCGGTTGCATCGGGCCGCAGCCACGCGATGTCGTCGCCGACGGTCCACACCTTCCACCCCTTGAACGCGGGTGGCGGCACGAGCATGGCGAAGTTCGTCTTGCCGCATGCGCTCGGAAACGCGGCGGTGATGTACGTCTTCTCGCCATCGGGACGCTCGACGCCGAGGATGAGCATGTGCTCGGCCATCCAGCCGTTGTCACGCGCGAGGTTCGACGCAATGCGCAGGCCGAAGCATTTCTTGCCGAGCAGCGCGTTGCCGCCGTAGCCGGATCCGTACGACCAGATCTCGCGCGTCTCGGGAAAATGGACGATGTATTTTTCGGAGTTGCACGGCCAGGGCACGTCGCGTTCGCCCGGCGCGAGCGGACGGCCGACGCTGTGCACGCACGGCACGACGCGCTTCTCGTCGCGGTCGATCTCGGCGAACACCGGCAGGCCGATGCGCGCCATGATGCGCATGTTGACGACGACGTACGGCGAGTCGGTGAGCTCCACGCCGAGGTGCGACATCGGCGAGTCGATCGGGCCCATCGAGAACGGCAGCACGTACATCGTCCGGCCGCGCATGGCGCCGCGGAAGAGCGTCTTCAGCCGGCGCCGCATGACGAAGGGATCTTCCCAGTTGTTCGTCGGACCGGCGGCGTCGCGTGAGAGCGAGCAGATGAACGTGCGGTCCTCGATCCGCGCGACGTCGCCCGGATCCGACCGTGCGTAGAAGCAGCCCGGCCAGCGCGTCTCGTCGAGCCGCGTCAGCGTGCCCGTTGCGACCATCTCGCGACACAGGCGGTCGTATTCATCCTGGCTGCCGTCCACCCAGTGGATGGCGGACGGCTCGGTGAGCGCCGCGATCTTCTCGACCCAGCGGACCAGGTGCGTGTTGCGTGTGAGCGGCTTCGATCGGTCGACCTGGCTCATCGGGTGATCCTCGATTCGGGCATGTCGCGTCGTACGAACACCGCGCGGCCCCGCACTCTTATAGACGATCCGCGCGCCTTGCACTATCGTGGAACGGCCCGTCATGCCGCTCCATCTGCGTCGTCTCACGGCCTTTGCCGCAGTCGCGGTGACGGCGATGACGCTCGCCGCGCTCGCGCGATCGAGCCCAGTCGTCGAGGCGGCGCGCGTGACGTCGCCGCAGGACGTCTGGAGCCATCGCGTCGGCGACGACGGGTTTCTCCTGAGCTACCGACAACTCGTCGACTACTGGCGCACGCTCGCGAGGGACACGCCACGTGTGCGTGTGGTCGACATCGGACGAACGACCGAGGACCGGACGCAGGTGATGGCGATTGTCACGTCGCCCGCCAATCAAGCACGGCTCGACGAATACCGCGACGTGTCCTCACGGCTCGCGCGCGGTCGCGGACTCGACGACGCCTCGGCGCACGCGCTCGCACGCACCGGCAAGGCCATTGTCTGGATCGACGGCGGCCTCCACGCGACCGAAGTCCTCGGCGCGCAGCAGCTCGCCGAGCTCGTCTATCAACTCGCCAGCCGCACCGACGACGACGTCGAGCGCATTCTCGACGACGACATCGTGCTCGTGGCGGTTGCCAATCCGGACGGAATGGATCTGGTCGCCGACTGGTACGCGGCGCACGGCAATCTCGATCTCCCGGTGCTCTATCAGCACTACGCCGGCCACGACGACAACCGGGACTTCTACTTCGGCGCACTGGCCGAGACGCGGAACGTCAATCGCGTGCTCTATCGCGAGTGGTACCCGCAGATCGTCTACGACCATCATCAGACCGGACCGCGCGGCGCCGTCATGTTCGCGCCGCCCTTTCGCGATCCCTTCAACTACTTCCTGCATCCCAACGTGCCAGCCGGCATCGACGCGCTCGGCGCGGCCATGGCGCAGCGTTTCATCGACGAGGGCAAGCCGGGCGTGACGTCGCGTCGTGCGCAGAACTACTCGACCTGGTGGAACGGCGGGCTGCGGACGACGGCCGACTTCCACAACATGATTGGCCTGCTCACCGAGACGATCGGCGGTCCGTCGCCGGTGACCGTGCCGTTCGTGACCGCGCGACAAGTGCCGGATTCGAGCCAGTGGTGGCCGATTGCGCCGCAGCCGGCCTGGCATCTGCGGCAGTCGGTCGACTACTCGATGACGGCCAACTTCGCCGTGCTCGACTACGCGTCGCGGAACCGCGAGGCGCTTCTCTGGCGCGCCTATGCTATGGCGCGCGACGAGATTCAGTGGGGCAGCGAGGACCATTGGACGCTGACGCCGCACGAAATCGCCGCGGTCGACGGCAGCGTGGACAGTGGATCGGATGGTCGCGCGCGATATCTCGCGCTGACGACGCCCGAACGGCGAGACGCGCGCGGCTACATCATCTCTGCGGATCAGCCGGACGTCGGTGCCGCCACGCGGTTCGTCAATGCGCTCCTTCAAGCCGGCGTCGAGGTCGAGCAAGCATCATCGGACTTCACCGTGGCCGGTCGTCACTATCCTGCACAGTCGTTCGTTGTCCGGACCGCGCAGGCGTTTCGACCGCAGGTGCTCGACATGTTCGAGCCGCAGGACTATCCCGACGACATCCCCTCGCCGGGCGCGGCGCCGCAGCCGCCGTACGACAGCGCCGGCTACACACTCGCGTTCCAGATGGGCGTCCATTTCGATCGCGTGATCGAGGCGTTCGACGGTCCATTCGTGCCGTTGAAGGACGAGGCGACCGTGCCGATGGGACGTGTCGTCGATCGTGACAACGCGATTGGCTACGCGTTCACGCACCATGCGACGAACAGCTTCCGCCTCGTCAATCGCCTGCTCGCGGCACATGCGTCCGTGCGCTGGTTGAAGGACGGCGTCTTCGGTCCGGGGACGTTCTACGCTCCTGGCGCGTCCGGCGTGGAGTCGATCGTGCGGCAGGGGGCCAAGGAACTCGGCGTCGACGTGCAGGCGATCGCCATGCCCCTCGACGCGGCGCCGACCGTCGTGCAGCGGCCGCGCATCGGGCTCTACGACCGGTACGGCGGCAGCGTCCCGTCGGGCTGGACGCGGCTCGTCCTCGACGAGTTCGAGTTCCCCTACACGGTCGTCTATCCACCGGATCTCGATGCGGGCGGGTTGCGCGATCGTTTCGACGTCCTCGTCTTCAACGGTGCCGGCATGCCACCGCCGTCGTCTGATGCGAGCGAAGGGAAGACGGCGCCTCCGACCGCGCAGGTCGGCGACGCGCCGGAATCACCTGGCGGCCCGTACGCCGCCAGACGAGGGCGCGTGACGGCGTCGACGATGCGCGCGATCCAGGCCTTCGTTCGCGCCGGTGGGACCGTCATTGCCATCGGCCAAGCCACGGCGAACGCGGCGCGGCAGTTCGATCTGCCAGTCGTCGACCGCGTCGCGAGCCTTTCACGCGACGTCTTCTACGTGCCGGGATCGATTCTTCGCGTGGCCGTCGATCCCGACGATCCGATCGCCGCCGGCGCGGACGCGCACGTCGACGTGTACTACGACAACGATCCCGTGTTCTCGCTCGCGGGTCGATCACACACCGCGATCGATCGTGTGGCGTGGTTCGACAGCGCGTCGCCGCTCCGAAGCGGGTGGGCCCGGGGTGCCGCGCACCTCGATGGCGGCGCCGCGATCGTGAATGCGCGCGTCGGCGCCGGGCGCGTGATTCTCTTCGGGCCCGACATCCTCTTCCGCGCGCAGTCGTGGGGCACGTTCAAGTTGTTCTTCAACGGCCTGCTGCTCGCCGCTACGCCATGACTGACACGTGGCTCTATCCCGCCGATCTCCGTGATGCGCTCGCCGGTTTCGGCCTCGCGCCGCGCGCGGACACGCCGCCGGCGCTCGTGCGCGACGCGGTCAGCGACTTGTATCGGTACGAAATCCGGCAACTGCGCGACCGTCGTCGTCGCGGCGAAGTCGCACCCGACGACTACGTCCCGGCCGTCATCGCGCTGCGCAAGAAATACTGGGTCCTGACGCTGCCCGCGAGCGGATGGGAGCGCATCTGCCGTCCGGAGGCACGCTGATGCGCGCTCGATAGCCGCGCACGGCTATCGGTCGAGGTTCTCGAGAACCCAGATCGCGCCCGACGTCTGCGTGATCGGCACGATCAGGCGGTCGCGCGTCACGGCGAGCTGCAGGTTGGGGGTGTTGCGCACGAGCTGCAGCGAGGTGTCGAACGTCGAGACCTGGAACGGCTCGCCGACGGGGAGGCCACGGTCAGGATCGAAGCGGCGCCCCCACAGATTCCAGAAGCCGGCTCGATTCGACAGGAAGTAGAGCACGCGGCCATCCGGCGACCACCGCGGCTTGTCGTCGAAGTACCGGCCGTCGGTCATCGGAATCCAGGCGTCAGCGGGCACCGGTCGCGGAGACATCGGGGCGACGAAGACTGCAGAGCGCGTCGTCGGACTGCGAGCGGCGATGAAGCTGATCCATCGCTCATCCGGTGACCGCTTGGCCGCATAAAGATCCCGCGACGCATCGCTCGTGACGAGCTGCATGTCGGACTTGTTCCCGGCCGGCGGCGCCGAGGCCGGCAGCAGGCAGATCGCCGCGCGTCCGATGTTGGCGCCACAGCGCACCAGGAACGATCGGCCGTCGGCCGACCAGTCATAGAACATCTCGGGCGACTGCGTCGCGGCGAACACGCGCTCATCGTTGCCCCTCGCCCCGAGCACGACCACGGCGGCGCTTTGCAGCAGGTCGGTGGGCGTGCGCACGTACGCCAGGTACGCGCCGTCTCTCGACCACTTGGGCTGGACGATGGACGCCTGCGTCTCCATGACACGCATCCGTTCTTCACTGTTGCGGATCGAGCGGATCCACAGCTCCTGTCGTCCGTGCGCCGTGACGCGATAGGCGAGGTGCTGGCCGTCGGGCGACATGTCGAGGATCTCGGCATTGGCCGTGTCGGGCGTCACCGGCTCGCCGCGGCCGAGCAGTTGGCCTGCGACCGGATCGAACGGCAGCGTCCAGATCACGGTCCGTTCCACGCGGCTGTCAAAGGCCAGGCGCCGACCATCCGGCGACAGGGCGATGCCGCTTTCGACACTCGTGCCCGTGGTCAATCGCTCGGGACCGGCAATCCAGTCCAACGATTTCGGATCGACGCGCACTCGCCACAAGTTCTGCGTCTCGTCGGCCCGGCCTTCGAAGTACAGCGCATCGCCGGTTGGCGCCCACGAGAAATTGCCGAAATGCAGCCCCGCATCTCTGATCCGCGCCGCGACCTCGGGACTGACGACGGACCGGACGGCGGGACCGTTGTTCGTATCGACGGCCACGGTCCAGAAGGTCCCGTGGTTCTCGCTGTTGGTCACATACGCGGATACGCGCCGGCCGTCGGGGTGCCAGGCGAGACGGCCACGGCTGTCCGCCCACGGAAACGCGGCCGACGGCAGCTTGGCGGGTGGCTGACCGTCCAAGGTCACGGTGTACGCGTCGAGGCCGTCGAAGAAGAGCACGCGCCGAGCGTCGGGCGACCATTGCGGCCGGACGCCAAAGTGGGCGATCTGACGGGGCGTGCCACCTTGCGCGGCCACGATGAACAGCCCACCCCCGTCGCTCTCGGATCGAAACGCCAGATATCGCCCGTCGGGCGACCAGGCCGGCTGCCACTGGCGCGCCGTCGCTGACGTGACTTGAACGGGTGGGCCGCCGGTGATGCGCGAGATCCAGATGCCGAAGCGGCCGTTTCGTTCGGAGCTGTACGCGACCATCTGCCCATCGGGCGACCAGGACGGATCGCTGTCGAGATGGCCGGTTGACGTGAGCTGCCACAAGCGCGTCACCGGCAAGGTGTGGTGTTCGCCCGGCCCGTGCAGAAAGAATCCGGATGCCGCGCCGAGCGTCAAGCTGACGACGGCCGTTGCCGACACCAGGAGCACGCCAAGTCCCCAGAGCCGTCGTTGCGGGGACCGTGCGGCAGGTGCTGGCGGCGTTGGCGGTGTCGACGAATGATCGACGCCTGCCACCTGATGTTCGTCAGGCGAAGACGCCGCGGGCACGAACGGCACGCCGTCGGGACGTGCCGCGCCCTGCTCGTCGAGCAGCGTTCCCCGCGCCAGTTCCGTGACGGGAAGCGTCAAACGGTAACCATGTCCGGACAACGTGGCGATGTAGTCGTGTTGTGGATCGCGCTCTCGAAGCACCTTGCGGAGCATCGAGATGTTACGAGCGAGATTGTTGTCCTCGACGATGACGTCCGGCCAGACGCGCGCGAACAGCTCGTCCTTGCTGACCGGCCGGCCGCGCATGTCGACCAGGACCAGAAGAACCTGAAACGCTTTGGGTGTCAGCGGGACTTCGGCAGCGTCGTGGTAGAGACGGCCTACGGCCGGATCGGCCAGAAATGCACCGAACCGATAGAGCACATCGTGAGGACCGGCCGCCAATCTCATCGTCATCGCGATCTCACGCGAGACGCCAGACGCTCGCACCCAGGCACGACGACCATCCGGGAAGGGCTCTCCAATCTTAGGAGTGTCACTGGTCGGATGCAACTGCGTCTTTCGTGAATCGCTGACGTTATTGGCGGTTTTCAGGATCTTCGCGCAATTTTCATCGCCTTTGCCAAAGACGCGGCGTCGACCGCCTCCCTACAGTGTCCTCGCGTGACGCGGAACGGACGTCCGTGAGCCCGCGATGGCAGGGGCACGGACGCCGAGATCACACGCGAAGGACAGGTGATGACAGACACGCGCGTCGTGGTTCGGTCGATCGCTGCCGGGTGCAGTCTCGTAGTGCTTGCGCTCTTGCCCGTCGTTCACGGACTGGCTCAGGGGCAGTCGGAAGCCACGCGGGGACCGGAATCGTTGCGGACGACTCGTCCGGTCATCACCGGCCGCCGCTATGCGGTGAGCGCCATGAAACCGCAGGCGACCGAAGCGGCCGTGCGCATCCTCGAGGCGGGTGGCAACGCGTTCGACGCGGCCGTAGCAGGGCAGGCCGTTCTGTCGCTCGTGCACCCCGGCTTCAACGGCTACGGCAGCGATGCCGAGCTGCTCGTCTACGACGCCAAGGCCAAGAAGGTGTTCTCGATCAACGCCGAAGGCACCGCGCCGGCGCTCGCGACGATCGCGTGGTACCAGGAGCACGCGAACGGTCGCATTCCGATCAATGACGGCCTCTTGTCGGCGACCGTGCCGGGCGTCGTCGATGCCTGGTATCTGCTGCTCGACCGCTGGGGCACGATGAGCTTCGCGCAGGTGCTCCAGCCCGCGATCGAGGTTGCCGAAGAAGGCTTTCCACTCGACGCCGGTCTCGCGCGTGCGATGCGCTCGCGTGCGCTCGCCAAGTACCCCACGAGCGCGCGGCTCTATCAGCCCGCGGGCCATCCCTACCAGACGGGCGACATCTTCCGGAATCCGGACGCCGGGCGGTTCCTTCGCAAGTTGATTGAGGCCGAAGCGGCGGCGTCATCCAAAGGGCGTCACGCGGCGCTCCTCGCGGCGCGCGACCGGTTCTACAAAGGCGACATCGCGCACACCATGGCGGATTTCGCCGAGCGCGAGGGCGGACTCTTTCGCTACGAGGACTTCGCGAGCTATCACGCCGACGTCGAGACGCCGGTCTCGGTCAACTACCGCGGGTACGACATCTACAAGAACCCGTCCGCGACGCAGGGGCCGACCGAGCTGTTCGCGCTGAACATGCTCGAAGGCTTCGATCTGAAAGCGATGGGGCTCAACAGCGCGGCCTACATCCACACGTCGGCCGAAGCCATCAAGCTGGCCATGGCGGACCGCGAGCGGTACCTCGGCGACGCGCACTTCATCGACATCCCCTTCGCCGGGCTCCTGAGCAAGCCATACGGGGCCGAGCGGCGCCGCCTGATCGATCCGGACCACGCCTCGCTCGTGCTGCGTCCCGGCGATCCGTTCGCCGTGATGGGCGCTTCCGGGCATCTCAGCGCCGCGCGCTATCCCTATCACGTGACGTACGACGGGATCGCCGACTACGAAGGCGATACGAGTTACCTCGCGGTCGTCGATCGCAATCACGACATGGTCAGTTTCGAGCCGAGCCTGCACAGCGAGTGGGGATCGAAGGTCGTCATCGCCGACCTGGGCTTCATCTTGAATTGCCGCGGCGACTATTACTCGCTCGTGCCCGGCGAAGCGACCGCGCTCGCGCCGGGGAAGCGGCCACGGTCGACGCTGCAGAGCACGCTCGTCATGAAGGACGGCCAGCCCTACATGGTGCTGGGCAGTCCGGGCGGCGACGACCAGATCATGCGCACGATGCAGACGCTCCTCAACATCGTGGACTTCGGCCTGAACGTGCAGCAGGCGATCGAGTCGCCGCGCTGGTCGACGACGAGCTTCCCCTCATCGGTGTTTCCGCACGCCATGCGGCCGGGCAGCGCGATTTCTCTGGAGTCGCGCATTCCCACCGACGTCGCCGACGCGCTGACCGCCAAGGGTCATCGCGTCACGTTTTCCGGCCCCTGGTCCAAAGCGGAAATGGCCGTCATCCAGATCGATCCGACCACCGGCGTCCTGAACGCGGGCGCCGACCCGCGCGTCGACGCCTACGCCTGGGCGCGCTAGCGGCGCGCGTCCGAGGCACGCCAGTGCACGACCACAGGAGGTACTCATGACAGCGATGAACGGCCCACGAACGTGCACCGGACGTCGGTGGCGGCATGTGGGCCTGGCGGCGGTCTTCAGCGTCCTGCTGGGCACCGCGTCGATGGTCCACGCACAGATCACGACGGGGTCGATTACGGGCACCGTCGAAGACACCCAGGGCGGCGTCTTGCCCGGCGCCTCGGTCACGCTCGTGAACGACGCGCAAGGGACGCGGTCGGCCGTCATCGTGACGAACGGCGACGGCGACTTCGTCCTGGCGAACGTCTCGCCGGGCACGTACACCGTCGAAGTGGAGCTGTCGTCGTTCAAGACGTTGCGGCGTTCGGGCGTCTCGGTGGGCGCGGGTGAGCGCGTCGCCATCGGCGTGCTCACGCTCGAGCTCGGCGGCACCAGCGAAGTCGTCGACGTCCGGGGCGAGGCGCCGCTCATTCAAGCGACCACGGGTGACCGCTCGTTCGCCGTGCCTGCGACCGCGGTGGACAATCTGCCGATCGCGAGCCGGAGTTTCACGGCGCTGGCCGCGCTGGCGCCGGGCGTGACCGGCACGACTCGGATCGGTGGTGGGGGCACGACGTTCGTGATGATCGACGGCGTCGGGGCCGTCGACACTGGCTCGAACGGCGCGCCGCTCCTGCAGATGAACGTGGAGTCGATCGCCGAGGTCAAGGTCCTTGGATCGAACTATCAGGCGGAGTACGGACGGACGAGCGGTCTCCAGATCACGGCTGTGACCAAGAGCGGCACGAATCAGTTCCACGGCTCGTTGTACGACGTCGAACGCAACTCGGATTGGAACGCCAACAGCCGGGAGAACGTCCTGAACGGCGATCCGAAGACGGTGTTGAAGGAACGCGACTGGGGCTTTTCGATTGGCGGTCCCGTCGGCAAGCCGGGCGGCAACAACAAGTTGTTCTTCTTCTACGCGCAGGAATTCGAACCGCGCACCGGTGGCAACAACGTCGTTCGCTATCGGATGCCCACCGCGCTCGAGCGCGCCGGCGACTTCTCGCAGACGACGGACAACAACGGCAATCCATATCCGTACATTCGCGATCCACAACTGTCCGGTCGATGCGATGCCACGAGTCAGGCCGCCTGTTTCGCCGATGGCGGCGTGCTCGGCCGGATTCCGGCCGACCGTCTCTATCAGCCAGGGCTGAACATCCTGAATTCCTATCCGCTGCCGAACATCACGGATGTGCCGGAGGGGCAGGCCTACAACTTCCAGCTCACACGGCCGACCGAGAGCATCCTCAGTTGGCAGCCGGCGATTCGTCTCGACTATCAGCCGCTGCCCAAGCTTCGCGCCTCGGTCAAGTACTCCGGATGGCAACAGCGGGACCAGACGATCAACGGCACGCTGCCCGGCTTCAACGACACGCGCATGCCGCATCCCTTGGTCTTTTCGTGGGCCAATACGGTCAACTACACGATCAACGCGACGACGTTCCTGGAAGCGACCTACGGCCGCAGCCAGAACGAGCTGGCCGGATGCGCGCTCGCGCAGCAGTCGACCGGGCCGTCGTTCTGCACGAGTGCCGTGCCGTTCGGTCCGAATTCGGATCGGCGCACGACCGGGTTGGCCGATCTCCCGATGCTGTTCCCGGACGCGAACGTCATCAATCCGGCCTACTACGTGTACAACGCCTTCGAGCGTCTCTCGCCGCCGTTCTGGGACGGCACGCGGGCGTGGCTGCCGCCGGTCTTCGCCTACGGAAGCCGCATTGCCAATGCGCCGCCGAACAATGGCATCACGAGTTACATCAACACGAACGTGACCGACGACTTCGCCGTCAGCGTGACGAAGGTCATGGGGCGCCACACCATCAAGAGCGGCTTCTACTTCGCGCACGCGCTGAAGTCGTCGAACACGCAGCGGGGCAGCAATTCGTTTCCGGGTGCGCCCTTCGGCAGCTTGAGCTTCGCGCAGGACACGGTCGGCACCAATCCATTCGACACGTCGTTCGGATTCGCCAACGCCGCGATTGGCAGCTTCAGCTCGTTCCTCCAGTCGTCGACGTTCGTCGAGACGAAGTCCGTCTACAACAACAGCGAGGCGTACGTTCAGGACAACTGGCGCGTCAACGGCCATCTGACCCTGGACTACGGCATGCGTTTCGTCCATCAGCAGCCGCAGCACGACGTCCTCGATCAAGCGTCGAACTTCTTTCCCGATCGCTGGTCGCTCGCCGATGCGCCGATCCTCTTCGTCCCAGGGTGCGCGAACGGCACGTACCCGTGTTCAGGCACGAACCGTCAGGCGATGAACCCGGTCACCGGTGAGTTCCTCGGACCGAATTCGACGCTCGCGATTGGCACGCTCGTGCCGGGAAGCGGCAATCCGACGAACGGCTTGTTCCGACAGGGGGACGGAATCGCGCAGACGGGCTTCATCTGGCCGCGGCTCGCGGTGTCGCCGCGTTTCGGGATGGCGTACGACGTCACCGGCCGGCAGCGACTGGTCGTGCGTGGCGGCCTCGGCTGGCTCTACGATCGCCCCGACGCATCGACGACGACCGCGGCGGCCGGCAATCCGCCGACGGCCAGAAACGTGACCGTGCGTTACGGGCAACTCGAGAGCCTTGGCAGCGAAGGGCTGACGACCGAGGCGCCGCCGGCGCTGGCCGGGCTGTGGGAATACGACTCAGGCGCGTTGCCGACCTCGGTGCAATGGAACGGCGGCGTGCAGGTGATGCTGCCGTTCGCCACCTCGCTCGACGTGTCGTACGTCGGACAGCACAGCTTCCATGAAGGGCAGACCGTCAATCTCAACGCGGTCGACTTCGGCGCGGCGTTCCTGCCCGAGAACCAGGATCTGACGCTCGCCTCGAGCGCCACGCCAGGCGCCACGGCGCTCTCCGCCGACCTGCTGCGTCCGATGCGCGGCTATGGGACCATCACGGACAACCTGCAGATCGGCTGGCACACGTACCACTCGCTGCAGGTCTCGTTTCAGCGACGCTTCGAGCATGGGCTGGCCTTTGGGTTCAACGACACGATGGGCCTTTCGCAGCACGCGAGCACCGGGCTTCGGCTCGACCACCTGGCCGACGGCAGTTTCGTCATCCGCGCCGATCAGGCGCAAGCCGACACGCTGCTGGGCGTCGTCGATCCACAAGCCCACGTCATGAAGGCCAATGCCGTCTGGGATCTGCCGGACGTGAAGAGTGACGATCGTCTGTGGCGCGTCATCGGCGCCGTGGTCAACGATTGGCAGTTGTCCGGGATTTGGACTGGCGCGACCGGTGCGCCGTACACGGTCGGCTTCAGCTACCAGAGCGGCGGATCGAGCACGAATCTGACGGGCTCCCCCGATTACGGCGCACGGATTCGCGTCGTGGGCGATCCAGGCGACGGGTGTAGCGGTGACATCTATCGCCAGTTCAACACGGCAGCGTTTCAAGGGCCGCTCGTCGGCAGCGTCGGACTGGAGTCGGGGACGAGCTATCTCCACGGCTGTTTCTCGAGCGCGATGGACCTGGCGATCGCCCGCAATATCCGCCTTCCGGATGGGCGCGCCATCCAACTTCGCGTCGACATGTTCAACGCCCCCAACGCGGCAGGGATTAACGGACGCAACACCACCGTGAACCTGTCGAGTCCCAATGATCCGGTGACCGCGAACAACCTGCCGTTCGACGCGAACGGCAACTTGATCGACGCGCGGTCCAAGCCGCGTGGCGCGGGATTCGGCGTCGTCAACGATTACCAGGACCCGCGGACGATCCAGGTGCAGATTCGATTCTCGTTCTGACCGCGGAGCATTCGATACGGACAGCGGCTGACCAAGCGGCGCGGCGAAGCGGGCCTCACGATGGCCCGCCTTCGCCGTCGTCGCGTCAGCGCTTCTTCTTCGGCGTGGGCGGACGCATGGCCGAGACGTCCGGCACGTCCTCGCCGAGCGCGGTCGCCAGATCCACCTGATGTTCCTGCTCGGCGCGGAGGATCTCGCGGATGTCCTCGGCAATCGCGTACTCGCCGAGCGATTCGCACTCGCGGAGCCGTTGCCGGTACTCGCGCACGGTCGTGTTCTCGTTGTCCAGATCCGCCCGCAGCATCGTCTTCGCATCGTCGGACTGCTTGACGGGCTTCGGTGTGACGGTCGGCATGCCGCCGAGATAGTCGATGTGGCCGGCGATCGTGAGGGCGTGCTGCAGTTCCTGCCCGGCGTGCACCTTGAGCTCGTCAGCGATGTTCATGTACGCCGCGCCCTTCAACACCTGCGAGTAGACGACGTACGCGATGATGGCCTGGTATTCGCGGGAGAGATCCTCGTTCAACTTGTCGATGAGCTGCTGTCTGGTGATTCCGGCCTCGGCCATGGTGCCTCCATCGGCGCGCGGGCGGACCGACGGCTTCCACTGGAGCGTGACCGGCCGCCGTGCGCGGTCAGCGACCGTGCAACGATCGTGCCGCGAACGGAATGATAGAGATCGTCACGTCGCGCAGAAACGCGCGTCGCGCGTGAGTCGTGCGTTGGCCTGACTGAGGCGCGGCCGTGCCTCGATCCGCGGCGCGTGCGAGCGGACACGGGCGTCAGCCGAGACGGTCCGGCTCCCAGCGCAGTCCAGTCGTGAGGATGCGCTGCAGCAGCGGCGGATAGTCGATCCCGGCGGCCTCGGCCGATGACGCGAAGTCCTCGCCTCGCGCAATCTGCGGATTCGGGTTGGCCTCGAGCACGTACACGTGTCCGTCCGCGCCGAGACGCAGATCGATGCGCGCGTATCCGCTGAGCTCGAGCACCTTGTACACGCGCTTGGCGACGTGCTGGACGTGTTCGGCGACATCGGGCGGCAGATCTTCGGCCTCGCCGGTGAGGATGCCCATCTTCTGCTGATATTTCGCGTTCCACTTGACGCGTTCGGTCGCGATGCGCCGCTGCGATTCGGGCATGTTCTCGAAGAACATCTCCCACACGGGAAACGCCTGCAGGCGCTGATTGCCGATCACGCCGCAGTAGAGCTCGCGCCCCTCGATATATCGCTCGACGATGGCGTCGGTCGCGATCGAGTCGTGGATGAACTGCACGCGTTCGCGCAGCTTCGTCTCATCGTCGACGACCGAGGCCTGCGAGATGCCGATCGACGCTTCCTGCGTCAGCGACTTGACGATGAGCGGGAACGCGAGCCGCCGCGGCAGCCGCGGACGCCGGCCGCGCGCGACGACGTGGAAGTCCGGCACGGCGATGCGGTGGTATTGCAGCAGCTTCTTCGACAGCGCCTTGTCGCGCGCGAGCAGCATCCCGCGCGGATTGCAACCCGTGTAGGAGAGTCGCAGCAGCTCGAGATAGCTGACGACGTTTTGATCGAACGTGCCGACCTCGTGGAACGCCTCGAGCAGGTTGAACGCGATGTGCGGTTTGAACTCGTCGTTCGCCTGTCGGATGCCGGCGAGATCGTCCTTGACGCCGAGCGCGTGGACGTCGTGTTCGAGATCGTCGCGCACCGTCTTCAGCACGTCGTACTCCGTCCGCCACGGCGCCGTGATGACCTCCTGCGTCCCGATGTCGTCGGGCGGGACCAGGTAGTGGTGCATCAACACGAGTACACGAAGTTTTTTCATCGATGCCGCATCATACACAGAGCCGCGGTCGTTCGGCGATGGGGATTGTCGTCCGCGCGCGAGATCATCAGACGTCGACGGGATGATCGAAGAACGGATCGCGTCCCGGCGTGAAGCGTGCCGATGCTGGTGAGGCATCGCTCAACACGTCACGCAGGTACCACGCGAGTCCGCGATCCGCTTGCCAGTCGCGCGGATAGCCCAGCGACACCTCTTCGAATCGCACCCCGCTGCGCCACAACGTCGTGCGCAGGTGCAGATGGCCGGAGACGACGACGCGCGCGTGAAAGCGTCGGTGCCAGTCGTTCGTGCGCATCGTTCCGCACCACAGCGAGAAGCGCGGCACGCGTGGCGGCCGCGCCAGGTCGTACCGCAGCGGCCAGTGATTGATGAGCACGGTCGGCTCGCCGGCTGGCAGCGCCGCGAGACGCGCCTCGGTCAGATCGCAGCGTGCGTGGCACCAGGCCGCGCGTGAGGGCCAGGGCTGCGGATCGAGGAACAGCTCGTCGCTCGCGCCCACACCGGATTCGCGTGCCCATCGGATGGCGGCGTCGAGTGGCACGTCGGGCGGCCGGAAGCTGTAGTCGAAGAGCAGGAACATCGGGACGATGCGCGTGCCCGTCCCGTCCGGCCATTCGACGTACGGATCTTCCGGCGTGATCGCGCCAAACGAGCGGCACACGGCGACGAGCTCGTCGTAGCGCGCCTGGCCGCGCGTGCGATCCGTGGCGTCGGGCGGGCACCAGAGATCGTGATTGCCGGGTGTCCAGATCACGCGTGCGAAGCGCGGCGTCAACGTCTCGAGCGCGAAGACGAGATGGTCGACGCGTTCGCCGACGTCGCCCGCGACGATCAGCCAGTCGTCGGGATGCGGTGGCAGCGCGGCAAGCGCGTCACGATTTGCGCGATGGCCGAGGTGCAGGTCGCTCGTCGCGAGCAGTCTCATGGATGCCGGGGAGACGTCGACGCGCTCACGGCACGAGATCGCGCGATAAAGGGTGGATGTCGAAGGCCGGTCGATCGCCGGCGCCATGCGCGGCGGCGACCGCCAGGTAGTGCGCGGGTGCCACCTCGTGCAGTGCGAAGGCCCAGCGCGCGTCGTCGCCGGCGAGCGCACGGTGGAGCACGAGCCGCGGCGAGTCGTCAGTGTCGAACGTGAAGGCGGCATCGGTGAGGTGCTGCGCGATGCCGAGTCCGCGGCCCTTCAGGTACGCCTCCTTCAAGGTCCAGTGCCGCAGGAAGCAGTCGCGCCAGCCGTCCTCGCCTGCGGCGTCGATCACCGCAAGCTCGTCAGGCGTACACGCGCGCGCCGCGAGGTCGCGGCCGATCGACACGCGCCGGCGATCTTCGACGTCGACGCCCACCTCGTGGCCGCGCGCGATCGCGCAGACGACGAGGCCGCCGCTGTGGGCGAGGTTGAAGGAGAGCGGCGGCGTGCCGCGCGCGTCTGCGACTTCGGGCCGGCCGCGCGGGCCTTCGGTCCACGTCCACGCCGTCGGTGCGACGCCCAGCGCGCGGCCGACGAGCGCGCGCGCCATGACGCGGCCGAGCAGGAACATGTCGCGATCGAGATCGCGCCGATACCGATCGAAGCGCGTGCGTTCGGCGGGCGAGAGCCAGGTGAGCGCGCGCGCGCGGTCGCCATCCGACGTCCAGAGACCGACAGCCGACGCGTGCCACACGCGCACGACGCCGCTCGCGATCGATGACGGATCGGCGGTCATTGCGATAGTATGACGCACTCACATTTTCCGCATGGCACTCGCATATCTGTTTCCCGGCCAAGGCTCGCAAGTGAAGGGCATGGGCGCCGATCTGTTCGATCGCTTTTCGGATTGGACGTCGACCGCCGATGCGACACTCGGTTATTCCATCCGCCAGTTGTGCGTCGAGGATCCGCGAGGTGAACTCGGACGGACCGCGTTCACGCAGCCGGCGCTGTATGTCGTCGGCGCGATGACGCACCGCGCGCGCGTCGAGGATGGCGGACCGGCTCCCGCGTTTCTGGCGGGCCACAGCCTCGGCGAGTACTGCGCGCTTCTCGCGGCGGGCGTGTTCGACTTCGAGACGGGACTCCGGCTGGTCAAGCGCCGCGGTGAATTGATGAGCCAGATGAGCGGCGGCGGGATGACGGCCGTCATCGGCCTCGCGCCCACGCGCATCCGCGAGATCCTCGAATCGAGCGACGAGGGCCGCCGCGTGGACATCGCGAACTTCAACGCGCCCGATCAGACCGTCATCGCCGGTCCCACGGCGGACTTGACCGCCGTTCAGCCGGCGCTCGAATCAGCCGGCGCGCGCGCGGTCATCCCGCTCAAGGTCAGCGCGCCGTTCCATTCACGCTACATGGCCGACGCCATGGCCACGTTCGACGCCTCGCTCGCCGGCGTTGCTTTCGCGCCACCGGCAGTGCCCGTCATCGCCAACGTCACCGCGCGGCCCTACCCGTCCGATCCGGCCGCCATGCGCGACACGCTCGCGCGGCAGATCGGATCGTCCGTCCAATGGCTCGACTCGATGCGCTATCTCGTTGACCAGGGTGTGACCGAGATCGAAGAACTGGGGCCGGGGACGGTGCTCAAGAAGCTGTTCGCGCGGATCAAGAAGGACTGAGGGGAAGGTCAGTCATCTTCTTTGCAGTGCGCTGGGGCCCCACCCCCAGCGCCACGCGCTTCGCCGCCCTCGCTGCGCTCGGAGGGCTCGCGGTGTCATCTTTCTTGATCACACGCGGCTTGGCACTGTCTGTGTCTCTGTCCTTCGCGCCTTCGCGTGAGGCTCATTAGTCGCGCCGCAGGCGCCTCATCAACTTCTGGCTTCTGGCTTCCAACTTCTAACTTGATCCACGTCCGTCACCCCGGCGTCACGTCCGCGCGCGGTACCGGGCGCTCAGTGGGAGCCGGCTCTTCGACGGGCGCCTCCGTTTCAACGAGGCCCAGCGCCTCGCGATACAGCCGATCGACCCGCGCGTGGAGCGCGGCGGCGCGTGCGTCGTCGAGGCCGTAGGTGGAGAGCCAGAGGCTCGCGGTCGAGCCACGCGACTCGGGTTCGACCTCGACGAACATGATCGCCTTGGCGAACTCGGTCACCGTCAACCCAATCTGAAACGACTCGCGGCTGCGCATGACGACGAAGCCGGTGAGCGTCTCGCCGTCGGCCGTGATGGTCGTGTACGGATCGCCTGGCGCGAGACGCGCGAGCGAGTCGCCGATCGAGAGGCCGGCCGGACCGACGAGGAGCCGGAAGACGTCCGGACGGGCGAGCGGCACGGACTCGCGCCACGTCATCACGCGCCGCGCATGGCCGCGATGCCGTTCGAGATACCACTTCAGGTGCTTGAGGAAATAGCCCCACTCGCCGCGCATCAACGCGAACTCGTCGTCCCAGTCCGCGCTGACGCCGAAGCCGGACTGCACGACGCGCACGGCGCTGCAGCCGAGCCGGGGCTCGAGGAACAGATCCACGACGAACTCGCCGGCATCGTGGCCTTCGCGCCATTGAAGCCGCCGGCCGGGCTGCCACACGGTGATGGGCGCGCGGCCCGAGTCCTCGCCCCACGACAACCAGACCGAGCCGCCCGCGCCCGGCTCGACGCGCGCGTCGATCGACAGCCAGCGCGTCAGTTCGGTGGCATCGGTGAGCGCGTGCCAGATGTCGTCAATCGAGGCGTCGATGAAGACGAGGCGGGAGATGGAACGCGTCATGCGGACGTATCGGTCGACCAGGATCGGGCGGCGCGCCGGCGCGCCGCGGGTGTCCGATGAGTGTATCGCCGCGCGCGTGCGGACGCATCTCTGACGGTCGTCGCGCCCGGCGTGTAGAAACGCACGACGCGGTGTAGAACTGACGCGGTGCCGATCCCCCTCGGCGGAGCGCGTCGCGTCTCACGGTTCACGGAGCCGAACACCAAGCTGGCACGCACCGTGCTAGGTAAGGCGGCGACGTTCGGCGATCGGCCGCATCCCCAGCGGTTTGCCGAGTGCGCGCGTTGCCCAGCCGGCACGCACGCCGCTTTCAAGTTTGATCTCGGTGCCTGGCGCCGCGGTTCCATCCCGCACGGCGGACAGGTTCGAGGCGGCAGGAGCGCGGACGTCTACGCCCGGGAGGGGGCGTAGGCGGCCGCCTCTTGTCGCTTTTTTTGTACGCCGGTTTTGCGAGCCGAACGGCGTCCTTCCTTCACGGTCTTCGTCGAAGCCCCGCGTAAAACTGAAAAGACGCGCCGAAGGCGCCTCATCCCTTCGAAGTTCGAACTTCGAAGTTCGAAGTTTTGAACACGCCGCTTCTACGCGTGTGGTACCGGTTCCATGCTACGATGCCGCCCTCGTACCGCCATTCATCCGACGGAGGCGTTGCGGTGGCGCCCGCGCGGGTCGCGCTCCTGCTCCAGGCGACCGGTCCGTCGTGACAAGGAGAGCCCCGTGACACGACGGACGTGGACCTGGATGTTTGCGCTGCTGCTCCTGCCGGCCGCGGCGCGTGCCGAGAACGGCCGCGACGCCTGGCTGCGCTATGCGCCGCTCGAGGGGCCCACACTCGAACGCGCCCGCGCGGCCGTGCCCGGCACGCTCGTGGTCCTCGGCCACGCGCCCGTGATCGAGAGCGCCCGCGCCGAACTCACGCGCGGCCTCGAGAGCATGCTCGGCCGGCCCGTTCAGTCCGCCGATTCACCATCGAACACCGACGCGGTCGTCGTGGGCGCGGTCGCCGACGTACGCCAGGCACTGCCGGGCGTCACGTTCGCGGCCGACAACACCGCGGATGGCTATTGGCTCCAATCGGCCGAGGTCCGCGGGCATCGCTATCTCGTCGTCGCCGGGTCGACCGATCGCGGCACGCTCTACGGCGCCTTCGCACTTCTGCGTACGATGGCCACGGGCGCGCCACTGGCCAATCTGCACGAGCACCAGGCGCCTTACGCGCGGCTCCGCTGGATCAATCAGTGGGACAACCTGAACGGGACGATTGAGCGCGGCTACGGCGGCCGGTCGATCTTCTGGGACAACGGACACGTGCGCGCGGATCTCACGCGCGTGGGCGAATACGGACGGCTTCTCGCGTCGCTTGGGATCAACGCCGTGTCGGTGAACAACGTCAACGCGGATCCGCGCCTGCTGTCGCCCGACTACGTGCCCGAGATCGCGCGTATCGCCGACGCGCTCCGGCCCTGGGGCGTCGCCGTGGCGATTGCCATCGACTTCGGCAGCCCGCAGTCGGTGGGGAAGCTCAGCACGTACGATCCGCTCGACCCGACCGTCGTGGCGTGGTGGCGTGCCCGCGCGGATGCGCTCTACGCCGCTATTCCCGACTTCGCCGGGTTCGTGCTCAAGGCCGACTCCGAAGGCCGCGTCGGGCCGTCGACCTACGGCCGCACGCACGCCGACGCCGCCAACGTCGTCGCACGCGCGCTGGCGCCGCACGGCGGCATCATCTTCTATCGCGGGTTCGTGTACGACCATCACATGGACTGGCAGAACCCGAAGAACGATCGCGCGCGCGCGGCCTACGACAACTTCCAGCCGCTCGACGGCAAGTTCGACGACAACGTCGTCATCCAGATCAAGAACGGACCGATCGACTTCCAGGTGCGCGAGCCGGCCTCGCCGCTCTTCGGCGGTCTCTCGCACACGAACGAGGCCATCGAGCTGCAGGTCACGCAGGAATACATGGGGCAGGCGCGGCACACGGTGTTTCTGCCGCCGATGTGGAAGGCCACGCTCGACTTCGACACTAAGGTGCAGCCATCGAATGCGACCGTGAAGGCGATCGTCGCGGGCCGCACGTTCGGCCGGCCGACCGGCGGCTTCGTCGGCGTGGCGAACGTCGGGCTCGACGACAACTGGCTGCGCAATAACCTGTCGCAAGCCAACCTGTACGGATTCGGCCGGCTCGCGTGGGATCCGAATCTGTCGTCCGAGCAGATCGTCGACGAATGGACGAAGCAGACGTTCGGCTCGGATCCGGACGTCGTCCGCACCGTCGAGCACATCCAGCTCACGTCGTGGCGCACGTACGAGAACTACACGGGGCCGCTCGGCCTGCAGACGCTCACCGCGATCACCGGTGACCACTACGGCGTGGCCGTCGAGGCGTCCGAGCGGAACGGCTGGGGGCAGTGGCATCGCGCCGATCACGACGGCGTCGGCATGGACCGCACGGTGGCGACCGGGACCGGCTACATCGGCCAGTACGCGCCGCCCATCGCCGCGATGTACGAGTCGCTCGACACGTGCCCGGACGACCTCGTGCTCTTCATGCACCACGTGCCGTACACCTACCGCCTGCACTCGGGCGAGACCGTCATCCAATATCTGTACGACTCGCACTACACCGGCGCCGAGGCCGTGGTCGACTACGTGCGCCAGTGGAAGACGTTGAAGGGGAAGGTCGACGCGGAACGCTACGACGCGATTCTCGCGCAGCTCGAATATCAGGCAGGGCAGGCGATCGTCTGGCGCGACGCGGTGACGCGCTGGTTCAACCGCGAGTCGGGCATCGCCGACGCGAAGGGACGCGTCGGGACGTATCCCGGCCGACTCGAAGCGGAGGCCGCGACGCTTACGGGCTACGTCGCCATTCCGGTGACGCCCTGGGAAGGCGCGTCGGGCGAGGGCGCCAACGAAGCCGTCGAGTGCCGGACCGCATCGTGCACGGCCGCGTTCCACTACGACGGGCCGGCCGGACGCCGCGATCTCGTCGTGCAGTACTTCGACGTGAACAGCGGCGCCGCGCATTTCCGCGTGCGCGTCGGCTCGGACGTCGTCGACGAATGGACGGCCACCGACGACGTGCCGTCCGGCCGCGTGGGGTCGTCAGCGTCGGCGCGACGGATCATCCGGAACGTGAATCTCAGCGCGGGCGCGACGATCACGGTCGAGGGGGTCCCGGACGCACGCGAGACGGCCGCGCTCGATTACGTCGAGATCCACCCGACCGGCGAATTGCCGTAGCTACCACGGGCCGGCACGGGGGCCGGCCCCTACGGAGCCAAGCACTCGTAAGGGCGGGCCCCCGTGCCCGCCCGATGTGGCCCCTATGCCCGCCCGATGTGGGCCTTGTGCCCACCCGACGTCGCAGCCCCTTCCGTTCTATCCCTTATCGCTGCACGCGTCCGGACGCGTCGCCGGCGGCCAGTGCCGTGACTTCGGCGAGCGTGATGCGGTTGAAGTCGCCGGGAACCGAATGCTTCAGGCAGCTCGACGCCGTGGCGAACTCCAGCGCGTCGCGATGGCTGCCGAGCTGCTGCCAGCCGTAGATCAATCCCGCCGCGAAGGCGTCGCCCGATCCGACGCGATCGACGATGTTCGCGATGTCGTACGCGCGGCTGACGAGGAACGCGCTCCGATCGTTGAGGCACGCCGACCAGCCGTTGTGTGACGCGTTCTTCGACTCGCGGAGCGTCACGGCCACCGCATCGACGTTCGGAAACGCGTCGAGCACGCGGTTGGTCAGATCTTCGTACGCGCGCGGATCGAGATGGCCGGCGCGGACGTCCACGTTCGCCTTGATGCCGAGCGCCGTCTGCACGTCCTCTTCATTGCCGATGACGAGGTGCGCCGCACGGACGAGGTCGGGCATCACGGCCACCGCCGGCTGGCCCCACTTCCAGAGATTCTTCCGATAGTTCAGGTCGCACGAGACGGTCAGCCCGGCCGCGCGCGCGCGCCGCGCGCCTTCGAGTGACGCGTCGGCCGCCGACGCGCTGATGGCGGGCGTGATGCCGGTGATGTGAAACCATGTCGCGCCGGCGAGCGCCGTGTCCCAGTCGATCGCATCCGGCCGCGCGAGCGCAATGGCGCTGCGATCGCGGTCATAGACGACCTTCGACGGTCGCTGATTCGCGCCGGTTTCGAGAAAGTAGATGCCGAGCCGTCCCGGGCCACGGATGATGGACGACGTATCGACGCCCTCGCGCCGAAGTTCGGCGATGGCCGCGTCGGCCATCGGGTTGCCAGCCGGGAGCACGGTGACGAAGCGCGAGGGTTGGCCGAACGCCGCGAGGCTGACGGCCACGTTGGCCTCGCCGCCGCCGAAGGTGGCGCCGAGCACTGGCGTCTGTAGAAACCGTTCGAAGCCGGGCGGCGTGAGCCGCAGCATGATCTCGCCGAAGGTGACGATCACGACGCGCGCGCCTCCCGGATGCGCTCGATGAACGATCGTGCCATCGTCGTGATCGCGCCGAAGTCGCCGCGCTGGGCGCCGGCCGTGAGATGGCCGCCCACGCCGACGGCGACGGCGCCGGCCGCGATCCACTCGTGGACGTTCTCGATGCTCACGCCGCCCGTCGGCAGCAGCGGCGCCTGCGGCAACGGCCCGCGCGCGGCCTTGATGAACGCCGGCCCGAGCACTTCACCCGGAAACACCTTGATGATGTCCGCGCCCGCCTCGAGTCCGGCGATAATCTCGCCGATCGTGCCGGCGCCCGGCAGGTACGGCACCTGGTAGCGCAGGCACAGGCGCGCGGTCTCGGCGCTCAGCGCCGGCGCGACGATGTATTCGGCACCGGAGAGAATGGCGATGCGTGCCGTCTCGGCGTCGATGACGGTCCCGGCGCCGACGAGCAGCCGGCCGGGCGCGTAGCGGCGCCGAAGACTCTCGATGACGCCGGCCGCGCCGGGCACGGTGAAGGTGATCTCGAGCGCGCTGACGCCGCCGTCGGCGCACGCTTCGGCGATGCGCGCCGCGGTGTCGGCGTTGTCGGTGCGCACGATGGCGACGAGACCGGTGTCGACGATCGTGCGAACGATCTGGTGTTTGGGCGTGGACACGCGATAATCCTAGGCAGAACGGCACAATGCAGGCAAGCGACGCACACGGCGCGGCGTCCGCGCCCGAGTCCGGACCGCCGCCCCCAGGCGCGCGCGAGTCCGTGTCCTTCATCCGATCGGCGTCGACGCTCGTGCTCGTCGCGGCCGGCGCCGGCCTCTTCGCCGTCGCCTTTCGCGCCTCGCTCGCCGCGGCGTATCGCGACGTGTTCCACGCGACGAACGTCCTCGACGCGATCCGCGCGCTTCCCGCGTGGTTGCGCATCGCCGTTCCGGCCATCGGCGGCCTGGCGGCCGGCATTCTGTCCAATCGCCGCGCGGCGCGACAGGGCGTCGGCAACGTCATGGAAGCCGTCGCGCTCGGACGCGTGCACTTGTCGGTCGTCGCCACGGCGTGGCGCGCCATCGCGTCGTGGATGGCGATCGCTACCGGCATGTCGATCGGACGCGAGGGACCGCTCATTGAGTTCGGCGCGTCGCTCGGTGCCACGATCTCGCGCGCGACCAAGCTTCCGATCGAAACCACGCGCGTGCTCGTCTCGGCCGGGACCGCCGCCGGCTTCGCCGCGGCCTATAACACGCCGTTTGCCGCGCTCCTCTTCGTCGTCGAGACCATGGCCGGCATCGTCGTGCTCGACGTCGTCCTCGCCGCGATGGTGGCCATCGTCATCGGGACGACGATCACGCGCGCGGTCGTGGGTGGCGGCCCGATCTACGGGCTGCGTGCGTTCGCGCTCGGGTCGCCAGTCGAGCTCCTGCTGTATGGGCTCGTCGGCGTGCTGGCGGCGCTCACGGCGGCCATGTTCAAACGCATGCTCGAGTGGAGCGAGACGCTGTGGCGCGCAACGCGCCTGGGCAAACCGTGGACGCCGATGGTCGGCGGTCTGGTCGTCGGCGTGATCGCGGTGTTCGTGCCGGAGGTCGTGGGGAACGGCTACGAACCGCTGCACCTCGTGCTCGACCAGCAGCTCGGCCTCGTCGTGATGGCGTCGCTGCTCGTGCTGAAGATGGTCGCGACGTCCGCGTCGGTCGGATCGGGCGTGCCCGGCGGCGTGTTCACGCCGACATTGCTCATCGGCGGCGTCTTCGGCGCGTTGTGCGGGCAGGCGTTCGCCGCGCTCGGCTTCATCGCGCCCGCGTCGTTCACGAGCTACGCACTGGCCGGCATGGCTGCGACGACGGCCGCATCCATCCATGCGCCGCTCACGGCAGCGGTCATGATCTTCGAGCTGTCGGGTGACTATCCAATGGCCTTGCCGCTGCTCTTCGCCACGGCGGTCGCGACGTTGCTCTCGCGCGCGCTCGGCAGCGAGTCTGTCTACATGGCGGAACTTCGTCGCCGCGGCATCGGCTGGACGCTGACGCTCGACGGCCGCCTCGTCGAGCGACGATAGCCGCCTCGACGATCGTGCGCGTCAGCCGAGCGACCGGACGAGCGCCAGCGCGCGAGCGGCGTGATGGCGGACGCGGAACTGTGACGAGAACACGTCGCGGATGATGCCGTCGCGGTCGATGACGAACGTCACGCGGCCTGGCAGGCGCAGCCAGTTCGGCGTCACGCCGTAGGTGCGCGCCACCGCGCCGTCCGGATCGCTGGCGAGCACGAACGGCAGTCGCCGCGCGCCGGCGAAGCGGTCGTGCGATTCAACGGGATCGCGGCTCACGCCGATGACGTCCGCGCCCGCCTCGACGAACGATTCGTAACTGTCGCGAAACGCGCACGCCTCGGCCGTGCAGCCGGGCGTCTCATCCTGCGGATAGAAGTAGAGGACGACGACGCGTCCGCGATGGTCCGCGAGGCGGACGGTGCGGCCGCCCGATGCCGCGAGCGTGAAGTCCGGCGCCGGCGCGCCCGGCGTGAGGAGAGCCACTCCTCGCACTCTACCGCGTCATCGCGCCGACGCGGTGTAGTCCTCGTAGGTGCCGGCGAAATCTTCGATGCCGTCCGGCTCGAAGCGCCAGAGCCGCGTGCCGACTTCCTCCATCAGGTCCTGGTCGTGCGTGACGAGGAAGATCGTGCCCTCGAACTTCTGCAGCGCGATGTTCAAGGCATTGATCGACTCGAGGTCCAGGTGGTTGGTCGGTTCGTCGAGCACGAGCACGTTCGGCTTCTGCAGCATGATGCGGCAGAAGAGCAGCCGCGCCGTCTCGCCGCCCGACAACGCCTCGGTCGGCTTGGACCCTTCCTCACCGGTGAACAGCATCTGCCCGAGCAGCCCGTGAATTTCCTGCCGTGACGCGCCCGGATCGAACTGGTGCAGCCAATCGGCGGCCGTCAGGCCCTTCTCGATGACGCCCGTCTGGTCCTGCGCGAAGTAGCCGATCGACACTTCGTGGCCCCATCGGATGGCCCCGGCATCCAGATCGCCGCGGGCCGTGGGCAGGCCGGGCGCGTCCGACAGCAGCGCTTTCAGCAGCGTCGTCTTTCCGAGGCCGTTGCGGCCGGTGAGGACGATCTTCTCGCCGCGATTGACGATGGCGCCGAAGTCCGACACGACGCGATGCGTGCCGTACGCCTTCGACACGCCGGAGCATTCGAGCGCGAGCTTGCCCGACGGCCGGATCATCGTGAACCGGATGTACGGCCGCTGGATGTTCGACCGGGCCAGGTCGGTCGTCTGCAACCGCTCCACTTCCTTCCGCCGCGACTGCACCTGGCTCGACCGTGTGCCGGCCGAGAAGCGCGCGATGAAGTCGTTGAGCTGCGCGATCTTCTTTTCGCGCTGCGCGTTCTGCGCTTCGATCGTCGCGCGCACCTGCGTCTTGGCGATGACCATCTCGTCGTACCCACCGGTGTAGGTGATGATCGTCCGGTAGTCGATGTCCGCCGTGTGTGTCGAGACCGCGTTGAGGAAGTGCCGGTCGTGCGAGATGACGATGAGTGTGCCGTCGTAGCGGACGAGGAAGTCGCAGAGCCAGTGGATCGAGTCGATGTCCAGGTGGTTGGTCGGCTCGTCGAGCAGCAACGCCTCAGGATGGCCGAACAGCGCCTGCGCCAGGAGCACGCGCACTTTCTGGCCGCCCTGCAGCTCGGACATCTGGCGCTCGTGCAACTCGTGCGGGATGTCGAGGCCCTGCAGGAGCACGGCGGCGCTGCTCTCGGCGGAGTACCCGTCTTCTTCGCCGACGATCCCTTCGAGCTCACCGAGGCGCATCCCGTCCTCATCGGTCATCGACGCCTTGGCGTACAGCGCCTCGCGCGCTTCGAGCGCGGCCCACAGGCGCGCGTTGCCCATGATGACCGTGTCGACGACGCGGAATCGATCGAACGCGAACTGATCCTGGCTGAGGACGCCGAGTCTGGCGGGACGCGTGACGGTCCCTTTCTGCGGCGGCAGCTCGCCGGTCAGGAGCTTCATGAACGTCGACTTGCCGGCCCCGTTCGGACCCGTGAGCCCGTACCGCCGGCCGGCGGAGAACGTCGTGGTGACGTCCTCGAAGAGAATCTTCGAGCCGTACCGCATCGACACGTCTTGCACTGTGATCATCGAGTCCCCTGGAAGAACTCTCTATTGTAGCGAACTCGCCGCACGACCGTCGGTTGAGGGCACGTCGCGTGAGTTGGCGCACAACCGTGTGCGCCGCCGTCCGGTCCGGCGTCGCTACAACCCGTGCGCCGCTGTTGTCCGTCGTAGAGGCGGGCCCCCGTGCCCGCCCGTCGTCACGCGGCTGGCGTCAGGCGTGCAGCGTCAGGCCGCCGTCGACGCGCAACACCTGGCCGTGGATGAACCGCGCGGCCGGGGTACACAGGAACGCGACCGCGTGCGCCTGATCGCGCGGCGCCCCGTACCGCTCGAACGTGCCGTCGTCGACGAGCATGGCGGGATCAATCGGCCGCGTCTTCTTGAAGCGCCCGGTTGCCGTCGCGCCTGGGCTGACGCAGTTGACGCGCACGTAGTGCGGCCGTGTCTCGAACGCGAGGCAGCGCGTGAAGTGGACGATGGCGGCTTTGATCGTCGAGTAGGCGACCTCGGGCGACGTGCCGAAGTGCGCCGCGGTCGACGCGACGTTGACGACCGATCCGGCACGCCGCGCGATCATGCCGGGCACGACGGCCTGGCACATCAGCATCGTGCCGACGAGGTTGCGGTTGAGGAGCGCGCGGATGTCGACGATGGAGATGCCGAGCGCCGTGTTCGGGGACGGCTTGCCGCCCTTGGCCGCGATGTCGCCGCCGGCCGCGTTGACGAGGATGGAGATCGGGCCGAGCGCGGCTTCGACTTCGCCGACCATCGCGCGGACGCGTGCTTCGTCACCGATGTCGCCGACGACCGCGCATGTACGGACGCCGAATCGATCCAGATCGGCACGCGAGGCCGCCAGATCCACGAACTCCCCGAATTCGGCCGGCGCGGCCTCCGTCTGATCATGAACGGCCACGTCGGCGCCGAGCTCGGCGAGTCGTGCCGCCATCGCATGACCCAGGCCGCGGCCCGAGCCGGTCACCAGCGCCACTTGTCCCTTCAGCGAGAATTCGGCATCCACCACGGTCCAGCTCCTCTTCGTCTCGTCGTCACATCCACCCGAGCGCGCGAAGATTGTGCACGCTGCGGTCGAGGTCGTTGCCTTCGTAAGCGACGATCGCCTCACCCGGCGCGTTACGTTCCCACGGCGTTCGATAGTCGTCGCGCTCGTCCAGGCGTTTGGCGTACAGACGGCCGAGCGCCGTGCCCAGTTCCGACGCCTCGCGCGGGGGATAACCGTTCCACCAGGCCGGTGTGAACAGCCGGATGTGCCGCGCTTCGAGCGCGCCACACTCGATCGATGCCGTGAGCGACGCGTGATGTGGCGCGAGGACCTCGGCCATCTCCGCGAGCGGCGCGCTGCCGTCGCCGATGGGGCAGCGCACGAGCCGATAGCCCTCGGCCGTGAACGCGGCGCGATAGTCCTTCAGGTGCACGTGCCGGACGCGCGGCGCCACGCGGCCGACGAACGCGATCGGATCTTCGCCGACCGCGAACGGATTGCCCGTGTCGAGCACGATGCCGACGTTCGGGCCCGCGTTCGTCGCGAGATCGAGCAGTTCCTCGCTGCCGAAGTCCTGATGATCTTCGATCGCGATGTCGAGCCCCGTGTCAGCGGCCCGCGGCGCTTCGGCGACGAGCGTCCGCCGCGCGTGCTGGACGATGTCCGTCCAGCCGGAGCCGCGTGCAGCTCGCGCGCCCTCGAGCACCGGGCTGAGGTGCAGCCGGATGAGCGTTCCGCCAATCGCCCGTGTGACGCGAATGGCTCCGGCCAGCGTTTCGCCCGGTTCGCCCGTCAGGCCCTGGCTGTAGATGACGGCGTATCCGAGCGGTGCGATGTGATCGCGCAGCGTGGCGAGCGCCGCCGCATCGAGCGGCAGCAGCCACCGGCTGTCGAGCTCGAGACATCTGGCGCCGATCGCGCGCGCGATGTCGATGAAGCCGTCGACGCCGACGGCGTTCGGATTCGCGCGTGACGTGCCCCAGCCCTGCAGGCCGACCGTGTAGGTGAGGCCGTACGGATTCAGTCCGATCTCGAAGATGGCGCGTGCGCCCCTTTGTGCTACTGTGCCGCCCATGACACCACGAAATGGTATGTCGAGACGGTCATTTCTCGCGATCGCTGGTGCCGCGCCCGTCGCCGCGTCCGTTCTGGCGGGCGCCCGGCGGAAGGACGTGCCGATCGGTCTCGAGCTGTATTCGGTCCGCACGGAGCTCGATCGCGACCTGACCGGCACGGTCGCCGCGGTCGGCAAGATGGGCTATCAGGTCGTCGAGTTCTTCGCGCCGTACCTCGACTGGACGACCGACACGGCGAAGACCGTGCGCAAGGTCCTCGACGACAACGGCCTCGTGTGTCACTCGACGCACAACAACGGCCCGTCGTTCACGCCCGACGGCCTGAAGAAGGCGATCGAGCTCAACCAGATTCTCGGCAGCCGGACGATCATCATGGCCAGTGCGCCGCGTGTCACCGGCATCGACGGATGGAAAGCGCTCGGCGGTCAGCTCACCGAGGTCGCCGGCCAGTTGAAGCCGCTCGGCATGACGACCGGGTACCACAACCATCAAGTGGAATGGCGGCCGGTCGACGGCCAGCGGCCGATGGACGTGCTCGCGGCGAGCACGCCGCCCGAGGTCGTGCTGCAATTCGACGTCGGCACGTGCGTCGAGATGGGCGCGGACCCGGTCGCGTGGATCACCGCGAATCCCGGCCGCATCCGGAGCCTGCACCTCAAGGACTGGGGCGCGGGCCAGGACCGCGGCTACCGCGTCGCGTTCGGCGAAGGCGACGTGCCGTGGAAGCCGATCCTCGCGGCCGCCGAAGCCACGGGCGGCGTCGAGTACTACCTCATCGAACAGGAACAGAGTCCGGACCAGCTCGCCATGGCGCGGCATTGCCTGGACAACTGGAAGAAGCTTCGCGCCTGAACGGCTGGAAGGTGCCGCGTCATGAGTGAACGTACGGCTCAGGACTCGTCCATCACCACGCGCCGCGCCGACGGCGTCGCGCTCGCGCCTCGGCTCAGCGAGGACTGGCTCTCAGTCATCATCGGGCTCGCGATCTTTGCCGTCGCGCTTCTCGGCATCGCTGGCCTCGACCTGCTCGGCTGGGTCGCGACGACGTCGGTGTGGAGCGAGTTCTCGACGGCGCTGGGGACGGCGTCGAAGACGTATGCCTCGCTCGGCGGATTCGGCGCGCTCCTCGTCACGTACGTCGTGCTGCTCGCCGTGCTCAGCGCCGCCTCGATGGCGCTCGGCAGCCGGCCCGGTCGATTCGCGCTCGCCTTCACGGCCGTCTTCTGGATCGCGTACGCGAGCTGGACCATCGGGAGCAACGCCCACTTTGCTGCAGTGACCGACGCCGAGCTGCAGAAGTTCGGCATCTCCTGGTCGCTGAAGCTGACCAACGAAGGCGGCTACATCGTCGCGCTCGTCATCGGCCTCGTCGTAGCCAATTTCCTGCCACGCTTCGGCGAGGCGATTCGCGACGCGGTGCGGCCCGAGCTCTACATCAAGATCGCGATCGTGCTGCTCGGCGGCGTGTTCGCCGTGACGGCCGCGGGTAAGCTCGGGTTCACGTCCGCGCTCCTGCTTCGCGGCGTGGCCGCGATCATCGAGGCGTACCTCATCTACTGGGCCGTCATCTATTACGTCGCGCGCAAGTGGTTCGGCTTCAATCGTGAGTTCGCCGTGCCGCTGGCGTCCGGCATCTCGATCTGCGGCGTCTCGGCGGCCATCGCGACCGGCGCGGCCATTCGCGCACGGCCCATCGTTCCCGTGCTCGTGTCGTCGCTCGTCGTCGTGTTCGCGGTCGTCGAGGTGCTCGTGCTGCCGTTCCTCGCGCAGACGTTTCTCTCGCACGAGCCGCTCGTGGCTGGCGCGTGGCTCGGGCTGGCGGTCAAGACGGACGGCGCGGCCGTGGCGGCCGGTGGCATGAGCGAAGCGCTGATCCTCGCGAAAAACGCGGCCGAAGGCATCAACTACGAGCCGAACTGGATCGTCGGCACGACGACGACGGTCAAGGTGTTCATCGACGTGTTCATCGGCATCTGGGCGTTCGTGCTGAGCTACATCTGGACGAACTACATCAACGAAGGTGAGCCCGACAAGGCGCGCGCGTCGGAGATCTGGGCGCGTTTTCCGAAGTTCATCATCGGCTTCGTCATCACCTTCGTCGTCGGGCTGCTGCTGGCACTGGCCGCGCCGGCCGACGTCGCCGCACGCGTGCCGGCGGCGATCGGCGAGACGAACGCGTTCCGGCTGATCTTCTTCGTCCTGACGTTTTTCTCGATTGGCGTCCTGTCCGAGTTCAAGCGGCTCTGGCAGGAGGGCCTCGGCAAGCTCGCCGCGGTCTACGTGGTCAGCCTGTTCGGCTTCGTGATCTGGGTGGGACTTTTGATCTCGTGGCTGTTCTTCGCCGGCGTTCGTCCGCCGCTCGCGGGCTGACGACGAAGATCAAAGGACGTCGCAAACTTCGAACTTTGAACTTCGAACGGATGAAGCGCCTCCGGCGCGTTTGGTTTCAAGGGACCGAGCCGATGCCGACCATCAAAGACGAACTCAACAAGGCCGAGTACGAGCCCCTGCTGCCGATCGAGAAGAAGCTGATCGTCTGGAGTCTCGTGCTCGGCGTCGTGCTGCTCGTCGCGCTCGCGTTCCTCAATCGGCTGTTTCCGCCGACGCTCTGACCGGCGCTAGAGGTTCAGGTTCTTTCTCGCCCACTCGAGCGAGAGCTGGTTGTTCCGATCTTCCAGCGCGAGGTGCGCCTCGGCCGACAGGCCCGTCGTCTTCGGCAGCGGCGCCTTCGGCGGGTTGTCGCGGACGAGCTTCAGCACGTGCGCGACGTCGCGGCCCGGCAGCGGGCTGTAGGTGTCGTCGAACGTCACCCAGTATTTGTCGGTGAAGATCGGAATCTTCAGCGGATCGCGCGTGATCATCTCGAGGTCGAACGGCGTGTCCGGATCTTTCTGCCGGAGCTTGGCCACCATGCCAGGGATGTCGAGGAATCCGTCACCGAGCGGTACTTCCGACAAGAGGAAGCCGTCCTCGTAGGGCGCGACCGCCATGTCCTTGATGTGGCACATGCGGATGAGCGGCAGCAGGTTGTCGAGCGTCTCCATCGGGTCCTCGCAGAGCGAGATGTTGTTCCCGAAGTCGAAGAGCACGCCGACGTACTCGCTGCCGAGCCCCTTCAGCCACGCGGCCTGCTCGGCCGACCGCCAGCCTTTGTGATTCTCGAGCGCCACCGCGATCTGGTGTTTGCGCAGCACCGGCTCGGCGCGCGCCACCATCGCTTTGTTTTCCTCGAAGCTCGCCTTGAACGCGTCGAACGTGTCGAACGCCTCGTAGCGCCGCTGCGTGAGCGCCGCGCGCAGGCCGATCGCGCCGACGTCCTTCGACGCCTTGACGAGCGCGTCATAGCGCGGCAGGTCGGCATCGGTCTTCGGCAGCGGGAAGTCGAACACGACGCGCATGTGGTACGCGTCGAGCTTCTTGCGGAGCGCGGCGATCTCGGCTGGATCGGTCGGCGGCTCGCGCGTTTCGGCGCCGCCGTAGCCCATCTGGTAGCAGTAGTCGATCCAGTCGACGGGTGGTGTCGCCGCACGATTCGCACGGGTACGCGTGCCAAAGCCGGCCGCCGACGCGCCGAGTCCGAGCGGCCCGCGCGGATTGGGCGTCGCCGGCGTGGCGCCGGCCTGTGCCGCAGCCGCAATCGACGGCCGCGCGAGCAGAGGAGAGACCATGGCCGCCGACGCGGCCGTCTTCAGGAGTTCCCGACGGGTAATCATGACGGGGAGTTGTGACGCAAACAGGGACTGATTGCAAGCGACGCGCGCGAAGTCGACAATAGGCCATGACTCTGACCGATGCGATTCGTGCCGCTGCCCGCATGCCCGGGCGCCGCGTTCTCTTGACGGCCGGTCTCGCCGCTGCACTGCTCGCCACGCCGTCGGCCGTGCTCGTGGGCACGGCGCAGGTGGCGTCGCAGACGCCGATGATCGGCAAGACGGTGACGCTCGATCCGGCCGCGGCGGCGAGCGAAGCGGCCAAGATTCGCAGCGAGACGAACGCCGAGGTCGCCGATGGACTCGTGCTGACCCTCTGGGCGCCGCCCGAGCTCGTCGCCGATTCATTCGGTATCGATCTCGACAGCCATGGCGTCGCCTTCGTCGGCGCGTCGCCGCGATCGGGACAGCTCCTCGACATCCGCGGCCACGCCGACTGGGTGCCCGAGGTCCACACGCTGCACAGCACCGACGACCTGCGCGCGTTCTTCAAGCGCGTCATGGCGCCCGAGAAGAGCGACCAGAACACGTGGCTGCCCGACTACAACCACGACGGCGTTCGCGACTGGCACGATCTCAGCGTCATCAAGGAGCGCATCTACCGGATCGAGGACACCAATCACGACGGCGTCGCGGACCGGTCGCGCGTCGTCTTCGAAGGCTTCAACGAGGACGTGGCGAGCGACATCCTCGGCAGCATCCTCCTTCACGACGGCGACATCTACGCGACCGCCGCGCCGAACCTCTGGCGGCTGCACGACAGCGACGGCGACGGCGTCTTCGACCAGAAGACGTCGCTCAGCGAGGGCTACTCGATTCATCCCGCCTTTTCCGGCCATGACATGTCGGCGCTCACGCTCGGTCCCGACGGCCGCATCTACTGGAAGATCGGCGACATCGGCATGAACGTCGTCGACCAGACCGGTCGGCGGTGGGTGAACGACAACCGCGGCGCCGTCATGCGCGCCGATCCGGACGGCAGCCACTTCGAAGTCTTCGCGACCGGCATCCGCAACACGCAGGAGATCGCGTTCGACGCGTACGGCAATCTCGTCAGCGTCGACAACGACGGTGACTATCCCGGTGAGACCGAGCGCGTCGTCTACATCACGGAAGGATCGGACGCGGGCTGGCGCTCGACGTGGCAGTACGGCAAGTACACGGACGAGACGAACAACCGCTACAACGTCTGGATCGACGAAGGGATGTTCAAGCCGCGCTTCGACGGCCAGGCGGCCTACATCGTGCCGCCCGTTGCGTCCTACCATCCTGGTCCGTCGGGCTTCGCGTTCAATCCGGGCACGGCGCTCGACGCCCGCTGGCACAACTACTTCTTCGTCACGAGCTTCACCGGCAGCGCGAGCAACGCGCGCGTCTACGCGTTCCAGTTGAAGCCGGATGGCGCGGGCTTCGATCTCGCGAACGACACGCAGATCTTGCAGGGTGTCCTGAGCCCCGGCATGCGCATCGGGCCGGACGGCGCGATCTATCTGACGGACTGGATCAGCGGTTGGGGCGCGAACGATCAGGGCCGCGTCTGGAAGCTCGACTCGAAGACCGGCGCGACCGATCCCGCGCGCGCCGAAGTGCAGACGCTGCTCCAGGCGGACTTCGCGTCGAAGTCGGCCGCCGACCTGCGCACGCTTCTCGGTCACGCCGACATGCGCGTGCGCGAGAAGGCACAGTTCGCGCTCGTCGCCAAAAATGACGCGACGACGCTCGTCGATGCCGCCGAGCACGACACGAATCAGCTCGCGCGCATCCACGGCATGTGGGGGCTCGGCCAACTCGCGCGCAAGGATCCGGCGCGCGCCGCGTCGCTCGTGCCGCTGCTCGCGGATCAGGATCCCGAGATCCGCGCCCAGGCGGCCAAGCTTCTCGGCGACGTTCGGGATCACGATGCGATGTCGGCCCTCCTGCCGCTCCTCGCCGACGCCGCGCCGCGTCCGCGGTTCTTCGCCGCCCAGGCGCTCGGACGGATTGGCGACCACGCCGCGATCCAGCCGATCGTGACGATGCTCGCCGACAACAACGACCGGGACGTCTATCTGCGAAGCGCAGGCATCGTCGCGCTCGCGAACATCGGCGATGGGGCGGCGGTGGCGGCGCTCGCGTCGCATCCGTCTCGCGCCGTGCGCCTCGCGGCGGTCGTCGTGCTGCGGCGTTTGCACGATGCACATGTCGCCGATTTCCTCGGTGACGCCGATGCAGCGGTGGCCACCGAGGCGGCGCGCGCGACGAACGACGAACGAGGTATCGCGGACGCCGTGCCGGCGCTGGCTCGTGCGCTGACGACGACGAAGGTCACGACCGAGCCGTTTCTGCGGCGGGCCATCAGCGCCAACTCGCGGCTCGGCGACGGCGCATCGGCTGCGCGACTGGCCGCGTTCGCGCGCCGGCCCGGCACCGATCCGGCCGTTCGCGAGGAAGCGATTCGCGCGCTGGGCGTCTGGCTGACGCCGTCGCGTTTCGATCGTGTCGATGGTGCCGAGCTCGGCGATGCGCTCGCACGCCAGCGTGATGCCGCGGGCGCGCGCGAAGCGATGGGCTCGCTCGTCGGCCTGCTCGAGTCGAACGACACGGCGGCGACCGTCAAAGTCGCCGTCATCGACGGCGCGGCACGGCTCGGCGTGAAGGATGCCGTGCCGGCCATTCTCGCTCGCCTGCGCGGCGACACGGCGTCGCCCGTGCGCGTCGCGGCGCTCCGCGCACTCCAGACGCTCGATCCAGGCGGCGTCGACGCGACCGTGCAGATCGCGCTCGCGAGCACCGATCCTCAGTTGCGTATGGCGGCCATCGGCACCATGGCGTCCATGCCGCTGCCGGCCGCCGAGAAGGTCGATCACCTGTCATCGGTCGTCACGAGCGGCTCCGTGGGTGAGCAGCAGGCCGCGCTCGCCGCGCTGGGCCAGGTCAAGGGATCGGAAGCGGAAACGGCGCTCGACCACCTGCTCGACCAGGTCGCGACGCACGCGGTCGCGCCCGACATCGAGCTCGACGTGTTCGAAGCCGCGCGCACGAACGGTGCGGCGTCACTCGCTGCGAAGCTCGACACGATGCGCGTCGGCCGTACGCTCGAGCACCTAGCGACCGTGTTTCCCGAGGCGCTGCTGCACGGTGGCGATCGGCAGGCGGGGCTTCGCGTCGTGACCACGAATCCGGCGGCGCAGTGCGGTCGTTGCCACACGGTCGGCGACTCGACCGCCGGCGTCGGGCCGAACCTGTCGCACATCGGCACGACGCTGCCGCGCGAGACGCTGTTGCAGGCACTCATCGATCCGAGCGCGCGCATCGCGCCGGGCTACGGCACGGTGACGGTGACGCTCCGGAACGGCCAAACCGTCGAAGGTCTGCTGCGCGAGGACACGGCGTCGGGCCTCGTCATCGAGGACGCGTCCGGCACGCGACGCCAGGTGGCTGCGGCCGACATCGCCAAGCGCGTCAACGCGCCTTCGGCGATGCCGCCGATGGGCGCGCTCCTCACGCCCGCCGAAATCCGCGACGTCGTCGAGCTACTGACGACGTTGAAGTGACCGACGGCAGCTAGTTCCCCTGGGCCTTCAGGCCCAGGGTTCTAACTACTTCTTCTTGATCTGCACCACCTCGAGCCGCCGCAGCATGCGGATCGATCGCGCCGGCCGAACGTCGCCCGGCACGACGATCCGCAGGGGACCGGTCGTCGCGTCGAGCGGTCCGCCGTCGACCGTGTCGGCGACGATCACCTCGCTGTGCGTGAAGGCCGGATCGAGCTCGGCGAGCGAGTAGACGACTTCGTAGCCATCCGATGCGGTGGCCAATACATAGGTCGAAACCGCTGGACCGCGGAAGCGGCCGCCGAGCGGCGCACCCGCGCGCGCGAGCAGGTCGCCCACGAGGACGCCGGCGTACGTGCGCGTGACGTCGTGTTCGCGGACGGTCACCGTGTGACGCGACATCGCGCGCAGCGCGGCGAGATCGAGCGTGAGCGGATGCGGCACGTCGCCGGCGATCGCGAGTGACGTCGTAGGCGCGTGGGCAGATGGCGCCTGCCGCACGGTGGGCGATTGCGCGGTGACGGTGACCACGAGCGAGACGACGACGCTTGAGGCGACGCACGTCAGGCGGCGGCGAGCAGAGGCGGACGGTCTCGGATGACGATTCGCGAGCCCCAACATGAGTGCGATCATATCGACTTGAAACGATACAGTAATCGGTCGATATTGATTTATTACAGGTCGTACTGGTACAAGGGGCACTCCGCATGGCGCATCCCGCGCGTGCGTTCCCCGCGAGGTCCATGATGATTCGTGCCTGGAGTCGGGCCGTGGTGTGTCTACTCGTGTCGACGACGGCCGTGTTGGGCATCGTCAGCGCCGCCGGCGCACAGAGCGCCGACGCCGACGTCATCGCGCGTTGGACGCGCACGCTCACCGCACTCGATGTGCGCGCAGCGGCCGTCGATCCCGGCGATACGTCGGCTCGCACGGAAGTGCTGAGCGCGGCGCGGGCGATCGAGGACGAGGTGTCGCGGTGGATCGCGGCACGTGGCCAGACGCCGCCGTCAGCGGTGACTGCCAGTTCGAATCCGGACGTCGTCCTCACGCACGTTCGCGCGCTCATCGATCAGGCGAGGACGCTGGCCGGCTCGTCCGAGCAGGGCGTCTTCTATCTCGGCCGCGTCGACGTCGCCGTGGCGGCGACGGCCGCGCAGGCGGGCGTCTCGTCGATCGGCGCCGCTGACATGCAGGCGCGCGACGCGGACACGATCGGCGAAGCCATCGAGGCCGCGCCCGGCGTGACGCTGCACCGCGTCGGACCGCGTAACGAGAGCATGGTCTACATCCGTGGCTTCGACCTGCGTCAGGTGCCGCTCTTCATCGACGGCGTGCCGGTCTACGTGCCGTATGACGGCTATGTCGATCTCGATCGGTTCGTCACGACCGATCTCTCGGAGATTCGCGTGACCAAGGGGATGACGTCCGTGCTCATCGGACCGAACGCGCTCGGCGGCGCGATCAATCTCGTGACGCGCCGGCCGACCGAGCCGCTGAGCGGGCTCGTCCACGTCTCCTACGGATCCGGGAACGAGCGAGGCGTCGACGCGGATCTCGGCGTGTTGCGCCGCGGCTGGTACGCGTACGGCACGGCGTCGTGGATCGCGGCCAACGACTTTCCGCTGTCGGGCGCGTTCACGCCGAACGCGCTCGAAGATGGTGGCGCGCGTGACAACGCGTCGCACCGTGACGGCAAGGTGAACGTGAAGCTCGCCATGACGCCGCGTAACGGCAGCGAGTACACGCTCAGCTACGTCACGCAGCGCGGGCAGAAGGACGTTCCCGCGTACGCGGGCGACGACAGCCTCGTCCGCCCGCGGTTCTGGCGCTGGCCGGACTGGAACAAGGACTCGGTGTACTTCGTGTCGAACACGATCCTGCCGCGCGGCCAATACGTGCGCGGCCGTGTCTACTACGACCGGTTCTACAACGAGCTCGACGCCTTCGACGACAACGGCTACGCGACCATGACGCGGCCGTCGTCGTTTCGCAGCATCTACGACGACTACACGACGGGCGCGAGCGCGGAGTACGGCGTGCCGCTCGCGGGCCGGCAGACGCTGCGCGCGGCCGGCCACTGGAAAGAGGACATTCATCGCGAGCACAACATCGGCGATCCTCTCCAGCACTTCGACAATCGCACGCTTTCGGTCGGCGTCGAGGACACGATCACCCTTTCGGCGTCGGCGACGCTCGTCGCGGGCATTGGCGCGGATCGGCAGGTCACGCGCCGCGCGGAGAATCTCGTCGACGATGCCATCGAGAGCTTTCCGCTGGGACGCACGGGCGGCGTCAACCCGCAGGTTGCCTTGTTCGTCGCCACACCGCGCGGCGGGCAGTTCCGCGTCACCGCATCGCGCAAGACGCGGCTGCCGGCGATCAAGGATCGCTACTCGTACCGCATGGGCTCGGCCATTCCCAATCCCGATCTGGCGGCCGAGCAGGCGACGACGATCGAGACCGGGTACGACACGCCGATCGGACGGCGATCGAACGTCTCGGTCACGGCGTTCTACACCGCGGTCAACGATCTCGTGCAGGCGTTCTATCTCGAGCCGAATCTCTTCCAGCTCCAGAACGTGGGCGACGTGCGCAACGCGGGCCTCGAAGCCGAATGGCGCCTGCGTCCGGTGCGCGCGTTCCAGGGATCGATCGGCTATTCGTATCTGCATCGCCGCAGCGTGGGCGAGCCCGTCGTGCCGCTCTTGAACACGCCGGCGCACAAGGCCTTCGGCAGCGTGACGTTCACCGGCCTTCCGCGCGTGCGCCTCATGGCGAGCGTCAATCGCGAGTCGTCGCGCGACGTTCAAGACGATGGCGGCCTGCTGTTGGATCTCGACGGCTACACGACGGTCGACGCCAAGGCGACGGTCGACGTCGTGCGCGGCGTCGAGGTGTCCGTCTTCGGATCGAATCTGCTCGACGAGAACTACGAGCTCTATTCCGGATTTCCCGAAGAGGGCCGCGCAGTTCGCGTCGAAGCGCGGTGGCGGTTCTGAGAGGACACGTGCCGCGTCGGTTACCATGACGCGGCCCGCCGTCTTCGTGCGCATCCCTCCCGGCGGCCCGAGGAGCCACCGATGCCGCGCCCGCACGCCAGCCGCTGGATGACCGACGAACTCGACGCGTTTCGCCACGCCGTGCGGTCGTTCGTGCGTGACACGTTCGTGCCACGCCAATCTGCATGGCGCGCCGCGCGCGGTCCCGACGCGCGGGCGTGGACCGACGCCGGCGCGGCGGGTCTACTGGCGCCCGACGTGCCCGCGACGTACGGCGGCGCGGGCGGCACGTTCGCGCACCAGGCGATCGTGCTCGAAGCGCTCGCGCGCGCCGGCGTCAACTTCGGCGCGAGCGTGCAGGGCATCGTCGCGCGCTACGTGCTCGCCTACGCGACCGAGGAGCAGAAGCGCGCCTGGCTGCCGTATCTGGTGAGTGGCGAGCTCGTTGCGGCGATTGCGATGACGGAACCTGCGGCCGGTTCCGATCTGCAGGCCATCACGACGCGCGCGACGCGCGACGGCGACGCGTACGTGATCGCGGGACGCAAGACGCTCATCACGAACGGGGCGCGCGCGAATTTCGTCTGCCTCGCGGCGCGCACCGGCGACCAACCCGGTCCCGGCGGCATTTCGATGATCTTCGTCGACGCGCGCGGTCTCGACGGGTACCGCGCGGGGCCGCCGCTCGAGAAGATCGGCCAGCACGATCAGGACACGGCCGAACTGACGTTCGACGACGTCCGCGTACCGGCCGCGTGCGTGGCGGGCGGCCGGCCGGGCCGCGGCTTCCTGCAGATGATGGAGCAGTTGCCGTACGAGCGGCTGTCGATCGCGGTTCAGGCGATCGCGTCAGCCGAAGAAGCGCTCGACCAGACGATCGCGCGCGCGAAGACGCGTCAGGTGTTCGGCAAACCGCTCATCGACCTTCAGGGGCCGCGGTTCTCGCTCGCCGAGTGCGCGACGGCGGTCCGCGTCGGCCGCGTGTTCGTCGACGACTGCATCGACCAGCTCCTCGCCGGCCGGCTCGCGCCCGACACGGCGGCCATGGCCAAGTACTGGCTGACCGACTGCCAGTCGCGCGTGCTCGACGTCTGTCTGCAACTGCATGGCGGTGTCGGCTACCTGGCCGATTCGCCGGTCGGCCGGATGTGGGCCGACACCCGGATGGCGCGCATCGGCGGTGGCACCAGCGAAATCATGAAAGAAGTGATTGGCTGGTCGCTGTAGCCGGCGGCCCGTTCCTCGCAGAATTCATCGATATTTGGCTTCTTCCGGGGCGACTTGTCTCGGCCCGTTCGTCGAGCCGCGACGAGCCGATACGCAGGCCATCGTCTCGCCGTCGGAATCGCGTCAGCGCGGCATACGTCTTGCTTGACTAGTCGTCGCCGTCCCTCCCGACTGTGGCGATCGGCACGTCGTGCCGATTGGTGTCGGTGCCGATGTGCCCGTCCGCGCGACTGCAGCCGAGCGGAGCCTTCGGCGAAGGGATGGATCACCCGATGGCGCTCGCTCCGGATCAGCACGCTCTCGTCGTCGCCTTCAACGACACGGCACGGGCGTATCCAGCGCGCGAGTCCATCGTCACCCTGTTCCAGGCTCAGGTCGACCGGACGCCGGAGGCCGAGGCGGTGCGGTTCGGACGCCGCACGCTGAACTTTCAGGATTTGGATCGGTATTCCGATTCTGTCGCCGAACGGCTCGGCGCCATGGGCGTGCGGCCCGGCGAGCTCGTCGCCCTCTGGCTCGATCACTCGATCGAAGCGGTGGCCGCAATCCTCGGCGTTCTGAAGACGGGCGCCGCCTACGTGCCGCTCGCGCCAGGCACTCCGCCTGAACGGTTGCGCGCGATCCTGCGAGACATGGCGCCCGATGGATCGAGCGCCGCGCCTGCCGTGATCGCTCACGACCGCCTCGCGCACGGTCTTCCCGACGACGTCACCCGTCGCCTGGTGCTCGATCTGGACGCGCCGCTTCCGGCGGCGACGGGCGGTCGCGTTCGCTGCCAGGCGTCGCCGTCGGATCTCGCTTACGTCATCTTCACGTCCGGATCGACCGGCCGACCCAAGGGCGTGATGATCGAGCACCGCAGCCTCGTGAACTACGCGTGGTGGGCGGCCGCCGAGTACACGCGCGGCGAGCACACGACCTGGCCGCTGTTCTCGTCGCTGGCGTTCGACCTGACCGTGACGTCGATCTTCGTGCCGCTCATTTCGGGCGGACGGATCGTCGTCTATCGCGAACGGCCCGGCGTCACAGGGACGGTCGTGCTCGACGTCGTCGCCGACCGTCTCGCGGACGTCGTCAAACTCACGCCCGCGCATCTCGCCATGCTGGCCCAGGCCGATCTGACCGGTTCGCCGATTCGGCGGTTCGTCGTCGGCGGCGAGGACTTCAAGACCAGGGTCGCGCGCGACGTCGCTGGCCGCTTGCCGCATCCCGTCGAGATCTACAACGAGTACGGTCCGACCGAGGCGACTGTCGGCTGCATGATCCACCGCTACGATCCGGCGAGCGATCACGGCACCTCAGTGTCCATTGGCCGGCCAGCGGCGAATAGCCAGGTGTACGTGCTCGATGCGGACCGCCATCCCGTCCCGCCAAGCGTCATCGGCGAGATGTACCTCGGCGGCGACGGGCTCGCGCGCGGCTATTTCAACCAGCCCGACTTGACCGCCGCGGCGTTCGTCACGACCGCCGATCCGCGAGACCCGGACGCGCCGCCCGTACGGTTGTACAAGACGGGCGATCTGGCGCGCTGGACGATTGACGGCCGGATGGAATTTCTCGGGCGCGCCGACCACCAGGTGAAGATCGGCGGCTTCCGCATCGAGCTCGGTGAGATCGAAGCGGCGATCTCGACACATCCCGACGTGCAGGCAGCCGTCGTCATCGTCAGCCTGCCGCCGGCCGAAGCAACCGGCGACGAGGCCCGTGGACGCCTCGTGGCCTACTACGTCGCCGATCGGGAGATCGCGTCCGAGGCGATGCGCGCGCACGTCGGCCACCGCCTGCCCGACTACATGGTGCCCGCCTGGTTCGTGCGCCTCGAGTCCCTGCCGCTCACGACGAACGGCAAGGTGGACCGCGCACGTCTGCCGCGGCCGGTCATGCCCGGCGTCGCGCGAGACGAACGGCCGCTCACCGCGATCGAGCAGCGCATCGTCGACATGTGGCGCGAGGTGCTCGGTGTCGGCCATGTCGGCGTCGACGACGAGTTCTTCGCCGCCGGTGGGCATTCGCTCGCCGCGATGCGCGTGCTGTCGCGCATCCGTGATGCGTTCGACGTCGACCTGCCGCTCGACGTGATGTTCGTCAGTCCCACGCCGGCCAGTGTGGCGGCCGCGATCGTGGACGAACACGCCGCGCACGTCGCCGCCATTGCCGGGCCGATGCCCATGCGGCTGCAGCCGCTGGCGCGTCCGGGAGCCACGCTGACCGATTAATCGCACGTGCCACGCATGACCATCGAACCGCAACACGACTCGAACGGAGCCGGCGTCCGAGCGGGCGAGGCCGGCCTGTTCACCGTGCCGGCGTCGGCCGCACAGCAGCGCTTCTGGCTGATCGACCAGGCGAGCGCCACGCGTGCGCTGTACAACACGCCGGTCGTCTATCGCATCTCGGGCCCACTGGACGTCGACGCCTTGCGCCGCAGCTTCGCGGGGCTCGTGCAGCGGCACGAGTCGTTGCGGACCACGTTCGTCGAACGCGACGGCGCGTTGATGCAGTGCATCGCGCCGACCGGCATCGTACCGCTGCGCGTGGTTGCCGGATCCCCGGACCCGGCGGTCTGGCGTTCGGCCGTGAAGGACGAGATCGCCGTTCCGTTCGATCTGGCGCGCGGACCATTGATGCGTGCCACGCTCTTCGAGATCGGCGCCGGCGATCACGTGCTCGTCATCACCGGTCATCACGTGATTTTCGACGGCTGGTCCGAGACCGTGCTGTTCGACGATCTCGAGGCGTTCTACACGGCCGCGGTCTCGGGCGCGGCCGCGCGTCTGCCCGATCTGCCCGTCCAATACGCGGACTTCGCCGTCTGGCAGTCGCAGGCCGTGCCGCCGGCCGCCGTCGCGCGCTCTCTCGACTACTGGCGCGCCGAGTTGCGCGATCTCGCGACGCTGGACCTGCCGACCGATCGCGTGCGCCCGCGGCGGCCGACGATGGCCGGCGCGCTCCGCGAGTTCGTTTGCCCGCCGTCGCTGACGGCCGCGATCAGAGCGCTGGCGAGGCGCTGCGGCACGACGACGTTCGTCGTGGCGGCGGCCGCCTTTCAGGCGCTGCTGCAGCGGTACACCGGTCAGGTCGACGTCCCGATCGGCATCATCACGTCCGGGCGCACGCGGTCGGAAGTCGAAAGGCTCATCGGCTGTTTCATCAATACGCTCGTCCTGCGCGGCGATCTCGCCGGCGATCCGACCTTTCTCGAACTCGTCAGCCGGACGCGCCAGACGGCCCTCGATGCGCACAAGCACGCCGACGCGCCATTCGAGCGCGTCGTGGAGGCCGCGGGCGTTCGTCCCGATCCGGCGAGACATCCGCTGTTCGAGGTGCTGTTCAACTTCAGTCCCATCGGCCGGCTGCGACGGACGTTCGCCGGCATCTCACTCGAGCGGCTGCAGGTCGACACGGGCCTGGCCAAGTTCGATCTGACGCTCGAGCTCGCCGACGTCGGCGACGAACTGCGCGGCGGCATCGAGTACAGCACGGAGCTGTTCGATGCGCCGACGATCGAACGTCTCGTCGACCATTTCCACGCGTTGCTGGACGGCGCGGTGCGCGCACCCGAGACGCGCATCTCCGTTCTACCGATTCTCACGGCCGCCGAGCGCGAGCAGTTGATCGCCGGCTGGCACGAGGCGCCGGTAGCGGCGCCGCCTGACGACACCGTGGTCGCGCTGTTCGCGGCGCTGGCGGCGCAGACGCCGCATGCACCGGCGGTCATCTGCGGCGACGACGTGCTCACGTATGCCGACGTGCGTCGTGCCGCGAGCCGGTTGACGCACCGGCTTCAGGCGCAGCACGGCGTGCGGCCCGGCGCGCGCGTCGGTCTGTCGGTCGAACGCTCGGCGGCCATGGTGCCGGCCCTGCTCGGCATCCTCGCGACCGGCGCGGCCTACGTGCCGCTCGATCCCGCGTACCCCGCGGATCGACTGGCGCTCATGCGCGAGGACGCGGGCGTGTCCGTGGTCGTGACCGATCGCCACGCGTCGCACGTGTTCGAAGGCACCGGCGCGGCGCTCGTCGACGTCCACGGCCTGGATGACGCCGCCGACGAATCGATGCTGGATGCGAGCACGCCGGGCGCGCTCGCCTACGTGATGTACACGTCGGGCTCGACCGGCACGCCCAAGGGCGTCGCCATCACGCATCGCACGCTCGCCGAGCATTGTCTCGACGTGCAGCGCGTCTATGACCTGACGCCGAGCGATCGCGTGCTGCAGTTCGCGTCGCTCAATTTCGATCCGTCGGTCGAGCAAATCTTCTCCACGCTCATGACCGGTGCGTGTCTCGTGGTCCGCGGCTCCGACGTCTGGAGCGCGACCGACTTGGCCGCCGCGATTGCGCGGCACGGCGTCACGGTCGCGGACCTTCCGACGGCGTACTGGGTGCAGCTCGCGCACGCGGCCTCGACCGAGGGGACAGCGGGAACATCGACCTCGGCGCCGACGCTCCGACTCGTCCTGGCTGGAGGTGAGGCCATGCCGGTCGACGCGCTCGCGCCTTGGTGGCGCACGCCCTACGCGCACGCGCGGCTTCTCAATACGTACGGTCCGACCGAAGCCACCGTGACGGCGACCGTGTTCGATGTGCCGCGCTCGTGGCAACCGGCCGCCGGCGAACGGATCGTTCCGATCGGCCGGCCGTTCGCGCGTCGTCGCGCCCGCGTGCTCGACGCCCAGGGATCGCTCGTGCCGATTGGCGTGGTCGGCGAGCTGTGCCTCGGAGGCGCCGGTCTCGCGTCGGGCTATCTGAATCAGCCCGCGCTGACCGCACGCGCGTTCGTCGCCGATCCCTTCGACAATGCCCCCGATGCCCGGCTGTATCGGACGGGTGACCTCGTGCGTCATCTCCCCGACGGCAATCTGGCCTACGTCGGCCGTCGCGACGAACAGGTCAAGGTCAACGGTTTCCGTATCGAGCCGGGTGAAATCGAAGCCGCGCTGCAGCGGCATCCGACCGTCGAACAAGCCGTCGTCGTGGTCCGAGACGATGGCGCCGGCCGTCGGCTCGTTGCCTATGTCATTGCCGCAACCGGCCGATCCGTTCGCGCCGATGACCTTCGCGGCGTTCTGGCGACGACGTTGCCTGACTACATGGTGCCGTCGGCCATCGTCGTCGTCACTGAGTGGCCGCTCACGCCGAACGGCAAGGTCGATCGGAGGCGCCTGCCCGCGCCGGTCGTGACGACCGACCGCACGGCGCATGTGCCGCCGCGATCTGAAACCGAGCGCCGCGTGGCCGCCATCTGGGCCGACGTGTTGGGTGCGGACACGATCGGCGTTCACGATACGTTCTTCGAGCTCGGCGGCCATTCGCTGCTGGCGATGCGCCTCGCGTCCCGTGTCAGCGCCACCTTCGGCGTCGACGTCTCGATCCGCCGGCTGTTCGAGTCGCCGACGGTCTCTGAGCTCGCCGCGTATCTGGATGGCGCGACCGTCGCGCACACCACGGCATCGCACGTCGCGCGTCCCATTCCGCGTCAACGGCGGACGCCCCTCCCGCAGGTTCATGAGTAGCTTCATCTTTCCGGCCTCGCGCGCACAGCAAGCGCTGTGGTTTCTCGATCGCTGGCATCCGGGATCGGCGACCTACGTCATTCCAGCCGCGTATCGATTGCGCGGTCCGTTCGACACGGGTGCGCTCGCGGCAGCGTTGAACGACGTCGTCTCGCGTCACGAAGCGCTGCGCACGTCCTTCGCCGTCCGTGACGGCGTTCCCGTGCAGGTCGTGGCCGAGACGCTCACGATCGACGTGCCCGTCGTCGACGTCGAGGACACGCGGGCCGACCGCGCCGAGCTGCAGCGTTTCGTCGACAGTCATGTCCGGCAGCCGTTCGACCTGGCGAGCGGACCGTTGCTGCGTGCCGCCGTGTGCCGAGTCGCGGCCGATGACCACGTGCTCGCGCTCGCCGTGCATCACATCGTCTTCGACGGCTGGTCCATGGACGTGTTCGCGCGCGACCTCGCCGCGGCCTATGCCGCGCGCCGCGCGGGTGCGGTTCCCGACCTGCCCGAGCCTCCGCTCCAGTTCGGCGACTTCGTCGTGTGGCAGCAGGATGAGCTTCAGGGCGACGCGCTGAACGCGTCGGTCGCGTACTGGCGCGAGCGGCTCGCCGAGCCGATGCCGCTCGAGCTTCCCACCGATCACGCGCGGCCGGCGCACATCTCCTCACGCGGCGCGACGACGCCGCTACACGTGCCGTCGTCGGTGGTGAGCGCGCTCGAGGCGCTCGCGCGACAGCAGGGCGCCACGCTCTTCATGGCGCTCGTCGCCGTGTGGAGCGTGCTCGTGTCGCGCTACACGCGGCAGGACGACATCATGGTCGGCACGCCCATTGCCGGCCGCGAGCATCCCGACACGCACGGCATGATCGGCTGCTTCGTGAACACGGTCGCGCTTCGCGCCGACCTGGGCGGCGATCCGTCGTTTCGCGAGGCGCTCACGCGCGTTCGCGACGTCGCGCTGGGCGCGTACGAGCATCAGAACGTGCCGTTCGATCTGCTCGTCGACGAACTGCACGTGACGAGAGATCCAAGCCGTACGCCGCTGTTCGACACGTTCCTGGCCATGCAGGGCGCCGACGGCCTGAGGCTCGATGGCGTCGACGTGCAACCGATGGCCGCGAACGTGGGGATTGCGAAGTTCGACCTCAGCGCGTACATCGGCTCGGGCGCGGACGGTCTGGACGGATTCGTCGAGTTCCGTACGGACCTGTTCGATCCGTCGACCGTCGAACGGTTGGCGCGACACTACGAGACGCTCATCACTGCCGTCGTCGACGATCCGGATCGTCCGATCTCCACGCTGACGTTCCTCACGGCTGGCGAGCGGGCGCAACTGCTGACGGCGTGGAATGCGACCGCATCCGACTATCCACGTGAGCAGACGGTGCCGCAGTTGTTCGCGGCGCAGGCGATGCGGACGCCAGAGGCGGCGGCGCTGACGATCGGGAACGTGACGCTGAGTTATCGCGCGCTGGCGGATCGCGTGCGCGCGTGCGCCGCGCGGTTGCGGGCCGCGGGCGTGCGGCCCGGCGCGCTCGTGGGCGTGCATCTCGAGCGCTCGGTCGATCTGGTCGTGGCCGTGCTCGCGATCCTCGAGGCCGGCGGCGCCTACGTGCCGCTCGATCCGGCGTTTCCCGCCGAGCGGCTCGCGTTCATGCTGGACGACGCGCAGGCGACGGTCCTCGTGACCGAGCGCGCGCTCGCCGGCCGGCTCGCGGCCGGCTCGGCGACCGTCGTCATGATCGACGAGGCGTCGCCGGTCGACGCACCGGTGGCCATGGCGCGCGTGGGCCACGCCGCCGGACCGGACGATCTCGCCTACGTGTTGTACACGTCGGGATCGACCGGGCAGCCGAAGGGCGTCGAGATTCCGCATCGCGCCCTGACGAATTTCCTCTGGGCCATGCGGCGAGAGCCGGGCTGCGTGGCCGGCGACGTGCTGCTGGCAGTGACGACGCTGTCGTTCGACATCGCCGGCCTCGAGCTCTATCTACCACTCATCACGGGCGGCCATGTGGTGCTCGCGAGCCGCGAGACCGCGACCGACGGGCGCGCACTCGCCGCGGCCGTCGCGCGCGTGCAGCCGACGATTCTGCAGGCCACGCCGGCCACGTGGCGGATGCTGATCGAAGCGGGGTGGACCGGCACGCCGGGCCTCAAAGCGCTCTGCGGTGGCGAAGCGCTGCCACCCGATCTGGCCGGCGCGCTGCTCGAACGGGTCGACGAGCTCTGGAACATGTACGGGCCGACCGAGACGACGATCTGGTCCTCGGTCGAGCGGATCACGGCGGGCGCGGACATCACGATCGGACGTCCCATCGCGAACACGACCTTCTACGTCGTCGATCAGGCGCTGCAGCCGGTGCCCGTCGGCGTGCCGGGGGAGTTGCTGATCGGTGGCGACGGGCTCGCGCGCGGATATCACGGCCGCGCGGCGTTGACGGCCGAGAAGTTCATCGCCGATCCGTTCGCGAGCGATCCGTCAGTGCGCATCTATCGCACGGGCGATCTCGCGAAGTGGCGGGCGGACGGGAAAGTCGTGCACCTCGGACGACTGGATCATCAAGTCAAGCTGCGCGGCTTCCGGATCGAGCTCGGCGAGATCGAAGCGGCGCTCGCGAGCCATCCGACCGTGCAGCAGGCCGTCACGATCGTGCGCGAAGATCGGCCGGGGCAGGCGATGCTCGTCGGCTACGTGCTGCCGGCGACCGGGGCGACCGTGGACGCGACCGCGCTCCGCGCGCACGTGCGGACGACGCTGCCCGAGTACATGGTGCCGGCGCAGATCGTCGCGCTCGAGGCATTTCCGCTGACGCCCAACGGCAAGATCGATCGGAAGCGCCTGCCGGCGCCGGCCGTGGCGGTCGACGTCGCCACGCGCGTGGCGCCGCGGACGGAGACCGAACGCCAGTTGGCCGCGATCTGGGCGGACGTGCTGGGCGTCTCGGACATCGGCATCTACGAAGGATTCTTCGAGCTCGGTGGCCACTCGCTGCTCGCCGTCCGATTGCTGAGCCGGATCAAAGCGGTGTGCGGCGTCGACGTTCCGCTGCCCGTGCTGTTCGCCGCGCCGTCGATCGCCGCATTCGCCGGACACCTCGATCGCCTCGCCGAACGGATGGGTGACACGCGCGCCGATGCCGAGGCGCACGCCAGCGGTCATCTCACGAGTACCGAGCGCCGGGTGATCGCGGTCTGGGAGGAGTTCCACGGCGGCGCGGCGCGCGGCGCCGACGAGCCGATCGTCGCGACACGAGACCATGACGCCATGCTGCCGCGTCTCATCGCGCGATTGCGGCAGGAGTTCGGATCGGCCGGCGAAGGTCTGCCGCTCATGCGCGGCGGCACGGCAGCGACGATCCGCGAGATCGCGGCGGCGATCGACGGCGTCGATCGCACCGCATCGATCGTGCGAATGGCTGCCGGCGGCGTCGGGGCGCCCGTGTTCATCGTGCACGCGGCCGGCGGGTACGTGTTTCCGTTTCGCGCGCTCGCCGCGCGGCTCGGGCGGGATCGGCCGGTCTACGGCATTCAGGCGCGCCTCTCCGGCGCTGACGGCGGAAGGCGCGTGCCGGACACGCTCGAGGCGTTGGCGCGCGACTACATCAATCAGATTCGTGCCGTGCGGCCCGAGGGACCCTACCATCTCGCGGGAGCGTGTTTTGGCGGCGTGGTCGCGTTCGAGATGGCGCGACAACTGCGCGAGAGCGGCGACGTCGTGCCCGACGCGTTCCTCTTCGACGCCTTTCTCCCGAACAACGAACAGGCCATCGAAGACGGCTGCGCGCGGATTCGTTTCGTCGAGGGCGAACTCCCGACCGTCGCGCCGACGCCGCTGCACATCCATCTGCGGCGGATGAAGAAGATCGGCCTGCTGCGCGTGCCCGTCTATCTCGCCACGCACGCCTTCGGTGCCGTCTCCTACCAGGTGAGACATACCGTCGAGCGCGTCCGACATCGCCGCGCGGCAGCCGCGCGCGCGGCACGGCTCGCCGAACTGGCCACCGCGCAGGCGAACGGCGAACCTGGCGCATGGATGGGCACCGAGGCGGACCCGACGCACCGCCGCAGCATGGCCGTGGCCCGTGACATGCTCGAGCGCTACCATCCCGCGTCGTACGACGGACGGATCGTGCACTTCACGAGCCTGGACGGTGGCAGCGAACGCACCTGGGTGGGACTCGCCGCCAACCAGGAAGTTCACGCGATCGCCGCCACGCACCTCGACATCCTCGAGGAGCCGTTCGTCGCGACGATTGCCGACCTCATGCGCGCGCGCATGGCGGAAGCCGACGAGATGCAGCGACGCGATCACGCGCTCGCCGCAACGGGCTGACGCGGACTGGCATTCCAGATGTCGTAACATTGCGCGTCGCGCGCGTCGTACCGCCGCGTGAATTGACCGTCTCTTGCCGCGGCAGTAGGATCGCCACGGGTCCGACACCATCACGTTCCGCGTTCCCCCCGTGTGTGGTGTCCCCGCAGGTGGCGTCGTGCGGTACTGGTGTTTTGGCGCGTTCGTACTCGACAGCCTTCGGGGCGTCCTGTTGCGTGGCGGTGAGACGGTTCCGCTCACGCCCCGTGTCTTTCAACTGCTGTCGGTCCTCGTCGAACAGCACGGCCGCGTGCTCGGCAAGGACGAGCTGCTCCACCTCGTCTGGCACGACGCGATCGTCGAAGAGAACAACCTGCCGCGCAGCATCTCGACGCTGCGCAAGGCGCTCGGTGAGCGGCCGGGGCAGTGCGACTACATCGCCACGATACCCAGCGTCGGATACCGGTTCGTCTCCGAGGTGCACGCGACCGATGAGATGCCCGCGTTCGCGCGCAGTGCCTCTGGCGCGCCCGCGCCTGACGCGCGCGTCGACTCGCCGCCATCCGCGGTCCGCGCATCATCCGACCTGAACGTCTCCCAGTCACACGCGCTCGCCGCGCCGCCATCCGTCGTATCGGCTCCCGTGTTGGACGATGAGCCAATCGATACGCCTGCGCCCGCGGTCGCGTCCCGTGCCGTTCCGGCAGTCACTGAAGCGGTGCCACGTCGCCGCGATCGCCGTCCGGTGAGCATCGCCTGGCTCCTGCCGGTCAGCGTGCTCCTGATTCTCGCGGCGGGCGTGTCGGCTTGGCGCGGTCTGCCGTCGTGGCGCGTGAGCACGCGTCCGCGCACGCTCTGGCAGTTCACGACCGGCGCGGGCGTGCAGCAACAGGCCGCCTGGTCGCCCGACGGCAGCGCCGTGGCGTACGCCTCGAATCGCGACGGCAACTCCGACATCTGGGTGCAACCGCTCGCCGGCGGCGAGCCGATTCGCGTGACCGACTCGCCCGATTACGAGGGGCAACCGGCCTGGTCGCCCGACAGCCAGTGGATCGTGTTCCGATCCGAACACGCCGGCGGCGGCTTGTTCATCGTCTCCGCTCATGGCGGAGAGCCGCGCTGCCTGGCGCCGTTCGGTTTTCACCCGCAGTGGTCGCCGGCCGGCAATCTGATCCTGTTCTCGGCGTCGGCGCCCGACACGTCGGCCGCGCTTCGCTTGTTCCTGATCGACGCGGCCGGCGGCACGCCACGTCCGTTGCACATCGACGCGGACGTGCAACCGCTGAGCGCCGCCTGGTATCCCGATGGCCGCCGTCTCTCGATCTTCGGCGGCATGGATCGCGGCGAACCAGTCTTCCTCACGATGCCGATTGGCGACGGCCCGGTGGTGCGCTCGCTCGTGCTGCCCAACGTCCAACGTCAGATCGCGGACGCGGGCCTCATGCTCTCGCACTTCACGTGGGGACGCGGCGGCCGCTTCCTGTACTTCGACGGGACGTCGAGCGACGTTCGCAACCTGTGGCGGATCGACGTGGATCCGACTTCGCTCGCCTGGACCCGCGGTCCCGAACGATTGACGACGGGCGCGGGCGCCGACAGCGAGATCGCGATGTCGCCCGACGGGTCGCGGCTCGTGTTCAGCGTGTACTCCGGCCGGCCCGCGATGTGGTCGTTCGCGTTCGATTCGACGCACGGCCGCATCGTCGACGCCGGTCAGCCCGTGCGCGCCGACGCGATCATCGGTCGCGGCGCCGATCTCGAAACCGACGGGCAGCGCGTGGTCTACCGGGCCGTGCGCGGCTCGCGGCAGGAATTGTGGGAACACTCGTCGGCGGGCGACCGGCTGCTCGGCAGCAACACCTGGGTGTCGGCGCCGCGCTTGTCGCCCGAGGGCGGACGCGTCGTCTACGCACGTGCGAGTGCCGCTTCGTTGTCCGATCGCGCGGTCGCGATCCTCGCCGTGGCCAATCCGCGCGAGCAACTGCTGACGACGCCAGGCGCGGCGTCGTTCATGCCCACGGACTGGTCGAGCGATGGCGCGTGGATCCTCGGGGCCTGCAGTCTGGCGCCGAAGACCGTCGGCGTGTGCCTGCTGCCGGTCGCGGGCGCGCCTCATGCCGAGCGCGAGATGCACGTCGTCTCGTCACGAGAGCGGTTCGCCCTGTTCCAGCAGCGCTTCTCGCCCGACGGTCACTGGGTCAGCTTCATCGCGGTTCCGTCCGAGGACCGAAGCACGTCGACGATCTATCTCGTGCCCCGCGGCGGCGGTCCCTGGCTGCCCGTCACCGATGGCCGCGCCTATGACGACAAGCCGCGCTGGTCGCCCGACGGGCGCACGCTGTACTTCATCTCGAACCGCGACGGCCACTTCAATGTCTGGGGCCGCCATGTCGATTCGGCGACCGGTCAGACCGTGGGTGGGGTGTTCCGCGTGAGCGCGTTCAGCCGGTCGGACCTGCGGCTGGCGCCCGACCTGCGCGAGATGGACATGCTCGTGTCCTCGAGACGGCTGTTGCTGCCGATGTACGAGTCGTCGAGCCATCTGTGGATGCTGGACCAGGCTGATAAGTAGCGTCCCGTCCCGTTTGAAAAGTTCTGAATCGCGCCTTTTTTCAATCGCCGACCAAGACGCGGCTCTTTCGGTTGCGCACACTGGCTTCGCATCGGTGCCACGACGTGGCACCGACGTCCTGGAGGCCCCATGCGCTTCAGCAGGATCGTCTTCGCGACGTCGATCGGATTCGCGTCGGCGGCGCTCGTCACCGGCGTCAATGCGCAGCGCGGCACGCCACCGCCGTCGGCGCCCGCGACCGTACCGTCACCCGGCCGCGGTCCGAACTTTCCGCAGCAGCAACGTGCGCTCGCCGATCCGGCGGTCATTGCCCGCGGCCGCGGACTCTTTGGCGTCAGTTGTGCGAGCTGCCACGGACATGATCTGCGCGGTGGGGACCAGGGCGGCCCCAATCTGCTGCGATCGTCGGTCACGCTGACCGATCAGCACGGCGAGTTGATTCTGCCGATCGTCCACGGCGCGCGCGCGGCCAACGGGATGCCACCCGTGCCGCTACCCGATGCCGACGTCATCGCGATTGCCGAGTACATCCACAGCGTGCTGGCCGAGGCCGGCCGACAAGGACGACCACCCGAGGCGGACGCGCCGGATCCCGACATCCTCGTCGGCGACGCGGCTGCCGGGCGCGCGTATTTCGACGCGCACTGCACCGCGTGCCATTCGGCGTCGGGCGATCTGAAAGGCCTCGCCACGCGCGTCGCCGACCCGCGCGCGCTCCAGAACCTCTGGGTGTCGGGTGGCGGCGGCCGAGGCCGCGGCGCGGCCGCCGCCGGCCCCCCGATTACCGTCACCGTGACGCCCGCCTCGGGCACGCGCGTCGAGGGCCGCCTCGTGCGCATCGACGACTTCGTCGTCACGCTCATCGACGGGACGGGCGCACGGCGCACGTTCACGCGTCACGGATCGGATCCCGCGGTCGCCGTGCACGACCCACTGGCCGAGCATCGGCAGATGGTCGCGCGTTACACCGACGCCGACATGCACAACGTGACCGCGTATCTCGTCAGCCTCGAGTGACGTCCATGAAGCGTCTGATCATCGCCATCGTTCTCGCCGTCCCGGTTCTCCTCGCCGGGCAGTCGTCGCCCGGTCTGGATCCGGCGTCCATCCTGCAGCCGCTCGCCGCGAACTGGCCCACGTACTCGGGCGACTACACGGGCCGCCGCTACAGCGCGCTCACCGCCATCAACCGCGGCACGCTCGATCGGATCGGCCTCGCATGGACGACCCGCTTCACCGCCGGGGCCGGGCCCGACGGCCTCGGCAACGGCGTGCCGACGGGTGGTCGCGGCGGCAGTGCGCCCGTGCCCGTCGTCGTCGGCGGGCTCGGCACCGGCGAGCTCAACACGGGTGGGCCGGCTGCCATCCGCGGATCGATCCTGGTGGTCGACGGCACGCTGTACGTGTCCGCGCCCGACAACGCCTGGGCCGTCGACGCGCGCGACGGCACGGTGCTCTGGCACTACTACTGGAAGACACGCGGCGGCACGCACACGGGGCATCGCGGCCTGGGCATGTGGCACGGCTATCTCTTCATGGAGATGCACGACGACTATCTCGTTTCGCTGGACGCGAAGACGGGGCACGAGCGATGGCGGCGCGAGATCTCCGACTTCGACCAGCAGTACTTCTCGTCGATGGCGCCGGTCATCGTTGGCGACCACGTGCTCGTCGGGACGGGGGATGATCTCGATGCTCCGGGATTCCTCCAGTCGTTCGATCCGGAAACCGGCGCGCTCCAGTGGAAGTTCTACACCGTGCCCATGAAGCCGGGCGATCCCGGACTCGAGACGTGGTCGAGCCTCGACGCCGCGCGTCATGGCGGCGCGCAGGTGTGGGTGCCCGGATCGTACGACCCGGATACGCACCTGTACATCTTCGGCACGGGCAATCCGACGCCCGCCTACACGGTCGGCCGCGGTGAAGGGGACAACCTCTTCACCTGTTCACTCGTCGCGGTCGACGTCGAGACGGGGAAGATGGCCTGGTATTTCCAGACCTCGCCGCACGACATGCACGACTGGGATTCGACCCAGACGCCCGTCCTCGCCGACGCGCCGTTCGGCGGACGCCCGCGCCATCTCGTGCTCACGGCGACGCGCAACGGCTACTTCTTCGTGCTCGACCGCGTGACGGGCGAGCATCTCGTGACGACGAAATTCGGATCGGCGGCCAACTGGGCGCTCGGCATCGACGAGAAAGGCCGGCCGACGCGCAACCCGGCGAAGGACGCCACCATTCCGGGATCGATCGTGACCGGCAGCACGACCAACTGGCCGCCGCCCGCGTTTTCACCCGACACCGGCCTCTTCTACGTGCCCGAGAACAACTCGTACTCGATTTTCTACCTGATGGATCCGGACCCGCGCGGGTCGATGGGCCTCGGCGGCACGCAGTCGGCGGCCGTCGCCTTGGCCGGCAATTTCATCACGGCCATCGACTACCGGACCGGCAAGGCGGCCTGGCGCCATGAGCTCGTGGGCGGTGGCGGGGCGACAGGGCTGCTCGCGACCGCCGGCGGACTCGTGTTCGCCGGCGACGGGGCCGGCAACCTCGTCGGGTTCGACGCGACGACCGGCGACGCGATCTGGCATGCCCGCATCGGCGACGTGTCGAACGCGCCCGAAACCTACGAGCTCGACGGCCGCCAGTACCTGCTGACCGCGGCCGGCGATGGCCTGTTCGCCTTCGTGCTCAACGACGAATCGCGTTGAAAACTTCTGAAAGGGGCCGGTTTTCAACCCCCGACAAAGACGCCACGGCGGAACGACTCCTAGACTGCCCCCCGCAACACACGTTCGAGCCCCCTCCGACGGCTGGTCAACCCACCGGCCGTCGTGCGTCCCTGCACACGACGCCCCGGGCGGTCCGCCCGCCCGGGGCGCTGTTTTGGTCTCGGTGTGGGCCTGCCCCGAGGCACATCTGGAGGCGATATGTCAGTGCATCTGAAATCGGCGCGCCAGTGGCGCGTGCTCGTCGTGGCCTCGGCGGTCGTGGCCGGCGGATGGTCGCTCCTGGCGCAGGGCGGTCCGGCGCCGGCGCGCGGTGACGGCGCGGGCGGACGCGGCGCCGCGGCGATGGGCGACGCCGCACGTCAGGGCGGTCCGGCCGGACGTGGCGGCCGCGCGGGCGGTGGCCCAGGGCGTGACGATCCCATCAACGCGGACGTCGACTACTCGAAACAACCGACGCTTCAGCCCCAGACGCCAGCCGACGAAGTCAAGCAGTTCATCCTGCAGCCGGGCTATCGCCTGGAGCTCGTGCTCGCCGATCCTGTCATCCAGGATCCGACGGCGATCGCCTTCGACGGCGACGGCCGGATGTTCGTCCTCGAGGATCGTGGCTACATGCAGGACGCCGACGCCCGCGGCGAGCTCGATCCCGTCGGCCGCATCTCGCTGCATGTCGACACGGATGGCGACGGCGTCTACGACAAGCACACCGTCTTCGTCGATCACCTCGTCTTCCCGCGCTTCCTGACGCCGTTCGGTCCGAACGCGATTCTCACCAAGGAATCGAATGCCGACGAAGTGTGGAAGTACACCGACACGGACGGCGACGGCGTCGCCGACAAGAAGGAGCTCTTCGACACCGGCTACGGCCGGACCGGCAACATCGAGCACCAGGAAGCGTTTCTCACCTGGGCGATGGACAACTGGATGTACAGCACCTACAACGCGTTTCGTGCGCGGTGGACGCCGCACGGCGTGATCAAGGAGACGACCGGATCGAACGGCGCGCAGTGGGGCGTGAGCCAGGACAACGACGGCAAGCTGTGGTTCCAGGGCGGCGCGAGCGGTGTGCCGTCCTACTGGCAGTTCCCCATCGTCTACGGCAACTTCAGCGTCCCCGATCAGATGGAGCCGGACTTCCGGATTCCGTGGGGCGCGCCCATCCGCGTCGCCGACATGCAGGGCGGCATGGCCGTCATCCGCATGCCGGACGGCTCGCTGAAGAGCACGACGGCCGGCGCGGGCGGCGACGTCTTCCGCGGCGATCGGCTGCCGGCGGATCTCGTCGGCGACTACTTCTACGGCGAAGAAGTGGCGCGCATCGTCCGTCGCGTCCATCCGGAGAACCGCGAGGGGCTGACGATCATCCACAACGCGTATCCGAACAGCGAGTTCCTGAAGGCGCTCGATCCGTACTTCCGTCCCGTCGATCAGACGACGGCGCCAGACGGGACGATGTACATCACGGACATGTATCACGGGATCATCCAGGAATCCCAGTGGACGCCGCAGGGTTCTTATCTGCGGGCGAAGATCGAGCAGTACGACCTCGACAAGGTCATCCACCACGGCCGGATCTGGCGGCTCGTCTACGACGGCGTGAAGACGGATCGATCGGACGCGCTCACGCGCGACCGCACGATGCCGCACATGAACAACGAGACGGCCGCTCAACTCGTCGCGCACTTGAGCCATCCGAACGGCTGGTGGCGAGACACGGCGCAGCAACTGCTCGTGCTGAAGCAGGACCGATCGGTCGTGCCGGCGCTCACGACGATCGTCGAGTCGAATCCGAATCTCCTCGCGCGGTTCCACGCGCTGTGGACGCTCGAAGGACTCGACGCGCTCGATCCCGCGCTCGTGCGGCGAGAGATGAAGGATCCCGAGCCGCGCATGCGCGTCCAGGCCATTCGCGCGAGCGAGACGCTCTACAAAGCGGGCGACGCGAGCTTCGCCGACGACTATCGCGCGATGACGAAGGACTCGAACGTCGACGTCGTCATCCAGGCGATGCTCACGATCAATCGCTGGAAGGTGCCGGGCGCGGAGGACACGCTGAAGGCCACGGCCGACGCGAACAAGGCGCGCGGCGTGCAGGTCGTCGCCGGGACGATTCTCAATCCGACAGCGTTCGCCACGGGCCGTCGCGGCGGCGGACGCGGCGCCGCGCCGGCGATGAGCGCGGCCGAGACCGCGCTCATGACGCGCGGTTCTCAGATCTACGGCGAGCTCTGCTTCTCGTGCCATGGCACGAACGGGCTCGGCGCGCCGCGTCCCGAGATCGGTCCGGGCGCGACAATGGCGCCGCCGCTCGCGGGATCGCCGAGGGTGAACGGCCATCGCGACTACGTCATCAACGCCATCCTCTTCGGACTGACCGGGCCGGTCGGCGGCAAGAGCTACGACGAAGTGATGATCCCGATGCAGGAGAACGACGACGCGTGGGTGGCCGCGGTCGCGTCGTACGTGCGGCAGAGCTTCGGCAACGACGCGGGGTTCGTCACGCCCGCCGACGTCGCGCGCGTGCGTGCCAGCGAGTCGGGACGCAAGACGTCGTGGGTCGCCACGGAGCTCGCGGCCTCGGTGCCGACGCTCCTCGTCCGCGACGGATGGACGGCGACGGCCAGTCACAACGCCGCCGCGGCGCGCGGTGCGTTGAGCCTCACGTCATGGAGCTCGGACGCGCCGCAGGCGACCGGCATGTGGTTCCAGGTCGAACTGCCGCAACCGGCGACGATCACCGAGATCCAGTTCGAGTCACCGGCGCCCGCCGGTGGACGCGGCGGCCGCGGGGCGCGCGGTGGGGGAGCGCCCACCGCGGCACCCGCACCGATCCCGGCGCCGGCATCTCCGCGTGCCTACACCGTCGCCGTCTCGACCGACGGTCAGACGTGGACCGACGTCGCGCACGGCACGGGCGCCGGCGACGCCACGGTCGCCTCGTTCGCGCCGACGCGCGCGAAGTTCGTGCGGCTGACGCTCACCGCGTCGGACGCCTCGGTCTGGACCATCCGCAACCTTCGACTCTACGCGTCCCGCGCGGGGGCGCAGTAACCGATTCGTCGCGTCCGTTCGTTGGCCCCGCCGCCGTCAGGTGGCGGGGCCGAGCGGAGGCGTTCGTGTAGGAGGCCCGTATGAAGCATGTGGTTCGACTCGCGGCCGCGAGTGTCCTCGCAGCCTGTCTGCTGCTCGTGTCGACGCCGGCACGCGCGCAGATCACCACCGGCACGGTTGCCGGCACCGTGAAAGACACACAGGGCGGCGTCATTCCCGGCGCCACCGTCGTCCTCGTCAGCGACGCACGCGGGACGCGATCGACGCCCGCCGTGACGAACGAGAACGGGGACTTCGTGTTCCCGAACGTGACCGCCGACACCTACACGGTGGAAGTCACGATGAACGGGTTCAAGACGCTCAAGCGATCGGGCGTCGCGGTGAGCGCGGGTGATCGCGCGAGTCTCGGCACGCTCACGATTGAAGTCGGCGCGCTCGATCAGACGGTGGAGGTCACGGCCGAGGCCGCGATGATCCAGGCGCAGAGCGGCGAGCGGTCGTTCACGATTCCCACCGACTCGGTCGCGAACCTGCCCATCGCCAATCGGAGCTTCACCGCGCTCACCTCACTCACGCCGGGCGTGAGCGGCAACAACCGCATCGGCGGGGGCGGCGGGAACAACATCATGATCGACGGCGTGTCGGCGGTCGACACCGGCAGCAACTCGATCCTGCTGCAGATGAACGTCGAGTCGATTGCCGAGGTCAAGGTGCTCACGTCCGGTTACCAGGCCGAGTACGGGCGGTCGAGCGGCCTGCAGGTGACGGCCGTGACCAAGAGCGGCACGAACCGGTTCCATGGCTCGCTCTATGACGTCGAGCGCAACTCGGACTGGAACTCGAACAGCCGCGAGAACGAGCTCCTCGGCGACCCCAAGACCGTGTCGAAGCAGCGCGACTGGGGCTACTCGATTGGCGGACCGATCGGCAGGCCCGGCGGGAACAACAAGCTGTTCTTCTTCTACAGCCACGAGTTCGCGCCGCGCAAACAAGGCAACAACGTCGTGCGCTTCCGCGTGCCGACGGCGCTCGAGCGCGCAGGGGATTTCTCGCAGACCTACGACAACAACGGCGATTTGTACCCGTACATCCGCGATCCGCAACTGGCCGGGGCGTGCAGCGCATCGAACCAGGCCGCCTGCTTCAAGGACGGCGGCGTGCTCGGCCGGATTCCGTCGAACCGCTTCTATTCGCTCGGGCAGCAGATCCTCAACCTCTATCCGCTGCCGAACATCGACGGCACCGGACTGAATTACAACTACCAGGCGCTCACGCCGTCCGAGACGGCGATGGGGCAGCAGCCCGCGATTCGCGTGGACTACCAGCCGATGACGAGCCTCCGGCTCACCGGCAAGTACTCGGGTTGGACGCAGACGAACAAGCAGTTCGCCGGCACGCTGCCGGGGATCACCGAGTCGCAGCAGTTCCATCCGATCGTGTACACGATGGCGTTCACCGCCGACTACACGCTGAATCCGACGACGTTTCTCGAGGTCACCTATGGCCACAGCCAGAACGAATTGGCGGGCTGCGGCCTGGCGCAGGGTGGGACCGGGCCGACCTTCTGCACGAGCGGCATCCCGGAAGGCTCGCTCTCCAACCGAAACGAGGCTGGGCTCGGCGATCTGCCCATGCTGTTCCCTGACGCGCTCGTGCTCAACCCGGATTACTACGCCTATCAGGTGCTCTCGGGCATGGCGCCGCCGATGTGGCAGGACGGCCAGATCCTGAAGACGCCGAACTTCACCTGGGGCGGCCGCGTCGCCAACGCGCCGCCGAACGTGCCGTTCGCCGGCTATCTGAACAAGAACGCGACGAACGACATCTCGATCAGCGTCACCAAGGTCGTCGGCAGCCACACGTTCAAGGCCGGCTTCTACAACACGCACAGTTGGAAGGCGCAGCAGCAGAACAGCGCGGCCACGTTCGGCACCTACAACTTCCAGAACAACGCGAGCAACCCGATCGACGCGCAGTTCCCGTACGCGAACGCGCTGCTCGGCATCGTCAATTCGTTCAACCAGCAGTCGACGTACATCGAAGGGACGTACGTCTACAACAACACCGAAGGCTACGTGCAGGACAACTGGAAGGTCACGCCGCGCCTCACGCTCGACTACGGCCTGCGCCTCGTGCACCAGCAGCCGCAGTACGACAGCCTCGGCCAGGCGTCGAACTTCCTGCCCGACCAATGGGTGGCGTCCGATGCGCCGCTCCTGTACGAAGCCGCGTGCGCGAGTGGCACGACGTGTACCGGCGTGAATCGACAGGCGCTCAACCCCATCACGGGCGCCTTGCTCGGGCCAGGATCGGCGGTCGCGATCGGCACGCTCGTGCCCGGCACCGGCAATGACACGAACGGTCTGTTCCTCTCGGGCCACGGCATCGCGAAGACGACCTACACGTGGCCGGCGCTCGGGTACGAGCCACGGTTCGGCGCGGCCTATGACGTGAGCGGCGACCAGCGGCTCGTGCTGCGCGGCGGGATGGGCCTCTACTTCGACCGGCCGAGCGGCAACTCCATCTACGCACAGGTGCTCAATCCGCCGTCGGTGACCAACGTCACGGTGAGCTATGGGCAACTGCAGAGCCTCGACGCGGGCCCGGCCGTGCGCGGCGCACCGGCGCTGTCGGTCTTCGAGTACGACGGAGGCCTTCCCTCGTCGCTGCAGTGGAATTCTGGCGTGCAGATGGCGTTGCCCTGGGCCTCGTCGCTCGACGTCTCGTACGTCGGTCAGCACGCGTGGAACCAGTACACGGCCATGAACATCAACGCGATCGACTTCGGGACGGCGTTCCTGCCCGAGAACCAGGATCCCACGCAGGCGCCGACGTTCCTCGGGTCGAACACGATTGCGAACGATCAGATGCGGGCGTTCACGGGCTACGGGAACATCAACCAGCAGAACAGCCGCGGGTGGAGCACGTATCACTCGATCCAGATGTCGCTGCAGCGGCGCTTCGTCAACGGCCTCTCGGTCGGCCTGACCGACACGTGGAGCCTCGTCGGCCGCAGCCAGTCGGCGGCGCGACTCCAGCACAATCCCGACGGCACCTACTCGTACCGCTCGGATCAAGCCGAGGCGGACGACTTGCTCAACGCGGATCCCGTCCGGCACACGCTCAAGGCCAACTTCGTGTGGGACACGCCCGACCTGCGTGGAGATGGCGCCGTGCGCCGGACGATTGGCGCCATCGTCAACGACTGGCAGTTCTCCGGCATCTGGTCGGCGTCGACGGGCGCCCCGTACACCGTCGACTTCAGCTATCAGAACGGCGGCGGCAGCGTGAATCTGACCGGCTCTCCCGACTACCCGGCGCGCATTCGCATCGTCGGCGACCCGGGCGCGGGTTGCAGTGACGACCTCTACCGCCAGTTCAACACGGCGGCATTCGCGGGTCCGCTCGTCGGCAGCGTCGGCCTCGAGTCGGGCGCGAATTACCTGCACGGCTGCTTCCAGTCCGTGCTCGACCTGTCGCTCATGCGCAGCATCCGCCTCGGCGGCGGCCGCGCCATCCAGTTCCGCCTCGACATGTTCAACGCGCCGAACGCGGCCATCATCACCGGCCGCGAGACGACGATGAACCTGACGAACCCGAGCGATCCCACCACGGCGACGAACCTGCCGTTCGACGCCGACGGGAACCTGATCCGATCGCGGTCGCTGCCCAACGGTCAGGCGGGTTTCGGCGTGGTCAACAACTATCAGGATCCCCGCACCCTGCAAGCGCAGATTCGCTTCTCCTTCTAGCTCGCCACCTCACATGCGTGCGGCTCGGACGTCGTCCGGGCCGCACGTCCTGCCCGCCGTCCTTCGCGATCTTCGCGCCTTCGCGTGAGCCTTCGCAGCGTTTTCTGTCATCTTCTTTTGCAGTGCGCTGGGGCCCCACCCCCAGCGCTACGGACGCTCGCCGCCCTCGCTACGCTCGGGGGCTCGCGGTTGGTTGCGAAGATGAGACCACATGGTCTAACCTGACGGTCTCACCCGCGCGGCGCTTCGCTTCGCGGGTCTCAGTCATGCCGCGGCCTCGCTTCTTTCGTCTGCCCGATGACAAGCGCCGGCGCATCCTCGAGACCGCCGCGCTCGAGCTCGCGGCGCGCGGGTTCCGTGGCGCGTCGCTCAACCGCATCATCAGCACCGCCGGCATCTCGAAGGGCGCCGCCTACTACTACTTCGACGACAAAGCCGACCTGTTCGCGGCCGTCATGCGGCACGGATGGCAGGCGCTCGCGCCGCCGCGGCCCTTCGATCTCGGAGCGCTCACGCGGAAGACGTTCTGGACGGATCTCGAAGCCGCCTATCGCGGCCTTCTCGCGCGCGTGCAGCAGGCGCCGTGGCTCACGGCCATCGGCAAGCTCGCCTACGGCCCGCTGCCGTCGACCGAAGCGACCGACGTCATGGCCGCGGAGTTCGCCCGCGCACGCGGCTGGCTGCGCGCCATCGTCGAGCGCGGACAAGCCCTCGGCACGATTCGCAGAGACGTGCCCGCCGACCTCCTGATGGCGACGGTCGCCGGCGCGTTCGAAGCGGCCGATCGCTGGATGGTCGAGGCATCGACCTCGATGTCGCACGACGAGATGGATCGGCTGGCGCTCGTGCTCTTCGCCATGATGCGGCAGGTCGTCGCGCCACCTGGCGCGGCGCGCCTTCGCGCGGCGCCTCGGCGCGCGGTGCGCACGCGGAGGCGCCGGTGACGGCCGCAGATGGCGACGCGCCGGTCTTCACGATTCGCGCGCTCACGAAGGTCTACCGCATGGGCGACGTCGACGTGCACGCGCTGCGCGGCATCGATCTCGACATCGCGGCCGGCGATTTCCTGGTCTTGCTCGGCGCGTCGGGCAGCGGCAAGTCGACGCTGCTCAACATCCTCGGCGGCCTCGACACGCCGACCTCGGGCGAGGTGCGCTACCGCGGCCGCGACCTGACGGGCGCCGACGAAGCGGCGCGCACCGAGTTCCGGCGTCATCGCGTCGGCTTCGTGTTCCAGTTCTACAACCTGATGCCGAGCCTCACGGCGCGTGAGAACGTCGAGCTCGCCACCGACATCGCGCTCGCGCCCATGCCGGCCGTCGACGCGCTCGCGCTCGTGGGTCTCGGCGACCGTCTGGATCATTTCCCCGCGCAGCTCTCGGGCGGCGAGCAGCAGCGCGTGGCGATCGCCCGCGCCATCGCGAAGCGCCCCGACGTGCTGCTCTGCGACGAACCGACCGGCGCGCTCGATCGGACGACGGGTGCCGCCGTGCTCGACGCTCTTGTTCGAGTGAATGCGGATCTCGGCACCACGGTCGTCGTCATCACGCACAACGCAGTCATCGCCGAGCTGGCCGACCGCGTCGTCACGATGGCCGACGGCCGGCTGGTCGGCGATCGCCGGCCCGATCGGCGCAAGGCCGTCTCGGAGATCGCGTGGTGATCGCGCGATGAGGACGCTCACCCGCAAGCTCGGACGCGACCTGTGGCGGACGCGGAGCCAGGGCCTGGCCGTCGCGCTCGTCATCGGCACGGGCGTGGCCGCGCACGTGCTGCTCTTCAGCACGTTCACGTCGCTGCAGCTCACCGAGGACCGGTACTACGAGCGCAGCCGCTTCGGTCAGGTGTTCGCGTCGCTCGTGCGCGCCCCGCTCGCGGTCACCGCCGACGTCGCCGCCATTCCCGGCGTCACGGCCTTCGACGCGCGCGTCGTCGTCGACGTCACGCTCGACGTCCCGGGCCGGACGGCGCCGGTGTCGGGCCGCCTGATCTCCGTGCCCGAGAGCGGTGCGATTCCCGTCAACGATCTCACGCTCACGTCGGGTCGCCTGCTGAATCCGGGTCGCGACGACGAGGCGCTGGCCGCGACGCGGTTCGCGACGGCCAATCACCTCGAGCCCGGCGACACGATCGAGGCGCTCATCAACGGCCGCCTTCGCACGCTGCGTCTCGTCGGCCTCGTCCAGTCACCGGAATACATCTATGCGATTCGGCCTGGCGAGCTCATCGCCGCCGACGCGGAGTTCGGCATCCTGTGGATGAACCGCAAGGCGCTCGCGACGGCGTTCCAGATGCAGGGCGCGTTCAACGATCTCGCGCTGCGGATCGCGCCCGGCGCTTCCAGTGCCGACGTCATCGGCCGGCTCGATCGGCTGCTCGAGCCTTACGGCGGTCTCGGCGCGATCGATCGCAGCCAGCAGCTCTCACACTTTTTCTTGCAGGGCGAAATCGACTCGCTGCGCGGAATGGGGCAGACCGTGCCGGTCGTGTTCCTCGCTGTCGCGGCGTTCCTGCTGAACGTCGTCCTGACGCGGTTGGTGGCGGTCGAGCGCGAGCAGATCGCGGCGTTGAAGGCGCTCGGCTATCGCGGCCGAGAGATCGGCTGGCACTACGTTCAGTGGGCGCTCGCCGTCGCCATGAGCGGCGCGTTGGTCGGCGTCGTCGTGGGGGCGGGGCTCGGACGTGCGCTGACGCGCTTCTACACCGAGTTCTTCAACTTTCCGATCCTCGTCTATCGGCTGCCGCCGGCCGTCGTCATCGAGGGACTCGGCGTCGCCGTCCTCGCGGCCGTCGTCGGCGCGGTCGGGGCGGTGCGGCGCGTGGTCGCGCTTCCGGCCGCCGAGGCGATGCGGCCCGAGCCGCCGGCGCGCTATCGCGTGAGCGCCGTCGAACGCACCGGCCTCGGTCGCCGGCTCGCGCCGTGGACGCGCATGGTGCTGCGCCATCTGCAACGGCGACCCGGGCGGGCGGCGCTGTCAATCGTCGCCGTGGCCTTCAGCGGCGCGCTGCTCATCGCGGGACTCTTCAGTCTCGATTCGATCCACGCGATTACGGACATCGAGTTCTACGACGCCGAGCGCTATGACGTCATGGTGACGTTCCGTCAACCGCTCTCGGCCGCGGCGGCCGACGAGATGGCGCGGTTGCCCGGCGTCCGAATGACGGAGCCGTTTCGCACGGTGGCGGCGCGGCTCACGTCGGGGACGCGGACGCGGCCGGTCGCCATCATGGGGTTGCCGGCCAGTGGCACGCTCAGCCGCGTCATCGACGGCTGGCAGACGTTCGACGACCTGCCGCCCGGCGGCCTCGTGCTTTCGCGAAAGCTCGCCGATCTCGTCGGCGTTGCACCTGGCGAGCGGGTGCACGTCGACGTGCTCGAAGGGCGACGGCCCAGCCGCGATGTCGTCGTCGCGCGCGTCGTCGACGATTATCTCGGGACGAATGCCTACATGCGCGCCGATGTGCTGCACCAGCTCATGCAGGAGGGCGGCACGGTCTCGGGCGCGTACTTGCGCGTGGACCCGATCGCGAGCGACGCGCTGTACCGGCGCCTGCGCGCCACGCCCGCCGTGGCCGGCGTCGCCGTCAAGCAGGCGACGATTGACAACTTCACGAACACGCTCGCCGCGAGCGTGGGCATCACACGGACGACGACCGTCCTCTTTGCGGCGATCATCGCCTTTGGCGTCGTCTACAACACGGTGCGCGTGGCGTTGTCCGAGCGCGGCCGCGAGCTCGCAACGCTGCGGGTGATCGGGTTCACCAAGGGAGAAATCGCGCGTGTGCTCTTCGGCGAGTGGATCGTGCTCACGATCGTCGCGCTCCCACTCGGCGTAGCCATCGGCTACGGGCTCGCCGCGCTCGTCGTGCAGGCGTTCAACACGGATGTCTATCGCCTGCCGTTCATCGTGTCGGCGAGGACGTGCGCGTGGTCGATCCTGACGGTCGTCGCGGCCGCGGCCGTATCCGGGCTCGTCGTGGGGCGCCGCCTGAGCGCGCTCGATCTCATCGCCGTGCTGAAAACGCGGGAGTGACCATGCACGTGTCCGTCCGTCGTGGCGTGTTCTGGGGCGTCGTCCTCGTCATTGGCGTCGCCGGGATCGCCTGGCTGTTCCGGCCCGCCGCCGTTCCGGTCGATCTCGGCGAGGTGACGCGGGGCGATCTGCAAGTCACGCTCGATCATGAGGGCCAGACGGCCGTTCGGCACCGCTACGTCGTGGCCGCGCCGGTCGGCGGCCGGCTGATGCGCATCGATCTCGAGCCGGGCGACGCCGTGACGGCCGGGCAGACGGTCGCGACGATCGGGCCGGACGTGCCGCCGCTGCTCGACGCGCGTACGCGCACCGCGGCCGAGGCCCGCGTGAAGGCCGCCGACGCGGCCGTCGCGCAGGCGCGTGCGACGCTGGCGCAGGCCGAATCCGCCAGTGAGCAGGCCGAGCGCGAACGCGCCCGGATGGCGCGGCTCTTCGCCGGCGATGCGATCGCGCGGAGCGATTTGGACGTGGCCGAGACCGAGGCCCGCGTGCGCGTCGAGGCCGTGGCTGCCGCCCGTGCCGCGCTCGCGGCCGCGATGCACGAAGCCGACGAGGCGCGCGCGGCGCTGACCTCGCCGGCTGGTGCCGGTGGTCAACCCGTCTTGGTACACGCGCCAGTCGGTGGCGTGATCTTGCGCCGCCTGCACGAGAGCGAGACGCCGGTGCCGGCAGGCGACGCGCTCGTCGAGATCGCGAATCCCGCGGACCTCGAGGTCATCGCCGATTACCTCTCGACCGATGCCGTCCAGATGCGTCCCGGACTACGGGCCATCGTCGAGCGCTGGGGCGGCGGCGGCGATCTCGCGGCGCACGTGCGACTCGTCGAGCCGGGGGCGTTCACCAAGGTGTCGGCGCTCGGCGTGGAAGAGCAGCGCGTCAACGTCCATCTCGTCTTCGACGATCCGGCGGGTGCCTGGCGCGCGCTCGGCGACGGCTATCGCGTCGAGACGCGCGTCGTGATCTGGTCGGCGTCGAATGTTCTGAAGGTTCCCTCGAGCGCGTTGTTCCGGACCGGCGACCAGTGGACGACATATGTCGTGCGCGACGGCCGGGCGGATCGGCGTCCCGTCGACGTGGGCCACGATACCGGACTCGAAGCAGAAGTGCGCAGCGGCCTGAACGAGCACGACCACGTGATCCTGCATCCGTCGGACCGCGTCGCGCCGGGCGTGAGAGTCGCTGCGCGGTGACGGGCGCCGCGCAGTGCTATAGTCGGCGGCCTCACGTACATCCCGAGAGGACGAGACAGATGAGATTTCCATCCGCTGGCATGGGCATCGGTGTCGCAATCGTGATCGGGTTGATGGGGAGTGTGCCGCTCGTCGCGCAGCGTGGCGGCTCGCCGGCGTCCTCACCGGCCGTACGGCCCGCGCCACGGCCGACGCCGCCGACGCGCGATCCGCACACCGCCGGTTACGTTCAAGCGCGTGAGTTACCCGACGGCACCATCCCGCCCGTCGACGAGGACGGGAACTTCATCATCGGACCGACGCATCCGCCGGCACCGGAGATGACGGCAGAGAATCTGACGCACGGACATCTCGTCAGCTTCACCATGCGATCGGACGAGAGCACGATCTATCCCGGGATCGCGCGCGACGCCGGCACGTTCGGAACGCCCGATCCCATGAATCCCGCGCGACTGATCGTGACGACGAGCCACCCGGCGCCGTATACGCGCCACGTGACCGTCTATGTGCCGGATGCCTACGTCGCCGGTACACCCGCGCCGTTCATCGTCGGCGCCGACGGTCCTGATCAGATGCTGTTCACGGCGCTCGACGGGCTCATCCCCGCGCACCGCGTGCCGGCGATGATCGCGATTTCGATCGGTAACGGCAGCGGCGACGCGCAGGGCAGCGAGCGCGGTCTCGAATACGACACGATGTCAGGCCGCTATGCGGAGTTCGTCGAGACGGAAATCCTGCCGCGCGTCGAACGCGAAGCGGGCGTCACGCTCACGCACGATCCCGATCTCCGCGCGACGATGGGCGGCAGCTCCGGTGGATCGGCGGCGCTCATCATGGCGTGGTATCACCCTGACCTCTACCATCGCGTGCTGACGTATTCGGGCACGTACGTCAACCAGCAGTGGCCCTCGAATCCGGAAACGCCGGGCGGCGCGTGGGAGTTCCATCGCACGCTCATTCCGGCGAGCCCGGTGAAGCCGATCCGGATCTGGATGGAGGTCGGCGATCGCGATCTCTACAACCCGAACGTCATGCGCGACGGGATGCACGACTGGGTCGTCGCCAACGAGCGGATGGCCGAGGCGCTCGCGGCCAAGGGCTATCACTATCAGTTCGTTTTCGCGAAAAACGCGGGACACGTCGATCGCGGCGTCAAGGCGCAGACGCTGCCCGAGGCGCTCGAGTGGCTGTGGAAAGGCGCCGAGTAGGCGTCATCTTCTCTGCAACGCGTTGGGGCCCCACCCCCAACGCTACGCGCTTCGCCGCCCTCGCTCCGCTCGGGGGCTCGCGGTGTCATCTTTATTTGGTCGCGCTAGCGCCTGTCAGCACTTTCAGCGCCTGGCCGACTTCGTCGGTGCGCGAGACGAGCAGCACGGTCGTGCCGACGTGCACGGCCGATGACCCGCGTGGGGCCTCGACGGTGCCGTCCGCCTGATACAGCGCGGCGACGACCGAGGACGATGGAAAGCCGGGCAGCGCGGCGAGCTCGCTGATCGTCCGGCCGGCCGCGGCGCTGCCTTCGGGAATCGTCACCTCGAAAGCGACGGCCGATCCGTTGCCGAGGAGCATCGCGTGGCGGATCGCTTCGTGTTCGATCGCCGTAGCCACCGCGCCGATGATCAGGTCCGTCTCCGACAGCACGCGATCGATACCCGCCGCCGCATAGACCGGCCCGTACGCGTTGTCGCGCATGCGAACCATGACGCGATCGACGCCCGCCGCGCGCGCGAGCAGCGCGACGGCCAGGTTGTCGGCGTCGCGCCGGAGCATGGCGACGACGACGTCGCTGTGGGCAATGTCCGCCTCGTCGAGCATCGCGGCCATCGTCGCGTCGCCGGTGAGCGCGATGAGACCGTACTGTTCCGAGGCGCGGCGCGTGACCGCGGCGTCGTGGTCGATGACGGTGACGATGTGGCCGATGCGCGTGAGGTGCGTGGCGACTTCGAGTCCGGCACGGCCGGCGCCGACAATGACAATCTTCATCAGTCGTCGTGCTCCATGTGAAAGACCTGGAGGATCTGCTCGTCGAGGGCGGCAACCTCGGTGCGAGCCGTGTGTTCGGTGATGAGCCCGCGGCGCTCCGCGTCGAGGATGGCCGACTTGCGCGCCGACAGCACGGCGTGTAGCGCGACGTCCGAGCCAGCCGCCGTGCCGGGCTCGACGCGCAGGACGCGCTCGGCGTCGATGATGTCGCGCTGGAACGCGGCCCAGCGCTCGGCGTGCTCGTGGCGCGACACGAGACCGGACGCGAGCAGGCCGTCGAGCTCAGCCTGTGCCCGTCTCGCGCCGATGAGCACCGCGCGAGACCGGTCCGCGGCCTCGCCGCCCGCGCCGCCAGCCAGGCCGATCGCCGTGAGGAAACGGCGGAAGGGGAGCGCCTGCGTCACCAGCGTGATGAGCGTGACGCCGAAGACGATCGCGATGAGTCGCTCGCGATAAGGAATCGTCGCGGGCAAGGCGAGCACCGCGGCCATCGACAGCGCGCCCTTGACGTTGCCGAACACCATCACGTGCTGCCACCGCCACGGCACGTCGTCTCTGGTGACGGCGCGCAGCGTACCCATGCAGCCGTAGACGGCGACGGCGCGGCCGGCGTGCAATGCCACGACGGCCAAGAGGATCGGCACGGCTTCGCGCAGCAGAAGGTCCGATCGCAGTTGCATGCCGACGAGCAGGAACAGCCAGACGTTCAGGACGAAGCCGGCGGTTTCCCAGAATCCCTGCAGGGCGAGCACGCGCGACGGCTCCAGTCGCATGCGCATCTCGTGGCCGACGAGCACGCCGGCGAGTACGACTGCGATGACGGGCGATCCGCCGAGATGATCGGCGACGAGCGACGTCGCGAAGACGACGACGAGCGAGGCGAGAGTGGCCGTGAGATCGTCCGGCGCGCGGCGCAGGACGATCGCGCCGAGCGTGCCGAACGCCGTGCCGAGCAGCGCGCCCGCGATGATGGCGACGACCAGCATGTGCGTGATGTCGATGCCGTTGACGTGACCGGCCATCACGACCGTCGACGCGACGCTCACGAGCACGAGGGCCGTGCCGTCGTTGAAGAGGCTCTCGCCCTCCATGATGGCGGCCAGCCGGTGCGGCACGCGCACGCTGCGGAAGGCGAGCAGCACGCTGACCGTGTCGGTGATGGCCAGCACGGCGCCCAGGAGCAAGGCGATGGGCAGCGGCAGGTGAATGAGCCACTCGGCCAGGAACGCCGTGACGACGAGCGAGATCGCCACGCCGGGCAGCGCCAGCGCCAGGATGGGCCGCGCCGTCTGACGCATGCTGGCCGCGTCGGCCGAGAGCGCGCCCTGGAAGACCAGGATCGGGAGGAACACCATCAGCACGACGCCGGGCTCCATCGGCGTCTCGGGCAGCACGTTCATCAACACGAGCAGCAGGCCGACGACGACGAGCGCGACGTTGTAGGGCACGCTGATGCGCTTCGCGCTGATCGCGACCGCCGACCCGACGGCCAGCACGAGCAGCAACTGGTCGAGATACTCACGCACGGCGCGGCCCCACGGTCATCGAGCGCATGTGTGCATGATAGGGCACTGAAGAAGGAGACACGGGACAGGACCAAAAAAGATGACACCGCGAGCCCCGAGCGTAGCAAGGGGCGAAGCGCGCCAATAAAAGTCCGCGAAGCCCGCGACGGAGGAGCGGCGCTGAGCGGGCGAGCGGGGGTGGGGCCCCGCGAGCGGATAAAAAAGATGTGCCCCAACGCACGGCAAAGAAGATGGCTTGCGCCCGCTTGACCGCCGCGAAGCGGCGCCCTAGACTCTACCCATCGCCTCTCGATAGGAGCGCTTCGCATGAGCCGCACGTCGCCCGATCTCCTGCCCGGCACACTCGATCTGCTCATCCTGCGCGTGCTTGCGCGCGAACCACTGCACGGCTACGGGATCGCGCAGCGGCTGAAGACGATCTCGCGCGACGTGCTGCAGGTGGGCGAGAGCTCGCTCTATCCGGCGCTGCAGCGGCTGCTGCTAAACGGCTACGTCGACGCCGAGTGGGCCCCGTCCGAGAACAATCGCCGCGCGCGCTACTACACGCTCACCCGCGACGGCCGCAAGCACCTCGCCGCCGAACGCGAAGAATTCGACGCTATTGTCTCGGCGATCCAGCGCGTCTTGCAGACGGCGTGAGAGAGCCGACAGGGGCCGCCTTCTTTTTTTAAGTCGCGTTGGGGCCCCACCCCCAACGCCTGGCCAGACTATCGCTCCGCCCTCAGCACGCGCGCCTTGCGCGCGGCTTCGGGCCTGTCAACCTCTTTAAATTCAAAACGCATACCCAATATCGATCGTCAGCGGCACGCGCATGCCCGGGTTGCGCGTTTCGAGGTTGCCGTTCGAGAGGTGGCTCACGCTCGCGCCGACGATGAGGTGACGGTCGCGGCCGAGGAAGGCGCCGACGCCAATCGCGTCCTGAAAGATGAAGTGGTTCGTCCCGACCGGTTGGCCGTCGACGACGAGCTGGGAGATGAACGTCGGTCCGGCCACGGCGTACCACGCGTAGAGATCCGCGAGCGGGCGGTGCAGGAGCATGAAGCGGAGCCGTGGATACGCGGAGAAGGTGTTGAACGACGTGCGGTCGACGCGGCTCCGCCACATGGCCACGCGCGCGCCGATGTCGAGCGCGAAGACGCGCGGTGTGTGAAAGACGTTCTGCAGATAGTCGCCCGCCAGCCCTGGACCGACGTCGACGTGTCCGCCCCAGAAAATCGGCACCGTGTGTGACACGAAATGGCTGACGCCGTACGCCGTGCCGGTGCCGATCCCGAGTTGCACCATGTGTGCGGGGAAGAGGTGATTCGTCTCTTCGGCGGCTGCGAGACGCGCGTCCGGCAGGCGTCGCATCGTGTAGCGGATGCCGGCCGCGAGGTAGAGCGCGCGCGGCTGGCGATGCTCCTCGTTCGCGGGAATGAAGGAGACGTCGGCAACGATGTCCCAGTGCGGCGTGCGATGGATGTCGACGCCCGCGCCCAGGACGATCGACCGCAGGTGGTCGTCGCGGACAACGGGCGTGCCGCCGAGATCGAAGCCGCGCCGGCTGCTGAGCGCCAGTCCGACGTCGCCGTGCAGCGTGACGCGCGGCGACACGGGCACGCGCCCTTTGACCGTGAACGTGCCGAACGCCATCCACACCGAGTGATCGATGCCCGTGCCGTTCACGTCCTCGTAGGTCAGGAAGCGCGCCGGACGGATGTAGGTCGTCTCCGCGGCGACGTATCGACCGAACTCATGGCCGAAGAGCGCGACGGCAAACGTCGTCGGCGGCACGCGAACGGCGCCGGTCGTAGCGCCTGGCTCGAGTTGCAGCGCAGAAAACGGATTGTTCAGGTAGCCGACGCGAAGGCCGACGTACGAGTCGGCCAGCCACGCCGGATACTGCAGCCGCGTGTCGGGCGCCGCGTCGCGCGAGGTCGCGGCCGTCGTTCGAGCGGTGGCGTCATCCGCCCGTGAAGTCGATGTCGTCTCCTGCGCCCGCGCCACGTGAGCGTCGCCGGCGAGTGCGACACACACGAGAGCGATGGCGACTGCGAGGCGTCGTGATGGCATGTGAAGGCGGCGTGAGGCGGACGACAGGAACGAGAGGTCAGTCGCCGCGCGCATCATTGCGGTCCGGACGACGGAGACGCCGCACTCGCGAGTTTCTGTCGAGCGATGGGACGCGCGAGGGCCGCGGCGACAGCGTGCGAACCGGACGCCATGACTTTCTCGTAATAGGCACGCGCCTGGTCGGCGTGTCCGAGACGCTCGTGCGCCTGTCCAAGGAGCAGGAGGATGAACGGATCGGTCTGGTCGGCCTGCTCGAGATGCGAGACGGCCGCCGCCGCGTCGCCGAGATAAAACGCGTCGTAGCCCAGGAGATACGGATACTGGACGCGCTGGTCGTCGTTGCCGCCTTTGTCGAGGAGCGCCTTGACGCGGGCTTCGTCGCGATGCGCGGCCGCTGCCTGTCCGCGCCGCGCCGCCAGCCGCGCCTCGGCGTGGGCCCAGCGCATTTCGGCGAGATCGACGCGCCAGTCCGCGAGATCGGCTTCACGGAGCGCCGTGTCGTGCGCGCGCCGGTACCACGTCTCCGCCTCGTCGAGGTCGCCGTGCTCGAGATAGACGCGGGCGAGCTCGCTCGCGACGTCGGCGGCCGCGCCGAAGTTGGACGCCGCGACGTGGCGATCGAAGACGCCGCTGAAGAGACGCGCGCCCTCGGTCGTATCGCCGACGAAGGTCCACGAGATCGCGAGCATGCGCTCGGTCTGATCGCGACTGGCCGGCGGCGCGAGCGTCAGGGCGTGCGTGAAGTGCGCGCGGGCCTCGTCGTACCGGCCCGCGAGATCGAGGGCGCGCGCCAGGCCGTAGTGCGCGTCGAACGAATCGGGCGCCGCGGCGAGCGCCTGCTCGTAGAGCGTGATGGCAGCGTCAGGGTGGCCGCTGACGTCGAGTCGATGAGCCTCGGCAATGATCATGGTCGGATTGGGTGTCGGCGCCGCACGGCCGCACGCCGAAGCGGCGGCCGCGACCAGGACGAGGACGACGCCGGCGCGCATGGCGGCATTATTCAGGAAAAGCGTCGCAGGACGAAAGCGTGCCGCAGGTCGATGTGCCATCTTTTTTTGCCCGCTCGCGGGGCCCCACCCCCGCTCGCCCGCTCAGCGCCGCTCCTAGGTCGCGGGCTTCGCGGACTTCTCTTGATCGCTCGCGCCTTCGCTCCGCTCGGGGCTCGCGGTGTCATCGTTTGTTTGCTCTTGACAAACTAGAGGACTGACGCGTAGACTCCGCTCGTTGATCTAGAGGAGTGAGCCGAATGGGGACCGACAAGCCGACCGCGCTCGTGCCTGGCACGCTGGACATGCTGATTCTCAAGACGCTCGCCCTCGAGCCGATGCACGGCTACGGCATCGGCGTGCGCCTCACGCAGGTCAGCAAGGGCGCGTTCCAGGTCAACGCCGGGTCGCTCTTTCCCGCGTTCCGCCGGCTCGAGCGCGATGGCCTCATCAAAGGCGAGTGGCGCGCGACCGAACACAACCGCCGCGCGAAGTGGTACGCGCTGACCTCCGCCGGCCGCGCGCGACTCAAGGCCCAGACGCGCGACTGGGAGACGCAGACGAGCGCCATCGCCCTCATCATGCGCGCCACGCCCGGCGATCTCGCCTGATCGCGCTATCTCGCTAGGCTGCGCGCCATGTCTCTGCTGTCTCGCCTTCGCGACGCGCTCCGGCGTCTCGGTCGCCGATCGGCGATCGATCGGGATCTCGACGACGAGCTCCGCGCATATGTGGACGCCGCCGCCGAGGCGCATCGAGCGGCCGGCTTGAGCGCCAGCGACGCGTCACGCGCGGCGCGGGCGGATCTCGGGAGCCTGGCCGCCATCAAAGATCGCGTACACGACGTCGGGTGGGAATCGTGGCTCGAGCGGCTGTGGCTCGACGTGCGGTTCGCCGCGCGAGGTCTGCGGAAGAGTCCAGGTTTCACGTTGGCGGCCGTCGCGACGGTCGCACTGGGCATCGCACCGAACACGGTCGTCGGCGCGGTCGTCGACTATCTCTTCGCTCCGCTGCCGGTGGCGCGTCCTGACGACCTCGTCGTGCTGGCCACGGCACGCGCCGACGAAACACGTATCCGTCAGCGCCTCGCGTATCTCGACGTCGAAGACTATCGATCGCGCTCGAACGTGTTCGAGGATCTGGCGGCGTGGGATCTCGACGAAGTGAGCGTCGTCTCGGACACGGCCGCCGAGAACGTGCTCGCGAGCGACGTCTCGGGCAATTACTTTGGCATGCTCGGGCTGAGGCCCGCCGCCGGGCGCCTGCTGGCGCCCGACGACGATGCGATTGGCGGACCGCGTGTCGTGGTGCTCGGCCACGACTACTGGACCGCCCGCTTCAACGCCGATCCATCCGTCATCGGACGCGTCGTCCAGGTGAACGGCGTGCCGGCCATGATTGTCGGCGTCGCACCGCGCGGCTTCGACGGCACGTTCCGCCTCGCGCGCCCCGAAGTGTATCTGCCGCTCAGCGTGCGCGTGACGGCGTCGCGACGTGCCGATCGCGACGATCTGTCGGTCCGCGTGATCGGCCGCCTGCGGCCGGGCGTCAGCGTGCGCCAGGCGCAGGCCGCCGTGGACGTGCAGGCACGCCAGCTCGAGCGTGCCTATCCCGAGACGAACGCCGGCCGGCGAACACGCGTGTACGCGCAGCGTCTCGCCGCGAGCGATCCACAGATCGCCACGTCGACCATCGCGCTCGCCGTGTTTCTGCTGTTGCTCGTCCTCGTCGTCCTGCTCGTTGCGTGCGGCAACGTCCTCGGCCTGTTTCTGGCGCGCGGCATCGGCCGGCGACGCGATCTGGCGATTCGCGCGGCACTTGGCGCGAGCCGGGCGCAGCTCGTGCGCATTTGTCTGACCGAGGCGGCGCTCATCGCCGTCGCCGGTGGCCTGCTGGGCGGCGCGGGCGGATGGCTCGGCGCGCGCGACCTTTCGGCCGCTGCCACGAATGGCAGTCCAGGCTTTCCGCTGTATGTGAATCTGGTCTTCAGTTGGCGTCTGTGTGCGTTCCTCGTGGCGTTGATGGGACTGACGATCGTCGTCGTCGGCACCTGGCCGGCCTGGAACGCATCACGCGCCGATCCGCGCTCGGACCTCGACGAGGGCCGTACGACGAACACCCGCGCGAAACACCGGCTCCAGTCGATTCGCGTGTGCGGCCAGATGGCCGTCTCGGTCGCGCTCCTCGTCGTCGCGGGCTTGTTCGTGCGCAGCGTCCAAGGCCTCGAATCAGTGGATCTCGGCTTCAATCCGCAGCCGATTCTTCTCGCCACCGTCACCGCGCCGTCGCCAGCGCGTGACGCGGCGACCACGACGGCGTTTTTCCGCGATGCGAGCGACGCCATCGACGCGTTGCCCGGCGTCGCGGGCGTCGCCGAAGCGGAGTCGGTGCCGTTCGGCAACAGCGGGTCGACGAATGGCGTTGCACGAGATGACGAGCCGTCGCCGCGTGTCCGATCAAAGGTCAAGGCGGACCGTGAGGTCGTCAGCGCCAACTACTTCGAGATGATCGGCACGAATCTTCTCGCCGGTCGTACTTTCTCGATGTCGGACGACGATCGAGCGCCACGCGTCGCGATCGTCAACGAGACCATGGCGCGCCGCCTGTGGCCGGACGGTGAGGCGCTCGGCCGCCGCTTCCGCGACGCCGAGCGTCCGGATACGCTCGTCACGGTCATCGGAGTGGTCGCCGACGCGCGATATCGGCTGGACGAAATCACTGGCGCGGCGCATCCACGCTACTTCTTGTCGATGGATCAAATGCGGCCTTCGACGCGCGTGATGTTCGTGCGCGCGGCCGCCGGGACTCCCGATCGACTGGCAGGCGATGTCCGGCGAGCGATCCATCGGCTGGCGCCGACGGCCGCGGTTTCCGACGTTGCGACACTCGACGCGCAGGTTCGATTCGGATCGAACGGCTTCGGCGGCGCACACGCGCTCAGGTCGGTGACGACCATTCTCGGTGGATGTGCGCTCGTACTCGCGCTCATCGGCGCGTATGGCGTGCTGGCGCTCGCCGTGGGCCAGCGCGTCCGGGAGATCGGGATCCGCCTGGCCCTCGGCGCCGGCCGCCCGCGTGTCGTCGGTTCGGTCATCGGACAGTGGGCGAGGCTGACCGGCGTCGGCCTCATCGTCGGACTCGCGATCGCCGCTGGCGTCGGGCGCACGCTCGAAGGCTGGTTGTTCGGCGTGACGCCGCTCGACCCGTGGACGCTCACGATGGTCACCGTGGGCGTGGCGCTCGTCTCGCTTCTGGCCGTCATCGTTCCCCTGCGACGCGCCCTCGCCGTCGATCCGCTCGTCGTGCTCCGCGCCGAGTAGGCGAGAGAATCGACGATGATGCGGGATCGCGCGGTGTCGGGCCGGCGCGCGATCCCCTTATGCGCCGGTTCGTCTACGAGCCACCGTCCGGTGAGGGCGCCTCGTAGAGACGCAACAACCGCATGGACCAGGGCGCTCCGTCAGGCGCCGTGCCCGTTTGTGTGAGGCGGATGAACTTCGCGGAGACCGGCGCGAAGGTGACGGTGTTCGTGCCGGACGTGCCGTCGCGTTGTGCGATGGGCGCGTCCCAGGTGCGGCCATCCGTCGATACGCGAACCTCGTAATGGCGCGGGTAGGTCGCGATCTCCGGCTCGCCGTTCCGGCCGCCGCCGATCGTGGGCGACGTGAATTCCAGTTCGATCAGGCGGACGGCGGCGGGCAGTTCGACTTGCACCCACATGCCCGGCGTTTGCGGCACGCCGGTCGTCCACCCCAGGAAGTTGAGAACGTCGGCGGCCGTGCTCGCCATGTTGAATCCGCCGGCGTCGTTCGCGCTCGGCGGCCGGCGTCCGACCTGGCTGGCGGTGACGGTCCACGAGGCGTCCGGCCGAAGGACGTGCGGGAGTGCCCGTTCCAGCGCGTCGACGGTCCACGGCGTCGTCCGACGTGCGCTCGCCGCGCGCGCGCGAGCGACATCGGCAGGCGTGACCAGGCTGGCGCTGTTGCCGAAACTGTTACGGACGAACGAGGCGACGTCCGCGACCCATTCGTCGGTGTTCGTGCCCATCGGCACCATGACTTGCGAGTAGGTCGCGCCGTGAATCGGACCGGTGAGGCCGTGCAGGATCGCGTTGATGACGTAGTCGCGATGGCCGGTCACCCGGGGTGAACCCGCCAGCGCCGGAGCCACAGTCGCACCACTCCTGCCGCCGGGCAACGGCGTGCCGTGCCCGTCGTCGCCATGGCAGGCGAAGCACACTTCGTCGTAGATGGCGCCGCCGCGATCCAGCGCGGCGCGTTGGTCAGGAAGGAGTCGCGCGGCGGTCACGCTCCCCGCGCGACTGTTGGCGGGCGGATTCACGATGCGGTTGGCGACGAATTGGATGCCGCGTTCCGAACGCGTGGAGAGCGCCTGGCTGGCAACGGCGGTTGCGTCCGAAATCTTCAGGACGTTCAGCGTCAAGAGCGCCTGAATGGCGACATCCACATCCGTATCGCGGGCGAGCGTGCGGTAGTCGGCGGCGAACGACGAGTCGCCGGCCTTGTAGAGCGTCTCGCTGGCCCGCATGGCGGCCATCCGAATCGTCGGATCGGGATCGGCGAGCAGACGCCGTGCGAGTGAGGCGGATAGGCTGTTCAGACCCTCGAGCGTCCAGATCGCGTGCACGCGCGCGAGCGCGTTCGTCGACGTCGTGGCCATCGTCTCGAGGGCCGGTACGACGGAGCGGTCTTGCGCGAGCACGAGCAGTTGTTGCGCCGTGTCGCGCCACCAGCCGTTCGGGTGCGCGAGGTGCGTCACGAGCTCGGCGGGCGTTTCCTCGAGCATGCGCGGCTCGGTCGTGTCGCGCGCGATGCCGTCGTAGGTCAGCCGCCAGATGCGCCCGTGGTGGACGATCTTGTCCAACTGGTACTGCTCGATCTTGCGGCGCAGGTAGGTGCCTTCTTTCGCCCACTCGGCGCCTTCGATCATGCCGCGGTACATGTCGGCGATGTAGATGGTGCCGTCCGGGCCGGTCACGTTCCACGCAGGACGGAAGAGCGGATCGATCGATCGGATGAACTCGGATCGCGGGTAGACGTTCGTGAGCTCGGTGAGCCCTTCGTGGCGCACCGGCCGGAGGCGGCGGATGGCGCGGCCCACGACCTCGCCGTAGAGGTAGTCGCCGGCGAGATCGGCCGGCAGCCGATCGCCGCGATAGATTTGGTTGCCCGCGGCGGCCGTGCCGTAAATCAGCGATCCGTCCGGCATGCGCGTGTCGGAGAGGCCCTGCTGGATGTCGCCGACCAGGATCGGCGCGCCCCAGATGATTTCCAGGTTCGGCTCGAACTGGTCGGGCCACGCGAAGTTGCCGTAGTGGATGGGGAACTGGAAGTAGCCGGGCATGCCGCTCGCGCCGCCCTGGAACCAGACCTTGCCGGCGTTGTCCTGCGTCACGCCCCACTGCGCGCCGTTCGGGCCCGTGGGCTCGCGCAGGATGCCCTGGGGCGTCCAGCGGATGCGGTACGCGTTGACGGTGCTGTAGAGCCAGTTGTCCATCGCCCAGAACAAGCTGCTCTGCTGGTGCTCGATGCCACCGGCCCGTCCGAAGTGCGTCGTGAACAGCTCTTTGCGATCCGCCACGCCGTCGCCGTCCGTGTCGGTGTACTTCCACACGTCGTCCTGATTCGTCTCCATCGTGAGGATGGCGTCCTTACCGAACGGCAGGACGAACCGCGGGAAGACGAGGTGATCGACGAATACGGTGTGGCGGGCGAACGTGCCGTCGTGCCGGACGTCTTCGAAGCGTGAAATTCGTCCGAGCGGGGGCGTCTCGTCGATGCCGTCCGGCGATTCGAAGTAGCCACGCAGCTCGAGCACGAACATGCGGCCGTCGCCGTCGAAGGCAATCTGCGCGGGATCCTCGATGACCGGCTCGGACACGATCGGCGTCATCCGGTAGCCGGCCGGCAACCAGAACTGTTTGAGCTCGTCCTCTGGCGAGAGGGCCACGACCGGCGGCTTTGGCGAGAAGTCCGCGGTGGCATTCGTCGGGTCGTCCGGGCTGGCGTGCGCCGAACTGTCCGAGGGGCGTGTACTCCGGTGTCCGCGTCCGGCGGCGGGCTGCGCGTCACCGTTCGGACGAGTCGCCTGGCCGCGGCCCGTGGACGTCGGGCCGGGGGAGGGCGCCGTGGCCTGCGGCGCGCCGCGGACGGCCCGCGTGCCGAGCGCGCTCCCGACAAGGACAACCGCCACACCTACGATCACCCCTGCGACACACAGCGACCGACCTGTCATGCGATCCGCCTTCCTGACGCACGTCGAGGAGGCGACCATACGCGCTCGTCGCGGCGTGGTCATTGCGGTCCGCATGAAAAGTGACGCAAAGAATCTGAAAAGTGCGCGGAGCGGTCACGAACGCGCACGTGACGGGCGCTGACGACGCCGAGACGCGCCGGGCACTCCTTCTCGGCACCTCGCTACCCGGGTTGGCGCCGCCGGCGCACACGCCCTGCGCCAGGCGTTCGTCGTCACGTCGAGGAGCGGCGCGGCCGGCTCGGCGGATGGCGGCCGCGTGTGGAACAGCTCCTGCAGTGAGTCGCGCATCACCTCTTCAGGAGAACACCCATGACGCAAGGAACTTTGCACGACGCGTTCATCGACGAGCTGCGCGACGTCTACGACGCCGAGAAACAACTGACGAAAGCCCTGCCCAAGCTCGCCAAGGCGGCGACATCGGATCGGCTGCGGATGGCCTTCGAGGAGCACCTCGAACAAACGCGCGGCCATGTCGAACGGATCGAACAGATCCTCACCGGCCTCGACGAGAAGGTGCGCGGCAAGCACTGTGACGGCATCGCCGGCATCATCGACGAAGGCAAGTCCGTGATGGACGAGGACTTCGACGACATCACGATGGACGCCTGTCTCGTCGCGTCCGGCCAGCGCGCCGAGCACTACGAAATGGCGGCCTACGGCACGCTCATCGCGTGGGCGAACGCGATGGGGCACGACGACGCCGCGGATCTCCTTCGGCAGACGCTCGAAGAGGAGAAGGCGGCCGACCGCAAGCTGACCGAACTGGCCGAAGGCGGGATCAATCAGGACGCCGCCGACCAGGCGCATCCCGACGAGTCCGACGAGGAGGAAGAGACCGGCACGCGAAAGAGCAGCGGAGCCGGCTCGGCCCACGCCGCGTCCATGAGGCGTGGGATGAGACGGTGAAGCGGAGGGCAAACTTCGAAGTTCGAAGTTCGAACTTCGAAATTGGGTGCAGGTGCCCTCGAGCCTCAGAGCCGGGGGTACCTGCAACCGCGCTCACGGCAGTCGCTTTTCTCCCGGCGCCTTGCCGTCCGCCGCGCTGTGTTCGATCTCCGCGTTCATCTCCGCACCGGCCAGGAGCGCGAGGCCGCACACGTACAGCCAGACGAGCAGCACGATGATGCCGCCGAGCGCGCCATAGGTGGCCGTGTAGTTGGCGAAGGTCGAGACGTACACCTTGAAGCCCAGCGACGCCCCCAGCCACACGGCGGTCGCGAGCACGGCGCCGGGCGTGATCCACCGCCAGGCCTGCTCGGCATCCGGCCCGAAATAGAAGACGAGGCCCACGCCGATCGTCACGAGCGCGAAGGCGAGCGGCCACTGCAGGATCTTCCAGGCCCATTCGAACACGGCGCCCAGGCCGAAATGCCGCGCGACGTTCTCGGCCATCGACGGCCCGCCCAGGACGAGCGTGAACGAGACCAGCACGAGCAGCGTCAGCATGACGGTCAATCCGATCGCGACCAGGCGCACGCGCCACCACGGCCGCGTCTCGGTGATGTCGTACGCGCGATTGAGGGCCGAGACGATCGAGGTCAGCGCCGTCGAGCTCGTCCAGAGCGCACCGACCAGGCCAATCGTGAGGATGCCACCGTGATCCGCGTTCGAGATGCGCGCCATCTGGTCGCGCACGATCTGCAGGACGTCGCCCGGCGCAATGGGCGCGAGCGCCGCCGTGACGGTGTCGCTCACCTCGTGTAACGGAAAGAAGCTCGCGAGCGAGAGCAGGAAGAGCAGCGCCGGGAAGATCGCGAGAAAGAAGTAGTAGGCGAGTTGGGCCGCCAGGTTCAGGCAGTCGTCCGCGATGAACCCGCGTCCCGTGCGGACGAGAATCGTCCGCGAGCGGCGCAGCCAAGCGCGCCAGCGCCGCGTCGCGGGCGTGGCGACCGCGCGCACGCCACGGTCGTTCATGGCGTCAGTCCGACGTTCGTGCACTCGTCCGCCTTCTCCGCAGGCGCGCTTCGGGAACTGCAAGAATGGAGCCCAGCCATCCCACGATTGCGCGCGACCGGAGGCCGCGGCGCGCGGCGGGTTTCCCTCGCGGCGATGCCGAGTTGGGGTCGACGCGTGCTCACTCGCGGGTGCCCGGCGCCCGACCGAAGGCCACCACTCCCGATGGCGCGCAACGTTGCCCTCTCGCGAGCGGGCCGTTACGATGGGCGCGCAGGCCGCCGCCGACGTCCGGGGAGGTTCGTGGTCGTCCTGTCCCCCGGCTCCCTGGCGCCTGTCCGGCTAGGAAATCGATGACGCCATCCTCGGTCGGCTTTGCTCGGTCCCGTTCACGGCGCGCGCTGCCGCCCGGCACGCTCGTCGCGATCGTCGTCGCGATGCTCGTCGTGACGGCGACCGCGGTGCTCACCTATGCCACGCTCATGCGGAGCCAGGCGTCGGCCGATCAGTCGACGCACGCGCAGCAGGTCATCCGCCAGCTCGGCGCGCTGCTCTCGAGCGCGACCGACGCGGAGACCGGCCAGCGCGGTTATCTCCTGACCGGCGACGAGACGTACATCGAGCCCTACACGAACGCGAGCGCCGACGTGCCGGCCGAGCTGGCCGCGCTCCAACAGCTCGTCGTCGACCTGCCGAATCAAGCCACGCGGCTCGACACGTTGCGTGAGCTCGTCACCGAAAAACTCGCGCTCGTCGGCGAGACCATCGAGATGCGGCGTGCCGGCCAGATCGCCGACGCGCTGTCGCTCGTCCGCTCCGATCGCGGCAAGCAGCTCATGGACCGCATCCGCGCGACGGTCGCCGACATGGAAGGCGACGAGCAGCAGCGGCTCGACACGCGCCAGCAGGCCTGGCAGCGGGCCGTGACGCTGTCGTCGACGGTCACCTGGGGCGGCTCGGCGCTGTTGCTCGCGTTCATCGGCGTGACGGCCACGGTCATGTCGCGCGACCATCGGCGCCGGCAGGTCGAGACGTGGATCCGCGCCGGCCAGATGGGACTCACGAGTCGCATCCAGGGAGGACCGTCGGTCGACGAGATTGGCGATCGCACGTTGTCGTTCCTGGCCGAGTACCTCGACGCGCAGACGGGCGCGGTCTTCGTCGCCGACGAAGGCGTGTTGAGGCGTGCCGCGGGCTACGCGGCAGCGGCCGACACGCCGATCGTCCGTCCCGGTGACGGGCTGGCGGGCCAGGTCGCGAAGGAAAACCGCGTGCTGCACGTCACGAACGTGCCCGCCGGATATCTGCCCGTCGCGTCGAGCCTGGGCCGGCGCGATCCGATCGAATTGCTCGTCGCTCCGGCCGCCGCCGATGGCGTCGTGTCCGGGGTCGTCGAGCTCGGCTTCTTCCGCCGGCTCGACGCGGCCGACGTCGATCTCGCCGCTCGCATCTCCGAGGCGCTCGGCGTGGCGTTGCGCGCCGCGATGGATCGCGGCCGCCTCGAAGCGCTCCTGGCCGAGACCGAGCGGCAGGCCGAGGAACTCCAGGTCCAGCAGGAAGAGCTCCGATCGAGCAACGAGGAACTGGAAGAGCAGGGGCGCCATCTGCGCGCGTCGCAGGCGCGGCTCGAGACGCAGCAGCACGAGCTCGAAGAGATCAACGCGCAGCTCGAGGAGCAGACGCAGGCACTCGAGGATCAGAAGGCGTCGATGGCCCGCCAGCAGGTCGCGCTCGTCGAGCAGGCCGGCGATCTGGCGCGGGCGAATCAGTACAAGAGCGAGTTCCTCGCCAACATGAGCCACGAGTTGCGGACGCCGCTCAACTCGTCGCTCATCCTCGCGAAGCTGCTGGCCGACAACAAGGACGGCAACCTGACCGAGGAGCAGGTGCGGTTTGCGCACACGATCCTCGGCGCAGGCAACGACCTGCTGGCGCTCATCAACGACATCCTCGATCTATCGAAGATCGAAGCGGGACGCCTCGACGTCACGCCCGCGCCGGTGCCGCTCGCCGACATGGTCGAGACCATCGGCGAGAGTCTGCGCGCGACGGCCGCGGACCGCGGACTGGCGTTCACCTACGGCGTCGATCCCGGCGCGCCGCCGTCGGTCGAGACCGATGCGCAGCGGCTCGGCCAGATCCTGCGCAACCTGCTCTCGAACGCGTTCAAGTTCACCGACGAGGGCCGCGTCACGCTGCGCGCGTCGGCCGGGCCCGGCGACAGCGTGCGGTTCGCCGTGAGCGACACGGGGATCGGCATTCCGGCCGAACAACAGGACGTCATTTTCGAGGCGTTCCGCCAGGCGGACGGCAGCACGCACCGCAAGTACGGCGGCACGGGCCTCGGCTTGTCGATCTCGCGCGACTTGGCGCGGCTTCTGGGCGGCGACCTGACGGTCGCGAGCGAGCCCGGACAGGGCAGCACGTTCACGTTGCGGCTGCCGCGCGTGTGGACGAACGCCGGTGTGACGACGCGTCCGGCTTCGCCGGTGACCGAGCGGCGTCCCGCCGAACGTCCGGTCTCGGAAACGCCCCAGGCGCTCGCGGCCGCACGCGTCGAGGACGACCGCGATCGGCTGACGCCCGACACGCGCCGTATCCTGGTCGTCGAGGATGATCCGCGCTTCGCCGCGATCCTGCGCGACCTCGTGCGCGAGAAAGGATTTCAGTGCGTTGTCGCGCACACGGCCGGCGACGGAATGGCCGCGGCGACGTCATATCGGCCGAGCGCGATCCTGCTCGACATCTATCTGCCCGATCATTCCGGCTTGAGCCTGCTCGAGCAGCTCAAGCGTCAGGCCGAGACGCGACACATTCCGGTACACGTGGTCTCGGTCGCCGACTCCACGCAGGAGGCCTTCGAGCGCGGCGCGGTTGGCTATGCTCTGAAGCCCGTCAAGCGCGAGCAGGTCCTCGAGGCGCTGCAGCGGATCGAGTCCCGGCTGGATCAGCACGTCCGCCGCGTGCTCGTCGTCGAAGACGACGCCCGGCAGCGAGACAGCATCGAGCAGTTGCTCATGAGCGAGGGCGTGGAGATCGTCGGCGTCGGCACGGCGGCCGCTGCGCGCGCCGAGCTCGCGGCCGCGCCGTTCGACTGCGTCGTGATGGATCTGAAGCTGCCCGACGCGAACGGGGACGAACTGCTCGAGACGTTGGCCGCCGGCGATGCGCTGCCGTTCCCGCCGGTCATCGTCTACACCGGGCGATCGCTCACGCGTGACGAAGAACAGCGTCTCGGCCGGTTCTCGAAGTCGATCATCATCAAGGGCGCGCGGTCACCCGAGCGTCTCCTCGACGAGGTGACGCTCTTCCTGCACCAGGTCGAATCGACGCTCCCAGCCGAACGGCAGCGCATGCTCCGCGCGGCACGCGATCGCGAAGCGCTACTCGACGGACGCCGCATCCTCATCGTCGAAGACGACGCCCGCAACATCTTCGCAGTCTCGAGCGTGCTCGAGCCCAAGGGCTGTGCAATTCGCGTGGCCCGCAACGGGCGTGAGGCGATCGACGTGCTCGCGGCGAGCTGTCGCGGGGCCGACGACGCGATCGACCTGGTGCTGATGGACATCATGATGCCGGAAATGGACGGTCTGACGGCGATGCGCGAGATCCGCAAGCGGCCCGAATGGGCGCGCCTGCCGATCATCGCGCTCACGGCCAAGGCCATGAAGGACGACCACGAGCGCTGCCTCGCGGCCGGCGCGAACGACTACATCGCCAAGCCGCTCGACGTCGACAAGCTGCTGTCGCTCGTGCGCGTCTGGATGCCGCGGTAGCGAGATGGGCGCGACCGCGATCACGGGCGTCGATCTCGAGCTGGAACTACTGCTCGAGGCGATCTATCGGCGGTTTCACTACGATTTCCGCCGCTACGCGCCCGCGTCGATCGCGCGCCGTCTCGAAACGGCGATGACTCGGCTCGAGTGCGCGACGTTGTCGCAACTGCAGGACAAGATCCTGCACGAGCCCCCGGCGTTCGGCGTCGTGCTCGACTCGCTGACCGTGCCGGTGAGCGAGATGTTCCGCGATCCCGCGTACTTCCTCGCGTTGCGCCAGCACGTCGTGCCGCTCCTTCGGACGTATCCGTCGCTGAAGATCTGGGTGGCCGGGTGCAGTACGGGTGAGGAAGCGTATTCAATGGCGATTCTGCTGCGCGAGGAAGGGCTGCTGGCGCGATCGATCGTCTACGCGACCGACATCAACCCGCGCACGCTGGCCGTGGCCGAGGCTGGCGTGTACGACGTCGCGCGCGTGCCGGGCTTCACGCGGAGCCATCAGCAGTCCGGCGCGCGGACGTCGCTCGCCGATCACTACACGGCGGCCTACGACCGCGTGGTGTTCGACGCGATGCTCCGGCGGCACATCGTGTTCTCGGATCACAGTCTGGCGACCGACAGCGTGTTCGCCGAAGTGCATCTCGTGTCGTGCCGCAACGTGCTCATCTATTTCGATGGCGACCTGCAGGCGCGCGCCGTGGGACTGTGTCACGACGCGCTCGTCCGCCGCGGGTTCCTGGGGCTCGGCGCCAAGGAGTCGCTCCGCTTCTCGCCCCATCGTCAGGCCTTCGACGAGGTCGACCGAGGCGCCCGGCTGTTCCAGAAGAAGGACGTCCGATGATCGACGCGTCATCCACCGCCGCCACGTCCACGCCCGTCGTCTGCCTGATCGTCGACGACCTCGAGGAGAACCGGCTGGCGTTGTCGGCGCTGCTCCGGCGCGCCGATGTCGAGGTGGTCGCGGCCGGATCCGGCGTCGAGGCGCTCGACCTGCTGCTCGTGCACGACGTCGCGCTGGCAATCGTCGACGTCCAGATGCCGGAGATGGACGGTTTCGAGCTGGCCGAGCTGATGCGAGGCAGCGAGCGGACGCGCCGCGTGCCGCTCATCATGGTGACGGCGGGCGCGCACGACCGGCATCGGATGTTCAAGGGCTATGACGCCGGCGCCGTGGACTTTCTGTACAAGCCGATCGAGCCGCACATCTTGAAGAACAAGGCGGACGTGTTCTTCGAGCTCTACCGGCAGAAACGCCAGCTCGAGCGCGAGCTCGTCGAGCGCACCGAGATGCTGCGTGTCAACGAGATGTTCGCGGCCGTGCTCGGCCACGACCTGCGCAATCCGCTCAACGCCATTCTCACGAGCGCCGAGCTGGTGAAGGTCGCGCGCGACGAGCGGATGCTCGCCGAGATCGCGGACCGGATCGCGTCGAGCGGCCGCCGCATGAGCCGCATGATCCAGGACATGCTCGACCTGGCGCGCGCCCGGCTCGCCGGCGGCATCCCGGTCGCGTGCGCAGCCGCGGATCTCGGCACGCTCGTGCGGCGAACGATCGACGAGCACCGCGTGGCGTTCCCGGACCGACGCGTCGAGATCGCGTCGAGCGGCGATCTGGCCGGCACGTGGGATGCGGATCGGCTGTCGCAGCTCGCGTCGAATCTCATCGGCAACGCGCTCGTCCACGGTCGATCCGAGGACCCCGTCGAAGTTTGTCTCGACGGCAGCCGTCCCGAGCGCGTCACGTTCGTCGTCTCGAACGGCGGCACGATCGATCCCGCGGCGCTGCCGGGCATCTTCGATCCGTTTCGCGGCGGCGATCGCTCGGGCGGCCGCGGCGGCCTCGGGCTCGGCCTCTACATCAGCCAGCAGATCGCGCGCGCGCACGGCGGGCGCATCCAGGTCGAGCCGCCACGCGACGACCGCACGATCTTCCGGGTGGACCTGCCGCGTCACGGCACGTGAGGTCCGTGCGTCTCGAATAGCCCGCGCGGCGAATCAGCCGCGCCGCTCGGCACGGCCACCGTGGGTCGCGCGATGCCAGTCGCACGTCCTCCCCTCAGCGGCACGACGGACGTCACGCCGAATCCACCTGGTATTCCTCTTGCTCACGAATGCCGTGCCTCGATCGGAGGCACGTTGCCGACCGCTCCGGCGCTTCGACGTCCGCGGTCAGGAGGATCCACATGTTGCGCGCTGCCATTGAAATTGATGACCGTGTCTGGTTGCGGATCGCCGCGGCCGGCGACGAGGGTGAAGACGTCGACGAAGACAAGGAGTTGCCGGACGACGACGAAGACGAAGATGACGACCTGGATGAAGACGACGAGGACGAAGATGAAGATGACGAAGAGGAGGAAGACGACGAAGACGATGATGATGAAGACGATGATGATGACGGCGGCGACGAAGGGGCGGTGGTGTGAGGGGTGAACGTGGGTGACGCGGTGCGCGATGATGAAGTCGCGCCAGGCCCGTCGAGGCGCGCTCAACGAGATGGCGGGTCGCCGTTGGACGTGGCGGGTTCTCGCGGCTCACGCGCGTCGCGCTCGAGTTGCGCGCGGAACTCTTCGAGGAAGAACACCGGCTTGTCGGCGACGTACGCCAGCTCGCGGCTCAAGACGGGACGCGATGTGACGACGTACACGCGTTTGCCGCGCGAGCGGAGCAGGTCGACCGCGCGCTCGAAGTCGCTGTCACCCGAGAAGAGAAACGCGAGGTCGTAGTTGTCCGCGGTGTTGATGAGATCGAGGATGAGCTCGGTGTCGACGTTCGCCTTGAGCACGCGCTCGCCCGTCTCCTGATCGCGGATGGCCTTGACCGCTTTGCGTCGGACGATGAAGTCCGAGTGCGCGAGGAAATCGAGATAGCGCTGCTGCAGCGGATCGGACGCCGTGTAGTCCGCGATGTAGTAGTAGGCCGCGTAGAACAGCCCGTGCGCGAGAAAGAAGCTGCGCGCCTTGCGATAGTCGACGAAGTACCCCGCCATGCGGCCGGCGAGATCCATGTTGGCGCCGTCGACGAACATCGCGACGCGGTCGTTCATGCCGACGACGCGCGAGGGCGGGATGGGCGCGGGACGGAGGACGGGCTCAGGACGATCGGGTTCGGCGCGTGAAGGCGTCGATGCGGCATCGGCCGCACGTGGCACGGCGGCTGGCGGTGCGGGACGTGGAGCGTCCACACGCGACACGCGCGAGGGTTCGCTCGCCGGCGTGGCTGGACGCGGCGCCGTCGTCGCGATCCGCGACATGGCCTGACCGAGGGCCTCGGGGATGACCGGATTGGTCAGCTCCACGCGATCGCGTTCGATGAGCGTCGCGATCGAATACGTGTCGCGGTGCAGCAACCGCACGCGCCAGCGCTCGCCCTCGCGGACGCGATCGAGATCCTCGCGCCGCACGAGCACGACCTTGCCACCCGGCAACCGCGCAACCTTGCGACCATCGCCCTGCTCATGAAAGAGCAGCGTCTCCTCGAGCGGCTCGTCGGCGGCGGTATCGGGACGTTCGTCGGCCATGGACGGCGCTGAGCGTAGCAAACCGTCTCGCGAAGCGTCCAGTGACGCGAAGACGCGAATGGGATAACTAAAGAAAAGTTGACACCGCGAGGCCCCGAACGAAGTGAGGGCGCCGAAGCGCGTAGCGCGGGGGTGGGGCCCCAGCGCCACTGCAAAGAAGATGACTCGCGCGAAGACGCGAAGGGAAACAACAACTAAACAAAGTTGACACCGCGAGCCCCCGAGCGCAGCGAGGGTGGCGAAGCGCGTAGCGCTGGGGGTGGGGCCCCAGCGCATTGCAAAGAAGATGACTTGCGAGCGCAGCGAGGGCGCCGAAGCGCGTAGCGAGGTGGGGCCCCAGCGCATTGAAAAGAAAGTCCGCGAAGCCCGCGACGCAGGAGCGGCGCTGAGCGGGGCGTTGGGGGTGGGGCCCCAACGCCAACTAAATAAAGATGACTCGCGCGAAGACGCGAAGGGTGCGTCAGCCCTGCCGCGCTGCGTCCCGCCGCAGTTGGGCCAGGTCCTCGATCGTGCGTTCGACGTCGGGCGCGCCGGCGGGCGGGATCCAGTCCAGGGGCGATCCGGCGGCGATGAGCAGGCGGGCCACTTCGACGTGATCGGCGCCGGACGGCGCGTGCCGGCGGCCTTCGACGGCCCAGACGAGCGGCGTGGCCGCGAACATGCCGTCGCGTGCGCTGACGTCCGCGCCCGCGGCGAGGAGCACGCGGACGGCATCGACGCGGCCGTCCATCGCGGCGCGCTGCAGCGGCGTCACCTGATCCTTGTCTCTCGCATCGACGTGGAAGCCGCACGCGATCATCGCCTCGATCGCGCGCGCGTCGCCGGCTTCGGCCGCGCGGTGCAGCATCAGATGATGATCGGGTCGAAGCTCCTCCCGGAGCTCGGGCTGCGCGGCCAGCATCGTCTCGGCGCTTGCACGATCGCCACGCGCGCACGCGGCGGCGAGGCGGTCGACCGGCGACAGCTCGTCGACGGCACCGTGCGCGAGGAGCCATTCGCCGATGTCGTGGTGACCGTTGAGCTCGGCGATCGTGTGTGGCGTCGCGCCATCGGCCCGGCGTCGCGAGACGTCCGCGCCATGTGAGACGAGGCGCTCGATCATGGCCACGTCCCATCGCCGCGCGGCGACGTGCAGTGGCGCCTCGCCGGCATCGCCCCACGCGAGGTTCGGATCCGCGCCGTGATCGATCAGCCAGTACAGACCGGCGGGTGGCCGCGCCCACTGCAGGATGTGCAGGAGCGGCGGCACGCCGCCCGGGATGCCGTCGACGTTCGCGCCGTAGCGCAGGAGGAGATCGAGCACGGGCAGATTGCCGCCGCCGCCCGCGATGTGCATCGTGACGCCGTCGGTTGGATTCGCGCCGGCGTCGAGCAGCACCTCGGCCAGCGGCAGGTGGCCGATGACGCACGTCGCGCCCCAGAGCGGCGTGCGCGGCAGTTCCGGATGCCAGTTCCAGTGATATTCGGTGTTCGGATTGGCGCCCCGCGCCGTGAGCGCGCGCGCGATCCGCACGAGGCCGTCGCGCCGTTCGGGCGTGTCGGCTATCGACGTGTGACAAACGTAGAGCAACGGTTCCCACTCGAGCGGACCGACGATGCGTGTGGCGAGCGACGGCTCGACGCGCAATCGGGACTCGACCGCATCGGCATCGCCGAGAACCAGCGCCGTCTCGAACGTTGCCGTCGCGATGGCCGGATGCCGGGCGAGCAGGCGATTCGCGCGCGCCGCTGCGCCGCCCGTGGCCGCGCGCACGAACGCCTCGACGGCGGCGTCGATCGGCAACGTCCGCGCCTCGACTTCGTCGCGGAGCGCCGGCCACGAGTCGAAGCCGTGCTCGCGCGCGATGACCGACTGCGCGTCGTGCAAGGCGAGATCGTCGGCATCGATCCGGTCGGCCACGGTGCTGGCGAGCGATGGCAGCTCGGCCGCGAATCGGCGCAGCGCGTCCACGTCGCGCGACTGGGCTGCGCGCAACAACGACTTCGCCTGCTTCTTCAGTTGTTCGAGATTCGGACGGGCGGGCAGATCACGCGATGGCATACGACCTCCATGCTGAAGCCTGTGGTTCGCAGACAGGCAGCACGGCGGTCCTGGTGCCGTGAATCGTGAAACGTGACAGTGGGCTTGGCCCTTCGCGCGAACCCGCGGGCGCCTTGTGTGCGCCGGGGCCCACGATGACACCGCCGTCCGCACGTGTCAAATGGCACGCCGTTCGACTAGAGTGCGTAGGCGCGAGCCCGTGGCTCGCAGCTTCTTCCCGGAGTTCTCGTGCCGTTCACATCTCGTGTCGTCATCTGTGCCGCGCTGACCGGCGCGGTGTCCTTCATGGTGCAACATCACGTCGCCGCCGAGCGGGCGCAGGCGCCTGGTCCGAGCCTCGAGGCGCCGTCCGCCAATCAGCGGCCCGACCTGCCGTCGTGGGCCTACGTGCCGGCGCCGCGCCACCCGCGGCCGGCTGATGATGGCTCGGTGAAGCACGTGCCGGGCAGCACGAAGGGGTACACGCTCGCGCAAATCAACGACCACTACGACGCGCCGGACTGGTTTCCCGACGAGCATCCGCCCGCCCCGCGCGTCGTGCTGCACGGGCGCGAGCCCGCGCACCAAGCGTGCGGCGAGTGCCACCTGGCCAACGGGCGCGGCAAGCCTGACACGGCAGGCCTCAACGGCCTGCCGGCTCCCTACATCGTCCAGCAGCTCGAGGACTTCAAGGCGGGCCGGCGGCACGCGGCCGTGCCGCACATGGGCGTCACGGGCATGATTCCGATTGCCGCGGCCGTCACGCCGGCCGACGCCGAGGCCGCAGCGGAGTACTTCGCCAGCGTGAAGCCGGACAAGTGGATTCGCGTGGTCGAGAGCGAAACGGCGCCGAAAACCGAACCGGTCGGGCACCGGCTCGTCCAGGTTCCTGGCGGCGGCGTCGAGCCGCTCGGCGACCGGATCGTCGAACTGCCTGAAAACGAGGCGCTCACCCAGCTCCGCGATCCGAAGTCCGGCTTCGTCGCCTACGTGCCGGTCGGCAGCCTGCGACGCGGCGAACGGCTCGTGAAGCTCGGCGGCAACGGCAAGACGACCCCGTGTACGACGTGTCACGGGATGGATCTGCGCGGCCTCGGCACGCTCGTGCCGCCCATCGCGGGCCGGTCGCCGAGCTACCTCGCGCGGCAGATCTATGACATCCAGGCGGGCGCGCGCGACGGCGCGAACGCGCCGCTCATGCGCGGGCCGGTCGCCAACCTGACCGATCGGGACATCATCGACATCACCGCGTATCTCGCGTCGCTGCCGCAATAGGCCGCCGCTCCGGGCGCGTGGCGCGACCGCGTGGGAGGAGACGGATTATGGGCTGGATGTTCTACGCGTTCGTGTCGGCCGGGGCCGCGGCCTTGACGGCCATCCTGGCGAAGGTCGGCGTCGAGGGCGTGCCGTCGAATCTCGCGACGGCCGTGCGCACCGTCGTCATCGCGATCTTCGCCTGGGCGATCGCGATTGCCGGCGGGCAGCATCGCGCGCTCGCCGATCTGCCGCGGCGGTCGCTGTGGTTTCTCGTCCTGTCGGGCGTGGCGACCGGCGTCTCGTGGCTCGCATACTTCCGCGCGCTGCAGCTCGCGCCGGCCTCGCGCGTCGCGCCGATCGACAAGCTGAGCCTGCCGCTGACCGTCGTGCTCGCCGCGCTGTTGCTCGGCGAAGCGGTCGGCTGGCGGCTGGGGATTGGCGTCGCGCTCATGACCGTTGGCGCGCTCCTGACGATTGGCGCATGAGCGCCGGTGGCGCGGCCGGCCGCGGCGTCCCCGCGAGCGGCGCCGCGTCACGCTTCGACCAGATGCGTCGGTCGCGCGTTCTCGCGTGGCGACGCGTACGCATAGGCGTAGAAGATCGTCTTCGGCCCGCCGTCGATCAGGTAGCCGGTCGTCCGGTCGTTGCCGTTGTCGAGCCGGTAGCGCACGTGCTCGAAGTCCATGGCGAACCACAGCTTCAGGACGCCGCCGCGCGTCATGGCGAGCAGACGCTGGAGCGGGCTCGTCATCGACGCGTCCGTCTTGTCGGGCGTCGACGAGAACGTGCCGGACACGGGCGGCGCGAGCCAGCCGACGTCGAAGCTGTCGCCGCCGGGTCCGATGAACGTGTTGAACGTGAAGTGTCCGGCGCCCTCGAGGAAGACCGGCGCGGCGGGGAAGAGTGACGGCACGCCGGTGAGCATCCACCGCCAGTCGAGCGATCCGTCGACGAACACTTTGCGATCGCTGTGGTTCGGCATGCTGAGGCTCGACCACTCGTAGAACTGCCAGTCGAAGCCGAGGCTCGCCCAGAGCACCGTGCGTCCGGCTTCGGGCGCGGGCACGTCCCAGCGGAATCCTGGCAGCCCGTCGGCCGCGTTTCGCAGGATCGGGCCGCGCGCGGCAACGCCGGACTCGACCGACAGCAGGCCGCGCGTCGCGCCGGTGGCCACGGCGGCCGGCCAGAGCTTCTGCAGTTGTGTGGCGGTCGGTCGAGCGGGTACGCGGATCGCCTGCGCCAAGGCAGCCGGACGCGAGGCCGACGCCTCATCGCGCGTCGTGGGCTTCGGCGCGGCAGCAGAGCGAGACACGGAACGAGCGCGGGAGGTGCGTGTCGGCGGCATGAGGGGACGACTCCATCGGGCGCGGCCGCCGGAGGGAGCGCCGGGCGCGCGGTGCGGACCGGGCGATCTGACTCCACTCGGGCCGTCGGGCGCAAGGAGCGACCGCCCGAGTCCGCGCGTGCGTCCCTTCGGAGCCCTGGGCCTTCAGGCCCAGGGAGAACCGCGTCCGACCCGACGCGCACCCGGTCCGTGAGCGTTTTCAGAAGTTCCTCTCGCGAAATTCAGAACCTCAACAGCCGATCGCCAAGCCTTTTCGAGACGGCCGGTGTAGAGTGCGGCGCGGTTGGCCCGTGCGGGCGGAGGAGGCGGCAATGCGGAGGCCGAAATGGGATAGCGCGTACCTCGCGAGGAGAGTCTCCGGCCTGATCCTGGTCCTGCTGATGGCCGTGGGCGTCCGGCTGGCGCATGCGCAGCCGGCGTCGCCCTCCCGGCCGAACGTGCTGTTCATCGTCTCGGACGACCTGAATGATGACATCGGCGCCTGGGGCCACCCGATCGTCCAGACGCCAAACCTCGACCACTTGGCCGCGCGCGGCGTGCGGTTCCTCCGCGCGTACACGCAGTACGCGCTCTGCAACCCGAGCCGCGCGTCGTTCATGACCGGGCTGCGGCCCGACACGACCGGCGTCTACGATCTGCGCACCCACTTCCGGACGAACGTGCCGGACGTCGTCACGCTGCCGCAGATGTTCCGCCACGCCGGCTATTTCGCGGCGCGCGTCGGCAAGATCTATCACTACGGCGTGCCGTCGGATATCGGCACGAGCGGACTCGACGACCCGGCGTCCTGGGACGTGGTCGTCAACCCGCACGGCGTGGACAAAGACGAAGAGGAGCCGCGGCTGACCTTCGCGGGGCCCTCGCGCGCGCTCGGTTCCTCGCTTTCATACTACGCCTCGCCGGCACCCGACGAGGCGCACACCGACGGCAAGGTGGCGACCGAGGCGATCCGGCTCCTCGAGCAGCACAAGGACGCGCCGTTCTTCCTGGCCGTCGGCTTCTATCGCCCACATTGTCCGTACATCGCGCCGCAGAAGTACTTCGACCTGTATCCGTCGCTCGACGACATCCCGGTCGCCGAGTACTCCGACTTGCTCCTGCGCGAGTCGCCGACGGCCTTGCACGGCATCGTCTGGGACGTCCCCGAGCAGGAGCAGCGGGAAGCCATCCGCGCCTACTATGCGGCGATCAGCTTTATGGACGCGCAGGTTGGCCGCGTGCTCGGCGCGCTCGATCGTCTCGGACTCGCCGACAACACCGTCGTCGTCTTCATGAGCGACCACGGCTATCACCTCGGCGATCACGGCGGCCTGTGGATGAAGCAGAGCTTGTTCGAGCGTTCGACGCGCACGCCCGTGATCGTCGCCGGGCCTGCCGTCGCCGCCAAGGGGCAGGCGTCTCGCCGCATCGTCGAGCTACTCGACATCTATCCGACGCTCGCCGCGCTCACCGGCGTGACGCCGCCGGCGGGCTTGCAGGGACGTTCACTCGCGCCGCTCCTTCGCGATCCGAACACCGCATGGAACTTCGGCGCGTTGAGCGAAGTGCGGCGTCCGCTTGCGTCCCAGAGTGGCCGAGCCGCGGCCGGCGCCAGACAAGGCGCGCCAGCGACATCGGCGGCGGCCGGCCGTCGCGGCGGAACCGGCCGCGGTCGAGGCGCGGTCGCGGTCGACCAGGGCTACAGCCTGCGCACGGAGCTGTATCGGTACATCGAGTGGAACGATCGGGCTGGCGGAGAAGAGCTGTTCGACGAGATCAACGATCCCGGCGAGGTGCGGAACCTCGCGGGCGAAACGTTCTATACCGACGTGCTCCAGCGGATGCGTGGGCTCATGGCGGAGGCGCGCGCGTCGACGCCGGCACGCGCGACCGCTCGGGGGACTCGGCCATGACGCCGCACATGGATCGATCGGACGATCGCGCGTCCAACCCAGCCGCGTCGGCGCGTGGCGCCCGGCCGGGCGTCCACGTCATGGCCAAGCCGGTCGGCCCGATCTGCAACCTCGACTGCAAGTACTGCTTCTATCTCGAAAAGGAGCGGCTGTATCCGGGCGCGCCCGCGTGGGCGATGTCCGATGACGTGCTCGAGACGTTCATCCGCCAGTACATCGACGTGAACGACGCACCGGTCGTGTCGTTCACCTGGCAAGGCGGAGAGCCGACGCTCCTCGGCGTCGACTATTTCCGCCGCGTGGCCGCGCTGCAGGCGACGTACGCCAACGGCAAGACGATCCAGAACGCGTTCCAGACCAACGCCGTGCTCATCGACGACGAGTGGGCGCGATTTTTCAAAGAGCACGACGTCCTCGTCGGCGTGTCCATCGACGGGCCGCGCGACGTCCACGACGCTTACCGCGTCGACAAGGGCGGCCAGCCGACGTTCGACAAGGTCATGCGGGGGATCGACGTGCTCAACCGGCACGGCGTCGCCTTCAACACGCTGACGACCGTGCACCGCGTGAGCGCCGAGCACCCACTCGAGGTCTACCGCTTCCTCAAGGCGCATGGCAGCGGCTACATGCAGTTCATCCCAATCGTCGAACGAACGTCTCGGTCGGCGACGCGCGACGGGCTGACGCTCGTGTCGCCCGATTTCGACGGCCGCGCCGGCGTGACGCCCTGGTCGGTCGAGCCGCAGCAGTTCGGCGAGTTCCTCTGCGCGATCTTCGACGAATGGGTTCGGCACGACGTCGGCCGGTACTTCGTCCAGTTGTTCGACATCTGCCTCGAGATGTGGACCGGGCTCGAGGCGAGCCTCTGCGTCTTTCGCCGCACGTGCGGCGGCGCGCTGGCGCTCGAGCACTCCGGGGACCTGTACTCCTGCGATCACTACGTGTATCCCGAGAACCGGCTCGGCAACATCATGGACGCGCCGCTGGACTCGCTCGCGCGCTCGGCGGCGCAGCAGGCGTTCGGCGAGGCGAAGGAAGCCGCGCTGCCACGGTACTGCCGCGAGTGCGACGTCCGCTTCGCCTGCAACGGCGAGTGCCCGAAGCATCGGTTCCTGACGACGCCGGACGGCGAGCCGGGACTGAACTATCTGTGCGCGGGCTACAAACGATTTTTCCGTCACGTCGATCGACCGATGCGGTTCATGGCTGGCGAGCTCGCGGCTGGCCGCGCGCCGGCGCACGTGATGCGCTGGATGGCCGAACAGGATCTGCACGCCGCGTTCGCGACCACGGGCCGCAACGATCCGTGTCCGTGCGGCAGCGGCCGCAAGTACAAACAGTGTCATCTGAGGCCCCAGCCGCCGGCATGACGAGCGTGCGCAGGGCGATGAGAGCGAGTTCAAAACTTCGAACTTCAAACTTCAAACTTCGAAACGGTCGTGGCGCCTTCGGCGCGTCTTTCAGGCTTGAAACACACTTCAAGCATTCAGGAGTAGACCGATGAGTGATTCACGGGTGACGCGTCGAGGATTTCTGGAGCTGTCGGGCGGCGCGTTGCTGGGTGGCGCGCTGACCGGCGGCGAGGCAGGAGCGGCCGCGGCGGCTCGTGATCAGGCGGCATCGCCGGGCACGGCGCTCACGCGGCGGCCGAACCTCATCCTGTTCGTGTCCGACGAACTGAGGGCCGACAGCCTCGCCTGCTACGGTAATCCCGTCACGCGGACGCCGAACTTCGACCGCCTCGCCGCCGACGGCGCGAGGTTCTCGAACTGCCACGTGCAGTATCCCGTGTGCGGCGCGTCGCGATGCAGCCTGCTGACCGGATGGCCGACGAGCGTCCGCGGTCATCGCAGCCTCTACTACTTCCTGCGGCCGGAAGAGCCGAACCTGTTCCGCTATCTGAAGCAAAGTGGATACGACGTCTTCTGGTACGGCAAGAACGACGCGCTCAGCGCCGAGGTGTTCTACGACAGTCTGACCGAATGGTCGGCAACGGGCGACACCAGCGGCGCCCGCGGCGGCGGTGGCGGTGGCGGTGGACAGGCTGGTCCACCCGCGAACGGGCCGATCACGTTCCTGACGTCCGCCAGCGGTGACCGCCGCAACGGGCACGACTACGCGCTCGTGCGCTCGGCGATCCAGATTCTGGAGCGCAAGGAATCCGACCGGCCCTTCTGCCTCTTCCTCGCCATGAACGAGCCGCATCCGCCGTACTCGGCGCCGGCCGACTTCCATCGCATGTACTCGCCGGCCGACGTGCCCGCGCCGATCCCGCGCACGCTGCCGAAGCGGCCGAACTTCCATCAGGCGATTCGCGACGCCTGCCGCTTGCAGAACGTGCCCGAGTCGACCTTCCGCGAGATCAAGGCCGTCTATTACGGTCAGGTCAGCTACGCCGACTGGGTGCTCGGCGAATTGCTCGAGGCCGTCGAACGTACGAACCACGCCGACGACACCGCGATCTTCTGCCTGTCGGATCACGGCGATTACACGGGCGACTACGGGCTCGTCGAGAAGTGGCCGGCCGGTCTCGAGGACGTACTCACGCACGTGCCGCTCATCGCGCGCGTGCCCGGCGGCGCGAGAGGCGTCGTCGCCGACGACATGGTGGAGCTCTACGACGTCATGGCGACGTGCCTCGATCTGGCCGGCGTGCCCGCCAGGCACACGCACTTCGCGCGCAGCCTCCGATCACAGCTCGCCGGCGGCCCGGGCGATCCGCAGCGCGCGGCGTTCGCCGAAGGGGGATACAACGTCTACGAACCGCAGTGTTTCGAGCCGACGGGGCTCGGCGGCTGGTACGCGGCGAAAGTGAACCTGCAGAACGAACACCCGGAGACGATTGCGCGGGCCGCGATGGTCCGCACGCGCGAGGCGAAGCTCGTCGTCCGGCCGAACGGCCAGAACGAGCTGTATCGCTACGACACCGATCCGCAGGAACGGGAGAACCTGTACGGCGAGGGCGGCACGGCCACGCTCCAGGCTGCGCTGCACGAGCGGCTGCTCCACTGGTACGTCAATACGACCGGCATCGCGCCGTTCGAAAAGGATCAGCGCAATCCGCCGCCGTTCTACGTCACGCGGACGCCGCCTCCGGCCGACTGGCAGCGGACACTGCTCGATCGCTGACCAGCGCTCGATCGCCGAGTGGGCCGTGCGCGCGGCGCGCGGCTCACCGCGCGAGGTCGACCATCCAGATCGCTTCGGATACTTCGGTGATCGGCAGCGCGACGCTGCCGTCGGTCACCGACATCTGGATTTGTTCGTTGTAGTTGACGCGGAAATCCGGGCCGTCGAAGTGCGTGACCTGGAACGACGGCCCGACGGGCACGCCGGCCTGCGCGTCGAATCGGCGTCCCCAAAGATTCCACGCGCCCGTGCGGTTCGACAGGAAGTACACGGCGCGGCCGTCGGGCGACCAGCGCGGCTTGGTGTCGTGCGCGAGGCCTTCGGTGACGGCGACCGCCGGGCCGCCCTCGACCGGCATCACGTAGACCATCGAAGGCCGGCCGTCTCCCATCGCGAGAAAACTCATCCACTGTTTGTGCGGCGACACGCGCGCCGCGTAGAGATTGCGCGCCGGGTCCTGCGCCAGCACCCGCGGCCGCGACGGTCCCGTGGCGCCGACCGGCACGGCGCAGAGCGCGATTCGCCGCGAGGCACCCAGGCAGCCGACGATGATGTTGTTGCCGTCGGGCATCCAGTCGTAGAACTGCGTCAGCCCGCGCGTCTGCGGCAATACCTGGTTGACCGCATCGCTCGCGTGCACGAGGACGACGGCTGAGTCGGACGAGTCGGCGGCGTCGCCGCGGAGGTAGGCGAGCCGGAAGCCATCCATGGACCACTTCGGCTGCAGAATCGCGCCGCGTTCTTCGATCGCCGTCAACTGATTGCGTCCGGTCACGACCTCGCGCACCCACAGCTCGTCGCGCCCACGCCGCACGGCGCGATAGGCGACCCGGGAGCCATCGGGCGCCATGTCGAGGACCGACGCATTGACGCCGAACGGCGTGAGCGGTTTGCCGCGTCCCAGGATTTCGCCGCGGCGCGGATCGAAGGGCAGCGACCAGATGCGTGTTTCGGTGTCGCCCTGCCCGAAGGCCAGACGGCGGCCGTCGGGCGACAGCGCAATCCCGTGTTTGTGACCGGTCGCCGCGGTCACGCGAAACGGCCCGGCGACCCAGCGTCCCGACGACGCCGCGACGTCGATACGCCACATCGAGTCGCCGTCGGCGTTCGCGCTCAGGAAGTACAGATGCGTGCCGTCAGGCGACCAGGTGAAGTCCGACAGCGCCACGCGCGTCGCTGCAAGCCGGTCGCGGACGGCCGGCGCGACGTCGACCTTGCGGACCGCGCCCGACGGCGCGTCCATCGTCCAGAAGCTCCAGCCGAGCGTTCCGTGCAGACCGTAGATCGACACGCGGCCATCGGGTTGCCACGTGGCGTACGCCTGGGTGAAGTGCGACATCGCCTCGGGCTGCACCTCGACCGGCTGTCCGCCTCGCGCCGAGACGACGAAAAAGCGCGGCCGGCCCATGACGGTCGGCTCCGACAGCAGCAGGGTCGCGCCGTCGGGCGACCACTGAGGGTGTGATCCCATCGTCGAAATCAGCCGTTCGACGCCGCCCGTTGCCGGAATCGTGAAGATGCCGCCGCCACTGCGCTCCGATCGGAACGCGATGGTCTGTCCGTCAGGTGACCAGGCCGGGTCTGAATCCTGCGCGGCGCCTGTCGTCAACTGCACGGGTGATGTCTCGCCGATGGCCTGGCGCCAGATGTCGAGATTGCCGCCGCGGTTGGAACTGAAGGCAATGACGCGGCCATCGGGCGACCAGGACGGATCCATGTCGACGCTGCCGGCCGAGGTGAGCTGCGTCACGCGCGCCAGTTCCGGATCGCGCGCGGACCGCGTCGACGGCCGCGCCAGCCAGGCACCGCTCACGACGACCACGACCGTGGCCACGGCCACCAGGGACGTCCATTGCGACGGCGGGCGCGTTGGCGGCACGGCCGTTGGCGCGATCGTGTCCTCGCGCGCCTCCGTGTTGGCGTCGTCCGCTGGCGCGTCATGCGCCGCGGCCGCCGAGGCGTCATCGGGCGCGTCGACGGTGACCGGCACGGCCAGACGATAGCCCTTGCCCGGCACGGTCATGAGGTACTCGACGTCCGGGTCGAGCTGGTGAAACGTCTTGCGAAGCGTGGAGACGTGCCGCGCGAGGTTGTTTTCCTCGACGAAGACGTTCGGCCACACCTTCTTCAGCAGATCGTCCTTCGAGACCGTTCGCCCTTCCGCCTCGACGAGCGCAACGAGGACGCGGAGCGCGCAGGGCGTCACGTGAACCGGCTGGCCGTCCGAGGTCAGGCTGCTGCCATCGGCGGCCGCAACGAACCGTCCGAACCGGAAGGACAAAGGTGCAATGGCATCGTCGATCATGACGCCTCCCGTGCCGTGGTCACGATTTCTTCAAGAGGGGGAGTATACCGCTCGGCCGAGGCGTTGCGCGCGCGAGGTCGCGGTTCACCGCTCGTCTCGATCACCAGTCACCCCGATTGTTCATGTCCGCCGCCACCTGCAGGCCGGCGTTCAGGAACTTCCCACGCAGAATTCAGGATCTTGCCGGCCGATCGTCAAGACACCCACCGCGGTCCTGCCGTAGATTCCGCCCGGTTCGTCGAGTCCTGACGAGCCGGGAGGCGTCTGTGAACACACGAAGGCTCGGCGCCGAGGCGTGCGCCATGGCCGCCGCGCTGGCGACGATCGTCTGGCTCGCGCGGCCGGTACCAGTGGCAGCACAGGGCGCAGGTGGCGTCGCGGGCCGATGGACCTTTACGTTCAGCCCGCCCGCGAGAGCCGGCGGAGCGCGTGGACGCGGTGCGGCACGCGGTGCCGGCCGCGCGACGACGCCAGGACGAGCGGGGGCCTCGGCCGCGAGAGGACGCGCAGCCGGCGCAGCGTCTGACCGCCAGGCATTCCTCGACGTGAAGCCGGGACCGGCCGGCACGATCACGGGCACCGTGGACCTGAATCCGGGCGGCCGTGGCGCGCCGGGCAACAACCCCGATCGGCCGGTGGAGATCTCGGACGGCCACGTCGACGGCGCGCACCTGACCTTCAGCACCTGGTCGATGGACGGCTATCGCAACCGCATCCAATTCGACGGCGTCGTCGAGGGCGACGTCCTTCAGCTCACGCTGCACCGCGCGACGCCGACCGGCGTCGAGACGACGCACGTGACCGCCCGCCGGACGAGGTGACGCGTGTCCATCAAAACGATCGCTCGGATGCTTGGCGCTGCCGTCACGGCGGCTGCGCTCTTCGCCGCCACGGCCGCCGCGCCGCAGGACCAGTCGTCATCTGACGCCGTGACGCCGTACACGGGCTTCGGCGGTGTGGTCCGCACGACCACGGCCGACTCGACGCCGGCACCGCTCGTCATTCCGCACGCCGCGCCCGGCAGCCCGAACGTCGTCTTCATCGTGCTCGACGATCTCGGGTTCTCGGATCTCGGCCCGTACGGATCCGAGATTGCGACGCCCAGCATCGACGCGCTGGCGAAAGCGGGACTCCGCTTCAACAACTTCCAGACGCACGCGATTTGCTCGACGACGCGCGCGGCGCTCCTGACGGGGAGGGTCGCGCACGCCGTCGGCATGAAGGATCTCGCGGGGAACGACACCGGGTTTCCGAACGCGCGCGGCCGGATCACGCCGGCCGCGGCGACCGTCGCGCAGATGCTGCAGGCGAACGGGTACAGCACGTACGGCGTCGGCAAGTGGCACCTGTTGCCGCACGCGGACATGCTCGCGTCGAGTCCGCGGACCGACTGGCCGCTCCAGAAGGGATTCGATCGGTTCTACGGCTTTCTGTCGGGCTGGACCGACCAGTACCATCCGTCGCTCGTCGAAGACAATCACTCGCTCGTCACGCCCGATCATCCCGGCTATCACTTCACCGCCGACATCGTCGATCACGCGATTCACTACTTGCGCGAGGGGCAGCAGGCCAACACCGGCCGGCCGTTCTTCCTGTATCTGGCGACCGGCGCCGTGCACGCGCCGCACCAGGCGCCGCCCGAGTACATCGACAAGTACAAGACCGTCTACGCGAAGGGCTGGGATGCCATTCGCGCCGAGCGCTTCGCGCGCGAGAAGGCCATGGGGCTCATTCCCCAGGACACGGTCATGCCGCCGCGCAACGCCGACGACCGCGCCTGGAGCGATCTGACCCAGGACGAGCGCACCGTCTACGCGCGCTACATGGCGGTCTACGCGGGATTCATCGAGCACACCGACGCGCAGATCGGGCGGCTCGTCGACTATCTCAAGCAGTCCGGACAGTTCGACAACACGATCATCTTCCTGCTCTCGGACAACGGCGCCGCACCCGAAGCCGGCCCCGAGGGCAGTTTCACCTCGCCGTACGGCGGCCGGCTGTCCGTTCAGGATTCGCTCGCGCGGCTCGACGACCTCGGCACCGAGCGCTCCGAGGAGCTGTACCAGCGCGCCTGGGCGATGGCGAGCGTCAGCCCGTTCAAGAAATACAAGCTGTCGATGCAGCTCGGCGGCGTGCGCGATCCGCTGATCGTCGTCTGGCCGAAGGGCATCGCCGCGAACGAGGGCGGCGCGGTCCGTTCGCAGTTCCTCGACGTCATCGATGTCGCGCCGACCGTGCTCGACGTCGCGGGCGTCACGGCACCGACGATCTTCGCCGGCGTGCCGCAGATGCCGATCCACGGCGCCAGTTTTCTCGACGTCCTGCGCGACGCGCGCGCGCCCGCGCCCCGCGACACGCAGGTGTTCGAGCTGCGCGGCGAGCGGGCGATCTATCACGACGGCTGGCGCGCCGTGTCGGTCCACGCTCCGGGCACGCCTTACGACCAGGACCGCTGGGAGCTCTACGACGACACGCGAGATTTCGCCGAGGCGCACGACCTCGCGGCGCAGTATCCCGATCGCCTGAAAGCGATGCAGGACCTCTGGTGGCGCGAAGCGCGGACGTACGGCGTGCTGCCGCTGACCGCGCGCTGACGGGGCGCGCGCATGCGCCCGCCATCGGGCGACGTGCCGGCGACGTCACGTCGAGATCGTTGGTCCGCTGAACGTCCGTCACCAGATGAACGCAGAGGAGGTGTTTCGATGTGGAGTAACCAACGGCGTGAGTACCGGGCCATCCGGATGAGCCTGGTCGTCACGCTCTGGGCCCTCGTGGCCGCGCTGGCGAGTCCCGCCATCGCGCAGGTCACGACGACGGTCCTCGGGACCGTCAAGGACACGCAAGGCGGCGTGTTGCCGGGCGCGACCGTCGTGCTCATCAGCGAGACGCGCGGCACGCAGACCGCGCCGGCCGTGACCAATGACGCGGGCGACTTCGTGCTGCCGAGCGTCGTGCCCGACACCTACACGCTGCAGGTCGAGATGCCGTCCTTCAAGACGTTGAAGCGGACCGGCCTCATCATCGGCGCCGATCCCCGCGTCGTCGTCGGCACGTTGACGCTCGAGGTCGGCGGCACGACGGAAGTCGTCAACGTCACCGCGGCCTCGCCGTTGATTCAGGCCGCGAGCGGCGAGCGATCGTTCACCGTGGACTCGACGCAGGTCGACAACCTGCCAATCGCCAACCGGAACTTCACCAGCTTGGCAGGCCTCGCCCCGGGCGTCGACACGAGCGGCGCGACGAACGTGACGCGTGTCGGCGGAGGCGGCGACACCAACATCGTCATGGACGGCGTGTCGACGAGCAGTCCCGGGAACAACGCCATCATGATCCGCCTCAACACCGAGTCGGTGGCCGAGGTGCGTGTGGTGACCTCCGGTTACCAGGCCGAGTATGGCCGCGCGAGCGGGCTGCAGGTGACGTCGGTCACCAAGAGCGGCAGCAACCAGTTCCATGGGTCGCTCTACGACGTCGAGCGGAACTCGGATTGGAACAGCAACAGCCGGACGAACATCCTCAACGGCGATCCGAAGCCCGTCGCGAAGGAACGTGACTTCGGCTATTCCATTGGCGGGCCGATTGGCCGGCCCGGTGGCAACAACAAGCTGTTCTTCTTCTTCAGCCACGAGATCGAGCCGCGGACGGCCGGCAACAACGTCGTGCGCTATCGCATGCCGACCGCACTCGAACGCGCCGGCGACTTCTCGCAGTCGACCGACAACAACGGCAATCCCTATCCGTACATCAAGAATCCGGCCCTGTCGGGCGCGTGCTCGGCGGCCAGCCAGGCGGCCTGCTACGCGGACGGCGGCGTCCTCGGCCGCATTCCCGCGTCCGACTTGTACGCCCCGGGTCTCGCGCTGCTGAACATGTTCCCGATGCCGAACATCGACAACGTGCCGGCGGGGCAGAACTACAACTTCCAACTGACGCGGCCCACCGAGAAAGCGACCGGCTATCAGCCCGTGTTGCGGATGGACTACCAGCCGATGCCGGCGTTCCGCGCGACGTATCGGATCGCGCTGCAGGGCCAGGGCGCCGACCAGGTGTTCAACGGCACGTTGCCCGGGTTCAACGACACGCGCATGTCGCACCCGACGATCACGACGCAGTCGATGTCGGCGACCTGGTCGATTCGGCCGACGGTCACGATCGAGGCGAGTTACGGCCGCACGCGGAACGAGCTCTCCGGCTGCGCGCTCGGCGGTGGGGATCGGCCGGGCCCGACCTTCTGCACCGCCGGCTTTCCTGCGAGCGCGCTGGCGAATCCGGCGAACGCAGGCATCGACGGGATTCCGCTGATCTACCCGGACGCGCGCGTCGTCAACCCGGACTTCTACACGTATGCCGCGATGCAGCAGATGAACCTGCCGATCTGGGACGGCACCCAGATCCTGCTGCCGCCGCAGTTCCAGTACGGCAGCCGCGTGGCGAACTCGCCGCCCGGCAACCTGCTGACGAGCTTCTACAACACGAGCCTCGTGCAGGACTTCGCGGCGAGCGTGACGATCGTCAAGGGCCGTCACACGATCAAAGCCGGCATCCAGAACCTGGCGCAGTTCCAGGCGCAGATCACGGGCGGCGCCGGCGGCGCGATCGGCACGCTCAGCTTCTCCCAGGACACGCCGGGCGTGAATCCCTACGATACGTCGTTCGGATTCGCGAACGCCGCCATCGGCACGTTCAGCTCGTACGCGCAAGCCTCGCAATTTTCCGAGTACAACAGCGCGATACGCAATACGGACGCCTACGTGCAGGACAACTGGAAGATGAACGCGCACGTGACGATGGACTACGGCATGCGCTTCGTGCACGAGGTGCCCGAGCACGACAAGTTCGGACGGGCGTCGAATTTCCTGCCTGAGTTGTGGGATCCCAGCGTCGCGCCGACGCTGTACGCGCCCGGCTGCGCGAACGGGACGTACCCGTGCAGCGGCACGAATCGCCAGGCGATGAATCCGGCTACAGGGCAGTTCCTCGGTCCGGGCAGCAGCGCGGCGATTGGGACCATCGTGCCGGGCTCGGGTGACGAACTCAACGGTCTGCGACAGCTCGGACAGGGCATCGTCGACACGGGCTACATCTGGCCGGCGGTCGCGTTCTCGCCGCGATTCGGCATCGCCTATGACGTGACGGGCGAACAGCGCGTCGTTCTACGCGGTGGCGCGGGGTTGTTCTTCGATCGCACGGCCGCCAATCAGACGCGTGCGGCTGGCTCGAACCCGCCGATTTCCCAGAACGTCACGCTACGCTACGGGACGCTACAGAACCTCGCGAGCGGCCTCGCGATCACGGGGGCACCGAACATCGGCGGCGCATGGGTCTACCACTCCGACGACCTGCCGAGCTCGACGCAGTGGAATGCCGGCGTGCAGATCGCGCTGCCGTTCGACATCGCGCTCGACACGTCGTACGTCGGCCAACACGCGTTCGCGATCCCGGTCGCCGCGAACATCAACGCCGTGGACTTCGGCGCGGCGTTCCTCCCGGAGAACCAGGATCCGACGTTGGCGGCGAGCGCGACGCCCGGCGCAACCGCGGTCTCGACCGATCTGCTGCGGGCCATGCCGGGCTTCGGTAACGTCGTACAGAACCAGCAGACCGGCTGGCGCACGTACCACTCGCTGCAGTTCTCGGTCAATCGTCGCTTCCGGCACGGTCTGGCGTTCGGTTTCAACGAGACATGGTCACTCTACGACCACCAGAGCACGGCGCCGCGGTTCGATCATCTGCCGGACGGCACGTTCGTCGTCCGCGGCGATCAGGCCGACGCCGACCGGCTGCTCGGAACAGCCGTCGACACCGTGCACCTCATGCGTGCCAATTTCGTCTGGGATCTGCCGGACATCGACGGCACGACGGGCGTCAAGCGGACGCTGGGGTGGATTGCCAACGACTGGCAGGTCACCGGCATCTGGACGGGACGCACCGGATCGCCGTACGCCGTCAACTTCAGCTATCAGAGCGGCGGCAGCAGCCTGAACCTGACGGGATCGCCGGACTATCCGGCGCGCGTCAACGTCGTCGGCGATCCGGGCAACGGCTGCAGCGACGACTTATATCGGCAGTTCAACGCGGCGGCCTTCGCGGGGCCGTCCGCGGGGAGCGTCGGGCTCGAGTCAGGCAACGCGTATCTGCGCGGGTGCTTCTCGAGCGTGCTGGACATGTCGATCATGCGGCGCTTCCGGCTCGGCGGCACGCGTTCGGTCCAGTTCCGCGTCGACCTGTTCAACGCGCCGAACCTGGCGGGCATCACGTCGCGGAACGCGACGATGAACCTGACGAATCCGCTGGCGTCGACGTCGGTGACGAACCTGCCGTTCGACGCCAGCGGGAACCTCGTCGAGGCCCGGTCGCTGCCGAAGAACGCGGGCTTCGGCGTGGCGAACGGCTATCAGTCGCCACGGACGATTCAACTGCAGTTGCGATTCGAGTTCTGACGAACGAGTGCCGACGAGACGGACGTCCCCCGCGTCCGCCCGGAAGCCGGGTCGGGTGCCGTGCGCGCACCCGGCCCGGCACGCCGGAGTCCAGGCCTCATCACCGAGCTACGCCAGGGAGGACCGAGATGAACGCCAACAAGACACGCAAAGGGATCAGCCGGCGCGCATTTCTCGCCGCGACCGTGGCCGCGCCGACCGCCGCGACGGCATTGACCGCGGCTTCCGCCCAACGGCCGGCCGGCTCGGCGGCGCCGGCGGTCGTCAGTCGCGGCCGCCGGCGCAACGTCCTCTTCATCTCGACCGACGACATGTGCAACCGCCTGGGGTGCTACGGCGTGCCGGTCAAGTCGCCCAACCTCGATCGGCTCGCGCGCTCGGGGATCCGCTTCGATCGTCACTACTGCCAGTTCCCCTTGTGCGGTCCGTCGCGCACGTCGCTCATGACCGGCCTCGCGCCCGACACGACGAAGGCGTGGGATCTCCGCACGGACTTCCGTCAGACGATCCCGCAGGTCGTCACGCTGTCGCAGCTCTTCCAGCAGAACGGCTACTTCACGGCGCGTTCGGGGAAGATCTACCACTACAACAACCCGAGTGAAATCGGCACGCCGGGATTCGACGATCCCGCCAGTTGGCAGCAGGTCTCCTATCCGGCGGGATTCGATCGCACGCACGACGAAGGGCTCGTGCAGTTCTTCGCGCGCTCGGGAGGGGAAGGTGGTGCGGGCCGCGGACGAGGCGCGGGACGCGCTCGAGGCGCCGGTCAGGGACGTGGCGGCCGGGGCGGTCCAGCGGCACGTCCGCAGGACGGTCTGATGGAACCGACATGGCGACATGGCGGCACGGGGCCGAGCGGGACGATCCGCATCGCGCAGGACGGCTGCACGCCGACGCTGCCGTTCAGCCAGAACGGCGATCTGGGCGTGGCCCTGGCGGGACATCCGTCGGAAGGGAGTGACCAGGTCATCACCGACTACATGGTCGCCGAGGCCGCGATCGCGATGATGGCCGAGCACCGGAACGAGCCGTGGTTCATCGGGGCCGGCTTCTTCCGGCCCCACGTGCCGTTCATCGTGCCGTCGGCGTACTACGACCTGTACGACGTGAACGACATCGAGGTGCCGCCGTTCGATCCGTCCGAGCTGAGCGTGGCGCCGCCGATCGCCTATTCGTCCACGAATCCGAACGAGGGTATGACGCCACAGCAGCATCGCGAATGCCTGCGTGGGTACTACGCGGCCATCAGCTTCGTCGACGCGCAGGTCGGACGCCTGCTCGACGCGTTGCAGCGCCTCGGCCTGGCCGAGGACACGACCGTCGTCTTCTGGGCAGATCACGGCTACATGGTCGGCGAGCACGGCCAGTGGCAGAAGATGAAGCTGTTCGAGCCGTCCGCGCGCGTGCCGTTCATCATGGCGGGCGCGGGTGTGCCGACGACGGGCGGCGTGTGTCGGCGCACGTCGGAGCACCTGGATGTCTATCCGACGCTCGCCGATGTGTGCGGCCTGCAGGGCGCGCCGGCGAATCTGCACGGGCGCAGTCTGATGCCGCTGCTCAGCGATCCGAATGCGGCGTGGGATCGTCCCGCGGTCTCCCAGGTAACCCGCAACACGGCGTCGGGGCCGACGATGGGTTATTCGCTGCGGACCGAGCGCTATCGCTACACGATGTGGGCGGGCGGCGCGGAAGGGGAGGAGCTCTACGACTACGAGACCGATCCACGCGAGCTTCGCAACCTCGCCGGCGATACGGGCTCAGAGACGTTGAAGTCCCAGTTGCGCGCGCGGCTCGAGACGATTGCCACGTCGCGCGGCATGACGGCGTAGTCGACCCGCGGACACGCGCGCCGGCGTCACTTCCAGAAATACGTCGCGACGATGCGAGGCGGACCGGCCACGTCGCCGGTGACCGTCGTCGCGATGACGAGCTCGACGTTCTGTCGGTCCCATCCGGCTGGCGCGGTTGTCGCCAGCCGGTCGAGATATTCCCGCGTCGTCAGCAGCTCTCCGGCGGCCGAGGTGCCCCAGCGCCGAATGCCGCCGAAGCATACGACGTGTTGTCCGGACGCGGGATCGCGCACGCGCGCGATCAACGCGAAATCTTCGACAACGGCTTCCGGCGTGACGGACGAATCGAACCGCGTGGCCCAACCCGGCGCGTCAGGATGGTCGTTGTCCACGATGCGTCCTCGGTTCGACCGATCGAGGCGGAAGCGCAGGCCGTCGGTGATCTTGCGTGTCCATGGATTGTTGAACGCGCCGATGGCCACCATCGGCTGAGCGCGCAAGTCGGCGAAGTCGAGGGCGTCGGTCGACTTGACCTCGAACGGGCGCGTCTCGCGGTCGAGGAATCCGGCGACGCGTGCGGCGGCCCTGGCCGCGTGGACCGTCACCGTGTCGCGCACGCCGGGCATCGCCGGGCCGACGACGACCGCGACGGTTCCGGGAGAAGTGAGCACCGGTCTCCAGAAACGTTCGATGGAATTCGTCGCCGATGCCGCGTGTACGAGAAACGCCGTCGTCACGCCAACGATGGCGCAGACGCCGGCTGCGACGATCAATCGATGACTCCATCGCGGCGTTCGACCGGCTGCCGTCCACGCGTCAGGCGGCGGCGTGCGGACGGCCGCGGTTTGCGCGTCTCGCGACGTCGCGGCCGGTGGCTCGGCGTCAGGCGCCGTCGTTGGGCGCATCGGGTTCGTCGGATGGCGTTGCGATTCGCCTGCCAAGAAGCTGTCGAGGTCCGCGCGCTGAATCTGCGTGATGTCCCCGGTGAACTGATAGCCGCGGCCCGATACGGTCAGGATGTAGTCGTGTTCCCGATCGTGCTGGCGCATCGCCTGGCGGAGCACCGAGATGCTGCGATCCAGGTTGTTCTCCTCGACGATGACGTCCGGCCACACGATCCTGAAGATGTCGTTCCGCTCGACGAGCGAGCCGTGCCGCTCGACGAGCGTCATGAGCACGGCGAACGCTTTCCGCGAGATGGCAAGGGCCGTGTCGCCGTAATAGAACGTCTGCAGGGCCGGATCGATCGTGAACGATCCGAAGCGGTAGAGGACATCGGACGCGGTAATGGGACGCTTCATGGTTCTGACCCGGTTTCTGTGTTCGTCATCGCGTCGAAAAAAAAAAAGGCCGTACATGCACAAAGGCCCGGCACCTTGCGGTTCCGGGCCTTTGAGCTGTCGGGATGTCGTGAAGGGCAGGTGGAGTCAGGCGCTCCTGCCGAAGACAATTCGCCGCGCACCGGAACGTTGTCCGATGGAATGACACGCGCGCGAGTTGTGACGATGCATCGTTGGCGTTCGAGTATTGAAGCCGCGCGCCACCTTTGTCAAGGGGACGTTCGCGCGTTTTTGCGTTCTTCCGGCTCCGCCTCGTTCATCGCGGCGCCGCACGCAGTTCGTCGGCCAGCGCCCGTGCGTCGCGGTCCTGTGGATCCAGTTCGATGAGACGGTTCGCATGCCGTCGCGCGTCGTCGAAGTGGCCGGCATCGCGCTCGATCGCGGCAAGCGCCAGCAGAACATCCCGATCGTCAGGCTGATGGGCGAGCGCGGCCTCGAGCTCGCGAATCGCCGCGGTTGATTGCCCCGCGCCGTTCAGCGCCAGCGCATACGCGTAACGGAAGCGGACATCGGACGGCGCGAGCGCTGCCGCGCGTTGGAACGCCGTGAGCGCGTCGGAGGCACGATGCGATCGCGTCAACGAGAGCGCGAGCGCGTACTGGAGGTCCGCGTCCTTCGGAAGGCGCGTCACGCCAGCGCGAAGCGCGGTTTCGGCGCCGGGCTCGTCACCTCGCGCCCGTAGGAGTTCGGCGAGGTTGACGTATGCCGGCGCGAAGTCCGGTGCCATGGCAAGCGCCGCGCGATATTCGCGCTCCGCTTCGTCCGGTCGGCCGCTGTCGGCGAAGAAGACGCCGAGCGAGAGCCGGTGCTCGGGCCGATCGGCGTTGAACCGCTCGGCCGCGACGAGCTCCTCGGCCGCGCGATCGAACGCGCGCCGGTCGTCGGGGGAAAGCTGAGCCGAGGCCGCTGCGAGTTGACGCGCCGCGAGAATGCGCACCGATCGGATTGGATCGCGGAGGAGCGGCGCGACGCGCGAGACGCGATCGGCCGGCGCGACGGTGTCGAACGTGTGAAGCGCGGCCTGGCGCACCATCGCGTCCGTATCAGCGAGCGCTCCGGCCGCGACACTGGCTGAGCCCGGTGCGTTCGCGAGCCGCTCGAGCGCCGACGCGCGCACGATAGCCGGTTCGCCTGCCGATGACGCCACGCGCGCAACGGCGGTCGCGGCGCCCGCGCGGTGCGTGTCGAAATCAGCGAACGCCTGCGCGAAGTCCTGAAATCCTGTTGGGTCGTGTCCGTACCAGCCGCGAACGGCATCAGCCGCCCAGGCCGCGGTCCGGTCGCGATGACAGCCGTTGCACGCGTTGGGTGATCCCGTGCTGGCAGTGAGATCGGGTCGCGGCACGCGCAGGCTGTGATCGCGCCGCTCGTCGATCTGCATGTAGGTCCGCGCCGGCATGTGGCACGCGACGCACGACGCTCCCGGGCTCGTCGCGGCGTGATGATGATGCGTCGGACTGTCGTAACGCGTCGCCACGTGACACGTGGTGCAGAGCGCGTTGCCCTCGCGCCGAATCTTGCCGCTGTGCGGTTCGTGACAGTCGCTGCACGTCACGCCGGCGTTCGCCATGCGGCTCTGGAGAAACGACGCGTAGATGTAGACTTCGTCGCGCTGCTGTCCGTCCGGGAAATACAAGCCGGATTGGATCGTCGCCGGCTCGTAGAAGTCGCCAAACGCGTCGCCTGCGACGTACCCATCGGCGAACTGCGCGCGGCGCGAGTGACAGACGGCGCACGTCTCGATTTCGCGTGACGTGGTCCTTGGCGCACTCCGCGCGGGCTGGCCGGTCGTCGGGTTGACCGCCCACTGCACGCCCGCTCGTTCGGTGAGATGGATCGTCAAGCCGTTGTCGGTCGCTGCCGTCGCGCCCCGTTCGTTCTTCGCGCGCGCGGCCCAGGCAACGTGTGCCGATCCTGGCCCATGACACGCCTCGCACGTCACGTTCACCGCGGACCACGTCGTCTGGAAGGTGTCAGTCGTCGCGTCGTAGCGCTTGCGGACGTTCGTCGAGTGACAGTCCGCGCACATGAAGTTCCAATTCTGCTCACGGCCCGTCCAGTGCAGCGGATCCGTGTGATCGATCGACTCGTTCGGATAGAGCGAGAACCAGCGCTGGCCGCCCGCGGCTTTGGGCCGGCTGTCCCACGCGATCGACAGCGCCTGCAACCGGCCGCGCGGCTGCTCGAGGAGATACTGCTGCAGTGGAAACACGCCGAACGTGTACCGAACGGCGAAATCCCGCAGCGTCCCGTCTGCGTCGTCGGTGTGGACCCAGTAGCGGCCGTCGCGCTGGCTGAACGTCGTATTGACGTTGCCGCGCCGGAACGAACTGCCGTCGAAAAGGCCCGTGACCGTCGTCGCGTTCGGCGTGGCCATCGCTTCGGCGTGCTGCGACCCGTGCCACGCGTCATAGGCCTCGCGATGGCAGCCCGCGCACGCTTCGGCGCCGACGTAGGTCGCGTCGCGGTGTGGAACCGTTGGCGGCGTGCTGGCCGTGCGGTCGTTTCCCCGCGCCGCGCGCCATCGCCATGCGCCAACCGCCGCGAGGCCCACGACGAGCCCCACCGCGACAACGACCGGCCAATGCCACGAATGACCGCCCGTCCGGGCGGGACGGCCCGGACGACGGCGCGAGCCACTCATGACTGGAGAGTGTCTAGCGGATGCTCTCCTCCGGCAACTCCTGACCGATGCCCTCGTCGAGCGGCATCTTGTCGGGCCAGGCGCCGAGCGCGATGAGCTGCTGGTCGAGCTCCGCGTGCATCTGCTCGACGCGATAGCGATAGCGCGGGTCGTTGATGAGGTTGACGATCTCGTCCGGATCGTCGGTCAGATGGTAGAGCTCGGCCATGTGCGGCTTCGGCGAGTTCGGATACCGCACGTATTTCCATTCCGACGTGCGAAGCGCGCGGACGTTCGGCGTGTAGGGAAACTGCTTCTCGTAGTTGTACATGTAGACGTAGCTCGTCCGCCACGTCGAATCCGGATGTCCCTGCGCGATGCTCTTCCACGATCGGCCCTGCATCTTCGGGCCGGCCGGCAGCCCGACCATGTCGAGAATCGACGGCGCGAAGTCGGTCGTCAGCACCATCTGGTCCACGACGCGCGGCTGGGTCGGCGGCGTGAGGCCGGGATAGCGCACGACGAGCGGCACGCGGATCGTCGGCTCGTGCGCCGTCCGCTTGTCGACCATGCCGTGCTCGCCATCGAGCAGCCCGTGGTCCGACGTGAAGATGAAGATCGTGTTGTCGAGCTCGCCGAGTTGCTGGAGCAACGCGTAGATCCGCCCCACGCTGTCGTCCACGCTCAGGATGGTCCGCCAGTACGAGCGGATCATCTCCTCGAAGGCCGTGACGCCTTCGGGACTGCGATCCGGGAAGTTCTTCCGATAGGTGAACAACGGCCCGTAGATGCCGTGCCACGTGGGCAGCCGCTCCTTGTACCACTCCGGCTTGTCGTCGAGCATGAAGGCCGACGGCGGATAAGGGATGTGCACGTCGGCGAAGGCGTTCTTGTACTTGTCCTCCGGCACGTAGAAGCTGTGCGGCGCCTTGTGGCCGATCATGATCGCCCACGGCTTGCCGTCCGTACGGCCGCGGATCCACTGTTCGGCGAGGTCGGTGACGATCGTCGTGTAATAGCCCGGGATGACGTGGCGCTCGCCGCCGTTGATGCGCCACTCGGTGCCGTAGTAATCGCCCTGTCCGCGATGCGTGGCGAAGTAGTCGAAGCCCGGGCGTGGCGCGTCGTTGTCTTCGCCCATGTGGTACTTGCCGACGTACGCGGTCTCGTATCCGATCTTCTGCAGATCCCGCGGCCAGGTCTCCGCGTCGTCGGGGAACTCGGTGAAGTTGTTCGTGACGCCGTGGATGTGCGCGTACTCGCCGGTCTGGATCGTCGCGCGGCTCGGCGAGCACAGCGCCGTCGTCGCAAACGCGTTGCGGAAGTACACGCCCTCGTGCCCGAGCCGATCGATGTTCGGCGTCTTGAGCGGGCCGCTCTTCGGGTTCAGCGAGATCGCGTCCCACCGCTGATCGTCGGTCAGCACGAAGACGATGTTGGGGTGCGCCGGCACGACGGGCGTTGCCTTGCGCGCGCAGGCGCCCATCGTCAGCGCGGCGGCGGCGATTGCCAGCATGCCGAGGCGACCGACGGCACGCGGGACCGGCCGTCCGGCATCACCGGAGCGGCCGGGGCGTGTCATCTGCAGAGACAACGGAGATCGACGAGGGGCAGGGTGCGGGAGAGACATGTCGCCATGACCGTACCGTCTTCCTCGCGGGCCGGCAACATGTTTGATTTATAGGCGCCCGCGAATTCTTTACAAGCGCTGCGCTCACCCCTGCGGGGGGCAGGCTGAGATTCGGGCGGCGCCGCTGTCGGCGATGCCGCGGCGATATTGGGCGGGCGTCTCCCCGTAGGTCCGGGCGAACGCGGTCGTCATGTGCTGAACCGACAGGAAACCGCCGAGCGTCGCGACCTGCTTCAGCGGGATGTCGGTCCGTGAGATGAGATCGCGCACGCGTCCGAGACGCGCCGATCGGATCGACTCGGCGATCGACGTTCGAAGCCGCGCGCGGAACCGCTGCTCGAGCGCGCGTCGCGAGAGCGGAGACGCGGCGACGACATCGGCGACGTGAACGGGATCGGCCACGTGCTCGGCGATGAACGTCAGGGCACGCGCCACATCGGGGTCATCGACCGTGGCCGCCGACGACCTCCGCGCGATGACCGACACCGGGCTGACCAGGTGCGGCCGCGCGTCGACCGACGCGCCGCCGAGGATGCGGTCGAGCAGCCGCGCCGCCGAGTAGCCGAGCCGCACGGCGCCCTGCTCGATGCTGCTGAGCGCGGGATGACAGAGATGACACTGCAGATCGTCGTTGTCCACGCCGACGACGGCGACTTCGTCCGGGACGCTGAGACGCAGCACGCGGCAGGCGTGCAGCAGCCGGCGTCCGAGCGCGTCGTGCGCGGCCATGATGCCCACCGGCTTGGGCAGCCCGCGCAGCCACGTCTCGAGACGATCCATCGACGCGTCGAGATCGTGAGGACTCGCGGGCAGATGGAGGATCGCGGTCGCGAATCCGCGCGCGCCCACGCGCGAGACGAACGCGCGTTCGCGTTCGTCGGACCAGGCCGCTGACGTCGGATCGGCATAGCCGCAGAAGGCGAACGACGTCACGCCGGCCGCCAGCAGGTGATCGGCCGCCAGGTCGCCAATCTGGACGTTGTTCGCACGGAACGACGGCACGCGCGTCGTGAGCGCCGCGGCAATCCCGCCGACGCCGACGACCGGCACGCGCGACGATCCGGCGAGCCGCGACATGGCGGGATGATTCAAGTCCGCGATGATCCCGTGAACGCCCGACGATTCGAGCGCGGTGCTGCGCCGCGCCGCGACCTCGGCGTCGAGCGTGACCGTCAGATGACCGTGTTCACCGAGATAGGCGGCCACGCCGCGCAGGACCTTGACGTCGTAGGCCGAGCGCGCGTCGAACAGCAGGCCGATCGTCCGATCGGCCGCTCCAGCGGAGGAAGCCGCCATTTGAGCCATTGCGGATGGGCTGATTGTAGCAGCCCGCCGCCGCGAGCGGGCCCACAATCGTCGCTGGCGGCACCGTCCGCGTGCGGCGACGATGGGCGCGCGGCAATTTGTCGCAGACGAACGTCCCTGCCGGGTGAGATGATCAGCAGATGGTCAGCAAACCGTTCGTGATCGTCGCCGCCGCCGTGCTGTTGTGGTCGCTTCCCGCGGCGCTCGGCGCGCAGGGGATGGGCGAGGAGAGCGGCATGGACGCGACCGGCGCCGCAGCCGGCACGAAGCCCGCGATCCTCGACGGCGTGACGATCGAACAGAAGCTCGGCGCCCAGGTGCCGCTCGGCCTGCACTTCGTCGACGAAAACGGCCATGACGTGACGCTCCGCCAGTACTTCACGACGCGCCCGGTCATTCTCAACCTGCTGTACTACCGCTGCGGCATGCTCTGTCCTGAAGTGCTTCAGGGGCTGACGCGCTCGTTGAAGGACGTACGGTTCGACGTCGGCAAGGAGTTCGACGTCCTGACGGTGAGCTTCGATCCGCGCGACAAACCGGCCGACTCGGTGGAAAAAAAGAAGATGGTCCTCGCCGATCTCGGGCAGCCGACGGCCGCCAGCGGCTGGCATTTCCTCACCGGCGACGAGCCCGCCATCCGCGCCCTGACCCAGTCGGTGGGCTTCTCGTACCGTTGGGACGAGGCCACGCAGCAGTTCGTGCACGCGGCCGGCATCATGGTGCTCACGCCCGACGGGCGCGTCTCCAAATACTTCTACGGCATCGAGTTCAAGCCCATCGACGTTCGCTTCGGCCTCGTGCAGGCCTCCGATCACCACATCGGCACGCTCGTCGACTCGGTGCTCCTGTTCTGCTGCCGCTACGACGCCACGGCGGGCAAGTACAACTGGCTCGTCGGTCGAGTGCTCGCCGTCGGCGGCGCGCTGACGCTCCTCGCCCTTGGCGCGTTGCTCTACAAATTGACACGGGAACAGCGACCGAACGCGGCCTGACCCAACCGGACCGGAGTATACTCTCGGCGCTCGATCGACGGCCCGCCTCCGAGCACCTCGCGGCCGTGAGCCTATCCGGGTGGATACCTCTATGAAAAAACTTGCTATTGGGTGCGGCGTCGTCGCGCTGGTCGTGATCGTCGTCGGCGGCGTCGGTTTCTACTACGTGGCGCACAAGGTCAGCTCGACGGTGAAGGGACTCGCGGCGCTCGGATCGATCCCCGACATCGAGGCGCAGGTGCAGGACAAGAGCCCGTACGACCCGCCGCCGTCGGGTGCGCTCACCCAGGAACAGCTCACGAAGTTCCTGGCCGTGCAGACCTCCGTCAAGCAGCAGCTCGGCGCGCGGTTCGATCAGTTGAACAGCAAGTACAAGTCGCTCTCCGACAGCCTCGAGCACCGCGATGCGACGATCATCGACGCGCCGTCGCTCCTCAGCGCGTATCGCGATCTGGCCGCCACCTACGTCGACGCGAAGCACTGGCAGGTCGACGCGCTCAACGCGCAGCAACTCTCGCTCGCCCAGTACCGCTGGATCCGCGAGCGGGCGTATGCGGCGATCGGCGTGCCGATGACCGGATTCGACATCGCGCAGGCCGTCGAGGACGCGAAGGCCGGCCGCACGCCGGAAGTGCAGCAGTCGGACGCGACGAGCGACACGACAGGCCTCGAGGCGAACCAGAAGCTGGTCGAGCCGCACCGCCAGGAATTGCAGGACAACGTCTCGCTGGCCGCGTTCGGCCTCTGACGACGCAGCCCGGCCGCCGGCCCGGAAGGCGGTGGTTTACAATGCCACCGTGGGGTATCGCGTGAGCGCCGTTCGCCGCGTGGTGTGGCTCACGTGGGCGTTGTTCTTCGTCGCCCGCGTCGCCGCGGCGACCCCGCGCGTCGTCGCGGACTTCGACGGCGACGGCCAGCACGATAGCGCGGTCGTCGACGCCGGCCGGTCGTCGCCCATTCTGCGCATCTGGCTGTCGGCCACGCGTGCCGTCGTGTTCCTCCGCAGCGCGACGCCGATCCAGAGCGTCGTCGCCGCCGATCTGAACGGCGACGGTCGCGACGAGCTCGTCGCCGTGGACGGCTCCACGCGCCTGCGCGTGTGGACCGTCCATCGGACGCAGTTCGAGCGCGTCCGGCCGCATCCAGCGCCGCGCGAGGGACTCCTCCAGAAAGGCTATCCGAGCGTCGACGACGCGCCGGACTACGTGCCGCCGGTCGTCACGACCGGCACGCCGGGCGCCGTCGCGCTGATCGTCTCGCCGAGCCACGCGCCGCCTGCAGGCGGCGCCATCCGTTCCCACCACGATCACGGTAGCGCGCTTCGATCGCCCGCCCTCCTCGCGCCGTCCGCTCCACGCCCGCCTCCCGCTTCGCTCTAGCTCGAACACGCGTCGTTTCGTGATCGGTGTCGCGCGGCCGTGACGCCTCGGTGCGTCCATACCGCACGCGCGCGATCGATTCCTCATGTCTGGTCGGCGCCTCGTGCGCCAGGGGACGCTATGCGGATCGTGCTCGCGGATGTTCGTGGTGGAGAAGGGTTCGTCAGTAAAGATACGGTGGCCGGCGGCTTCGGATCGCGCCTTCGACCGTTCTCGAAAGTCACCGGCGTCGTCGCCGCGCTGAAGCGGCGGTTTCACGACTTGCCGAGCGTGCACCTCGCCTATGCCGCGGCGCTCGCGCGGCGCGCCGGCCATACGGTCGTGGGGTCGCGAGGCGACGTCGTCGATGCCGACGTCGCGCTGGTGCTGTCGTCGATCGTCGATCATCGGCGCGAGACGGAGTGGGCGCGTGCCATGCGCGCCCGCGGCGCGCGCGTCGGATTTCTCGGTCTCGCCGCACAGACGCTGCCGCACCTGTTCGAGGCCGACGCGGACTTCATCATTGCCGGGGAGCCGGAATCCGCGTTGATGCGGATCGTCGCCGGTGACGTGCCGTCGGGCCGGACGGCCAGTCCGGAGATCGCGGATCTCGACGCGTTGCCGTTCCCCTGGTGGGATCCGCTCGTCCCGCCGCGCCGGCGTGTGCGTGTGCCGTTCGCGGGACGTCCGGTCGGTGGCGCCTTGCCGGTGCTGGCCTCGCGCAGTTGCCCCGAGTTCTGCACGTACTGTCCGCACCGCATCCAGTCGACCTATCGATCGCGCTCGGTAGCCAACATCCTCGACGAGCTGTCCGCCCTCCAGGACACGCGCGGCCCGCTGCACATCGTGTTTCGCGATCCGCTGTTCTCGCAGGATCGCGAGCGCGTGCTCGCGTTGTGCGACGGCCTGCGCAGCCGCAGTCTGACGCACACGTTCGAGTGCGAGACGCGGCTCGATCGTCTCGATCCGGCGCTCTTGACCACCATGCACGCCGCCGGGCTCCGCGCGATGAGCTTCGGCGTCGAGGCCGCGGCCGCGACGACGCTCAAGAAGGTGGGAAGGCGTCCGATCCCCGAGGCGCAGCAGCGCGAGGTGCTCCGGCATTGCCGCCGGCTGGGCATCGTCACGGCCGCCTTCTACGTGCTCGGGTTCGGCGAGGACACGTGGGACTCGATCCTCGCCACGGTCGAGTACGCGATCGAGCTGGGATCGACCGTCGCGCAGTTCAAGATCCTCACGCCGTATCCCGGCACGCCGCTCTTCAAGCGGATGCAACCGACCATCACCGAGACCGACTGGGAACGCTTCGACGGCTTCACGCCGACCTTCACGCACCCGTCGTTGACGCACGACGAGCTGACGTTCCTGCTGGGGAGCGCCTACACGCAGTTCTACATGCGGCCGTCGTTCCTCGCGAACTACCTGCGCATCGGGCCTTCGTTCGGTGGTCTCGTCGGGTCGCTCGACGCGAGCGTCAAGCGCCGGTATGCGCGCCACGCGGCGCTCGCGCGACCGTCGCGGCCATGTTGACGCGCCGCGGGCCACGGGATCGCCGCACACCGACGAGGAGCACGACGCCATGGCAGCGATAGGCAGATTTGGCACCCGAGTCGTTCCGGAGATGGGGTCGATCATCGCCGAGTGCCGCGCGCGCGGCCACCTCGTCGAGGGCCCCGACATCGAAGCCTTCGAGCAGGAATTCGCCGCGTTCCTGGGATCCGGACACGTGCGCACGTGTTCGACCGAATACGGCCGAATGGCGTTCTACTTCATCCTGCAGGCGCTGAACTTTCCGGCCGGCGCCGAGATCATCGTGCCCGCGTTGACGTTCTGGGTCATTCCCGAGATCGCGCGCGTCGCGGGCCTCACGCCGGTGTTCGCCGACGTCGATCCGGACACGTTCACGCTCGATCCGGCCGCCGTCGAGCGCGCGATCACGCCGAGGACACGCGCGGTGCTGCCGACGCATCTCTACGGCCTCTCGTGCGACATGGATCCGATCCTGGAGATCGCGCGGCGTCATGATCTCAAAGTGATCGAGGACTGCGCCCATTCGCTCGGCGCGACCTACAAGGGGCGGATGGTCGGCACGCTCGGCGATGCCGCGCTCTTCAGCTTCCAGGCGTTCAAGCCGCTGAACACCTACGGCGGCGGTCTGGCCTGGGTGCGAGACGCGGACGTGGCGCGCCGTGTGGCGCAGCAGGCCGACGGTGAGCCGTGGCCCGGCGTTCGCCGCGTCGAACACATCCTGTGGAGCGGCAAGTGGCAGCACACGTTCATCCGGCCGAAGGTCTTCACCTGGTCGCTCTTTCCGATCTGGTACGCGGCGTCGTGGGTCGGCGCGAAACCCGAAGCGCGGCTGTGGGAGAGCGTGCGGCCGCTCGACCCGTTGCCCGCGCAGTATCGCGGCCGGTTCACGAACGTGCAGGCGGCCATCGGCCGGGCGGGCTTGAGACATCTGCCCGAGTTCATCGACCGTACGCGACGACACGCCCGGATGCTGGATGACATCCTCGGTGCGGTGCCGGGCATCTCGATCCCGCACGCGCCGGCCGATCGCACGCACGTCTATTACCAGTACTGTGCGTACGTGCCGGACAGCGAGACCGTCGTCAAACGCTGCATCCGCCGCGGCATCGACGTCGCGCCGATGCACGTCGACGTCTGCACGCGCCTGCCTCTGTTCGGATGGAACGGTGTGCCCGCTCCTGGCGCCGACCGGGCAGCGACGGCCGTGCAGGTGCCCGTGTACGAGTCGCTGTCGGATCAGGAGATCGAGCGGGCGGGGATGCTCGTCCGCGAGCAGGTGGAGAAGCTCGCCGGCGAGGCACACGGCGCTCGTGCGCGAGCGCACTGAACGCGCGGCTGGTCACCGCGCTGACTCATCCGTGACCGATGCGTGCCGCAGCCGATCGCGGTGCGGTACAGTCGGTCTCCGCGAGGCATGAGCGCAGTGAACGGACTCCTGCCGTATCTGGCGATTCTGGCGGCCGCGATCATCGAGGGCGAGGTGGCGTACCTCGCCGCGTGTGCGCTCGTCGCCGCCGGACGCCTTCAACCCGCCGGCGTCATCGTGGCCGGCGCGGTTGGCGCGGCGATTGGCGATCAGGCGTACTTCTATCTGTTCCGCTGGCAGCTCGCGAAGTGGCTGGCGCGGTTCCCGTCGCTCGAGCGCCGGGCCGCGCCGCTCGTGAACCTCGTGCGCCGGCGCGCGACGCTGATGGTCCTGCTCATCCGCTTCGCCCCGGGCCTGCGCATCGCGCTGGCGATCGCGTGCGCGTACGTCAAGGTGCCGCCGCTGAAGTTCTCGATCCTCAACAGCGCCGCCGCGTTCGTCTGGGCCATCGCGCTGCTCGCGATCGTCGGCTGGGCCGGTCCCGCCGCGCTGGAACACGTCGGATTGAGCGGCTGGAAAGGCGCCCTGGTCCTGGGCGTCGTCATCCTGATCCTCTTCAAAGTCTTGAGCTTCATCGAACGCCGATCGATGAGCGACCACCAATAGGGCGTTCGCTCTCGCACGTCCTTCAATCTTCGATCACGACGACTTCGTGATCGGTCACCGCAGGCAACTCGACGCTCGCCCATCCATCGACCACGCGCACGGGCGGCGATGCGGGCGAGACGAGCAGACGAACGCGGCGGCCGCGCACGCCTTGCGGCAGACGGACGCGCACGCGAATGGGGCCGACCGGAATGAATTCCTCGACCGGTGCGCGCCACGTGCCCTCGTTCGTGAGGTTGATCACGTGAAGGATCACTCGCGCGTCCTGACGGTAGAGATGGCAGTCGACGAGCCCGGGGCCCTCGACGACGAGCGGGATGTCGTCATGGGCGACCCATCGAATCGCGTTGACGAGGACGTGCTGTAAGTCGCTGAAGTTGTCGCGCGCGAACCGGGCGTCGATGTCGGCAGGGAAGTAGGCCACGCGTCCAGCGTTGGCCGGGTCGCGGACGACGAGACCGGGAACGTCGGTCTTGTCGTCGATCAGCCAGACCGACTCGGGCGGGAACGCGGGTCGCGGCGGCACGAACGTCAGGAGGACGGTCGCATCCTGCGCGACGTCCATCGGCGCGAGCGTGCCGCCGAACGGCACGATGTCGGTGGCGTCGAACCCGGCGAGGATCGGATGCCGATGTCCAACGGCCGGCGGTTCGCCGGCGACGTGCGGGCCGTCGACACCGGCCCGAAGTTCAGGTGAGAGCCGCAGGTACGTCTGCGCGCTCGCGGTCATCTGCCGGCGCCGTTCGTCTTCGACGCGAAGCGGGTGATCGGCGGGTAGGTGAACGCCGAAGAGGTCGCCGAGCGCGAACGTCGATCGAGCGTCGCCGAAGGCGTCGCACAGGCTCGTGGCGCCGGTCGCAACCAGGCCACCGCCGCGTGCGACGAACGCGCGGACGGCGGCGATGTGCTCGTCCGTCATGACGCCGAGATTCGGCAGGATGATCGCTCGCAGATCCTTCGATGCGTCGGCGAGGTCGTCGGCGTGCACGAGCACGTACGGGATCCGCGCGCGCGTCAGTGCCTCGGTCATACCGCGCGACGGAAGATCCACCAGCACACGCGCGTCATCGCGTCCGAAGAAATCCTGGTTGCGTTGTGAATAGACGACGCCGACCGTGGCGACAGGTATGCGGTCGAACAGTGCCGCCTCGTGCGCGCGATGCCACTGGCTGAAGGCGACGGGCGTCGGATACGCGCGCCGGTCTTCGTGATACGCGTTGACGTAATGCCACCACGGCTGGATACCGCCGGCCGTGCCTTCGATGGCCCACAGACGCACTTCCGGTTCCGGTCGCGCGGCGAGTCTGAACGTCGCGCTACCGGTCTGATACAGCGCGTAGCTCTCCGGCGCGAGCACGTTCCATCCAGCGAGTCCGTGAACGAGCTTGCCGGTTTGACCGTTGGCTTGAAATCCCGTGGCGTCGGAACGATGCTGGTTGTCGAGCAGAATGATTTCCGACCGCCGGGCGATCGCGCGGTAGTCGCGAAACGCACTGGACGCACCGGACAGGCTGCCGTTCATCATGCCGACCCAATGGCAATCCGATCCGCAGGCCTCGCGCGTTGTCTGGTTGAACAGATCCCAGATCGCGAGGCGGCACTCGTATCCCCATTCGATCCACGCGCGATACGTCGGGTCGTGCCAATCGTGACGTGGCGGCAGATTCAATCCGCGCGCGCTTCGGAACGCGCGCTTGCAGTTGTCGCAATAACAGATCGACGATCGCGAGAGGCCGCTCCAACTGTTGTCCGTGAAGCCCTCGGGCTGATAGCGGGTCGCGATCTCGCGAAGGATGGCGGGAATGTGCTCGCGATAGTACGGCCCGTTCAAGCACGGGACGTGCAGCGTGGCTTCGCGCGGATAGGTCGCGCCGTTCGCCGTTCTCGCGAACCAGTCCGGGTGCGCGTCGACGAGCGCATCGCTGCCGCCGTTGGAATCCATGCGCGCGAGGACCACGATCCCATCGGCGCGGGCGGCTTCGCGAATTTCACCGAAGAGATCCCGGCCGTCGAGGAACTCGGCCTGCCGATGGTACGGGATGCGCGTGGGGTAGTACGCGACGATGCCGCCCGCGTTCACGATGATGCCTTCGGTCGCGGTCCGACGCCACTCCTGGCGCCACCAGGCGATGTCGTATCGGCGCGGATCGATCTCGGCGATGTTCGTCTGCATCCAGCGGCGCGTCCCGCGGAACCACGGCTGCGCGCTCGCCTGTGTCGGCGCCTGAGCGTCTGCGGCAAACGCATCGGCCTCGGGGCGTCGTAGCCATGGCAGCGCGGCCAGCGCGGCCGTTGACTGGAGGAAGCGTCGTCGATCCGGCTGGTCTGGCGTCGTGGACATGGGCGCATGATAATGCCGCGCATCCGATCGGGATGAAGGGAGTCTTCTCATGAGCGACGCGGTTTCGCGCCGTGGGTTTCTTCGCGTGACGACGGCGGCCGGGGCGATCGCGACCGTGTGGCGACCGGCGGACGCGCTGGCTCGGCAGTCCGATGGCGCGCAGGCAACGCCGCCGGCGACCGGCAGCGGCTGGTTCGACGAGCCGATGCGATGGGTACAGCTCACCCTTGTCGAGAACGATCCCGGGCGTTTCGATCCGGCGTTCTGGCTCGACTACTTCGGGCGGTTGAAGGCGGATGCCGCCTGCCTCAGCGCGGGTGGCATCGTCGCGTACTACCCGACCGAGGTGCCGCTCCATCATCGCAGCACGTTTCTCGGCACCACCGATCCGTTCGGCGATCTCGTTCGCGGCTGCCGAGCGCGTGGCATGCGCGTCCTGGCGCGCACCGATCCGCACGCGGCGCGCGACGACGTGCGGGCGGCTCATCCTGATTGGATCGCGGCGGACCGGGACGGGCAGCCGATCCGCCACTGGGCCAATCCCGACCTCTGGGTGACGTGCGCGCTCGGCCCGTACAACTTCGACTTCATGACGATGGTGCATCGCGAGATCGTCACGATGTACGGCGTCGACGGCATCTTCGTGAATCGCTGGAACAGCCAGCGCCAGTGTTACTGCGTCCACTGCCGCGAAAATTTCAAAGCGGCCACCGGGCTCGATCTACGGCGTCTCACGTCAGCGCGCGACGACACGCGGATCGCCTTCCTCGACTGGCAGAAGGCGCGTCTCACTGAATTGTGGAAGCACTGGGACGCGGCCGTTCGTGACGTCCGCGCCGAGTCGACCGTCATTCCCAACGGTCCACCGGATATGAAGACGGCGGGCAAGCTGTCGCCGATCCTCTTCACCGACTATCAGGCGAGGCACGGCAACACGCCGCCCTGGGTCAACGGGCAGCGGGCGAAAGAACTGCGGTCGGTGATGGGGCGGCGGCCCATCGGCGGGATCTTCAGCGTCGGGTTCGAGGAAGCATACCGCTGGAAGGACTCGGTGCAGAGCGAACCGGAAGTCCGCCTGTGGGTCGCCGAAGGCACGGCCAACGGCATGCGGCCGTGGGTGACGAAGTTTTCCGGCGTCCTCTACGATCGCCGCTGGCTGCCCGTCCTCGAGCGCATCTACGACTGGCATGCCCGGCACGAGGCATATCTCCGCAACGACGTGCCGTTGGCGCGCGTCGCGGTGCTGTACTCCGAACAGACCGCGGCGCGTCACACGGGCGTCGCCCGCGGCGACGTCCCCGCTGATCACGTGAGGGGCATGTACCAAGCGCTTCTCGAAGCCCGCGTCCCGTTCGAGTTCGTCCACGAAGCGTATCTGACACCCGCGCGGCTCGATCCTTTCACGGTGCTCGTGCTCGCCGACGCGGCGGCGCTCTCCGATGATCAGTGCGCGGCGATTCGCGCGTTCGTTCATCGCGGCGGCAGTCTGGTCGCCACGTTCGCGTCGTCGCTCTATGACGAGCACGGCGCGATTCGCAAGGATTTCGGTCTCGCCGATCTGTTCGGCGTCTCCTTCGCCGGTGGGTTCGACGGGCCGATGATGAACTCGTATCTCAGCCTCGATGCGGACCCGTCGACGGGCCGACGACACGAGATCCTCGCCGGCCTCGACGACACGCCGCGCATCATCAACGGCGTGTTCCGCGTGCGGACGTCACCGACCGCGGCCTTTCCTTCGCCGATCACCCTGATCCCGTCGTATCCGGATCTGCCGATGGAGGACGTGTATCCGCGCGTCCTGCACACCGAGATGCGCGAGTTGTACCTGCGCCAGATCGGCGACGGGCGCGTCGTGTACTTTCCGTGGGATATCGACCGCACGTTCTGGGAAGTGCTGGCCGTCGATCACGGCCGGCTGCTCGCGAATGCCATTCGGTGGGCGGCCGCCGGACGTCCCAGTCCCGTCGAGGTTTCAGGTCCAGGACTCCTCGACATCGCTGTTTGGCGACAGAAGACGTCGCTGACGGTGCACCTCGTCAACTTGACGAATCCGATGATGATGCGGGGACCGCTGCGTGAGGTCGTGCCCATCGGGCCGCTGGAAGTCCGCATGGAGTTGCCGGCAGGCGCGACAGCCAAACGCGTGCAGTTACTGACCGCGGGATCGACCGTGCCAGTGCGCCAGTCGGGGCGAACCGTGACGGTCAGCGTGCCATCGGTCGACGTGCATGAAGTCGTCGCGATCGACGTCTGACGGCATCCGTCACCCGCCTTTCGCTCTGCAAGAGAAGACACGTGTGGGGGCTCTTGCCATCAGGCCAATCGCCCGGCAAGATCGATCCGCCCATCATGGCTTCTGTTCCCGTCAATCCCGACGCCGTTCGCACCTTCAAAGACCGTGGCGCGCTCGAGCGCTGGTACGCCCGGCATGCGGCGAGTGCCAAGGAACTGTGGATCGGGCTCGCCAAGAAAGGCTCCGGCCTTGCCTCGGTCAGTACCGCCGAGGCCCTGGACGTCGCGATCTGCTGGGGTTGGATTGACGCGATTCGAAAGCCACTCGACGCGACCCGCTTCTTGCAGCGGTATACGCCGCGCGGAGCAAAGAGTCTCTGGTCGGTGCGTAATCGCGAGCACGTGGCGCGGCTGATCGCTGAAGGACGAATGCAGCCCGCCGGGCAGGCGCAGATCGAGCTCGCCAAGGCGGATGGCCGTTGGAAACGGGCCTACGCTGGCAGCCGGCAGATGGAGTTTCCCGCCGATCTGCTGACGGCCATCGAGGCGGAGCCGAAAGCGCTGGATCTCTTCAGGCGGCTGACGGCACAGAATCGCTACGCGCTCGCCTTCCGCGTCCACAACCTGAAGACGCCCGAGGGCCGTGCGCGAAAGATCGCCGAGTTCGTCGCGATGCTGAAACGCGGCGAGACGATCCATCCGAACGGACGCCGTAAATAACGGACCGCCCTCGACCCAATCCGACGTCTCGCTCGGCTCGGGTGTCTTCTTCCGGGGCCCAAATGTCATGCTTTCGAGAACGTCAGAAGTGAGCGTTTGGGATCCGCGGTGTGAGGAACGGACGGATTCGTGGTTGGAGACGTGCGCGTGTAAGTTACTTCGGTGTTACCCGAAGTCATCTGGTGCGAGACCTAGTGGGGGAGACCTCGCTCGTTCTCGAAAAACTGGAGCCGGCGATCGGACTTGAACCGATGACCTGCTGATTACGAATCAGCTGCTCTACCAACTGAGCTACGCCGGCGTCGGGTGGGAACGCGTCGGGAGGAATGACAGCAGGGACGGCCATGGCCGCGCCAGCGTCCAACCTCCGGACCGCCTATCGTAGCACAGGCCGATAGCCGTCAGTCACGCCGCGCCGCACGCAGATGCGCGCAGGCACGCAGGCTTCAGCGTGCGCGTTCGCCGTGTGATGGTTGTCCGAAGTCGAACGGCCGACGGGGGAGTGGCAGCCGCGTCCGCGCCCAGCGTGCGGACCCGGGCGGATTACGAGTTCTCCGCCCGATAGGCCGCCCACCGCTTGCGCTGCGCGGCGGCGATACGCTCGCGCGCCTCCGCTGACAAGCGTCCCCGCTTGCGGCGACCCTTCTTGGCGCCGGTGGCCACGACGCCAGCAGCTTCGGCCTTGCGGCGCTGCCAGGCCGCGCGCAGTTTGGCGCGTGTCGCCGGCGAGGCCTTGTACCCGCGTTGGCGTCCGCCGCGGCGGACGCGTTCCCCGGCCGCGCGAGCCGTCTCGCCCAGATCGGCCAGCATGCTCTGCGCCGACGTCACCATGCGACGCACGTCGCCGGCAATCGCCTCGCGTTCTTTCTTCCACGCGTCGAGACGCGCCGCCACATGACCGAGCGCAGCGCCAATCGTCTCGGCCGCCTGATTCATTCGCATGGAACCTGTGTGTCCACGTTTCGCCATAAGTCCCCCAAGAGGGTTCGTGCTTCCTGGAGTATACCGGGAGTCGCGCGGTAATCCAGTGTGATTTGAGTGATCAGCGAAGATTTCACAATGTGCATGACTCGCGCATCGACGTCGACTTTGTATCAGCGTCTGTGGCCGGACGTATCGTGTCTTGGTCAGACCATTGATGGATATCGCGACGCAACGTTGCCGGCGTGATGGCCACGCTCACGCGTCCCGCATATGAAAACAGCGGCCGACCCTGGAGGATCGGCCGCTGCAGAAAGGCCCGAAGGCCGTTCGAACGAAGGTCGCAGGAGGCTACACGCCCGCGGCCACCGGGGGCGGCCTACGCCAGCACCCGGATGACGACGCGGCGGTTCTGGGCACGGCCGGCGCGCGTGTTGTTCGGCGCCACGGGCTTGTCCTCGCCGTAGCTGATCACGTTGATGCGGTGCAGCGGGATCTGGTGCTGGGTGTAGAGATACATCCGCACCGCGTCGGCGCGTTCCATGCCGAGCTTCTCGTTGTAGGCCTTGTCGCCGACGTTGTCGGTGTGGCCTTCGATCTCGAAATAGGCGCCCTTGGGGTCGGCCTTGAGCTGCGCGACGAGCTCGTCGATCTTCGCCTTCGCCTCGTCAGGTAGGCCCGACTGGCCGAACTTGAAGTTGCCCTGGTCCTCGCTCAGCACCACCTCGTAGACGATGCGCTTCGAGGCCTTGTCGACCGCATCGGCCTTGGCCTCGGCCTCCGTGGCCGCCGTGTTCGCGGCCACCGCCTTGGCGTCCGCGCCATTGGCCGCCGTGCCGGCCGCGTCAGCCGCGCTCTGGGCGGCGCCGGCGCGCTGGTCGACCTCGCCGATCTTCGTTTCGTTCTGCTTGGTGCGCTCCTGCGTTTCTTCGAGCGACTGGCTCAGGGTGTCGACCTTGCCGCTCACCTGAGCCACCTGATTCTTGACGAACCCTTTCGTCGCGCATGCCGACGACCCTGCGGCGGCCAGCGCGAACGCCGTAACGACGAGAAGTGACTTCTGCATACAATCCTCCTGGAACGACCTACAGACCAGCCGGCGACGCGTCCAC